>NZ_JASGFH010000004.1:0-254877 GCF_047605665.1 Lacrimispora sp. | reverse complement strand
TAGGTCGAGGGCTTAACCAGGTTGGTTTAGGTAAGAGGAAGTAAGAACGGATGAATAGATATGTAACAATGTGTGGTTTTGAGGGTATATGTAATTAATTTTACATAATCTTGAATTTTAACGCGTGAATCCATGTTTGGGTTTGCGCTTTTTTATTGTAAATTTTTTAAAAAATTTAATTTCAGTATTGCAATCTGGGGAATGAGAAGGTAAATTAAAAGAAGAATCATGCAAAGTGCAGCAGCAGGGACAGATAAGGAGCATTGATTATGGAGAAAGAACGGGGTGTTATCCGCATTTTGATGGTCTGCCATGGAAATATATGCAGATCTCCTATGGCGGAGTTTGTCATGAAGGACATGATAGAAAAAGAGCGTTTAAAAGACTGTTTTTATGTGGCGTCAGCGGCAACCAGCACAGAAGAACTGGGAAATCCGGTTCACAGGGGGACCAGGGAAAAGCTGAAGCAGTACGGGATTTCCACTGAGGGGAAATATGCGGTGCAGGTATCCCGGAAGGATTACGACAAGTACGACTATCTGATTGGCATGGATAAGAGAAATGTAGGGAATATGCTTAAGATCGTGGGGGAAGATACCAAAGGGAAGGTGAAACGGCTTCTGGACTTTTCTTCCAATCCGAGAGACATTGCAGACCCGTGGTACACGGGAGATTTTGACCGCACTTATGACGATGTTTATGAAGGATGTGAAGCCCTTTTATCGTATATTTTAGACCAGGACTATCCCTGGAGTTGAGAAAATCAAGAAATGGACCAGCTTCCCTGGGAAATCAGGAAGGGTCCGTTTCTTTTTTTGAACTATATTTCAGTGTCAAGAATGGTGACATTTAACGCCTCGCAGGAAAGATCCAAGTCTGTTCCGGCCTTTGAGGGAGGTGCGATAATACGGATGGTAGGGCGCAGGGCAAATCCCGGCGTATTGTCCCTGACAATAGCAGTGCTTCCGTCGCTTAAGTGTACCACGGTACCCACTGGATAGGCGGCAACGCACTGCAGGAAAGCGGTGAGAAGATCCGGGTCAAAATGGGTGTCAGCACAACTGCTTAAATAATCAAAGATCTTTCTTGGAGACCAGGCCTTCCGGTAGGGTCTTGTAGAATTCAAGGCGTCATAGACATCTGCAATGGCTAAGATGCGCCCGTAAAGAGGGATGTCCTCTCCCACAAGGCCTAAGGGGTATCCGGTTCCGTTAAATTTTTCATGGTGGGTACGGATTCCCTGCAGCACTGCCTGGGAAATAATGGTGTTCTGTCCCAGTTTTTCATAAGAGATGCTGGGGTGCTGCTTCATGACTTCAAATTCTTCGTCGGTCAAAGGACCGTTTTTATTGGTTATTTCAATGGGGATATCGGTTTTTCCGATATCGTGAAGAAGGCCGCAGAGAGCCAGGTCATTTAAGCGATTGAGGGGAAGCCCGATGTAGCGGCCCAGCAGCACGCTTAAAATGCCCACATAAAGGCTGTGAGAATAGGTGTATCCGTCGTAATCTCTGATGTCGATCATCTGAAAAAGATATTTGTCCTTGCTCAAAATATTCATAACAACAGTTTCAGCTACACTGGTAATTTCCTGGTAGATCTGTCTGCTGGATTGAAAGGTCATTTTTTTCAGGCTTTCGTCAAAGGCTTTGCGGATGCTCGTGAGCATCTTTGCCTTTAATTCCGGCTCGACAAAATCCTCCGGCTCAATTCCCTCTGCCAGTTCTGTATTGATATAAGCCCCCTGAACCCCAACGCTTTGCATCCGGACAATAATTCGTTCGTTTAATTTACACCCGGCTACTGCAAAGGGAAGCATGGGGTTTGGCCCTTGAATGTTTCGGGCCAGTTCCATGCCTTCCACTAACTTTTCAATAGGAAGATAAATCAACTTTTTTCACCTCAAAGACTGGAGTCCAGTCTTTTTTTCCTTCTATTCGGTATATTCCTTATTTTATCATAATTGGAAGTATATGCATAATATCTCATTAAATTATAGATGTTATTGAGTCCTGCGTCAATGGAAATTTGTTATACTCTGAAACATCAATGTGGCCCGATTTGGTACTAACTTAAAAGTCCTTTGCATATGATGGTAAAAACGTCCTAGCAGGGGGATTTTCTTGAAGGAATATATTGAAGAGCGGGCGGTTGCGATCGCCAATTACATCATAGACTACCATGCGACCGTGAGGCAGACGGCAAAAAAATTTGGGATATCCAAATCCACGGTACATAAAGATGTAACAGACCGCCTGGAGCATATCAATCCCTCCCTGGCAGCAAGAGCCAGAGTGATTCTTGACATCAACAAGTCAGAACGCCATATCCGGGGGGGCCTTGCCACCAAAGAGAAATACCAGCATAGGCTGCAAATGTGCAGCAAAAGGAATTAACTGGAAAAAAATGGGCAGCCGCCGCTTTTTGGGCGGCTGTTCTGTTGCAAGAATTATTTTTTTATTAAAAGTTCCTTAACAATTTTATCCTATACTACTTGTTTTTAACCTGAAATTTTATTATAATAGCTAGTATGTATAAAAATAAGAATATATAGCGTTGTTATATAGGAATTGGTACAAAGGAGGCCGTATGATTAAAAAACAAGAGAGCAATTTCAAGAAGGCTGTCAACGAATTGCTGGGTTATTCCTCAGGAACAGGGGATGAGACCGATATTCCGGACTATAAAGAGGAACCGAGGGCAGCCGTACAGGAAGCCCCAAACAGTGAAGAGGTTTTGAGCCCGGACCAGAGCTCATTTTTTAATCCTTCCGGCATCCAGAACCCCTCTGCGGGACAGGCACCGGTCCGCATGACCGCGGAGACCAGCAAGGTGTCCTCCTATACTGTGGAGACAAAGACACTGTCCATGGAGCCTGTAAACCAGATATCTTCCAAGGTGGCTGTGATTACAGAGGACATGACTGTCAACGGTGATATCGTCACCCAGTCGGATTTGAATATTTACGGCCAGGTAACCGGAAGCGTTGCCAGCAGAGGCGATGTTTTGATCATGGGCCGTGTGACCGGAGATGTTTCCGGCGTCAACGTGAGAGTGGAAGGCGAGGTCAACGGAAATGTGACCGTTGATAAGCGGACTGACTTAGGCGTCAACGGAAGAATCAAGGGAGATATTACGGCTGCCAATGTATTCAGTGAGGGCGTCAGCGAAGGCGATGTCAAAGCAGAAGATACCATTCATTTTGGAGGAAGTGCGATTGTAATCGGTAAGGTTTATGCCAAAGCATTTGCTATTACACAGGGAGCCAAGATCAAGGGAATGATGACTACCTACGATTGATAGAGAAGACTATGAACAAGAGAAAAAACAGCAGGCGCAAACCTTACTTTGGAAGTGTACGGTTTTTCCGTCATTTAATACTTACAACCATTGCATTGCTCATCCTGATTCCCACCGGTCTGGCTGTATTTTTTAAGGCAGAAAACAACAGGCTGGCCAAGGAACGGTACAGGCTTTATAATGAAAATAAAGAGCTTCGGACTCAGGCTGATGAGGTTAAAAACAGCAAACCCATTCCCGAACCGGAGCCGGTTCAAGTCTCCTCCAGCCAATATGGAGAGATCCTGGTGGATGCCAGTTCCTGGGAGCTGATCCTGGTCAATGACACCCATCCCTTAAGCCCCAGCTTTCAAGTGGACTTAGTGGAAGTGCAGCCGGGCCAAAGTGTGGATGAGAGGATTGCCGGGGACCTTGAGGATATGCTGTCTGCGGCTGAAGCAGAGGGATACCACCTTGGGATATATTCGGCCCACCGGGATTTAAAGAGACAGCAGTCTCTTTTTAATGAGTGCTTAAGACGGCTTCAGGAGGAAGGGCTGGACTATCAGCAGGCCTTTTATGAAAGCAAGGCCAGGGTTGCCCTGCCGGGAACCAGTGAGCATCAGACCGGTCTGGTAGTGGATATTGCCCCTAAGGCTTACTTTTATCTGGACGAGAACAGGGAGGAGACGGCGTGGCTGGCTGAGAACAGCTACCGCTTCGGATTTATTGCCCGTTACCCGGAGGATAAGGAACATATTACGGGAATCCGCTATGAACCGGAGCACTTCCGGTACGTAGGAAAAACAGTTGCCAAGTTCCTGGTGGAAAATGACCTGGTGCTGGAGGAATTTTACGCCCTCCTGCAGGACAATGGCGGGGCTGAAAAACCGGAATAAAGCTAAAAAAATTGTTTTTTATAAAAAATCTGTTGACACGGATCAGCAGATTGTGTTATTCTTTACCCCAGTATGAAGAGACATTATCGTTTTCATGCAAATATCGACCACTTCGTTAGAAGTTAAGCCCAGACGGACAGGCGGGTCGGCTGCCGAGCGTGGGAAACCACATTATTGATTGAGTTAGAAGCTCAAATTTTATAAGTTGATTACTTAATAATCAGTGCGATTGCACATCATCTTGTGAAACGATCAATAATAGCAGGGACGATATATTTGCTATGTAGACGGAAACGATAATTGTCATGAAGAATAGGGGAAAAGTGCCCTTATGGTTATTCAATTCATGAAATTACAGGCAGGTGATGTGAAGTCACCTGCCTTTTTGATTGGAAAAACGGAAGAAATAATCTCAGGATAAGGAGAAATAGAAGGCCATATGAACAGAGAAGACCAAAAGAGGGCGCCCATTTATGAGGCTCTTGAAATATTCCGGAAAAAGAGAGTGGTTCCATTTGACGTGCCGGGCCACAAGCGGGGGAGAGGAAATCCGGAGCTGGCCCAGCTTTTAGGGGAACGGTGTGTGGGCCTTGATGTGAACTCCATGAAGCCCCTTGACAATTTATGCCACCCGGTTTCCGTCATCAGGGATGCGGAGCAGTTAGCGGCCCAGGCATTTGGGGCGGCGGATGCATTTTTGATGGTGGGAGGAACCACGTCGGCGGTCCAGAGCATGATTTTATCGGTCTGCAAGGCAGGGGATAAGATCATACTCCCCAGAAATGTCCATAAGAGCGCCATCAATGCCCTGGTCTTATGCGGTGCGGTTCCGGTTTATGTAAATCCGGAAGTCAACAGCATGCTGGGCATTTCCCTGGGAATGGAAATCAGCCAGGTGGAAAAGGCCATTGAGGACAATCCTGATGCGGTGGCTGTATTCGTCAACAACCCCACTTATTACGGGATATGCTCTGACATCCGCTCCATTGTCCGGGTGGCTCATGCCCATGGGATGAAGGTTCTGGCTGACGAGGCCCACGGAACCCATCTTTATTTCGGGAAAGACCTTCCGGTTT
Source organism: Lacrimispora sp. (assembly GCF_047605665.1). Classification (GTDB taxonomy): domain Bacteria; phylum Bacillota; class Clostridia; order Lachnospirales; family Lachnospiraceae; genus Lacrimispora. Next base: position 249,623 of record NZ_JASGFH010000004.1, on the reverse strand, counting down.
CCGCCATGGAGGCAGGGGCGGATATGGCGGCCATTTCCATGCACAAGTCAGGGGGAAGTCTGACACAAAGTTCCCTGCTTTTGTTAAACAAAGGAGTTAACGGGGATTACGTGCGCCAGATCATCAACTTGACCCAGACGACCAGCGCTTCTTACCTCCTGCTCTCAAGCCTGGATATATCCAGAAGGAACCTGGCTCTGCGGGGAGAGGAATCCTTTGCAAGGGTAGCGGAGATGGCTGAATACGCCAGGGAGGAGATCAATTCCATCGGAGGCTATTATGCCTATGGAAGGGACTTGATCAACGGAACCAGTATCTTTGATTACGACGTGACAAAGCTTTCGGTCTATACCCTGGGAAATGGCCTTGCGGGGATTGAGGTTTATGACCTCCTTCGGGATGAGTATGATATTCAGATTGAGTTTGGGGATATCTGCAATATTCTGGCCTATATCTCCATCGGGGACCGGATTCAGGACATTGAGCGGCTGGTGGGGGCGCTGGCGGACATTGAGCGGCTCTATAAGAAGGACCGGGCGGGAATGCTCTCTGGAGAGTACATAGCGCCTAAGGTGGTCATTTCCCCTCAGGAGGCATTTTACTCCCAGAAGGTGTCTTTGCCGGTGCGGGAGGCCGCAGGAAAGGTCAGCGGGGAGTTTGTCATGTGTTATCCGCCGGGAATTCCCATTCTGGCGCCGGGAGAGATGATCACCGAGGAAATTGTGGAATACATCGTCTATGCCAGGGAAAAGGGCTGTTCCATGCAGGGAACGGAGGACCCGGCCGTGGAGCATCTGATGGTGTTGAAAAAGTAGCAGGAGGGCAGAGATATGGAGATATGGTTTTCTGAATTGCATACTTCCAATGTAAAGCTTTCAGTGCGGATCGATAAGCAGTTATTTTCCGGTGAAAGCGAGTATCAGAGGATTGATGTGTTTGAATCCCAGGAGTTTGGAAAATTTGTGGCTCTGGACGGGGATATTGTTTTTTCAGAAAAGGATGAATTTATCTATGATGAAATGGTGACCCATGTCCCCATGGCAGTCCATCCCAATGTGAGGAATGTGCTGATCATCGGCGGCGGAGACGGAGGGGTGGCAAAGGAGCTTTTGCAGTATCCCTCCATTGAATCCATTGACGTGGTGGAGACGGATAAGCTGTTTGTGGATGTTTGCCGGGATATATTTCCGGAGGTGGCAAAGGGGCTTGAGGACAAGCGGGTCCGGGTCTTTTACGATGACGGCCTTCGGTATCTGAGAAATAAAAAGGAAGCTTACGACCTGATCATCAACGATTCCACAGACCCGTTCGGGCACACGGAAGGGCTGTTTACCAAGGAATTTTACGGAAGCTGTTATAAGGCCCTTAAGGACGACGGAATCATGGTCTACCAGCATGGAAGCCCCTTTTATGATGAGGATGAAATGGCCTGCAGAAGCATGCACAGGAAGGTATACCGTTCCTTCCCCATAAGCCGGGTCTATCAGGCCCATATTCCGACGTGTCCGTCGGGTTACTGGCTCTTTGGCTTTGCATCGAAAAAGTATCACCCCATTTATGATTTTAAACCGGAAACCTGGAAAAAATTAAATATAGAAACCTGGTATTATACGGCCAATCTTCACACAGGAGCTTTTATGCTGCCAAAATATGTGGAAGATTTATTGGAAGAGGAGGAAAAAGAATGAGCAGATTATTAGTTATCGGATGTGGTGGTGTTGCCTCTGTGGCAATCCACAAATGCTGTCAGAACAGCGAGGTGTTTACTGACATTTGTATCGCAAGCAGGACTAAAGAAAAATGCGATGAGTTAAAGGCGAAACTGGAGGGAAATACAAAGACCAGGATTGAGACCGCTAAAGTGGATGCGGACTGTGTGGCTGAGGTGGCTGCGCTGATTAAGGAATATAAGCCTGATGCAGTTTTAAATGTGGCTCTTCCTTATCAGGACCTGACCATTATGCAGGCCTGCCTGGCAACAGGGGTGGATTACATTGACACGGCTAACTTTGAGCCGGAAAACACCGATGATCCTGAGTGGAGAGCGATCTATGAGAAACGCTGTGAGGAGCTGGGCTTTACTGCTTACTTTGATTATTCCTGGCAGTGGGAGTATAAGGAGCGCTTTGAAAAGGCAGGGATTACCGCTCTTCTTGGAACCGGCTTTGATCCGGGAGTGACCAGCGTATTTTCCGCCTATGCGTTAAAGCATTATTTTGATGAGATTCACACCATTGATATCCTGGACTGCAACGGAGGAGATCACGGCTATCCGTTTGCCACCAACTTTAACCCTGAGATCAACTTAAGGGAAGTTTCTGCCAACGGCTCCTATTGGGAGAATGGAAAATGGGTTGAGACAAAGCCTATGGAGTTTAAGTCCAAGTATGATTTCCCGGAAGTGGGAGAAAAGGACATGTATCTCCTTCACCATGAGGAAATCGAGTCTCTGGCTAAGAACATTCCGGGAGTGAAGAGAATCCGCTTTTTCATGACCTTTGGACAGAGCTATTTAACCCATATGAAGTGTCTGGAGAATGTGGGGATGCTTTCTACCTCTCCGATCAAATTTAACGGACAGGAAATCGTCCCGATCCAGTTTTTAAAGGCTCTGCTGCCCGATCCCGCTTCTCTGGGCCCCAGAACCGTAGGAAAGACCAATATTGGATGCATCTTTACGGGAGTGAAGGATGGGAAGGAAAAAACCATTTATATTTACAATGTGTGCGACCATCAGGAGTGCTATAGAGAAGTTGGCTCTCAGGCCATTTCCTATACCACCGGTGTTCCGGCCATGATCGGCACCATGATGGTGATGACCGGTGCCTGGAAAAAGCCCGGCGTATTCAATGTGGAAGAGTTCGATCCCGATCCCTATATGGAAGCTTTAAACAAATGGGGTCTTCCATGGGTGGTATGCGAGGACCCGGAGACCGTAGAAGTCTGGAGACAGGAATAAAGCATGAAAATTGAGGAATTAAAGACTCCGTGTTATGTGATTGATGAAGGTAAGCTGGAGGAAAATTTAGAGATTTTAAAGGGGGTCAGGGAACATACAGGGTGCAGCGTCTTGCTGGCCCAAAAGGCGTTCTCCTGTTTTTCCCAGTACCCCCTCATTGGAAAATATCTTGACGGAACCACGGCCAGCGGTCTTTTTGAGGCACGCCTTGGCAGGGAGGAGATGGGGCTTGAAAACCACGTCTTCGCCCCGGCCTACCGGGAAGAGGATTTTCATGAGCTGGTCAAAATCTGCGACCACATCGTGTTTAACTCTTTTTCCCAGTTGGAGAAGTTTAAGGACTGCTGCCATGAGGTGAGTGTGGGCATCCGGATCAACCCGGAGTGCTCCACCCAGGAAGGCCATGAAATTTACGATCCCTGCGCGCCGGGGTCCAGGCTGGGAGTGACCCTTGCCAATTTTAAAGAGGAGTGGCTGCCTTATATTTCAGGGCTGCATTTTCACACCTTATGTGAGCAGAATGCAGATGATTTGAAAAAGACCCTGGAGGCGGTGGAGACCCGGTTCGGGAAATATCTGCACGGCTTTTTCTGGCTGAATATGGGCGGAGGCCATCATATCACCAGAGAGGATTATGATATCGGCCTGCTGGAAAAGTGTATTAAAAGGATGCAGGAGAAATATGGCCTTCACATTTACTTAGAACCGGGAGAGGCCATTGCTTTAAATGCCGGTTATCTGGTGACAGAGGTGATGGATGTGGTGGAAAACGGGATCAAAACCCTGATTCTTGACGCTTCTGCCGCCTGCCATATGCCTGATGTGCTGGAAATGCCTTACAGGCCGCCCTTAAAGGACAGCGGTCTGCCGGGAGAAAAGGCCTTTACCTATCGGCTTTCTTCCTGCACCTGTCTGGCCGGAGATGTGATCGGCGACTATTCTTTTGACAGGGAAATAAAGCCGGGAGATAAGCTGTACTTTATGGACATGGCTATTTATTCCATGGTGAAGAATAACACGTTTAACGGGATGCCTCTGCCTTCCATTGCTGTTATGGATAAGGGCGGGGACTGCCGGGTGATTAAAGAGTTTGGGTATGAAGATTTTAAGGGAAGACTGTCTTAGAGAGGCTTGAAAAATCAGTATTCCCGCCGTTTGAAAAGGTAAATGTACAGGCGCATGACGGACAAAGGTGAACCTGGATAGAAAGGGCGGAAAATGACGATGGAGAGATTGAAAGGCCTTCCGGTGAATGACGGATTTTATATGCCGGGGGAATTTGAGCCTCATAAGGGCTGTATCATGATCTGGCCCAAGCGGCCCGGTTCCTGGCCCTTTGGGGCTAAGGAGGCCAGAAAGGCGTTTGTGCGGATTGCAGAGGCCATTGCAGACAGCGAATCCGTGATCATGCTGGCAGAACCTGATGTTTTGGAAAATGCCAGGGAAATGCTTTCTGAGCGGATTGAAGTGGTGGAGATGGAATCGGACGATGCCTGGGCCAGGGATGTGGGTCCTACCTTTGTGGTGAACGGCCACGGAGAGGTCCGGGGAATTGACTGGCAGTTTAACGCATGGGGCGGAACCGCAGACGGACTGTATCAGGAATGGGATAAGGATGATCTGGTTGCCGGGCGGTTTTGTGAACGGTTCGGATATCCGGTTTACGATGCCGGGCATTTTGTTCTGGAGGGCGGTTCCATTCATTCTGACGGAGAGGGAACTTTGCTGGTGACGGAAGCCTGTCTGTTAAGCCCTGGGAGAAATCCTTCTCTTACCAAAACTCAGATTGAAGAGCAGTTAAAGGCTTATCTGGGGGCTAAAAAGGTCATCTGGCTGAAATACGGAATTTATCAGGATGAAACGAATGAACATGTGGACAATGTATGCGCTTTTGTCCGCCCCGGTGAGGTGGTGCTGGCCTGGACAGACGATGAGAATGATCCTCAGTATGAAATGTCCCTGGCAGACTTAAAGCTTCTGGAAGAGGAAACGGACGCAGCAGGACGGCATTTTAAAATCCATAAGCTTCCCATCCCAAAGAATCCGGTTTGTATCAGGCAAGAAGAGCTTTCCGGCTTTGTTTTTGAGGCGGGAGAGGATGAAAGGGAAGCGGGAGAGCGCCTGGCCGCCAGTTATGTGAATTTTTATATATCCAATGGAGGAGTGATTGTTCCTCAGTTTGGAGATGAGCATGACGGGGAGGCGGTGCGGATACTTAAAGAATGCTTTCCTGAGCGGAACATTTATCCGGTCTATGCAAGGGATATTATTGTTGGAGGCGGCAATATTCACTGCATTACGCAGCAGATTCCGTTATAGCCCCGCCATGCCATTCATAATTTGGCGTATATAACAGTTTCTTGAATGGAAGCTATGTGTAACGCCAAATTATTCATGTCGGGCGTTCGCCCTATAGAAACATTTGTACCATTTGTGCTTAGTGAGCAAGCTCCCACGCACAAATTGCACAAATGTTTCTGCATGGCTAGACTGTAACGCAAATTCCAAAAGGAGAAATTCAGTGAGAAAAGTGACAGTGGCGGCAGTTCAGATGAAGTGCTGTGAAGATATCAGTAAGAACATTGCAAACGCGGAACGGCTGGTTCGGCAGGCAGCGGAAGAGGGGGCCAATGTGATCCTCCTTCCCGAACTGTTTGAACGCCCTTATTTTTGCCAGGAGAGAAGGTATGAATACTATCCCTTTGCAAAGACGGCGGAGGAAAACGACGCAGTGAATCATTTTGCAGGAATCGCTAAAGAGCTTTCCGTGGTTCTTCCCATCAGTTTTTATGAGCAGTCGGGAAACACCATGTTCAACTCGGTGGCAGTTCTGGACGCAGACGGAAGGAATCTTGGGATATACAGAAAGACCCATATTCCCGATGACCATTACTACCAGGAGAAATTTTATTTCACCCCCGGAGACACGGGCTTTCAGGTGTTTGACACCTCATATGGAAAAATAGGAATCGGCATATGCTGGGACCAGTGGTTTCCTGAGACGGCCCGGTGCCTTGCCTTAAAGGGGGCAGAGCTGATTTTGTACCCAACAGCCATTGGAAGTGAACCGATCCTGGAATGTGACAGCATGGAGCACTGGAGGCGCTGTATGCAGGGCCATTCTGCTTCCAATATCGTTCCGGTGGCAGCGGCCAACCGGGTGGGAGAGGAAGCCGTCACCGCCTGCCCGGAAAACGGGAATCAGAGTTCTTCTTTGAAATTTTACGGTTCTTCCTTTATTACGGATGGCACCGGGGCTATGGTCCGGTCCATGGACAGGGAGGAAGAAGGGGTCATACTGGCTTCCTTTGACTTAGATGAAATCTTCGCAGAACGGAGAAACTGGGGTCTGTTCCGGGACCGCAGACCGGAGATGTACGGGGAAATTACAGGAAGGTCCTGACCCCACTTTTTTGTGCAAGGAAAGTTGCGATCATTCTGCTGAAACAGTCTATAATGAGGTTATCAAAGACGGATGGGGGAGGGCCTGATGGATTGGCTGGAGAAAATGAACGGGGCACTGAACTACGTGGAAGACAATTTAACCGGAGAAATTCATCTGGAAGAAGCGGCAAAACGGGCCTGCTGTTCCAGCTTTAATTTCCAGCGGATGTTTTCCTTTATGGCTGACGTATCCTTAGCGGACTACATCAGAAGGAGGCGCTTGTCCCTGGCGGCCATGGAGCTTTTGACCACAGAGGCAAAGGTCATTGATGTTGCCATGAAGTACGGCTACGAGTCGCCTGTTTCCTTTGCCAGGGCATTTTGCGCCGTACACGGTGTGAATCCCAGCGAGGTGAGGACTCCGGGAGTGAAGATAAAGGCTTATCCCCGCATCTCATTTGAAATAACCATTAAAGGAGTAGAGGCGATGAATTACTGTGTAAAAGAGCTGGGAGAGTTTCGGCTGGTGGGTTTTAAGGAAAGAATGCCCATGGAAAACGGGGAGAATTTCAAGAGGATTCCACAGCTTTGGTGTGAGATGGGCAGCCAGGGCAAGCTTGAAGAAATGATGAAATACAATGACCGGGAAGACTTGTCCTGTATGGGCATTTGTGCCAATATGGACGAAAAGGAATTTGATTATTACATTGCAACCGGATCAGGAAAAGAAATACCGGAAGACATGGAGGAAATTCTCATACCGGCAGGAACCTACGCCATATTTGAATGCATAGGCCGAATGCCGGAGGGCCAGCAGAACGTATGGAAGAGGATATTCACAGAATGGTTTCCATTGTCCGGCTATGAGATGGCTGACGGCCCTCAACTGGAATGGTATTCCCAGGAAGATACGGATTCAGACGATTACAAAAGTGAAATCTGGATTCCGGTGCGTAAAAAGGCATAAATCTTTCTCATAAAGCCCCTGTCATGCCCATATAAATAGTACCAATCAATCAGTTTGGGAGTGTGGTATGAGAAGACTGTTTATGAAACAATGGCTGATTTTATTCGGCCTGGCCGTGCTGGTGCTGACAGGGGCTTTGCTGGGCGGCTGTATTTTTAACAAGGATAAAGGCGGCAAGGTGCGTGACCTGGAATTTTCAGTGGTTGCCGAAGGGGATATTCCTCAGGAGCTTAAGCAGATCATTGGGGAGAAAAAGCAGTCCCCGTTTAAGCTGACCTTCAGCGATGATCAGAATCTTTACATAGTGGCCGGGTATGGACGTCAGCCCAGCGGAGGCTACAGCATTGCTGTCAATGAACTGTATCTGACCGATAATTCCATTGTTCTGAATACGGAACTGATGGGACCGGGAAAGGGAGAAAATGTGGGAACGGAAGCCTCTTATCCCTTTATCGTCATCAAAACAGAGATGTCGGAGCTTCCGGTGGTATTTCAGTAGGCGAGTTGAATCAGGCGGCCGTTCTGCACACTTAGAAGGAGCAGGGCGGCTGTTTTTGTGAGGAAATAGGGTTTTGTGCAAATTCTCCTTTTTTCTTATTCTGCCATATGATATACTAACTCAAACAGGAGTCAGGACAAAAGGAGAGGATCGTTATGATATTAAAGGATATATGGCTCGATGTGAAGGCAGTAAAGGAGAGAGACCCTGCGGCCAGAAATGCTCTTGAAGTGCTTTTGCTTTACCAGGGGATTCATGCGCTGATCTGGCACCGCTTTGCACACTGGTTTTACCAGCATAAATTATTTTTTATTGCGAGGATGATTTCCCAGCTTGCAAGGTTCTTCACGCTGATCGAAATCCATCCCGGCGCACAGCTTGGACACGGGATTCTCATTGACCACGGATGCGGCGTGGTCATCGGTGAGACTGCCGTAGTGGGAGACAACTGCACTATTTACCAGGGAGTGACTCTGGGAGGCGTGGGATTAAATAAAGGAAAGCGTCACCCCACCCTGGGCAGCAATGTGACCGTGGGTGCGGGAGCTAAGATTTTAGGCTCTTTTGACGTAGGGGATAACTGTACCATAGCTGCCAATGCCGTGCTTTTAAAGCCTCTTGAAAACAATGTGACCGCGGTGGGAATTCCCGCCCGCCCCATTAAGATCGGCGGAGTGCCAATCCCCCAGGAGGGAACCGGCGTGGTGTCTGCCGAGGAATACAGGAAGCTGGAAGGGCGGATGAAGGAGCTGGAAGAACAGATTTTAAAGCTTCAAAAGGCTCTGGAAACAGAGGAAAAAGAAGAGGAAAAACCGTAAGGACAGGATATGTCCGGAATGATAACAAAAAAAGTATATTGAAACATGCACCTGCATAAACTTTCTTAAAGGAATAAAGAAGGTAAGGCAGGTGCTTTTTTATGTTGGAGCTGGTGAAGAAAAACATACATATGAATCGTTGGAAAGGATATGCCACATCACAGATCACTCTGGATGATGATTTTATTGTGCCGGACACCATGGATGATGTGGAGCAGATTATTTTAAGTTCTGGTGAGATCGTCATTGATTCTGTAAAAAGCCAGGCAGAGCGGGTGGTGGCCAGGGGCAAGCTGGAGTTCATCATCCTGTACCGGGGAGCAGAAGGCGGCTTACAGACCCTTCCCGGAAGCATTAACTTTGAGGAGCCGGTCAATGTACCGGGGCTGGAGGAAAAGGATTACGTTCAGCTTCAGTGGGATTTAGAGGATTTGAATGCGGGGCTTATTAACTCCAGGAAACTGAGTGTGAAAGCCATCGTAACCTTGCAGGTCAAGGTGGAGACTGCATACGATGTGGACGCTGCCGTGGATGTGGACACAGGAGTGTCCTCAGGGGATGCCCCCGTGGTGGAAAGCCTCCGCCGCAATGTGGACGTGGCATCCATTGCCCTGCGCCATAAGGATACGTTCCGCATCAAGGACACCATCACTCTTTCCGGAAATAAGCTGAATATTGATCACATCTTATGGAGTGAAATGAGGCTGCGGGGTGTGACCACCAGATGCATGGATGGAAAAATGATATTAGATGGAGAACTCCCTGTTTTCGTCATCTATCAGGGCGAAGGGGAAGGCGTGCCCATTCAGTGGGTGGAGCAGAGCATCCCGTTTTCCGGGGAACTGGATATTCCGGGGGCCTCCGGGGATATGGTTTCTTCCGTTACGGTCCATCTCATCCATAAGGATGTGGAAGCGAAACCGGATTCTGACGGGGAAATGAGAGAAATCGACGTGGATGCCGTTTTAGAGCTGGATATGAAGCTCTATAAGGAAGAAAATATGGAACTGTTAAGCGACCTATATTCCACCAACCGGGAACTGACCCTTCAGACAGGGGAAGCCCGTTTCGACAAAATTCTCATGAAAAATATGAGCAAATGTAAGGTCGCAGAAAAGATCAGCCCGGAACAGGCGGAAAAGATTCTTCAGATCTGCCACAGTGAGGGCGCGGTAAAAATTGATGAGACAGAGGTCCGGGATGACGGACTCCACGTGGAAGGCATTTTAGAGGTGCGGCTGCTTTATCTCACCTCTGACGATACCCAGCCTATTTTGTCCGCAGTGGAGAATATTCCCTTCCACTTTTTAATTGAAGCTCCCGGAATCAACGACAGCACGGTCACCCAGTTAAATCCGGGCCTGGAGCAGCTCAGTGCTGTCATGCTGGGAGGCGGAAGTGTGGAAGTCAAGGCCACCATTTCCCTGGATTTGCTGGCTCTCCAGCCGGTCTTTGTGCAGATTATCACAGGCGCTTCTGAGGCTCCGGTGGATTTAAACAATTTACAGAGACTTCCGGGAATCGTGGGATATATCGTTCAGCAGGATGACTCTTTATGGAAAATTGCCAAAAAGTTCCACACCACCATTGATACGGTCATGGCGACCAATGGGATGACGGAAAAATCCGTGAAGCCGGGAGACCGCCTGATTCTTGTAAAAGAGCTGTCATAGACATAATTTTTTATCTTAATTCATAAAACGCCAGGCAGACAGGTAACTTTTGCCTGGCGTTGCCATGGTCTTTTTTCTGAATGATTTTTAAAAAACAGGGAAAGATAAAGATTGCTATTCACATACCAGCTTGTCCTGTTATATAATATATTATGAAAATAAAACGCTGATTAACGAGCTATTTTCGTAATCGGATGGACGGCGCCAAAACGCATCCAGCTGGTGCTTTAAAATAGATGACAGGATACCCTGGACGGTAGTGACGTGATTGCAAGGCGTTATTACCGTTTACATAGCACGGATTTCCTGTACCGGGAGAGAAAGAGTGAATTATACTTATATTTTAAAATGCGCAGATAACACCTTATACTGCGGCTGGACAAACCATTTGGAAAAGCGTCTGGAGGCTCACAACCAGGGAAAAGGGGCCAAGTACACCAGGGGCCGCAGGCCGGTGGAGCTGGCCTATTATGAAGCGTTTTCCACAAAGGAAGAGGCCATGAGCCGGGAATGGGCCATCAAAAGGCTTTCCAAGGAGGACAAGCTGAAGCTGATCAATGGATGAGAAAACCGCCGCCCCTTTGCTTAAAAAGGAACGGCGGCTTTTCGCGGTTTCTAAGCCACAAAGCGGTACATAAGAATATAGTGGCACAAGCTGCCTCCCATGACAAAGAGGTGGAAAATCTCGTGGTTTCCAAGCCTGCTGCGTCCGTTTTGAAAGATGGGAAGCTTTAAGGCGTAAATCACGCCTCCTATGGTGTAAATGATTCCTCCGGCCAGCAGCCATATAAAGGCAGCAGGAGGAAGGGCTTTTGTAATTTTGCTGAATGCCAGCATGCAGACCCAGCCCATGGCGATGTAGATCGTAGAAGAAAACCATCTGGGGCACATGACGAAGTAGGCTTTTATGATGATTCCTGTTATGGCAATGCCCCATACTAAAGCCAAAAGGCCCCAGCCGGTGCGGTCTCCCAGAACCACCATGCATATGGGAGTGTAGGTTCCTGCTATGAGAATGAAAATCATCATGTGATCAATTTTTTTCAGCAATTTATTCACCTTCGGGGAAATATCCAGGGTGTGATACGTGGTGCTGGCTGCATAGAGCAGAACCATGCTGACTATGAATATGACTAAAGCAGCAAAATGAAGTGTTCCTGCGGATGCGGCCTTAATTAACAGCGGAGTGGCCGCAATAAGGGCCAGCAGCATGGCAATAAAGTGAGTGAGTGCGCTGATGGGATCTTTGACTTTTACATTCATATAGGTTGCCTCCTTTTAATACAATGAAATTATATAATGTAGTATTGAATACTATGTGTAATCTTTTTCTATACTATACACTTGCAAAAGAAAAAATGCAACTGTTTTTTTAAAAACAGGAAAGGAATGATAATTTATGAGCATTAACATATTATACGAGGATGAAGAAATACTGGTTGTGGAGAAACCGGCGGGGATAGAATCCCAGTCTGCCAGGTCTTTTGAGCCTGACATGGTCAGCGAGGTGAAGAGACATATCCACACCTTATCCCCAAAGTCAGCCCCTCCATATGTGGGAGTTATCCACAGGCTGGACAAACCCGTGGGCGGTGTCATGGTCTACGGAAAGACGAAGCGGGCTGCCGATGTTCTCAGCAGGCAGGTTTCAGGCCATGAGATGGAAAAGGTATACATGGCCGTCGTCTGTGGAAAACCGGTGGAAAACTCCGGAACCTACGTGGATTATTTGTGGAAAGACGGGAAAAATAATTGTTCTGAAATTGTGGATAAGGGGATAAAAGATGGAAAAACTGCCGAGCTTTCCTTCCGGGTTGTGGACAGCCGGAAAAATGGGGAAGAGGAATACAGCCTTCTGGAAATCACGCTAAAGACCGGACGCCATCACCAGATTCGGGTGCAGATGGCGGGACACGGCACTCCGCTTTGGGGTGACAGAAAGTATAACCCCGGTTTTCAGGAAGGGCCTGTCAGAGGAAATGTGGCCTTATTTGCCCGCAGCCTGACATTTTCCCACCCGGTCACAAAAAAGAAAATGAAGTATGAGATCGAGCCAAAGGGAGAGGGCTTTGCAATGTTTTATTCTTTGGCGTCAAAATAAAACAGGAATTTTTTACTAAGAGAACTTCGCATATTTTTTTCAGAGAGGCTCATACTAGAAAATGTACAAAAGAAGTACAAATCAGAAACAGGTGAGTCCATGGAGAAGCCCAGCAGGAAACTGAAGAAAACATTATTAATATTGGGAGTTACGGGGGCAGTGTATATCAGCTTTAAATATCTGCTGCCCCTGGTGATTCCCTTTTTGATTGCATACGTATTCGCCCTTTCCCTCCGCCCCTCTGCTCTTTGGGTGGAACAAAGGTGCCGTTTTACCATAAAAGGAAGAACCGTTATTCTGCCTCTGGCAGTCATCGGCGGGGTGGAAATTGTCATACTGATGATCATTCTTGGAATCCTCCTCTATGTGGGAGGGAGAAAGCTGTGCATGGAAGCCCAGCTTTTGCTGGAAAACCTTCCAGAAATTTTCGCCGGACTGGACCGGTGGCTTATGGAGCACTGCTCCTGGGCGGAAGGGCTTTTAAAGCTGCCGGACGGCTACATGGTAAATATTGTGAGAGAGATGATCTCAAACGGAGAAACGGCCATAAAGGACGGGGCCATGCCCTTTCTCATGGTAAATACCATGACCATAGTGAAGTGGATGGTCCGTGTCACGGTAATAACTGTAATTCTCTTCATCGCCACAGTGCTGTCCTTGCAGGAAATGGATGACATCCGGGTGAGGCGGGACAATTCCATGTTCTGCTACGAATATGCCATGCTGGGAAACCGGCTTATGACCGTAGGAAATGCCTGGTTAAAGACCCAGGGCACAATTATGATGTTTACGATGATCGTCTGTTCCGTGGGGTTATTCCTCATGGGAAATCCGTATTTTATTTTGCTGGGAATCGCAATCGGGATTTTAGATGCCCTGCCTATTTTCGGAACGGGTGCTGTTTTGATCCCATGGGCCATATTTTCCCTGGTAAGCCATGACTGGGTCCGGGGAATCGGTCTGATTGCCATTTTCATCATCTGCTACTTTTTGAGGGAAATCATGGAGGCCAAGATCATGGGGGGAAAGGTGGGACTGACGCCTTTGGAAACTCTTGTCTCCATGTATACGGGACTCCAGCTATTTGGGCTTTTGGGATTTATACTGGGGCCCATCGGGCTTTTGATTATTGAGGATATTGTGGAGTTGTATGGGGGATCGTGTTATAATAGCGGGAAAGAAATGGGGCAGTGACGTTTAAACCTGCCCCGCCCGGATTAAGCGGAGGCTGCCGGGGAGGACTGTCCGGGGAATTTCCTGATCCGGTTATGGAGACAGCGCTGGCGGCTTTTGAGGCTCTTATAAAATGAGCTTGCCAGCCCCTTGACAAATATTTGCAAATAACGTAGAATCAACCATACAGTCACAATTATCATACCGGTAAAATGGCGTTGAAGAGAGCTAGTAAGTGATGATGTATCCCAGAGAGAAGGCCGTATGCTGAAAGGCCTTTATACCCCTCATGACCCAACCTGTCTCGGAGTCCCGCAGCAAACTGCGGCGTAAGTCCTGCGTTAAAGGAAACAAAGTGAGTCATGGGCTTTCCATGGCTAAATTGGGTGGCACCGCCGAGCTGTTCGGTCCCTTTTATGGGAACGGATGGCTTTTTTGATTTCAAAAAAGAGAGGAGAATTGTCATGTCAAAGGACAAAAAATTAGTAGAAGCCATTACATCCATGGATGTGGACTTCGCACAGTGGTACACAGATGTGGTAAAGAAAGCAGAATTGATCGATTACACCAGCGTAAAGGGCTGTATGGCTATTAAGCCGGCCGGTTACGCCATTTGGGAAAATATTCAGAGTGAGCTTGACAGAAGATTTAAAGAAACAGGGGTTGAAAACGTTTACATGCCCATGTTCATTCCCGAAAGCCTCCTTGAAAAGGAAAAAGACCACGTAGAGGGCTTTGCGCCGGAAGTCGCATGGGTGACTCATGGCGGTTTAGAGCCGTTACAGGAAAGGCTTTGTGTCAGACCGACCTCAGAGACCTTATTCTGCGATTACTATTCCAGAAACATCCAGTCCTACCGTGACCTTCCAAAGAACTATAACCAGTGGTGTTCTGTTGTGCGCTGGGAAAAGACCACCAGACCGTTTCTGCGTTCCAGGGAATTCTTATGGCAGGAAGGCCATACAGCCCACGCAACGGCTGAGGAAGCTCAGGAGAGAACCGAGCAGATGCTCAACGTATACGCTGATTTCTGCGAAGAGATTCTGGCAATGCCTGTGGTACGGGGACAGAAAACCGACAAGGAAAAATTTGCAGGAGCAGAGGCTACGTATACCATCGAAGCCCTGATGCATGACGGCAAGGCCCTGCAGTCAGGAACGAGCCATAACTTTGGAGACGGCTTTGCAAAGGCATTTGAAATCCAGTATTCCGATAAAGAAAATAAGCTCCAGTACGTGCACCAGACCTCATGGGGTATGACCACCAGACTGATCGGTGCTATCATCATGGTTCACGGAGATGACAGCGGCCTCGTGCTTCCTCCCAGAATCGCACCGGTTCAGGTCCTCATCGTGCCGATTCAGCAGAAAAAGGAAGGCGTTCTCGACAAAGCCTTTGAATTAAAAGATGTTCTTTCTAATTATAAGGTAAAAGTAGATGATTCCGATAAGAGCCCCGGCTGGAAATTCAGTGAGTCTGAGATGCGCGGAATTCCGGTTCGTGTGGAAATCGGACCCAGGGACATTGAGGAAAACCAGGCAGTGCTGGTGCGCCGAGATACCCATGAAAAGATCACCGTTTCACTGGATGAGATCAATGAGAAGATGGGAGAGCTTCTTGACACCATTCAAAAAGAGATGCTGGAGCGGGCCCGTCTTCACCGGGAAGAACACACCTATGAGGCTGTTGACAGGGAAACCTTTATTAAGACAGTGGAAGAAAAGCCCGGTTTTGTAAAAGCCATGTGGTGCGGCTGCCAGGACTGCGAAGACGAGATCAAGGAACTGACAGGAGCTACTTCCCGCTGTATGCCATTTAAGCAGGAAAAGCTGGCAGATACATGCGTATGCTGCGGCAAGCCTGCCACAAAGATGGTTTACTGGGGCAGAGCGTATTAATATTTGAGAAACCAAAAGGCCAGGAGGTAGAATGTGGTAAAAATTCAGATTCCAGAAGCAGCAGAAAAGATCATGGAACAACTGAATGCCCACGGATTTGAAGCTTATGCGGTGGGCGGATGCGTCAGGGACAGTCTGCTGGGCCGTGAGCCGGAGGACTGGGATATCACCACCTCAGCAAAGCCGGAACAGGTGAAAGAAATTTTTCCCAGGACAGTGGATACGGGAATCCAGCACGGAACGGTTACGGTGCTCATTGACCGCATGGGATATGAGGTGACCACCTACCGCATTGACGGGGAGTACGAGGATGGACGCCACCCCAGAGAAGTGGAATTTACGGGAAATCTGCTGGAGGATTTAAAGCGCAGGGACTTCACCATCAATGCCATGGCCTACAGCAGCCGGGAAGGGCTGGTGGATGCCTTTGACGGAAGAAAGGACCTGCAACGGGGAGTTGTCCGCTGTGTGGGAAATGCCATGGACCGGTTTAGAGAGGATGCCCTGCGGATTTTAAGGGCCATCCGCTTTTGCGCCCAGCTTGGCTTTGATATGGAACGGGAAACGGAGCAGGCCATTTCGGCCATCGCTCCCAATCTGGCGAAGGTCAGCAAAGAGAGGATACAGGTGGAGCTCACGAAGCTCCTCCTTTCCTCCCACCCGGAGCGCATAACGGATGTATATGAAAACGGCATCGGGCCGTTTATCTCAGACCGGTTTGAACGGGCGGGAAAGAGGCTGGCAGCCATCGGGCCGGTCTGTTTTCTGCCGTCTAAAAAGCACATGCGCTGGGCCGGTTTTCTGCGGATGGAAGATTATGAGGCTGCTGCTGCCATCCTTCGGGATTTAAAGCTGGACAACGAGACCATTGAAGGGGTGAGAACCCTGGTCAGCTTGTGGAAAACAGAAATTCCTGCCCATAAGCCCGCCATCCGCAAGGTGATGAGCGGTTTGAGCGACGAGCTTTTTGACGATCTTCTCTGCTTTCAGGAGGCTTTTTGCAGGGAAGAATACCGGGATCAGTTAAAGGAAGTGAAACAGTATTCTGAGGAGATCAAAAAGGCCGGAGACTGCATCCGCTTAAAGGATATGGCGGTGACCGGACGGGAGCTGATCGAGGCAGGAAGAAAGCCCGGACCAAAGCTGGGAGCCCTGTTAAACAGCCTGTTTGAAGAGGTTTTAAAGTGCCCGGAATGCAATGACAGGGAATACTTAATGGAACTGGCAAAAAAGCTTTAAAATCGTACAAATCTTTCTGCATGTCTGAACTGCAACGCATATTTTTTTACGCCCCTTCATACCCTAGAAGTAGCTGATGAGCTAAGAGTTGGAGGGGTGGTTGTGAACGAAAAATACACAGAGGTGCTTTCGCAGTATGAGCTTGAAATTCTGGATGTGAAGCGCGGCCGGGGCGCCTGGCTGTGTGAGACCAATCAGGGGCTTAAGCTGCTTCGGGAATATAAAGGCACTTTAAGACGCCTGGAATTTGAAGATCAGGTATTCTTACAAATGAAAGAGAACGGCCGTTTAAATGTGGATCGCTATGTCAGGAATAAGGAAGGAGAACTCCTCTCCAGTGCCGATGATGGAACCCGTTGGATTGTAAAGGACTGGTATGCGGACCGGGAATGCAATTTGAAGGACAGCAAGGAAGTGCTGTCCGCCATAGAAAAGATTGCTTTTTTACATAAAATGCTGCGTCAGATCGAATTCAAAGAGGAGTGGAACTTAGGTTCCATTCTGGTACAGCTTCCTTCCGAAGAAATGGAGCGCCACAACCGGGAACTGGTTCGTGCCCGGACTTTTATCAGGAATAAAAGGAAAAAGTCGGAGTTTGAATTATGTGTGATGGGAAACTATGACATATTTTTTGAACAGGCTGCGGAAGCCTGCAAAGGGATGAGACTGTTCTGCCAGCAGTGCGGGGAAGTAGAGGGGTATTTATGCCATGGTGACCTAAACCAGCACCATGTCCTTATGTGCGCCCGCGATGTGGCCATCGTGGAGTTTAACCGCATGCACAGGGGAATCCAGATGGAGGATTTATACCATTTTATGCGCAAGGCCATGGAAAAGCATGACTGGAATTTAAGGCTCGGCATGTCTATGCTGGAGACTTATGCCAAGGTTCTTCCTCTTTCGGAGGGAGATCGGACCTGCCTTTACTACCTGTTCTTATATCCCGAAAAATATTGGAAGCAGATCAACTTTTATTACAATGCCAACAAGGCCTGGATACCGGCCCGGAACATTGAAAAACTGAAGGATTTAGAGGTTCAGCAGCCCATGCGCAATCTTTTCCTGTCGAGAATAAAATAATGGAAATACACTTCCTTTTTACCGTATTTTGATTTATAATATACAATAACAAAAGTGGAGAGAAGGGAGTATTTTGATTATGAAAGAGTACAGGAATATCTACGAAGAATGGCTTTCCAATCCGTATTTTGACGAGGCAACCAAGGAGGAGCTCCGTGCCATTTCAGACGATGATAATGAGATTAAAGAGCGCTTTTATCAGGACCTGGAATTTGGCACCGCCGGTTTAAGGGGAATAATCGGTGCAGGAATCAACCGCATGAATATTTATGTGGTGAGAAAAGCGACTCAGGGCCTTGCAAACTATATTATCAAACAGGGCGGCGCAGATAAGGGCGTAGCCATTGCCTTTGACTCCAGACGCATGTCACCGGAGTTTGCGGAGGAAGCTGCTTTAACCCTGGCTGCAAACGGAATCAAGGCATATAAATTTGAATCCCTGCGTCCGACTCCGGAGCTTTCCTTTGCGGTAAGAGAGCTGGGCTGTATTGCAGGCATTAACATTACAGCCAGCCACAATCCGCCGGAATACAACGGATACAAGGTGTACTGGGAGGATGGCGCTCAGTTCACTCCGCCTCACGACAAGGGAGTGACGGCTGAGGTTATGGCGATTTCCGACATTTCCACAGTTAAGACCGTGAGCGCAGAGGATGCAAAGGCAGCAGGAAAGTATGAGATCATCGGAGCGGAAATTGATGACAAGTACATTGCCAATGTAAAGGCGCAGGTAGTAAATCAGGATGCAATCGATCAGATGCAGGATGGAATTAAAGTAGTCTATACCCCTCTTCACGGTACAGGCAATCTTCCTGTCAGAAGGGCATTAAAAGAAATCGGCTTTACCCATGTGTACGTGGTTCCGCAGCAGGAGCTGCCTGACGGAAATTTCCCAACGGTCAGCTATCCCAATCCTGAGGCAGAGGAGGCCTTTACATTAGGCCTTGCGCTTGCAGAGGAAAAGGATGCTGATCTGGTTCTGGCAACAGACCCGGATGCAGACCGCCTGGGTGTGTATGTAAAGGATGCAAAATCCGGACAGTACATCCCTTTAACCGGCAATATGTCAGGCTCCCTGCTCTGCGAATACGTACTGAGCCAGAAAAAGGAAAACGGAGAGATTCCGGAAGATGGACAAGTTATCAAATCCATTGTAACCACCAATCTGGTGGATGCGGTTGCAAAGGCTTACGGTTGCCAGCTCATTGAGGTATTGACCGGATTCAAATACATAGGCCAGCAGATTTTAAAGGCAGAGGCCACCGGACAGGGAACGTATATGTTCGGTCTGGAAGAAAGCTACGGCTGTCTCATCGGAACGTATGCCCGCGATAAGGATGCCATTTCCGCAACTGTGGCTCTCTGTGAGGCTGCTGCTTATTATAAGACAAAGGGCATGACCTTGTGGGATGCCATGATCGCCATGTATGAGAAATACGGCTATTACAAAGATGCTGTGAAGTCCATTGGCTTAAAGGGCATTGAGGGCCAGCAGAAGATCAAGGAAATCATGGAGACCATGAGAAATGATACTCCGCTGGAGGTAGGCAGCTACAAGGTGCTTTCCGCCAGAGATTATAAGCTGGATACAGTAAAGGATATGAGCGCCGGAGAGGTTGCTCCCACCGGGCTTCCTCAGTCTGATGTGCTTTACTATGACTTATCTGACGGCGCATGGCTGTGTGTCAGACCTTCAGGAACAGAGCCGAAAATCAAGTTTTACTATGGCATCAAGGGCGCTTCCATGGAGGATGCAGATAAAAAGTCTGCGGATCTCGGAGATGCGGTGATGGCTATGGTGGATAAGATGATGGCATAAAGCTGGTAAATGAAATTTATTCATAAAAAAGGAGTGAGTGGCTGAGATGCCATTCACTCCTTTTTCTGTTATGGAAGACTTTTTGCGGTCATGATATAGATTAATTATTCTGATTTTCTGTATTTTCTGGAATGTTCCTTTAATTCCTTCAATGCCTCTCCAAAGAGACGGGAAGAAGCGGAAGGATTTCGCCGCAGAAGCCCTTTGGTGGAAATGGTCAAGCGGGTTGTCAGCTTTTCCCTGGCTTCTGTCAGTGACTGGAGGTGTTCCGCCAGAACCGATTCCTTTAAAGCATCGGCAGTTTCAGCTTTTAAGGAGGCGGCCTTTAAGCGCACCTCAGTACGAATTTCTGCCACCTTATCTGTGGTTTCAGCCTTTAACAGGGCGATCTGGACCTGGGCTTCCTCCAGTTCTGCTTTCAGCTTTGTCATGGATTCCAGCACACGGCCAAGATCCAGGGCCTCTCTTGTGGAATGTATGGCGTCGGCCAGAAACAGGGCGAAGAGGGCAAGGGAAAGAGCGGTGCACAAGGCGGGGCTGATCTGGAAAATCAGCCATTCCACAGGCTTGTGGATGAATTCCGTAAGCATGATGGTGAGAAAACCCCAGGCAAGGGAGCTGGTCAGGCAGATATAGCCATTTAAATTAAGGGGCTTATCGCTGTAGTCCCAGTATTTCATCTTAAACAGCCGTTCCATGACGTAACCGGTCACGTATTCCAATACTGTGGCGCCAATCATGCCCAGGAGAAATACGAGAAATAAGTTATCCTGTACCGGAAGGGTCAGAAAGAGCATGAGAATGGCCCCGCTCCCATACAGGGGTAGAAGAGGAAGGCGGAGAAATCCTCTGTTGATGAAAGCCCCGCTTTTTATAGAAACGTAAGCAGATTCAAAGATCCAGCCAAAAAAGCAATACGAATAAAAAAACATCAGCCATTGATACCATGTATAGACGTACATAAGATGAATCCTTTCTTCTTTTGGCTCTATCATAAATGTTTTTTCAATATTTTGCAACTTGATTCGGCAAAGCAGAAGGAGCCTTGCTTCATGGCGTGAATCTGCCATTTTGCAACGCTCCTTCTATATGATCTGACAGTCTGCACAGGCAGCCGGTCTAATTTGTGGTTTTACTCACCGTCTTCTTCTTTTAAGATGATATTCAGCACAAGCGCTACAATGGTACCTGCTGAAATACCGGAAGAGAACAGGGCGTTTAAAATGCCGGGAAGGTTTGCCACAAGAGCTGGTCTCATGGTAACTCCAAGGCCTACTGCCATAGCAGAAGCGATGATCAGCATGTTGCGGTTGTTAAATTTAACTTGTGAAAGGGACTGAATACCGGATGCGGCTACAGTTCCAAACATTAAGATTCCAGCACCGCCAAGAACCGGAGCAGGCATAATGGAAACGAGGGTTGCCAGTTTTGGGAAAAGGCTCATCATGATCAGCAGTCCGCCTGCAGCAATCGCTACCCTGCGGGAAGCACAGCGTGTAAGTGGGATCAGACCTGCATTCTGGCTGAATGTAGCCACAGGGCCGCTTCCCATGATTGGGGAAATAAGGGAACCGAATCCATCGGCACGTACGCCGTTTGCAATGTCCTCATCAGTGAGCTTTGTATGGGTAACTTCACCGATAACCTGAACAACGCCTACGGTCTCAATTACTGTAACGAGATATCCTGCAATAAAAGGAACTACAAACTTAGGATTAAAGTCGACGCCGTAACGGAATATCTGTGGGAATTCAACCCAGGGAGCATTTACAACCTGGCTGAAATCAACCATTCCAAGGGGAATACATATAACGTAGCCTGCAACGATACCGATCAGAACGGATGCAGTGCTCACCAGGCCCTTTCCATAACGGTTTAACAGGGCGATGATGATAAATACGACAAGAGCAATGGCGATATTGATAGGAGCGCCGTAACCTGGGTCACCGACTTGTCCTCCGCCAATCCAGTCCATAGAAACAGGCATCAGTGTTACACCGATCAGTGTAATTACAGTTCCTGTAACAACCTGAGGGAAAAACTTCATAAGTGGTTTGATGAAGTAGCTTAATATCAGTTCCAGTACAGCACCCAGCATGCTGGCGCCGTAATAGCCGGCCATACCGCCGCCCATGGTGTTAATAATGCTGTAAGCCGGAGCAACAAATCCGAAATCCGTACCCATGATGGTCGGAAGGCCGCTTCCCACCCGGAAAGGCCTTTTGCCGATTCCTCTTGACTGGATTATAGAGCAAACGCCTGAGGCCAGCAAAGCAGCACTTACCAGGTACGCACTGTTTCTGACGTCAAAGCCTGCCATTCCAGCTAAAATGAGGGGAACAGCTACGATGCCTCCGAAGGCTGTTACAATATTCTGGAATCCCAAAAGCAGGGAAACCGATATTGGTGGTTTGTCAGTAAGGGTATACTTTAAATTGTTTTCTTCAGTCCTGGAGGATTCTGTTCCTGCAGGTTCATTTTTTAATGGAGTTTCCATTACATCTTGATTCATTTTACCATTCTCCTTTTGATTGTAAGCATTCCTAAATCCGTAAAAGTGCCGGATCCGCTGATGTCTTGTACCTGAATCCATTTTAAAAAATCAGTTTAATCAGTCTCCCTTCCCCATGGTTTCTTCATAAACAAAATGTACAGAAAGGTACTTTTTTATAATAACATATTAGTGCAGTTTTTCATATTGTTTTTATGAAAAAAATAAAATTTTTTTTTGCTACTTAAAAATTTTATTTAGAGAGGGGATCAGGGGGCAAAACTGCGGCTATATGGTATTTTTGCTTGCTTTAATTCTTCTTGTCGTGTAGAATTATGTTGTTTCGTATTAAGGCGGAAAAGTATTGGATAAAACCGCCAATTATCAATAGAGGAGTTTTTCAATGAGCATTTTAAACGTAGAACATCTGACACATGGATTTGGCGACCGGGCCATTTTTCAGGATGTGTCCTTTCGGCTGTTAAAAGGTGAGCACATCGGGCTGATCGGAGCAAACGGAGAAGGCAAATCCACATTTATGAATATTATTACCGATAAGCTGCAGCCTGATGAGGGGAAAGTGGAATGGGCCAAACGGGTCCGTACCGGTTACCTGGACCAGCATACAGTTTTGGAAAAGGGAATGACCATACGGGACGTGTTAAAAAGCGCCTTTGCTTTCCTGTTTCAGATGGAAGAGCAGATGAATGAGCTCTGCGATGGCATGGGAGAAGCCGATGAGGAGACTCTGGCTGCCATGATGGAGGAGCTGGGAACCATTCAGGACCTTTTGATGGCCCACGATTTTTATATCATTGATTCCAAGGTGGAGGAAGTGGCAAGAGCCCTCGGACTTACGGACATGGGACTTGATAAGGATGTGACGGAGCTGAGCGGAGGCCAGAGGACCAAGGTTTTACTCGGAAAGCTTTTGCTGGAGAAGCCGGACATCCTGCTTCTGGACGAGCCGACCAACTATCTGGATGCCCAGCATATTGAGTGGTTAAAGCGTTACCTTCAGGAATATGAAAATGCCTTTATCCTGATTTCCCACGATATTCCGTTTTTAAACAGCGTTATCAATATCATTTACCACATGGAAAATCAGAGTCTGGACCGTTATGTGGGGGACTATGATAAGTTCCAGGAGGTTCATGCGGTGAAGAAGGCCCAGTTGGAGGCAGCCTATAAGAGGCAGCAGCAGGAAATCGCCGAGCTGGAGGACTTTGTGGCCCGGAATAAGGCCAGGGTTTCCACCAGAAATATGGCCATGTCCAGGCAGAAAAAGCTGGATAAGATGGAAGTGATCGAACTGGCAAAGGATAAACCGAAGCCGGAATTCAATTTTATAGAAGCCCGTGCAGCAGGGAAATGCATTTTTGAAACAAAGGATATGGTCATCGGCTACGACGAACCTCTGTCCAGACCCTTGAACCTGTATATGGAGCGGGGGGAAAAGGTGGTTCTCGTGGGAGCCAACGGAATCGGAAAGACCACACTGTTAAAAAGCATTCTGGGAATGACGCCGTCCCTTGAGGGAGAGGTGGAACTGGGAGATTACTTATCCATCGGATATTTTGAGCAGGAAATGGCTCCCGGCAATACAACCACCTGTATTGAAGAAATCTGGAAGGAGTTCCCCGGCTATACTCAGTATCAGGTGCGGTCAGCATTGGCTAAGTGCGGCCTGACCACCAAGCATATTGAAAGCCAGGTCCGGGTTCTCAGCGGAGGCGAGCAGGCTAAGGTAAGGCTTTGCAAGCTGATCAACCGGGAAACTAATTTACTGCTTCTGGACGAGCCGACCAACCATCTGGATGTGGAGGCAAAGGAAGAGTTAAAGAGGGCGTTAAAAGCGTATAAGGGCAGCATTCTTTTAATCTGCCATGAACCGGAATTTTATGAAGGGGTTGCAACCAGGGTTTTGGATTGTAAGGATTGGGCTCTTCGGTTGTCCTGATAAAGAATAAAAATGAAAACCAGGGTGTCAGCCGCAAAGGCTGAATCCTGGTTTTTATGTCTCACACTGGCTTCTCATCAACCGGATGTCTTCCCTGGTATACGGGTATACCAGACGGAACAGGAAAAAGGAAAACAAATAGTTACATATTATTATATACACAGAAAACTTTTGTTTCTATAATAGATTCTAAGGTGATGGGAAGGGAGATTAAATACAGTGAAGCAGACAGAGAAGTGGTGGAAAAATGCAGTGGTGTATCAGATATATCCCCGCAGCTTTCAAGACAGCAACGGGGATGGAATCGGAGATATCAGGGGAATTATAGACAGGCTGGGATATCTTGAGAATCTGGGGATTGATGCCATTTGGCTGTCTCCGGTTTATCAGTCTCCTCAGGATGATAATGGATACGATATATCCGATTACCGGGATATTGATCCAATGTTTGGCACCCTGGATGATATGGAGCAATTAATACGGGAAGCAAAAAGACGCAATATCCGGATTATTATGGACCTGGTATTAAACCATACCTCCGATGAACACCGGTGGTTTCAGGAGGCGAAGAAGGGAAAGGACAACCCATACCACGATTACTATGTATGGAGGGATGGGGAGGAAGATAAGGCACCCAACGATATGAGAGCATGTTTTGGAGGCTCTGCATGGGAGTGGGTTCCGCAACTGAGGCAGTATTATTTTCATCAGTTTTCCGTAAAGCAGCCGGATTTAAACTGGGAAAACCCTAGGGTCCGCCGCGAAATATACGATATGATCCAGTGGTGGATTGACAAAGGAGCAGGCGGGTTCCGGCTGGATGTGATCGATCAGATCGCCAAGGAACCGGATAAGGGAATTACCAACAACGGACCGAGACTCCACGAGTTCATCCGTGAATTGAGCAGGGAGACATTTCAGAATCATGACTTGATTACGGTTGGGGAAGCCTGGGGAGCGGATACGGAACTGGCAAAACTGTACAGCAATCCGGATGACAGCGAGTTTTCCATGGTGTTCCAGTTTGAGCACATCGGTCTGGACCAACAGGAAGGAAAGGGCAAATGGGACCTGGCACCTCTTCCGTTTCTCAAGCTAAAACAGATATTTTGCAAATGGCAGGAACAGCTTCATGGCTGCGGATGGAACAGTCTGTTCTGGAACAACCACGATTTGCCCAGAATTGTTTCACGATGGGGAAATGATGGTCCCTACAGGGTGGAATCCGCCAAAATGCTGGCAACACTGCTTCACGGAATGCAGGGAACACCTTACATATATCAGGGTGAAGAGCTGGGCATGACCAATGTGAAATACGGCATAGAGGATTACAGGGACATTGAAACCCTGAATATATACAAAGAGCGGCTGGAACAGGGATACGCCAAGGAAGACGTAATGGAGTCCATCTATAAAAAAAGCCGTGATAATGCGAGAACTCCCATGCAATGGGAGGACAGCCATCAGGCCGGTTTTACAGAGGGACAGCCCTGGATTAAGATAAATCCCAACTATAAAGAAATTAATGCGAAGAATCAAATGGGAGATATGAATTCCGTATTTGAATATTACAGGCAGTTAATCCGGCTCAGGAAGCAGCATCCTGTGCTGTCGGCTGGAAGATTCCAGATGCTCATGGAAGATGATGAGGAGATTTTTGCCTATACAAGAGAAGATGAGAAAAGCCGTATTCTTGTGGTGTGCAACTTTTTCGAAAGCTTTCGGTCCTGCCCTCTGCAAAAGGAGTGGGATCATATGGAACTGCTGATTCATAACTACCGTCACATAGAGGAACCGGAAATTCTCAGACCCTATGAAGCCAGAATGTATATAGCTGAAAAATAAAGTGTTTCTAAGAAGCAGATGGATATTTTGGAATCTAAACAGCAATGAAAAAGACAGGAGCATGGAATGTATCGTTTAATGATTGCAGACGATGAAGATGACGAGCGCAGAGGGATTCAGTTTCTTCTGCGCAGAAGTGGATTTTCCTTTGAAATTACTGAGGCAGTCAATGGCATGGAGGCCTTGGATATCTTAAAAAATAACCCGGCTGACATCCTTTTTACCGATGTGAAGATGCCATTTTTAGATGGAATTGAGCTGGCCACTGAAGCCAAAAAGCTGTATCCCAATATTCAGATTATTTTCTTCAGCGGGTACGATGATTTTGAATATGTGAAAAGGGCCTTATCCTTGCAGGCAGTTGACTATATTCTAAAACCGGTCAACCCTTCGGAACTGGAGCGGATTATATCCCTGGTTCTGGAACGGATGGAACGGGGAGCAGAAGAGGCAGGGCACAAACACCGTTTTTATAAGAATTATGTGGTATCCAGATTGTTGAATCAGGTTCCTTACCAGACGCTGAACCAGGAATATGAGGAAGAAAGCCTGCGGTTTTTGTCAGATTATAAGAGATTGATTTTGATGGAATTCGAGGAAGACTTTTTTGGAAATGAAGCTGTGGAAATGAAAAAGTTTTTTCATCACTTTAAAGATGTGATTCCATATGACTATGATTTTCTGGATATCACGCCTTCCCAGGGGGTTTTCTTTCTGAAAGAAGGCTGCCCGGATGAATCATATGGGAGAGAACTTGGAAGGCTCCTCCACCTGGAGATAGAAAAAGTGTATGGGAAGCGGTGTTATCTGGCCATAAGTCCTCAGATAGAAGGGCCGGAGGATATCGGGAAGGCCTACGAAAATGCGGAAGAATGTCTGGAAGAGAGGTTTTTCTACCGGGATGTTTATATTTATCCGTTGGATAAAAGAAAGCAGAAAGAGGCCAGGCCGGCATTTAATGACAGCCAGCTTTTGGTTGAAATCGAAAAAGATGTTTCCTGCAGGGATATTTGCAGAGTCAGGAAAGACATGTCAGTTCTGCTGGAACAGTGCAGAAATAACGGCTACCAATCTTATATCTATGTCAGGTTTATATGCTCCAATATTTTAAAAGTCCTGTATGAAGACATGCCTGGAGGCGGACAAAGCCTGTCGGCCATGGTGGAAAAGATTTATTCTTGTGGAAGCTTTGATGAGCTGGAGGCTATTTTGTGGACAGCCGCAGACGATTTAGAAGCACAGGTAAAACCGGAAGAAGACCCTTCCAAACATACCATTGCTTTGGTGGAGCAGTATATCAAAGCGAATTATAAAGAAGGTCTGAGTCTGGATATACTGGCAGAAAAGGTGTATTTGACCCCTCATTATCTCAGCAGTATTTTCATACAGGAAAAGGGAATCGGGATTAACAAATATATAAAAAATGTGAGGATGGAAAAAGCCAGAGAGCTGCTTCTCGGTACAAATATGAAAATCAGCGATATCAGTGAACAGGTGGGATATGCGAATCTTTCCTATTTTTGCAGAAGTTTCAGAAATGAATACGGAATGACACCGGATCAATACAGGAAGTGAGAAAGGGAGTGGACGTAAACCGATGGATAAGCTGAACCGATGGTACAGGAATCTGGCATTTCGCAAAAGAGTGCTTCTCAGCCATTTGACCGTGAGCCTGATTCCGGTCATCATATTGGGTGCTTTTTGTTATTTTCAGACCAGGAATCTTCTGATCAATAGAGAAAAAGAAGCCTTAAGCGGAACATTGAATCAAAGCGTGGTCACCCTGGATTCAACCTTGAAAACCTATGTCCATGTAATGGAAAATATTACGTGGGATACGAAAATCCAGCAGGCCCTGGCCCGCCAGTATGAAAGCAACCTGGACATGTATCTGACTTACCGGGATGTGATTACCCCTACCATAGCGAGGATGAAGAGCTTGAATCCTCAGATTAAACAGATATCCCTTTACAGCTCCAATTCCACCTTATATCCCCATGGGAACATTTTAATGCCTGTTGAGCGCATGGAGGACTTTTCCGGGGGCCCGTCAGATTATAATATTCACTGGCTTGCGGATGAAAAGGCCGGGATTATAAAGATGTATTGCAGGATTTACCCTGATTTTAATTTTAATCGGAATGTGGTCTATATAGAGCTGGATTATGACTCTGTCTTTGGATACATGACCCATTTGTTTGACGGCTCTTACGGAATTCTTATCATAGATGAAGAACAGAATCCCGTATTTTCCTATTCCGCCTTTAAAACAGGTGAAACAGCTTATGATGGGCTGGATATTTCAGATTTGACAGAAGGTTCACAAGAGGCGGATAAGTACGTCATCGACAGAAATGAAATAGGGAGCAATGGCTGGAAGATTTATCTTTACCGGCCCTTAGAGGAAATATCTTCCTCTGCCGGAAGTATTACGGCTCTTATTGTTTTGACTGTTATTTTGTGCCTTGCCGTAATTTTACTGGCCAGCCTTCTTCTTTCTAAAAGTGTGGTGCGTCCCCTGGCGGAATTAATCCGTAACATCGACCGGATTGAAGAAGGAAATATGACCGTAGATGCACAGGCGGAGTCAGGAGATGAATTTGGACTTTTGATCAACCGCTTTGGAAAGATGATGGAGCGTTTAAACCATCTCGTCAACGAGGTTTACAAAAGCAAGATTCTCCAGCAGCAGTATGAGATGAAGGCCCTTCAGGCACAGATCAATCCTCACTTTTTGTATAACAGCTTATCCCTGATTAACTGGAAAGCCATTATGGCAGGGCAGGAAGATATCAGCAAGATGACCCAGCTTCTGTCCACCTTTTACAGGACTACGCTGAATAAGGGGACAAATGTGATTGACATAAAAGGAGAGTGGGACAATACTTCTTCTTATGTGCACATTCAGCGGATGATGCATTCAGGAAAATTTGAAGCAATCCTTAAGCTGGAAGAGGGCATGGAAGAGTATCAGATGCTGAATCTTCTGCTGCAGCCTCTGGTGGAAAATGCCATTGTGCATGGCCTGGACCATAAGACAGTTCCAGGAGACAGGGTGCTTAAGGTGACGGGAAGGCAGGAGGAGGGTGAACTTATATTTACGGTGGAGGATAATGGCTGCGGAATTCCGGAGGATGTTCTGGAGGGGATATTCACCGCCGGGACAAAAGGATACGGAGTTCAGAATGTCCACCATAGAATACAGCTTTATTATGGGCAGTCCTATGGGCTCACTTTTGAAAGCAGGGTGGGAGAAGGAACCAGAGTAACCCTTAAGATTCCCAAGGTGGAAAAAGAGCAGGAGCAGTTTTTACAGGATGCCGGTCATGAAAATTGACCGGCATTTTCTGTGGTTTGCAGGAACATGAAAATGTACTGCAAAACGGTATTAATTGTCGTTTACGGTTTTTCCTCCTGAGTCTATACTAAAATTATAGAATGCATAAAATGAAAAGGTGCAGGAAGGCAGGAATGAAAAAATGAAGAAATATTGGATAAGAGGAACAGCAGTATTGGCAGCAGCGTCAGTGGTTTTTATGGCGGGATGCAGCAAGAAAGCGGAGCAGCAGCCGGTAAAAGCAGTGGAAGGAAGCGCCGGTGCTTATGAAGATACCCTGACTTGCCGTATGGGACGCAGCACAATTGCCAATCCAAAATTTCCGGAGGGAGATACCTATGAGGACAATGCTTATACCAGATATTTAATGAACAGGCTGAACGTGAAAGTGGTAAATGATTTTGAAGCCAACGGAGCCGACTATGACAGACAGGTATCCTTGGCAATTGCCTCCGGAGAACTTCCGGATGTCATGAAGGTAGGCTCCAAGGATGTTTTGGACGAGCTGGTGGAAAATGGTCTTGTTGAAGATCTGACTGATGTATACAACCAATATGCCAGTGACAATATTAAGGCCATCTATGATTCTTATGATGGAAGATGTCTGGATATGGCTACATATGACGGCCGCCTTATGGCCATACCGGGAACTAATTTAGACAGCGCTCCCAGCGTGACCTATGTGAGAAAGGACTGGCTGGAAAAACTGGGCTTAAAGGTGGATGAAGATGGGGATAAACGGATTTCCATAGAAGAGCTGGAGATGATTGCAAGCACATTTGTGGAAAAAGATCCGGGAAACAGCGGCAACCCTGTGGGTATGGCATTTGTTCCTTATCTGACGGCCAATGACGATGGGAGCAGCGGTTATGCCATGAATGCAATTGCAGCAGCATTCCAGGCCCATCCTAAGGTATGGTTAGAGGATGAGAGCGGAACTGTCTATTACGGCTCAGCAACTCCCCAGATGAAGGAAGCTCTGGCACAGATGGCTCAGTGGTTTGAGAAAGGAATTGTAGACCCTCAGTTCGGCACAAGGACATGGGATGACATCACCGCTCTCCTCACCAATGGGCAGACAGGAATTGCATTTGGACCGTGGCATATCCCGGACTGGCTGTTAAATAATGTAAGAGCAATGGACAGCGGAGCGGAATTTGCAGCCTATGCAATTGCCGACCAGCAGGGCAATGTAAATGCTGTTCACAGCAATTCAGGCAGCGGTTACATGGTTGTCCGCAAAGGATATTCAAATCCTGAAGTCCTGATTAAGATGACTAACTTATACTTTGACGAAATGGTCAATAACAAAAACCTGGCCCAGGAAGAACCGGAAGTTGCCAATTACATCAGTCAGGGAGTGGATGGCACTGCAAGGCCCATTTCCCTGGAAGTGAATGCTTACACCTCCCTGCTTGATGATTACTCTGATATCAGCCGCTGCGTCAATGGAGAAATCACCCTGGATGAAGTGAAGACTGCTGAATCCAAAAGCATTGTTGATTCTGCAAAAAAATATCTGGCGAATCCGGAACAGGCCGAGACAGCAGACTGGTCCAAGTACACATCACGTATGGAAGGCGTAAACTTGATTGACCATCTGACAAAAGAAGGATATTTCTCATGGAAAAATCCGGTTTTCTGGGGAATCACAGAAACCATGAAGAGCAACGGTGCAAATCTGGGGACTTTGGAGGAAGAGGCATTTGTGGCGATTGTCACAGGAGCAAGGCCGGTGGAAGATTTTGAATCTTATTTTGTGGCTTCCTGGAAGCAGCAGGGGGGAGGAGCAATTGCAGAAGAAATTCAGTCAGAAGTTGACGGGGGAGATCAGAAATGAAAAAAGAACGGTATTTCCTGAATAAAGCGGCAGCAGGAAAGATGGGATCACAGGCCATGTACCATGGAATGATGCTGCCGGGAATGATTTTTATCATGATATTCTGTTTTGTCCCTATGTTTGGAATCTTCATGGCATTTCAGGATTACGTTCCTGCAAAGGGAATACTCGGTTCAAAGTTTGTGGGAATGAAAAATTTCCAATACATGTTTTCTATCCCTGATGTGGGAAGGATTTTTATCAATACCTTAATCATTGCGGTGGGAAAGATTCTTTCGGGAACACTGATGGCTATTGTGTTCGCCGTTCTTTTAAATGAAATACGAATCAAATTTCTGAAAAAAACAGTACAGACAGTCGTATATCTGCCTCACTTTCTTTCCTGGGTCGTTCTGTCGGCAGTGGTAGTCAATATGGTGAATCTGGATGGCCCCTTAAACCAGTTTTTGGCAGCCATCGGCCTGAATAAGATAAACTTTCTGGGAAGCAATACCTGGTTCCGGCCTCTGATCATTATTACGGATGTGTGGAAGGAATTCGGATATAATTCCATTGTGTACCTGGCGGCCATCACCTCCATTGATCCGGGGCTTCATGAGGCAGCGGCCATAGATGGAGCCAGTTGGTGGAAACGGGTATGGAATATTACGCTTCCCGGAATTCTGCCTATCATTCTCCTTATGGCAGCCATGAGCCTGACCAGCATACTGAGCGCAGGATTTGATCAGATTTACAATTTGTATTCCCCAATGGTTTATCAGACCGGTGACGTGCTGGACACTTATGTATACCGGGTAGGTCTCATGGGTCGGCAGTACAGTTTTTCCACAGCAGTGGGCCTGCTTCGCTCAGTGGTGGGCATGATTCTCATGATGACTGCCAATGAGCTTGCAAAACGGTTTACAGACCGTAAAATATTTTAGGAGGTATGATTATGGTTGTGAAAAAAGGGATCACCGGAAACGTTGGGAAAGGCTGTATTTACTTAATTGTTCTGTTTCTGGGACTCATATGCCTCCTGCCTCTTTTAAACATACTGGCTATCTCATTCAGCAGCAGCGATGCGGCGGCAGCCAATGTGGTGGGCTTTGTACCTGTTAAGTTCACCACTGCGGCCTATAAGAAAATCATGGATGACAGCCAGTTCTGGCGTTCTTTCGGAATCTCTGTCTTCCGGGTGGCGGCAGGGCTCATATTGAATATTGTATTAATTGTGCTTATGGCATATCCCCTGTCTAAGTCGGAACGGGAATTTAGAGGGAGAAGTATTTACATGAATCTTCTGATCTTTGCCATGCTGTTTTCCGGCGGCATGATTCCTTCCTATCTGGTGATTAAGAATCTGGGGCTGATCAATACCGTCTGGGCTCTGGTACTGCCGGGGGCAGTTCCCATATTCAGCGTTGTTATGGTGATGAATTTCTTTATAGGAATCCCCAAATCCCTGGAAGAGGCGGCTGTCATTGACGGAGCCACTCCCATGCAGGTACTGAGCAAGGTTTACATACCCTGTTCCAAACCGGTCATTGCAACCATTGCATTATTCAGCATTGTGGGAAATTGGAATGATTTTTTCGGCGGACTGATTTATATGACAAAAGTGGCCAATTATCCGCTGCAGACATATATACAGTCTTTAAGCATCCAACTGGAGGACATTTTAAATTCCGGAGGAAGTTTAAGCAGCTTGGTAAATGCCATGGAAGTGTCAAAACAAAATTTAAATGCGGCTAAAATTGTGGTATCAGTCATTCCTCTCCTTCTTATTTATCCGCTTTTGCAGAAATATCTCATAACCGGAATTGTAATGGGAAGCGTTAAGGAATAGGCATACAGTCATGTGGAGGGAGAAGTCTAAAATGAAGTGGTTTAAAATGGGAGCCGGCTGTGCCGCCTGTACGGTAATGCTCGCTATGGGGCCTGTCACCCATGCCTGGGCGTCAGAGGGTTGGACAGAGGAGAAGGGCCAATGGTTTTATTATGATGATGGGTCAATGATGGCCGGCAGATGGCTTTATGATGATGAAAACGATGCATGGTATTATTTTGACAATAAAGGAGTTATGTATAGCGGAAGATTGGAATTAGACGGAGAGACATATTTTATGGGAGAGGACGGAAAGATGCTGACCGGCTGGATATCCTGCCCCAGAGATATGAAACCTTCTCCCCATACGTCAAATACGATGGAGGATCACGTTTTTTACGCACGGGAAGACGGAAAGATGGCCAAAGGTTGGGCAGAGGCTTTGTCTCCGGAAGATGCGGTGCTTGAACAGGGAGAAGTCTTTGAGCGCAGGCAGGACGGCGGTTATACCCGGAGATGGTACTGTTTTAAGGAAAACGGGAAGATATACTACCGGACAAAAGAAAACGTCGGAGGAAAACTGTATATATTTGACGGCGAAGGAAGGCCTATGACCGGCTGGATTTACGACAGGGGAGAAGGACAGTCTCCCCGCTATGTAAAGGTAGACGATGAGACTTTGGACAGCGAAAGGGCAGAATATAACAAGGCCCCTGACTTCTATATGTACGGGCTTCAGGACGATAATTCACTGGCTGTGAGCCGCTGGTTCGATTCCGTCAAACCGGGGGATAAATCCGACGCGGATAAGCGAAGTTATTATGCCTCTTCATCAGGCTATATTGTCACCAATACGGCAAAGGATTCGGAGGTCTCCGTGGCGGCAAGGAGAAAGGCGACGAAGATCAAAGAGATGGGAAGCTATGAATTTGAAAACTGGTCAACAGACGTAAATCTGGTCAGAATAAATGGGAAATATTACTGCATCGAGGATTCAGGGACCAGAATTGACGGCATGATCTACCTGCAGGGGGGACAAAAGGGGCAGCTTTTCCCCGGCGGTTTTTATTGCTTTATGGACAACGCAGCGCTCCAGACCGGTTATATGCTGAAGGAAAACAAAAGCGATGATTATGGCAGTGACGGTTACTCCTATTACTATTATTTCTCAGAAGACACGAAAGGCGGCTTTTATAAAGGCCAGGGAGTGACGGGCGTATCGGCAGGAAGGCTGTATTACCAGGGCATGGCGGTAGCGGCCCAGGAAGAGAATTACGAGGTGGTCTATCTTCCTACGGTGGCGGAACAGAGTTCCTATGGAACGGGAATGTTTCTGGTGGATGAGTCCGGCAGGGTGATGAAGGGATCAAAAAGCGGTAATTACTACACTGCTTCTGATGGAAACAAGTATAAGATTGTGAAAGAACACGATAGAGATGATACATACGGTTACCATATTTTCACAGAGGAGAAGGATGAATCCGGTAATAAAGTCTTAAGTCCGGTGACGGATGACGAGGCAGAATACATTTACTGGGATGCAGTCGAAGAATAGGAGGGGTGTAAGTGAAAAAAATATTGGCGGGCATGCTGGCAGCGGCCCTGACAGTGAACAGCCTTTTAGCCGTACCTGTATATGGAGAAACGGAAGGGTCTAATCAGGTGACAGAGACCGATCAGAAAGAAACGGAGAATCCGGAAACCGGAGAGAAATCCGGTGATGGGGCTGGAGGAGAGGCTTTGGGGACAGCTACAGCCAGCCAGGCGGAGTATGTCAAAAAGGCTACAGCCAGTGAGGCTGCGGTTGTCATAAATGTTACATATGCCGCAGGAGATGGAATCTATCAGATGGAAGCAGAAGATGGGAATCTGGCGACCAGCTCTGAGGCCTCTTTAAGCGGTGAAATGGACAGAATGGAACTCCAGAGCGGAGGCAGTGTCACCTATGATCTCAGTAAACTGAGCGGATTTCAGGCCGGAACGTATCTCATTTCTGTCCGTATGAACGGCAACACCCAGGCGGTAAATGTGCTTGTTGACGGAGGGAATAAGGGAACCATTGTCAAGGCAGACAGAGGGTTTGGTTCCGGAGACTTAGAAGAGTATTATTATCATGGAACCGTGGAACTGGAGGAGAATGATACTCTTTCCATAAAAGAGGCAGAGAATAAATACGGACACCTGGACTGGACAAAGCTTGAGCGGATTGATGCACCGGTATACTGGTTAGAGGCAGAGGATGGCAGCATAGCCGCTTTAGGCGGAGGCGCCGGTTTACACGGCGACGGCGACAGAGCGGAACTAAACAGCGGAGGAAACATTACTTTTGACCTTTCAAAGGTATCCGGTTTTCAGCCGGGTCTGTATCAGCTCTATGTGGGGGCCAATGGAGCGCGAAGTGAGCTGCTGGTAACCATAGATGGAATAGAACAAGGCACCGTATCCACACCGGGAAAAGGAAGGTGGGAGAAGGGAAGCTGCGAGGACTGTTTTTTTGACCAGGAGATATCTCTTGAAAAAAGCAGTAAAATTAAGCTGGCAGACACCAATGGAAGCTGGGGACATATTGACTACATACGTCTTGTAAAAACGGCAGATACAGCTCTTAAATTTGATGAAACCCATCAGCCTACGGGAATCCGCATCACTGCAGAAGAAGGGGTCCTTCCTTTGGAAACGCAGATTGAAGCAAAAAAACTTACAAAGGGAGAGGCTGCTGCCATACGGGACCTGTTTAAGGAAGACGGAAAGAAATCAGAATTTTATAAAGTTACTTTAAAAGAGGCCGGGGCAGAAATTTCCCTTAAGGATCTGGCCGGAGAGGTAACGGTTTATATTCCGGCTCCAAAAGGCTACAGCCAGGATGAGAGCAGGCTTTACTATATGGAGGATTCTGACAGTGAACCGGAGGAGGTGTTTTTCCAATGGGTCAACGTATATTTGAAAGCCACTCTGTCTGAATACGGAATTTATGGGGTTGCAGACGGGAATATCTGGCAGTTGGAAGGAGAGAGCTTTTATCATAAAACGGCAGATTTAGGGCAGGCCGCAGATCTCCAGCCCCTTGATGCCGTTGAATTTAAAATGCCGGAAGAGGACAGCTTTGAAACGGACGTCTATAATCTGATGATCAGAGCCTGCGGCTATCAGAATTACACGGTTTTTGTGAATGAAAAAGAGACTGGAACCCTTACGAAGGAAACAACGGACTGGGGAAGCTACGGGATATATACCGTGCCTGGGAATTTTAAATTGAAAAAAGGCGATACCCTCACGGTCCGGGCAGATAATAATTATGGCTGGGTGGATTTTATCAGACTCGTGCCCTGCCAGCCCTTTGAGGAAACAGAAGTCTTAACCGGTGTGACGGTGACAGCGGAAAAGGGAGTGGTTCCTTTCGGAGCAGTTTTATCGGCAGAGGAAGTAGATGAGGACAGGCTGAAGGAGATCAGCAGTCTCTTTGGATTTGAAGAGGGGCAGGCGCCTTTTATGCATTTTTATGAGATATCACTGCTTATGGATGGGGTGCCGGTACAGCCTGCCGGTGAACTGAAAATCAGCCTTCCCATTGATGAGGAATTTGACCGGGAAAAGCTGTCATTATATTATATTTCAGACGATAAAAAGAAAACCAGACTGGCCTTTACGATCAATGAGGCAGAGGGGCGCATTGAATTCACCACCAGCCATCTAAGCTGTTATGGATTGATTAACGTAGGCCTTGGAACGGAATATTATTATGAAGGTGAGCATTACTACAGTCAGACGGCAGGAGGCGGAAAAGCAGCGGATTTGCAGCCGGAAGACAGCATCACATTTACACTTTCCGATGCACCTGGTTTTTCGGGCGGAAATTACCGGCTTTCCATTGCAGCAAACGGAAACCGGACAAAATATATCGTTAAAGTAAATGATGTGCCAATTGGAGTAATTGGAAGAGAGGCTGCAGGCTTTGGCATGGAGGACATGAAGGAATCTGTTCTGGGGGAAGTGCTCCGCTTGAATGAGGATGATGTGATTACGGTCTATGCTCCCGGAACCACTCAGGGCGGACGCCCTGGCCCCTATGGCTGGGTGGATTATGTAAAACTGAAAGAAACGGATGAAAAGCCTGACGGACAGCCGAAAGCCAAAAGGA
Source organism: Lacrimispora sp. (assembly GCF_047605665.1). Taxonomy (GTDB): domain Bacteria; phylum Bacillota; class Clostridia; order Lachnospirales; family Lachnospiraceae; genus Lacrimispora. The sequence continues at coordinate 212,595 of NZ_JASGFH010000004.1, read as the reverse complement.
AGATCACACTGGAGGCAGAGGATTTTTATAGCGATGTATTGGAAGAAGGGGGAAAGGTCGCCAAATTAGACGAACCTGCAAAGCGGTTGGAAATCCCCATTCTGGCCTCCATGGGTTTTGAGAATAAGGAATATTTATTTACCATGTATACCACAGGAACCATGCGTTCCTATAAAGTGTTAGTCAATGGGACGGAAGCAATAAGCGGAGAACGGAGCGGCTCCGGATATGGCATGCAATATATGACAAAGGAAACGGGAGATGGTTTGATTGCGCTTAAGCCGGGAGATATGCTTACAATCTATTTTCCGGAGCAGGATACAGATAATTATGGAAACTGGATTGACCGGATTGTTTTAGACAGCACCCGGAAAGCGCCAAACCGGAATATGGCTTCCAGATTTGGAGGAAGGATCGCCAATTGGGCTGCTGAAAAACTATTCCAGAATTATGGCCCCCAGACGGCAACGGAGAATGGAAAGCTGATTTACCAGGGAGAGGCTTATTATACGAAGCAAAAAGACAACCCTGCGGCAGACTTACAGCCCGGAGAGCAGATTCTTATCCCGGTATCGGACAATGGCGGATTTGCCGACGGAACCTACAAGCTGACCATCCGTTCCTGCGGCAACAGAGAAGCGTTTACCATCAAGGTAAACGGCATGGCGGCAGGTGGAATCAGCAGAAAAGGAACAAACTACGGAATGGATTCCATGACAGATGATGATATGGGAAAAGTTATGGAATTAAAGGCTGGAGATATCCTGGGAATCGAAGGAGAACGGGGCGGAAGATACGGCTGGATCGACTATGTGACCTTAAATCCAGTGACACACAAAGAAAAAGAGACGGGCAGGAAGCCGTTTACATGGCAGGCCGAGGAGTTTTATAGAAAGCAGAAGGACAATCCTGCTGCTGATTTACAGCCGGAAGAAGAAATTCAGATTCCTCTGGGAAGCAACGGCTCTTTTCAGGCAGGCACTTACTACATTGCAGTCAGCAGCAACGGAGACCGGACGGCTCTGGGAGTGAAGGTAAATGGAAAACTTCTGGGCTCCATTACCCGGAATAAAACGAATTTCTCCATGAACGGTATGACCCTGGACACTCTTCTTCGCCCTGTTTCCCTTCAAAAAGAGGATGTCATCACCATCAGTGCGCCGGGAAGTGAGGCAGAAGGTCCCTGGGGCTGGGTGGATAAGATGCTTCTGATTCCTGCCCCATCTCCGGAGCCCAAAGCTCAGGAGGAGTACCGGTATCCGGGACAGGCCTACGGCAAAGCGAGTATGTACCTTCCGGCTGCAGATTTACAGCCAGGAGAGTCATTGGAGATTCCGTTAAGTGATAATCCGGATTTTATGGAAGGAGAATATAAGCTCATGGTGATATCCAATGGAACCAGGCAGAAGTTCTCTGTTCAGCTCAATCATAAGGCAATTGGGGAAATCTTAAGAAAGCCTTCTGATTACGGAGATAACGGGATGAGTTCCGATTCATTGCCCCAAACACTATGGTTAAAACCAACGGATACAATCACGGTTACCGGGCAGGAGGGAGATGCATTCGGCTGGGTTGCATCCCTTGTACTGGAGCAGGTGAAATAGGAGGTAGCATCAATGAAGATAAAGAAAACGGCAGCAATGGTCTTGAGTGCGGCAATGATTCTCGGCGGGGCAGTACATGGAAGCCCCGCCTGGGCCCAGGAGGGAAAGAGGGAAATGACGGAACAGGAAATGGCAGGAGTCAGCAATCCGGGAACCTGGTTAAAGGAGGTCCATACGGATAAAAGCATGTACAGTCCTGGGGATACGGTGACAGCTACAGTGCTCCATGGAGGGGCTAAAGAAGCCTGGAACGGAGAAATCCGGGTCGAGCTGCGGCATATGGAGAAAACCCTATGGCAGAATTCCACACATATCACCGTGGGGGGAGGCAGTTACTCCTTTTCCTTTCAGGCTCCTGACAGGGATTTTACCGGATACACTCTTGAGGTGTATTTATACCGTGATGGAAAAATGATGGATTATGCGATGACAGGAGTGGATGTGTCTTCGGATTGGAACGTATTTCCCAGGTATGGGTATGTGACAAAAATGGACAGGACTGATGAGGAAGTGAAACAGTCTTTGGAACGGCTGAAAAATCACCATATTAATGGCCTGTTTTACTATGATGTGTTCGATACCCAGGAAAAGCCTCTTGCCGGGACTCCTGAAAATCCGGCTGAAACATGGCAGACCTTAAACCGTGCCACTGCCCGGAAGCAGACCGTACTCAATACCATTCATACAGGTCATTCCATGAATATGAAGTCTTTCTTTTACAACCTCATATTCGGCGTCTATGATAACTATGAGGAGGCAGGTGTAAAGCCGGAATGGGGGATGTACAGCGATGAACGCCATCAGAATCAGGATGTGCATGATATGTCCGGAATTGGCTGGGAAACAGAAAAGCTGTGGCTCATGAATCCTGCTGATAAAGAGTGGCAGGATTACTATATAAAAGCCCACAATGAATTGTTTTCTGCATATCCTTATGACGGAATCCAGGTAGATTCCCTGGGGTCCAGAGGGAACCGGTACGATTATGACGGAAATGCCATTCAACTGGACAATACATACGTGCCTATGCTGAACCGTCTTGTAAAGGAGATGGACACAAAGGTGATTTTCAACCCTGTTTCAGCTTATGGCATGGAGCAGCAGTTAAGGGCTGTGGATTACGATATTGTCTATATGGAGGTGTGGCCGGGGGATACACCGGATTATGCCGAGTTAAAGAAAAAGGTGGATGATATTTATAAAAGCACAAAGGGCAAAAAAGGAACTGTCATTGCTGCTTATATGAATTACGGTGCGCCTAAATCGGAGAAATTCAACACATCATCCATCAATTATATTAATTCAGTGCTCATGTCTTCGGGAGCCAGCCATCTGGAGCTGGGAGATACGGGTATGCTGTCCAGTGAATATTATCCCGGTAATTCTATGAGGATTTCCGGTGCCCTGGAGAAGGATATAAGAAATACGTACTCTTTTATGGTTGCCTATGAAAATCTTTTAAGGGGAACCGGTTTATCCGAGATAAAGGATGAAACCTACATTGGAGGCAAAAGGACAGGCTCTGACTTAAAGCCGGGAAATGTCACTTCTTTTACCAGGATAAAGAAACAGGAAGGGGAACCGGACCGGGAAATCCTCCATCTGCTCAACTTTGACGGAGCTTCCCATGACAGTTGGGTGGACAGAGGCCTTGCCCAGACACCGCCTGTGGTGAAGTATGACCAGCAGGTGAGGCATGCCTGTGCCAAGGAACCGCAGCGGGTGTGGGCGGCTTCTCCGGATTACAGGGAAGGAATTTTGACTCCCCTGGAGTTTACCTATGAAAATGGCTATGTTACGTTTGATCTGCCAATGCTGGAGTATTATACCATGGTGGTAATAGAGTGATGAAGGAGTAGAAGAAAATGGTCAGGGATATCAGCATATATGGAGAGCCGGCATGCGGGCTTCAGTCGGTTGTAAAAGGTGATTGCTGGCGTTTTACCGTTTTAACCCCCTCCTTAATCCGAATGGAGTATCAGGAAGAGGGAGTGTTTGAGGATCGGGCAACCCAGACCGTTATGAACCGCCGGTTTCCTGTTCCGGATTTTTCTGCAAAGCAGAATGGAGAAATGCTTTCTATTGAAACCGGGTACCTGCGTCTGGAATACCGTTATGGGAGTTTTGCATCGGACACACTTAGGATAAAGGTATTGATCCGGCCGGAAACCGGGAGGAACGGACAATGGCATTATGGAGATAAAATAAACTGTCTGGAGGGAACTGCCCGCACTCTGGACAGCGCAGACGGGGAGATTCCCCTGGAGCCCGGCATGATTTCCAGGGATGGATACGGGCTGTTAGACGACAGCAAAACCATGGTAATAGGGGAAGACGGCTGGATAAGAGCGAGGGAATATAAGGGGACTGACTTATATTTCTTTGGGTATGGACACCGATACCAGGAATGTATCAGGGATTTTTGCCTTTTGTGCGGAAGGACTCCCCTCCTTCCCCGCTGGGCCCTTGGCAACTGGTGGAGCAGGTACTATCAATACACGGAAGAAGAATATAAGGCCCTGATTATGCGTTTTAAGGAAGAAGAAATTCCTTTTTCCATTGCTGTCATCGATATGGACTGGCATCTTGTGGATATACCGGAACAGTATGGAAGCGGCTGGACCGGTTATACCTGGAACAGAGAACTTTTTCCCCAGCCGGAACGCTTTTTGGAATGGCTCCACGGCAATGGTCTGAGGGTCACCTTAAATGTACATCCGGCTGACGGAATACGGGCTCATGAGAAGCTGTATCCGGCCATGGCAGAAGCTATGGGAACAGATCCGGAAACCGGGGAGGCAGTTTCCTTTGATGTGACAAACCCGCGTTTTATAGAGGCGTATTTTGATATCCTCCATCACTCCCTGGAAAAGGACGGTGTGGACTTCTGGTGGATTGACTGGCAGCAGGGAAGTGAATCGGGAACAGACGGGCTGGACCCTCTCTGGATTTTAAACCACTACCATTATCTGGACAGCTTAAAAGAGGGTGGGGCGGGGCTTACTTTTTCCCGTTATGGAGGATTGGGAAGTCATCGGTATCCTGTGGGATTCTCAGGAGATACCATTATAAGCTGGAAAAGCCTGGACTTTCAACCGTTTTTTACAGCTTCGGCCAGTAATGCAGGATACGGCTGGTGGAGCCATGATATCGGAGGGCATATGCTGGGTGTCAGAGATGAGGAACTGACTGTCAGATGGGTAGAATTAGGTGTTTTTTCGCCAATCAACCGTCTTCACAGTTCCAACAATCCTTTTTCGGGAAAAGAACCGTGGAATTATGGGGTGGAAGCAGCGCATATTATGAAGCAGTACCTAAGGCTGCGGCATGAACTGGTCCCATACCTGCATACTATGAACCTGGAATCACATAAGCATGGAATTCCTCTCGTGCGCCCTTTGTATTGGCTGGAACCGGAAAACAACAAGGCCTATGAGTATCCTAATGAATATTATTTCGGTTCTGAGCTGTTGATTGCTCCGGTAACGAAACCGTCAGATCCCCAGACAAAGCTTGGCTGTGTCAAAGCCTGGCTGCCCTCCGGGTTATGGTTTGATATTCAGAACGGGCGGATTTATCAGGGAGGCCGGGAACTGAAGCTTTACCGCCCTCTTGAGGCGGTTCCGGTACTGGCAAAGGCAGGAGGAATCCTGGTAAGAAGCAAAGATGTATCCAATGACACAGGAAGCCCGCAGAAACTTGCGGTGGATATTTTCCCGGAAGCTCATGGAAGCTTCACTCTTTGGGAAAATGGAGAGGAACTGGGCCAAAAGGAACAATGGGCTTCTACCTGTTTTGCTTTTAAATGGGGAAATAATCCGGAGTTTACCATAGAGGGGCAAGGAGCTTTGGAAGTTGTTCCCTCCGAACGTTCCTGGGAATTGAATTTCAGGAACATAGGTTTTGCGGAGCCGGAAGTAATGATAAACGGGATAAAAATAAATCCAGAAACTACATATGACGGGCAAAGGAAGATTCTTTGTGTGAAAATATCTTCTATGAGCGTGGGAGAAACGCTGTACATCAGGCTGAAAGATTGCCAAAAGGCAGTAAATGTGGATGTGGAAAGGGAATCCTCTGCAATTCTTAACAGAGCTCAGATTTCCTATGAATTAAAGAGAGAAATACAGCAGATGATAGAGGAGAGAGATGAACTTACCCTGGCGTCTTTGCAGTGTATGGACCTTAGTCAGGCTTTGTTTGGAGCCCTGTGTGAAATTCTCTCTATGAGAGTATAAGAAGTCATTAAAAAACCCACTTTCAATTAATGAAAGTGGGTAATAAATTTTTTAGGGGGGCCGGACGGTTTGCACCGTCCGGTATGAGTATGAAAAAGCTTTGTGATTTCAAGTAAGTTACTTGAAACAAAAGGCCCGTTACCCTTTCGGATAACGTATTTACAGTATACGGTGCAAATGTGACAAGAATGTGTACTAATTCTAAAAAAAGTATAAAGAAAATAAAAATAAAAAAAACCCTTTCAAATCCAATGCTTATTGTATATAATAAGAAGGAAACTGTGACATATAAGCGAAATAAGTAAAAATTTGACGATAAAAGAAGTTTGGAAACGGGATAAGTTAAGCAGGAGGAATTTGTGATGATGATGTCCAATGATATTGGAATTGATTTAGGAACAGCCAGCATTCTGGTTTATATTAAGGGAAAAGGCGTGGTATTAAAAGAGCCGTCTGTAGTGGCCATTGACCGCGATACCAACAAGATCAAAGCCATAGGAGAAGAAGCCAGGCTGATGATCGGAAGAACGCCGGGTAATATTGTGGCAGTAAGACCGCTGCGCCAGGGAGTTATTTCCGATTATACTGTAACAGAAAAGATGCTGAAATATTTTATCAATAAGGCAGTGGGAAAAAAGACCTTAAGAAAGCCGAGAATCAGCGTTTGTATTCCAAGCGGTGCAACTGAGGTGGAGAAAAAGGCAGTAGAGGACGCTACTTACCAGGCAGGAGCCAGGGAAGTGGCTATTATTGAGGAGCCGGTGGCAGCAGCAATTGGAGCCGGAATTGATATTGCAAAGGCTTGCGGAAATATGATCGTGGACATTGGAGGCGGTACTTCTGATATTGCGGTTATTTCTCTTGGAGGAACTGTTGTGAGTACCTCTATTAAGGTTGCCGGCGATGATTTTGACGAGGCTCTGGTGCGCTACATGCGTAAAAAACATAACCTTTTAATCGGTGAGAGAACGGCTGAGGAAATCAAGATCAACATTGGAGCGGCATACAGAAGGCCGGAAGTTCTGACCATGGAGGTTCGCGGACGTAACCTGGTGACCGGTCTGCCAAAGACCATTGTCGTTACTTCTGATGAAACCTTGGACGCTTTAAAAGAGCCTGCCATGCAGATCGTGGATGCCGTTCACAACGTGCTTGAGAGAACTCCACCGGAGCTGGCAGCCGATATTTTTGACCGCGGCATTGTGCTGACCGGAGGCGGTTCCCTTTTAAGCGGACTGGATGCCCTGATTGAAGAGAAGACAGGAATCACCACCATGATCGCAGAAGATCCTTTGACTGCTGTGGCGATTGGTACAGGTAAGTTTATTGAATATATGCACGGCGGAGACAGTAAAACAGAATTTTAACCGAAAGAGCCGCGAAACAAAGCCGGCTCTTGGGTTTACAGGACTGCTTTGGGACAACGCCTTGGCGGAATCGAAGGATTCCGGCAGGGCTTGTTCTGCGGCGGTCCGCTTGTATTTATGCATTTACGGGAGGAACCATGGCGACAGTCTGCGGATTTGTGGAGAAAATCAAATACAGAAATGAGGACAACGGTTATACGGTCTTAAGCCTTGTGGATGAGGGAGAAGAGTACACTCTCGTGGGAAGCTTCCATTACATCAGCGAGGGAGAGATGGTAGAGGCCGTAGGGGCCATGACCGAGCATCCGGTTTACGGAGAACAGATGACGGTGGAAAGCTATGAGATCAAATCTCCGGAGGACACGGCTGCCATGGAGCGGTATTTGGGTTCCGGGGCCATCAAAGGCATTGGTGCGGCTTTGGCCGCCAGAATCATCCGACGCTTTAAGGCCGATACCTTCCGTATTCTGGAGGAGGAGCCGGAGCGGCTTTCTGAGATCAAGGGAATCAGCGAAAAGCTGGCCATGTCCATTTCCCAGCAGGTGGAGGAAAAGAAGGAGATGCGCCAGGCCATGATGTTTCTCCAGAATTACGGCATTTCCATGAATCTGGCGGTGAAGATTTATCAGGAGTACGGGCCGAGGCTTTACGGGGTGCTGAAAGAAAACCCTTACCAGCTTGCCGATGACATTCCCGGCGTGGGCTTTAAAATGGCCGATGAAATCGCCAGAAAAGTGGGGATTTTTACAGACTCGGATTTTCGGATCAAATGCGGCGTTCTCTATACCCTTTTACAGGCTGCCGGAAACGGGCATACGTATCTGCCGGAGGAGGAGCTTTTAGACCATGCTTCGGAGCTCCTTAAGGTGGACAAACAGTCCATAGAAAAGCATCTGATGGATATGCAGCTTGACAAGCGGCTGGTCATACGGGAAACAGAGGGCAGGCGCACCGTTTATTCCTCACAGTATTATTACATGGAATTGAATGTTGCAAAGATGCTTCACGATTTAAATGTCAAGGGAAGTATGGCTGAGGAGGAAATCAGAACAAGGCTTTTAAAGCTTCAGAAGGAAACGGAAATGGAGCTTGATGAAAAGCAGGCTCAGGCGGTGGTGGAGGCGGTTAACAGCGGACTTCTCATCATCACCGGAGGTCCAGGAACCGGAAAGACGACTACCATTAACACCATTATCCGGTTCTTTGAAAGGGAGGAAATGGAAATTCTCCTGGCAGCGCCCACTGGACGGGCGGCAAAGCGGATGACAGAGGCCACAGGATATGAGGCCAGGACCATTCACCGGCTTTTGGAGCTGACCGGAGTCCCTGGGGATGAGCGCTCTGCTCATATGCATTTTGACCGGAATGAAGAAAATCCTCTGGATGCGGATGCTGTGATCATTGACGAGACTTCCATGGTGGATATCCACTTGATGCAGTCCTTACTAAAAGCCATCAATCCGGGGACAAGGCTGATTCTGGTGGGAGATGTGAACCAGCTTCCCAGCGTTGGTCCGGGAAATGTGCTTCGGGACATGATTGATTCCGGAAGCTTTAATGTGGTTATGTTAACTAAGATATTCCGTCAGGCAACACAAAGCGACATTGTGGTCAATGCCCATAAAATAAACGCAGGGGAAGAGGTTCCTCTGGGAAAAAAGAGCAATGACTTTCTTTTTATTAAGCGGGAAGAGCCCAATGCCATCATCAATGCCATGATCACTCTCGTTCAGGATAAGCTTCCTGGTTACGTCAATGCAAAAACGTACGATATCCAGATTCTGACCCCCATGAGAAAAGGGGCCATAGGCGTGGAACGGCTCAACTCCATATTGCAGGAGTATTTAAATCCCCCATCTGAGGAAAAGGCGGAAAAGGAATTGTCTGGAGTCACTTACCGGGTGGGCGATAAGGTCATGCAGATTAAGAACAATTATAATATTGAATGGGTGGTCCAAAACAAATATGGGATTCCTGTTGACAGAGGAACTGGGATATACAATGGGGATATTGGAGTCATCCGGGAAATCAACGGTTTTGCAGAACTGGTGACGGTGGAATTTGACGAAGGAAAAGCTGTGGATTACAGCTTTAAGCAGTTGGAGGAGCTGGAGCTGGCTTATGCCATCACCATTCATAAGTCCCAGGGCAGTGAATATCCGGCAGTGGTTATCCCGGTATTTTCCGGCCCCAGGATGCTGATGACCAGGAATTTAATTTATACTGCGGTGACCCGCGCTAAATCCTGTGTCTGCCTGGTTGGAATGCCGGAGGTGTTTCATGAGATGGCAGGGAATGAAATGGAACAGCGGAGGTATTCCGGGTTGAAGGAGCGGATTCTGGAAATCAGCCTGCTGGATTAGGTGGGAGAAGCGAGATTTCCGGGCTTTTTGTTATTTACGTAGATTCTTTGGGCAGACAAGGGATGTGAGTCTGCCCATACCATATTTTATGTCTTTTTGTTTCTCTGTCTTTTTCTTACTGTAAACCTTCTCTTTTTTCAGCTTTATTGTTCTTGTGTTTTCTATTTCTGTCTTTTCTATTTTTGCAGCTATCGTCCTGCCCCTTTCATCTTGCAGTTATCGTCCTGCAACTTTCCTTTTGCCACTTTTATCTTGTAACTTTCATCTTTTTTATAATATTTCTTTTTCAATTTTTCACTTCAAGGAGATTTCTTCTATATGTATCTTTCATTTTTCATTGATTTATTATTTCCCAGACGATGCCCTGTCTGTGACGGGATTGTTATGCCTAAAAACAAGCTGATTTGCCAGGAATGCATGAAACGCCTGTCCTTTGTAAAGGACCCGGTCTGCAAAAAGTGCGGAAAGGAAATCATAAGTGATCAAGCGGAATACTGCCTCGACTGCGTCCGCCATAAACGTACCTTTGAATACGGAAGGGCCCTCATAAACTACGATGAAAATGCAGGGCGTTCCATGGCTAAGATAAAGTATAAGAATAAACGTGAATACCTGGACTTTTACGGGGACGCCATATGCGCCAGATATGAAAAGCTGATCCGGCGCATGGAAGCGGAAGTTCTGGTGCCTGTTCCGGTCCACCCCTCCAGAATGAGGGAAAGGGGCTATAATCAGGCGGAAATTTTAGCCCGCCGGATGGGAAAACGTCTTGAAATTCCGGTTTATCCTCAGATGCTGATGAGAAATAAAAAGACAATGCCTCAGAAAGGGCTTGATCCTTCCGGGCGGCTTAAGAATCTGGAGGAGGCGTTTGGAATAGGAAAAATTCTGCCGGGAGTGAAGACAGTGATCCTGGTGGATGACATTTATACCACAGGAAGCACCATAGAGGCATGCACCCGCGCGTTAAAAAAAGCGGGAGTGAAAAATGTTTATTTCCTTGCGATTTGTATTGGACGGGGACAATAGATTGATGTATGATATGGTTATGAAATTCGTTGAAACCAGGAGGAAGACATGATAATCAGAACTGCGAAAGAAAATGATATGCCGGCGCTGCTGGATATTTATAATTATGAGGTAGAATACGGACTGGCCACCTTTGACTTAAACCCGAAAACCATGGAAGAACGGATGGAGTGGTTTAAGGCGCATAATGTCGGAAATCATCCCCTGATCGTGGCGGAGGAAGACGGAAAAGCCGTGGGCTATGCCAGCCTTTCTTCTTACCGGGACAAGGAGGCGTATGCGGCTACGGTGGAGCTGTCTGTTTATATTGATAAAGATTACAGGCGCAGGGGAATTGCAGGAGCGCTGTCCTCTGCCATTTTGGACATGGCAAAGGAGAGGGATGACATTCATACAGTCGTTTCCGTTATAACAGGGGGAAATGAAGCCAGCCTCCGCCTTCATGAAACACTTGGATTCGTCCACTGCGGGACTATCAGGGAAGTGGGCGTGAAGTTTGGGAAGCTGCTGGATATTGAAAATTATCAGATGATGGTATAGCCTGTGATTTCATACAGGCTTATTTTCTGAAATGGGAAGCAGAAAGGAGGTTGACGGATGGACCAATACTACACATCAGGCCAGTTTGCCAAAAAAGCCAATGTCTCCATACGAACCGTCCGCTATTACGACAAGCAGGGCTTGTTAAAGCCGTCGGGAATGAGCGAAGGGGGATACCGGCTGTACACGGATTCTGATTTTGCAAAGCTCCAGAAGATTCTTTCTTTAAAATACTTAGGCTTTTCCTTAGATGAAATCCGCTCCATCACCATCAATGACGATGACAACGATTATGTGGAGGAGTCTCTCCGCCTTCAGTTAAACCTCATAAGAAAACGGATCGAACATTTGAAGCTGGTAGAGCAGACACTTACGGAAACCTCAAGGCTGGTCAATGAGAATCAGTCTGTGGACTGGAATAAAATTCTTCACTTAATCCATATTACCAATATGGAGCGGTCCCTTGTGGAACAGTATAAGGATGCGGCCAATTTGAGCATCCGCATCGGCCTTCATAAGAAATACACCAAAAACCCAACCAGTTGGTTTCAATGGTTATATGAACTTATGGAACCGCTGGACGGCAAAAGTGTCCTTGAACTGGGCTGCGGAAATGGGGAACTGTGGTACGCTAACGGCTATCGGATTCCGTCTGATGCGAGAATCTGTTTATCTGATGTATCGAAAGGGATGGTCCGGGATGTGGAGGAGCGCTTAAAGACAATTCCCGGCAGCTTTTCCTTTGAGGCCTTTGACTGCCGCCGGATTCAAAAACCGGAAGAAAGCTTTGATACTGCCGTTGCAAACCATGTGCTGTTTTATGTAAATAGCCTGGATTCTGCCCTGAAAGAGGTTCATAGAATCCTAAAGCCCGGAGGCACATTTTTCTGCAGTACCTACGGTCCGGATCATATGAAGGAAATCAGCCAGCTTGTAAAGGAGTTTGACTCCAGAATCGCCCTTTCCGAGGTGAATCTATACGACGTATTCGGCCTTGAAAACGGAGAAGAGATTTTAAAGTCCTGCTTCCGGTCTGTGGAAAAAAGGGTATTTCAGGATCATTTGGAGGTCCGGGATGGAGGGGCTCTCCTGGAATACATCTTATCGTGCCACGGAAACCAGCAGGAATACTTGAGTGACCGCTATGATGAATTCCGTGAGTTTCTGGAAAAAAAGATGGAGAAGAAGGGATTTATTCACATTACAAAGCAGGCGGGAGCATTTATCTGCATAAAATAGCATAAAAAACACATAAAAAAATATAAAACACTTGACAGTGACCTTACGTCACCCTGTATGATGGTAAAAAGAAATCATGCTTAACGATGATATGGAGGAGGAACAAATGAAGGGAATCATTCTTGCCGGAGGCTCCGGCACCAGACTTTACCCATTGACTATGGTAACTTCCAAACAGTTACTGCCCATTTATGACAAACCTATGATCTATTATCCCCTTTCTGTTTTGATGAGTGCGGGAATACGGGATATTCTGATCATATCCACCCCAGAGGATACGCCCCGGTTTGAGGCCCTTTTAGGAAGCGGAGCCCAGTTTGGCATCCAGTTGTCCTATGCGGTTCAGCCCTCACCGGATGGACTTGCCCAGGCGTTCATCATTGGCGCGGACTTTATCGGAGATGACAGCGTAGCCATGATCCTTGGCGACAACATCTTTGCCGGCCATGGTCTGAACAAGCGGCTTTTAAATGCGGCAAACAAAAAAGAAGGTGCAACCGTATTCGGATATTACGTGGATGATCCGGAGCGTTTTGGAATTGTAGAGTTTGATTCCGAGGGAAAGGCCATTTCTATAGAAGAAAAACCGGCTGAACCTAAGAGCAATTACTGTGTGACCGGCCTTTATTTCTACGACAACAAGGTGGTGGAATACGCTAAGAACTTAAAGCCTTCACCGAGAGGGGAACTGGAAATCACGGATTTGAACCGCATTTATCTGGAAGCCGGCGTTCTGGAAGTGGAGCTTTTAGGACAGGGCTTTACGTGGCTTGATACGGGAACGCATGAATCCCTGGTGGATGCCACTGAGTTTGTCCGCACAGTGGAGACACACCAGCACAGGAAGATTGCCTGCCTGGAGGAGATCGCATATTTAAATCACTGGATCACCAGGGATCAGCTTATGGAAAGCATTGAACCTTTGAAGAAGAACCAGTACGGACAGTATTTGATGGATGTCCTTGCAGGAAAATATATTGACAAATTACACGGATAAAGGAGAATATATATGAAAATCATTGTTACCGGCGGAGCCGGATTTATCGGCGGAAATTTCGTACATCACATGGTGAACAAGTATCCCCAGTACCAGATCATCAACCTGGATTTATTGACCTATGCAGGAAACTTGGAGACTTTAAAGCCTGTTGAGGATATGCCTAATTACAAATTTGTAAAGGGCGATATCGCTGACCGCACCTTTGTTTTCGACCTTTTTGAAAAGGAAAAGCCGGACATGGTGGTGAACTTTGCAGCAGAAAGCCATGTGGACCGTTCCATTACCGATCCGGGAGCATTTGTGAGAACCAATGTCATGGGAACCACCACCCTGCTTGATGCCTGCCGCACCTATGGAATCAAGCGGTATCATCAGGTATCCACCGATGAAGTATACGGAGACCTGCCGTTGGACCGCCCTGACTTATTCTTTACAGAGGAAACTCCCCTTCATACGTCAAGCCCTTACTCCTCTTCCAAGGCCAGCGCAGACCTTTTCGTTCTGGCATACCAGAGGACCTACGGACTTCCGGTGACCGTTTCCAGATGTTCCAATAACTACGGCCCATATCATTTCCCGGAGAAGCTGATTCCCCTGATCATCAGCCGCGCTCTGGCAGATGAGGACCTTCCCGTATACGGAACCGGAGAAAATGTCAGAGACTGGCTTCACGTTTCCGATCACTGCGAGGCCATTGACTTAATCATCCACAAGGGTGAAGTGGGCGAGGTCTACAACGTAGGCGGACACAATGAGCGCACCAATTTAGAGGTGGTAAAAACCATTTTAAAGGCCCTGGACAAGCCGGAGAGCTTGATCAAGTTCGTGACAGACCGTCCGGGACATGACAGACGCTACGCCATTGACCCGAAGAAGCTGGAAACAGAGCTTGGCTGGAAGCCGAAATACAACTTTGATACAGGAATCGCCCAGACCATCCAGTGGTATCTGGATAACGAAGACTGGTGGAAGCATATCGTTAACGGAGAGTACCAGAATTATTTTGACAACATGTACGGAAAGTCTCTGGCATAATTTTTCCGTAACAGTTTACGGAGATGCCCGCAAACTTTTTAATCAGGAAGAAAAGAGGCAGCTATGAAAGTATTGGTAACTGGCGTAAAGGGCCAGCTTGGATTTGATGTGGTAAATGAACTGGAAAAACGGGGGCATGAGACCATCGGTGTGGATATCGAAGAGATGGACATTACCGATGAAGAGAGCGTAAACAGAGTCATAAGAGAAGCTGCTCCTGACAGTGTGATCCACTGTGCGGCTTATACCGCAGTGGATGCGGCTGAGGACAATGAAGAGCTGTGTGAACGGGTCAATGCGACGGGCACGGAATACATTGCCAGAGTTTGCCGTGATCTGGACATCAAGATGATGTACATCAGCACGGATTACGTATTTAACGGCCAGGGAACGCGTCCCTGGGAGCCGGATGATGAGAGAGAGCCTTTGAGTGTCTACGGCCGTACCAAATACCAGGGAGAGCTGGCAGTGGAAGAGAATTTGACCAAATACTTCATCGTGCGCATTGCCTGGGTGTTTGGAGTGAATGGAAAGAACTTTATAAAGACCATGTTAAATCTGGGAAAAGCCCATGATAAACTGACCGTGGTTGCCGATCAGACAGGTTCTCCTACCTATACCTATGATCTGGCCCGCCTTCTGGTGGATATGATTGAAACGGACAAATACGGACGTTACCATGCCACCAATGAAGGGCTGTGCACCTGGTATGAGTTCGCCTGCGAGATATTTAAACAGGCAGGCATGGATGTAAAGGTGGAGCCGGTGGGTTCCGACCAGTATCCTGCAAAGGCGAAGCGCCCCTCAAACAGCCGCATGAACAAGGACAAGCTGGAGGAAAACGGCTTTGAACGCCTGCCATCCTGGCAGGATGCGCTGAAACGGTATCTGGAGGTTATATCCGTCTGATTGTCAATAGGAGGAGATATGGAAATAGGGATCAATGACTACTGGGAACCGGATCATTTCAGGGCCCTGAGCGAAGACAATTACAATATCTCCAGGTCCGGTGAATACGAAAAAAATGAAATGCATCACATCCATTCCGCAAGTGAAATCCTGTTTGTGGAAGAGGGGTCTGCGGAATATTACGTCAGCGGAAAGAAATATCTTCTGGAAAAGGGAGATATTATGGTAATCGGAGGGCAGGAGCATCACCAGAGGAGGCTCCTGACCCTTCCTTTCTTAAGGTACGGGCTGTCGGTCAGACCCGCTTATTACGAGAGCTTAAATCTTGGGGAAGATTTGAAAAAGGTCTTTTCCACCCCCGCGCCCCAGGCCCATGAGGCCCATTATAAGCATGTGGATGAGCACGTATTTAACCGCATCATCACACTGTTAAAGGAACTTTATGGGGAACAGGATGTTCATCAGCCCTTCCGTTCCATGATGGAGCGGTCGGTCATCACGGAAATTGCCATCCTGATGTTTCGGGTATTTAAGCTGGAGCGGACAGAAAGCGAACTGTCTGAAATGAACCTGCGGATGAGGGCCATTAAGGACCACATTGATGGGCATTATCAGGAAAACCTAGATTTAAAGGTGCTGAGTGAGCTTTTTTATCTCCATCCGGCCACCATCAGCAAGGAGTTTAACAAGTATTTCGGCAAAAATCTGGTGAAATACATAAATGCCGTCCGAATCTGCGAGGCGGCAAAACTGCTTGAAAACACCAATGAAACCGTCACGGAGATTGCCGCAACGTGCGGGTATGACAGCGTGAATACATTTTTGAGACAATTTAAGTCCGTTATGGAAACCACCCCTTTGCAGTACCGGAAATCCATTCTGGAATGGTTTGAAAGAAGCAAGGGAGACCCGCAGAGGCCGTGAGAGATTACGGCCTTTTTTTATGTCATGGGGACAATGACAAAGTTGTAACAAATATACATATATTGATTCTTTTTGAAGAGAAAAATTATCGTTTACGATTTTAAATTCCATAGGAGAGCTGGATGAAAAGAAAAAAGGAAGAGAAACCTCCTCATACATAATTAAAAAATGGTGATAATTGACTAAAATCTATGCAGAATAAACAGGGAGAATGAGCTATGATGAAATCACCCAAGGAAATTAACCAATCATCATGAACGGAGGAAAACAGCTATGAGAAAAAGAGTTCTCGCATTATTTTTTTCAGCCCTTATGGCTATGTCAGCAGTAACAGGCTGCGGCTCAGGTGCAGCAAAGAGTGAAACAACAGCGGCTGCAAAAGGATCAGAAGGCGGAGAATCAAGCGCCGCAGACAAAGGAGCAGAGGGAGAAAAGGTAACCCTCACAGTCTTTGACGGATATGCAGGAGAGGACCCCCACGGCCAGTATATTTATAAGTATGCCGAGGAGTACATGGCAGCAAATCCAAATGTGACCATCGAGGTGCAGGCAGTCAGCACCAACGACATCTACACAAAGCTTTCCGCTATGGCAGCCACACCCGATGATGTGCCGACCATTTTCTTCACATCAGCAGACGCAGTGGCAACCCTTCACGACTTGGGCTTGACAGCAGACATCAGCAAGCTTGTGCCGGAAGATCTAAAATCCGCTTTTGCTAACGGCGTTGTAGAGTCCTGTATGCTGGGCGAGGAAATGTCCTACTTCCCGGTAGCTGTTCAGCCGACAGCCGTTATTTACCGTACGGACCGTTTCAAAGAAGCAGGCCTGGAGACTCCAAAGACCTGGGAAGAATTTGTAGAGACTGCAAAGGCACTTACAAAGGACACCAATGGCGACGGACAGATGGACGAGTGGGGATTTGACATGGTTGGTTCCAACAACTCCTCAGGACAGAGCCGTTTCATGGCATACTTATGGTCAAACGGAATTGAGTGTGTGACCGAAGACAACGGAAAATGGGCAACTGACATCACAGAAGATCAGAAGTTCATGGATGCATTCTCCAGATGGACCAACATGAATGTGGAAGGCATCGTTCCTACCGGTATCACAGAAGTGGATTACCCCACAGCAGCCAATTATTTTGCAATGGGCTATGCCAGCATGTTCTTAACAGGACCGAACGCTCTCGGCGTGGCTTATGCCAACAACCCTGACTTAAAAGGCAACTTAGGCTCCTTTAAAATGCCTGGCGATTTCCCAGGAACCATGCTTGGAACAGAAGGCTATGCAGTCAGCGCCCATGCTACCGATGCAGAGAAGGAAGCTGCTATCGACTACTTGAGATTCTTTGTAGAGCATGACAAGGACATGCAGTTCTGGCAGAGCAGCGGAAAGATTCCGGCTACCGCAGAAGGCCAGAAGGCAGAGTACGTATCCGGAGAAGATTATGCAGGATACTTACAGCAGATCGCAGACGGATGCCGCCCAACTGTTAAGTTTGCCGGTGTCAGCGGCTTAAAGAGCGCTCTTGGAAACGCATACGCTTCCGTATTCTCCAATGAGAAATCAAACGAAGAAGCGGTGAAGACCCTGATCAGCGATATCAATGAGTTATTAGAAGATTACAACTAACGGCAAAAATGAGGGAGGAGAATTCCTCCCTCAAAAAATTAAGAAGGGAGTAAGATGAAGGTTATGAGCAAAGATGGAACTGTACGAGTCAAAGTGAAATCCCAGAGACAGGGATATTACTTTACCCTGCCGATTGTGGTTATGTTAGCCTCCCTTATTATCTATCCTATGATTTACGGGTTCTATATCAGCTTTTTCAATACGAACCTTGTTACAAAATGGAACTTTGTCGGACTTAAGTATTATACGGCGGCATTTCAGGAAGCGGCCTTTTACCAGTCTGTTCTGCTGACCGCCTGGTTCATGGTATTAGTGGTGGGCGGGCATTTTCTCCTGGGCTTTATTCTCGCCAGCATGCTGAACAAGGAATTCAAGGGAAGAACGGTTTTCCGTGTGATCTTCATGCTGCCCTGGTTTTTTCCGGAGGCAGTGGTGGCTCTTTTGTTCACCTGGATCATGAACCCCATGTACGGAATTTTAAACAGCGTGCTCAAAGGCGCCGGGCTCATCTCCACCAATGTATCCTGGCTGGGAAGCAAGGAGCTGGCGTTTCCGGCAGTGGTCTTTGTCTGCATATGGAAGGGCTTTCCTCTGGTCATGACCATGATCCTGGCCGGACTTCAAAGCATATCAAAGGACTATTACGAGGCAGCGGAAATCGACGGAGCCAGCAAATGGGCTCAGTTTAAATACATCACGATTCCGGCTTTAAAGCCCATTTTGACCACGGTTTTGATTCTGGACAGCGTGTGGTGGTTTAAGCAGTACACCCTGGTTTACACCATGACAGCAGGCGGTCCGGGAACAGCCACTAATTTAATCAGCTTGAGCATCTATGGTACGGCATTTAATGACTTGAGATTCGGAAAGGCTTCTGCCTGGGGAATCCTGGTATTTTTCATTTGCTATTTGATCAGTCTGGTGAGTAAGGCGGTGACGAGAGATGATGAGTAGAACAAAAAAGAAACGAAACAGCATGATTTTCAATTATGTGGTTTTGGTCATTATGGCTTCCTTTATTGTGGTTCCGGTTTTGTGGATGATATCCACGGCTTTTAAAACAGAGCCTCAGACGTATTATCCCCAGCCCAAATGGATTCCGGACCCATTTTCCCTGGATTCCTTCCATAAGTTTTTCAATACGTATAACTTTGGGCGCATGACCATGAACAGCTTAATCGTATGCCTTTCCGCCATGGTGATCTGTGTGGCCTTCGCCTGTCTGGCAGGGTATGGAGTGACCAGATTTAAGTTTAAGGGAAAAAAACAGCTTATGAGCTTTCTTCTTATTACACAGATGTTTCCAAGCGTCATGCTGGTGGTGCCATTTTACGCGGTGCTTTCCAGATATAAGCTTGTCAACACCTTGTTCGGTCTGGTGATCGTATATGCCGCTACCAACATCGCATTCAGCACCTGGATGATCGTGTCCTATTTCCGGACCATTCCCTTAGAGCTTGACGAGGCGGCCAGAGTGGATGGGGCTTCCAGCTTCCGGATTTTCTGGAACATCATCCTTCCCCTGATCGTGCCCGGAATTGCGGCGGTAGCCATGTTTGTATTATTTAATGGATGGAATGAATACATGTATTCTTCTGTTCTCGTGTCAAAGGACAATTTAAAAACCCTGACCGTAGGAATCATTTCCTTAAATTCCCAGTATCAGATCAAGTGGAATGATTTAATGGCGGCATCCAGCATATCCAGCCTTCCTCTGGTGGTTTTATTTGTGAGCTTCCAGAAGTATTTCATCGCTGGAATGACGGGAGGAGCTGTAAAAAGCTAATTTGCATAAAGTACGATTTACGGAGGTAATAAAGATGGATAACATAAAAATCCAGGACATTAAAGTGTTTGTGACAGCTCCAAGAAACATCAATCTGGTGGTTGTAAAAGTGGAGACGACGGAGCCGGAGTTATACGGCTACGGTTGCGCCACTTTCACATGGAGGCATAAGGCGGTGGTGACTGCCATTGAGGAATATTTGCGTCCCATGCTGAAGGGACATCCGGTTGATGACATCGAAGGAATCTGGCAGATGATGATGGGCAGCTCCTACTGGAGAAACGGGCCTGTGCTGAATAACGCCATTTCCGGCGTGGACGAAGCGCTGTGGGATATCAAGGGAAAACGTGCAGGAATGCCTCTTTACAGCCTGTTAGGCGGAAAGTGCAGGGAAGGTCTGGCCGTTTACCGCCATGCCGACGGAAAGTCCATCGAAGAGGTGGAGGAGTGCATCCGCGGCTACATGGATGAGGGCTACCGCTATATCCGGTGCCATATGGGAACTTACGGCGGAAACTTTGACGGCAGCATTCAGCGCATGGTGAAGCCGGAAAATGCCCCCGGCGGAGCTTATTTCCATCCCAGGATGTATATGGACAGCGTTTACAAGCTGTTTGACCGTGTGAGAACGGATATCGGCTGGGGAGTGGAGCTGATGCACGACGTTCATGAGCGCCTCACCCTTTCTGAGACTTTGGAATTTGCCAAGGAAATGGAGCAGTACAAGCTGTTCTTTCTGGAGGATTCCCTCGCTCCGGAGCATGTGGAGTTCTTTAAAACCCTCCGGTATCACACCACCCTTCCGCTGGCTATGGGAGAGCTGTTTACCAATCCTAATGAGTGGAAGACCATCATCCAGAATCAGTGGATCGACTTCATCCGGGTTCATTTAAGCGACATCGGAGGCCTCACTCCAGCCAGAAAGCTGGCTCATTTCAGCGAGGCTTACGGAGTGCGGACTGCATGGCACGGACCCAATGACTTATCTCCTATTGGAATGGCCGTTCAGATGCATCTGGATTTAAACAGCCATAATTTTGGAATACAGGAGTTCTCCGGCTTCACCAAAGAGGAGCAGGAAGTATTCCCAGGCTGTCCTGAGGTGAGGGACGGATATGCCTATGTCAATGACCAGCCGGGCATTGGCGTTGGATTTGATGAAAAGGCGGCAGAGAAGTATCCTGCGGTGGATATGGACCATAGCTGGCTGTTTTCACGGCTTCCTGACGGAACGGCTGTGAGGCCATAATAGATATGTGAATGGGAAAAGGCGGACTGATTCAGATGGACAGTCCGCCTTTTTCTGGTTTGAGTTAACATAACCATCCGTTTCTGTATTGAGCAATTACACTGTCTGTGATATACTTTTAATGTACAAAACTTTATTGCGGTGACTGAATGATATATGAAAAGCTGATCAGTCTTACGTTCCATCACAAAGGCCGGGTAAGAGACAATGAATAAAATTATTGGCAATTTGGGTTATATTTTTATTATATCAGGAATGGTAATTGCGGAAAAGCATTCAACCAATGCATCCTGGATAGCTGTCATCAGATCTCAGTTTTGGGAAATAATTTTTGTTATAATTGTCGCCATTATTGCAGAAGCTGTGGCAAAGGCTTACCAGGAACATAAGAAAAAACATTGAAAGCACATATACACATATAAAGAGACGCTGATTTGCTTGAGAAAGAAATCAACGCCTTTTTTCATTGTTTCCTGATAAATGGAGTCTGTTCTGTTACGGTAATATCTTCCCTGCCGCCATATACAGGGAATACCATTCCTCCCTGGTCAGTTCAAAGTCAGCTCCCTTGCAGATGCTGTTTAACCGCTCTGCACTGGTAGTTCCCACAATGGCCTGAATGCGGGCCGGATGCCGTAATATCCATGCTGCAGCAACGGCAGAATTGTCCGCACCGTATTTTTCAGCAAGCCTGTTCAGTTCCTTATTCAATTCCGGGAATTTCTCATTATCCAGGAATACTTCTTTAAAAACGCTGCTTATGAAGGGGGACCAGGCCTGAACCGTAATATCCTTTAACCGGCAGTATTCCAAAATTCCGCCGGCCACATCGTAGCCATTCTGGTTTATCATATTTACATTGATGCCGGAATCAATAATCCCGGTGTGTCCAAGGCCGAACTGAAGCTGGTTGATGATCACTTTATCATTACAATATTTATTTAACAGTTCAATCTGATAAGAATTGTGATTACTCACACCGAAATACCGCACCTTTCCCTGTCTCTCCAAAGTAGAGAACGCCTCAGCCACTTCCTCCGGTTCCATCAGCGCATCGGGCCTGTGAAGCAGCAGAAAGTCCACATAATCGGTTTTTAAGCGTTTTAAGCTGCCGTCTACGGAGTTTAAAATGTGCTCTTTGGAAAAATCATAGCAGCATCGGGGCCTGATGGCGCATTTTGTCTGCAAAATCATTTTTTCCCTGATTGCAGGATTCATGGTGATGGCTTCTGCAAAAAAGGACTCTGCTTCTCCCCTCGCGTAAATGTCGGCGTGGTCAAAAAAGTTGACGCCGTTTTCCATGGCTGT
The DNA here is from genome assembly GCF_047605665.1 of Lacrimispora sp. Lineage (GTDB taxonomy): Bacteria > Bacillota > Clostridia > Lachnospirales > Lachnospiraceae > Lacrimispora. The sequence continues at coordinate 190,366 of NZ_JASGFH010000004.1, read as the reverse complement.
TTTGATCAATGCTTCCGCTTCTTTTTTATCCCGCCCTGTAATTCTCATGCAGCCAAGTCCGATTGCGGGAATCTTGATTTTGCCTTTTTTAAGTTCTATCTGCTTCATAATCATTACCTCATTTTCTTTGTTATGGATTTACAAAAGACCGTCATGAATAATATTATACTCCGTGTGCCTGCCGTGGTACAAGAAGAATAAGGGGATTTGAGGAGCAAAAATCCTGCTGTCTCATCTTGCAATTTTCCTGCTCCCATGGTATAATACAAAAATGCCGTAAAGACGATAGTTTTTCATAAAAAAAGATTGACGAATCCTGGCCTGTGTGTTATATTTATTGGGCGAATGGAAGAGCTAGGTCTTTTTTTTATGCTCAAAATTGTTTGACGCAAAGAGGAAGACTCAAAACACAACAACGAAAATTTAAGTGGAGGTGGAAGTCGTGCGCACAAAAATCACACTGGCATGTACTGAATGCAAACAGCGTAACTATAACATGACCAAAGATAAGAAGACTCATCCGGACAGAATGGAAACCAAGAAGTACTGCAGATTCTGTAAGAGCCATACCATGCACAAGGAAACAAAGTAATCGGTTTGTAAAGGACGTGAAATTATGGGAGATACAGTGAACAACGAAGGTGCTCGGAAGAAAAGCTTTTTCAGAGGTTTAAAGGCCGAGTTTTCCAAAATCATTTGGCCTTCCAAAGAAACCGTAATGAAGCAGACTGCTGCAGTTATGTCAGCATCGGTTGCTTTAGGACTGATTATTGCGATTCTTGATCTGGTCATCGGATTTGGTCTCAGTTCTATCTTAGGGTTGAGGTGAGTTTATGTCAGAAGCAAATTGGTATGTAGTCCATACCTATTCAGGTTATGAGAACAAAGTAAAAGTCGACATTGAGAAGACCATCGAAAACAGAGGTCTGCAGGAGCAGATCCTGGAGGTGTCGGTTCCCCTGGAATCTGTCATTGAGATTAAAAATGGCATTGAGAAAAAGGCCGATAAGAAGATGTTCCCCGGCTACGTACTGATCCACATGATCATGAACGATGAGACATGGTATGTGGTGCGTAACACCCGCGGGGTGACAGGCTTTGTAGGCCCTGGATCAAAACCGGTTCCTCTGACAGAAGAAGAGATGGATAAGCTCGGCTTCCGGAATGAGGAGATCATTGTAGGCTTTGAAGTGGGAGATACCGTTGTGGTAACTTCCGGTGCATGGAAAGATACCGTTGGTGCCATCAAGTCCATCAACGAAGGTAAGAAAACCATCACCATGAGTGTTGAGATGTTCGGCCGTGAGACACCGGTAGAACTGAATTTCATCGAAGTGAAAAAGATGTAACAAGTAAAAGCGGCTTATATTCATATAAGCTCGTGGGAGGGAAATCCCCGACAATACCACATTTATTAGGAGGTGCCTTATTATGGCAAAGAAAGTAACAGGATATATCAAATTGCAGATCCCGGCAGGAAAGGCTACACCAGCTCCTCCTGTAGGTCCGGCACTTGGACAGCATGGTGTAAACATTGTACAGTTTACAAAGGAGTTCAACGCAAGAACAGCAGATCAGGTAGATATGATCATTCCGGTCGTTATCACTGTTTATGCAGACAGAAGCTTCAGCTTCATCACCAAGACTCCTCCGGCTGCTGTATTATTAAAGAAGGCTTGCAAGCTTAAATCCGGCTCTGCAGTACCGAATAAGACAAAGGTAGCTACCATTTCCAAAGCTGAACTGCAGAAGATTGCAGAACTGAAAATGCCAGATTTAAATGCTGCATCCGTTGAGGCTGCTATGAGCATGATCGCTGGTACAGCAAGAAGCATGGGAATTACTGTAGAGGCATAAATTTAGCCGTTCGATGAGCCCCATGGTGAATCGAACTTCCTTTAAAAGATGTTTAAGAACGTGGGAGGGAAAATCCCCGACAATACCACTAGGAGGTTATTTAGAATGAAAAGAGGAAAAAGATACGCAGAGGCAGCAAAGACAGTAGATCGTTCTGTTCTCTACGATGCACCGGCAGCAATCTCTTTAGTAAAGACCAATGCAAGTGCTAAATTTAACGAAACCATTGAAGCTCATATCAGAACCGGTTGTGACGGCCGTCACGCTGACCAGCAGATCCGTGGTGCAGTTGTACTTCCTCACGGAACAGGTAAGACTGTAAAGATCTTAGTTTTCGCAAAGGGAGCTAAGGCTGATGAGGCACAGGCTGCAGGCGCAGATTACGTTGGAGCTGAGGAACTGATTCCGAAGATCCAGAACGAAGGCTGGCTGGATTTTGATGTAGTTGTTGCTACACCGGACATGATGGGTGTTGTAGGCCGTTTAGGACGTGTCCTGGGACCAAAGGGCTTAATGCCAAACCCCAAAGCCGGAACTGTTACCATGGACGTAGCAAAGGCAATCGACGACATCAAAGCTGGTAAGGTTGAGTACAGACTTGATAAAACAAATATTATCCACGTGCCAGTTGGAAAAGCTTCTTTCACAGAAGAACAGTTAGCGGACAACTTCCAGACGCTTGTTGATGCAATCGTCAAAGCAAAACCAAGTACAGTTAAGGGCGCTTATTTAAAGAGCGTTACCCTGGCTTCCACAATGGGACCTGGCGTAAAGCTGAACGTAGCGAAGTTAATGAACTAATTTTGTTTTGTGGTTGACATGAATTATAAATGATGTTATAATATTTCAGTATTAACTGCCGAAGACAGCAGGTGCCGCAAGGCATAAGGTGCAAACGCCTGCCGAGGAATGTACAAGAATCATTTTTTAAAATGAATTTGTAGACCTCTCTGTCCTTTGGGCAGAGGGGTTTTTTATGTCTGATTCCCTTGCAGTTTATACGAGCAGGCTTTGCGGGAAACTGCAGGCTTAGACTAAACAGGAGGTAAACCATAATGGCAAAAGTTGAATTAAAACAGCCGATCGTAAGCGAAATCAAGGACTTACTGGATGGCGCTGAGACAGCCGTAGTTGTAGACTACCGCGGTATCACAGTTGCTCAGGATACAGAGCTTCGTAAGAAATTGAGAGATGCTGGTGTTACTTATAAAGTATATAAAAACACCATGATCCGTTTCGCAGCGAAAGACACTGCATTTGAGGCTTTAGATCCAAGCCTGGAAGGACCTACAGCACTCGCTGTATCCAAGACAGATGCAACAGCTCCGGCAAGAATCCTGGCTGAATTCGCTAAGACAGCTCCGGCTTTAGAGATTAAGGGCGGTGTTGTGGAAGGCGCTTATTATGACGCAAAGGCAATGGGACAGATCGCCAGCATTCCTTCCAGAGAAATCCTTCTCGGAAGATTACTGGGCAGCATCCAGTCTCCTATCACAAACTTTGCACGCGTACTCAAGCAGATCGCAGACGGTCAGGGCGGAGAAGCAGCAGAGGCATAATTTTCTTAAAAAAATCAAACATATCAAATACGGAGGTATATTATCATGGCAAAGTTAACAACAGCTGAGTTTATTGAAGCGATCAAAGAGTTATCTGTATTAGAATTAAACGAATTAGTAAAGGCTTGCGAGGAAGAGTTCGGTGTATCCGCAGCAGCAGGCGTAGTAGTTGCAGCAGCAGGTCCTGCAGTAGCTGAAGAAGAGAAGACTGAGTTCGACGTTGAATTAACAGAGGTTGGTCCTAACAAGGTTAAAGTTATCAAGGTTGTTCGTGAAGCTACAGGCTTAGGCTTAAAGGAAGCTAAAGACGTAGTTGACGGCGCTCCTAAGGTAGTTAAGGCTGGCGCTTCCAAGGAAGAAGCTGAGCAGATCAAGGCTTCCTTAGAGGCTGAAGGCGCAAAAGTTACTTTAAAGTAATTTTTCTTTGTCTGTACGGACAGGGTTCTGCTTTTTCAGGAAAGCAGGACCCTGTTTTTTCCATATGCGGCCTTCCAATTTCGCGGAAGAAATCATGCGGAGAAATAACAGAATAGTCTTGACAATTCTGTGTATTTGGGTTAGAATGAATGAGTATTATCGAATGGAGTTATGATTTCACATATTTTTGTAAGTCATTATTTTCGGATGATGATTTACAAAAATATGTGATTTTTGTTTCAGGCGATATAACAAATAATTTTTATTTATTTCAGGAGGTACACGTTATGAACAACGGTACAGTAAAGTGGTTTAATGGAGCTAAAGGATATGGTTTTATCGTAAATGACGCAACAGGCGAGGAAGTTTTCGTACATTTCTCCGGTATCGTTGCTGACGGTTACAAGACTCTGGAAGAAGGCCAGAAAGTAACTTACGAGACAACAGAAGGAAATCGTGGTCTGCAGGCAGTTAACGTTTGCATGGCTTAATTGAATCTTTGATTTGCAGGAAGGGCTGTCCCCATTTTCAGAATGGAGGGCAGCCCTTCTTGCTGTTCTGGCTTTCTGAAACGGGGAACGAGGGGAGAAGAAAAAACACGGAAGTTTTGGTTTTATTTTTGGGAAACGGCCCATAGATTAAATAATAATGGCAGAAAGCAGGGCTTATTCATGAGTGGGATCAGATGGAAAATCGCTTGTCTTTTGTTTGTTCTGGCACTGGATGTTGTTTTCCTTAAGGGAATGTACCATTCTTATGTGCAGGCAAAGGATACTTTGTTTATTCCTGTAAATGGGGATTCAGAGGAGATTGATGAAGTGCGGAGGCAGTTTTCCGGAGATAAGCAGATTGCACTGACCTTTGATGACGGACCTGACCCTGTCTACACGCCTAAGCTTTTAGAGGGGCTTAAGGCGAGAGGGGTTCATGCCACCTTCTTCCTACTGGGAGAGAATGTAGAGGGCAAGGAGGCCATTGTAAAGCAGATGTACCAGGATGGCCATCTGATCGGCAGCCATGGCTACAGCCACGTCCAGATGAGCAAGGAGACCATTAAAACAGCCTGTGAGCAGATCGAAGAGAACAACAGAAAGATTGAAGCCATCATCGGGAAACGGCCTCAGTATCTGCGCCCGCCTTACGGTTCCTGGACGGAGGAGCTGGAGTGCAGCATTGACATGACGGTGGTGATGTGGGATATCGATCCTCTCGACTGGAAAGCCCAAAACGCCAGAAAGGTGGTACGGCATATCGTAAAGAATGTGGAGCCGGGAGACATCATCCTCCTTCACGATGTGTATCCCACGTCCGTAGAGGCTGCTCTGGAGGCCATTGATACCCTGATTAAGCAGGGATACACCTTTGTTACAGTGGATGAGCTGCTGGTGGACTGAGAGGGCTCTACGGGGCAAAAACAGCTCCTGTTCCATGGGAATGCGCTTTTGCAATTCCCATGGAACAGGAGCTTATATTTTGTTTATGATTTTGTTTCAGTGTCTTCTTTTTTCTTTGGGGTAACAGAACTCATTCCAATGACCTTATTTACCGGCATTGCAAAACATATTCCGTGTACGGGAGATTTCCAGCCTGCTTTTTCCTTGATTGCATGCATGATATGTTTTGCTGTGGGGATATCGGTAATCGTCAGAATGATTTCTTTTTCAGAGTCTACGGTGATGCCCATAAACGACTCATGCTGCGCACCTTCGCCTCTCGCATTTATTATAGTAGCACCGTTTGCGCCTTCCGCCCTTACGATATCCATAATAGCTTCCGTAAAGCCGGCATTGACTATAATAAAAAGTGCTTTCATTTGATCACAACCATCCATTGGGTTTGTTTCCTCCTGGTAAAATAAAAGTTAAAATGACATGCCTGAAATAGGCAGGGTAAAGGCTATGCCGCTGTTGGGCTGGCCAAAGTGAAATTCATCCAGCAGCATAGTAAATATAGCATCCGCTTTTTCTTTTGGCAATACGGAAGTCATAATAATCTTGTTTTCTTCGGGAACAAGACCCAGCATATCCAAAAGATAATTGGGCTTTACGGTTCCTTTTCCGTATACCGTATTGACAACCCGGCAGTCAATGCTGCATATTCTTTCCAGTATTGCATCTTTTTGCTTTCTTCCGGCAATCAATATCAGAAATTCAATATTATCAATTGCTTGATTGTTCATAGGCATCCTCCTGTAAGCCGGAGCTTTCTTCTATATTATATTCGTCGTCGTCGTTCATGTCGTCCGTGTAATCCGGGCTGTCTTCTTCCAGATCACCGGCATACATGGACAGCTCTTCAAACTCTTTCGTCTCATGCTCTTTGTTCAGTTCTAATGTCTTCTTGACCTTAGCTTCATAAATGATTCCAAGGAGCTGAACTGCAATGAGAGGAGTTACTGAGATAAATGCAATGATACCAAATCCGTTTGTCAGCACAGACTGGGCCTTGGAACCTGCCGACATGGCAACAGCCTGGGCCGTGCCCAGAGTGAGCGGTGTCAGAAAGGCCGATGTCAGCGCACCGCCTGTTACGCCTCCTGAATCGAAGGCCAGCCCCACAAAAAGAGAAGATGTATACCGCATCATAATGATGGATAAGAAATAGAGCGGGACCAAGAACCACAGAATATTGATCTGGGTTAAAATTTTCAGCATGGAAAGCAGGGAGGCAAATCCGATTCCAAGTGCCAGGGTGATCCGGATCGTCATTTTCTGGATATGGCCGTTGGTTATTTCCTCAAGCTGTTCTCCTAAGACCGTTACCGCCGGTTCCGATAAGGTTATGGCCGCTCCTAAGACAAATCCCAGGGGCAGAAGGAGCCATTTAAACCAATCGGGGCGGGAAGTCTCCAAGAATACCTCGCCGATGTACTTTGCTGCAAATGCAAAGCCGTAATCAATTCCCGATAAGAAGATGAGCAGACCTGCGTAAACGGGTATGATGCCCAGCATCATCTTGATAAACTGCTTTTTCGGGAACTTGAGGAAAAGCTGGAACGGTAAGAAAACGATAACAATGGGGAATAAAGCCAGAGCCACACCGGAAATATTGGAAATTACGATGTCGGTAAAGCTCTCTGCCGCCCCCGGATCATAGAGCCCTGCAGGAGGAATAACTCCGTCGTGCTTGATGCTGAGAATGATGCCGTAAATAAATACCGCCATGATGGGGCCTACGGAAGCAATTCCAATGATTCCAAAGGTGTCATCATTGGTCTTATGCTTTGACATGGTCGCTGAAATACCGATGCCCAGGGCCAGGATGAATGGGACTGAAATATCTCCGGTAGTAGCGCCGCTTCCGTCAAATGCCAGGGCCACGAATTCTTCCGGGACCAGGATTACGGTCAAAAATACCATGGTATAAAGTACTGCGAATATGACCTTGATATTTAAGTCCTTAATGATACGGAATAAGGCGAAGCCTACGAATATCCCCACTCCTGAGCTTAAGACCCATACAAAAACAGTTCTGTTGACTTCCTCCATAATCATGTGAGTCTGCTGTGCTAAAACTGCCAGAGCCGGTTCCGCTACTGTGGCAAGAATTCCGAATAAAACGCCGAAAAAGATGATGAAAATTCCCTTTTTAAATTTGATTAAGGAGCTGCCTACGATTTTTCCGATGGGAAGGATACTGGAATCCAATCCAACCAGGAAAAAGGCCTGACCGAACACAACGCTGGCATAACCTAAAGTCAGCTTAACATAATCAGAGGGGTTTTTCATGGGCGCTATAAAGACACAAACCAGAACAATAATGATTACCAGAGGAATCGAGGATAAAAATACTTCTTTTAGTGTTCTTAATGTTTTCATACTTATTATTGTAAAGGAAAAGAACGAAAAATGCAAGGTTTAAATGGCATTAAATAGCGTCAATTTCTCTTCCGGGGTCAAATGGTCAGAATAAATCTTATGTAAATCAAGGGAAGGCTCTAAAAATGGAACTCCTGACGGATGAGATTTTCCGCATATTCTTCCACGGCTTTCTCGATTTTCCGGTAAGTTTCCAGCACTTCCCTGCCTTTTTCCGTCAAACGGGTTCCGCCTCTTTCACTTCCCCCTTTTTCAGAAATGACCACAGGAAATCCCAGCTCCTCCTCCAGGGTCCGGACCATCCGGATGGCTTTTGGATAGGAGATTCCTGTATATTCTGTCGCTTTTTTGATAGATTTATGCATTTCAATGGCATCCAGCATTTCTTTCACGCCTTTTCCCATGAAAATTTTATTTTTACCGATTCTCACTCTCGTCACTACACGCATAGTTAATCACCTCAGTTTTACTATAACAAAGGTTTCGGGCCAATAGCAAGGAGAATGTGCTGAAATTAAAAAATATTTTTGTTTCTTGATTTTTCAATCCCGATATATTAAGATATTTATATCGAAAAAAGAAAGGAATCCCATATCATGTGGAAAAAGACAATGAAGACAAGCTGTTATATGGCAGGGCTGGTTTTATGCATCACAGTTGCACTCAGCGCCTGCAAATCAACAGCAGACACAACCGGTTCACAGGCACAGGAGACACAGACAACAGCAGAAAGCACAGCCGCCCAGTCAGGACAAGCAGCGGAGGAATCCTCCCAGGCATCACAGGATGGCCTGGCCGTTCAGGAGGTTACAGACCATGCAGGGCGAAAGCTTGAACTGCCCGGAGAAATTAAGAGCGTATATTCAACCAGCCCCATTGGAACCATGCTGATGTATACCTTTGACGACAGGATGGTGGCCGGTGTCAATGTAATTATATCCGATGCGGAAAAGGCGTACCTGACCGATTACTATGTGAATCTTCCCCATTTAGGCGGCTGGTACGGCAAAGGGAATCAGGGAAATATCGAAGAGATCATTAAGGCCGCTCCCGATGTGGTCTTATCCAGCGGAACGGACCAGGGCAGCATTGACCAGGCAGAGCAGCTTCAAAAGCAGCTCGGCATCCCGGTGGTGCTGGTGAAAAGCGATTTGCAGGACTTACCGGAAACCTACCGTTTCTTAGGAAAGCTTTTTAACAGGGAAGACAGGGGAGAGGAGCTGGCATCGTATACAGAGGCCACTTTGGACCGTGCAAAGGAGATCACAGCCAAGATTCCGGAGGATAAAAAAATCCGGGTTTACTATGCGGAGGAGCAGGACGGCCTTCACACCGACCCTTCAGGCTCATCCCATTCCCAGTTGATTGACTTATGCGGCGGCATCAATGTGGCTGACTGCGAAATTACGCCGGGATACGGACGGACCGCTGTCACCATTGAGCAGGTCATGCAATGGGCTCCTGAGCTGATCATCTGCAGCGTGGACAACGGATTTGCAGATTCCAGCAGCTATACCACCGTTACCACTGACAGCAAGTGGTCCACCATTCCGGCAGTGAAGAGCGGACTCGTATTTGAAACGCCTATGCAGCCTCAGAACTGGTTTGACAGGCCCCCTTCCGTCAATACCATCATCGGAATCAAATGGGTTCATTCCATTTTGTATCCGGAATATGTGGATTACGATATCAAAGAAGAGACAAAGGAATTCTACAAGCTGTTTTACCATGTGGAACTGAGCGATGAAGATGTTGAAACCATCACAAAGAACGCTCTGCGAAAGTGAATAAAGCCATGATAACGAATGAAGTATTGACAGATGACATAGCCAGTGTTTCAAACACATATCCTTATGCCGGTGACTTTTTTGCAGCCTCCGGCATAGAGGGCTTTTCAGACCGGCCTCAGTTGACGGTCAGGCAGTATATTGAGGAAGTTCCCGAAGCCCTGCTGGAGGATATCGGTGCCTCCCACGCCCAGCTTGCAGAGCATTTTATCCTGTTTTTAAACCGGATGGAAGCCTTGAAACAGAAAAAGAAGAGTGTGGAAAAGATTACCATTATGGGAGGGCAAAACAAACTGGGGGAACAGGAAAATCTCACTTTTTCCATTGAAAAAGGTGAAATCATCACTGTGATGGGGCCTACGGGTTCCGGAAAAAGCTGTCTGCTGGCAGACATTGAGTGCCTGGCTCAGGGCGATACCCAGACAAAACGGAAGATTCTCATTGACGGACGCGTTCCCAGTGAAAGGGAACGCTTTCAAATTGAAAACAAGCTCATCGCCCAGTTGTCCCAGAACATGAACTTTGTTATGGATCTGAAGGTTTTTGACTTTTTGCGCCTTCACGGGGAGAGCCGGATGATAGAAGACCTTGACCGGGTGGTTGAGAAGATTTTTGATGCCGCCAATGACCTGGCTGGAGAGCGTTTTTCCAGGGAAACGCCTTTGACGGAGTTGAGCGGAGGCCAGTCGCGGGCTCTCATGATTGCGGATACCGCATTTTTAAGCGCTTCTCCCATTGTGCTGATTGATGAAATTGAAAATGCGGGAGTGGACCGGAAAAAGGCGCTGCATCTGCTGGCTCAGGAGCAGAAAATCGTGCTCATGTCCACCCATGACCCCATCCTTGCGTTGATGGGGGACAAGCGCATTATCATTGAAAACGGCGGCATGAAGGCGGTGCTGGAAACCAGCGCTCTGGAAAAACAGAATTTAAAAGACTTGGAAGATATGGACAGAAAAACAACAAAGCTGCTGCAGATGCTCCGCGCGGGAGAACGGGCGGAAACATCGGTGACCACGCTTTAGTCAGGAGGTTTTTTGTGATAACAGGAACGATGAAGGTAAGGGAAATTCTGGAGCATTATCCGGAGAGCTTTGAGGTATTCCGCTCCAATGGATTTGACTATGAGCGGCCGGAGGACTTTTTAAAGGTGGCGGGCCCGGATACCATGCTGAGAACCCTGCTTTATGTGCGGGGAATCAATCAGGAGCTTTTTTTGTATCATCTGGACAATGTCGTTTTAAAGGCAGAGGCGGAGCGCCAGCATTTGCTGGAGGACTTTGAGCCGGGAGAAAAGCTGGATTTTTACGGAAATACCATCTGTCCCATGAAATTCACCTTCCGGGATGCCCTGGAAGAGATTGAACGGGAATATAGAAAGCAGCACGGGGTTTCCAGAAAGTGTTATCTGGAATTCGGAAAAATGACCGATGATACGTGTGAGGAAGCCTGGGACCACGGCGATCCTGAGAAGTTTCCGGGGGTGTTCTTTTCAAAGGAATTCAATGAATACCTGGGACTGGACTTTCAGAAGAAGATGAAGGGGATGTTCACCGGAGGTTTTTATGATAAGGTGAATCCTGCCTTAATGGAAGCCGGTCTCTGTGATCCGGAAGATGTTTATCAGGTTTACGGCGTGATGGCGGAAACATTTTTAATCGATAAAAAACGTCTGGGCGATCTTCCCGTTCCCAGGACTTTGGAGGCTCTGCTGGACCCCATTTATGAAAACAACATCATCATCTTTGGAAAGGACCGGGAAACCATTTCCAATGCCCTGTTCTTATACTTTTACAAGGAGTATGGAGAGGAAGGAATCAGGAAGTTTGCCAGGAATGTGAAGCATGCCCTTCACGGAAGCGTTATGTCCAAGACCGCCGGGAGCAACCGGTCTGAAGGCGGGGCAGTTTATCTGGTTTCCTGGTTTTTTGCCCAGACCTGTGTGCGGGAGGACGTGGAGATTGTCTGGCCCGATGACGGAGCCATTACCCTGCCCATGTACATGCTGGTGAGAAAGGATGATGCGGAGAGGGTAAAGGACATTGCAGATTATATTGCCGGAAGGGAGTTTGCAGAAGCCTGTGTAAAGGCCTATACGCCACCTATGAATGGAGAGGTGGATGCCAAGCTGCCTCCTGGAGCCGGTTTCCAGTGGCTTGGCTGGGATTTTATCCGCAGCCATGATATTCCCTCTCTGGCAGAACACTGTCTGGAAGTCTTCTGGCAGGAGTGGGAGAGGCTGCATCCAGGGGGTGTGCTATGCCCATGAAATTAATTACGGTTTCCGGCCCTCCTTCTGCGGGAAAGACCTCTGTTTTGATCCGGATTATTGAACAACTGGGAAAGGACAAGGTGGGAGTGGCAAAGTTTGACTGCTTATCCAGCTCTGACGCAGAGCGGTTTGAAGAGCATCAGATCAGCTCTGTTGTGGGGCTTTCAGGAAATTTATGTCCGGACCACTTCTTTGTCAGCAACATCGAAGAGTGTGTGGAGTGGGGCTTAAAAAATGGCTTTGAATATCTCGTGATTGAAAGTGCCGGGCTTTGCAACCGGTGTTCTCCCCATTTGCGGGAATTTTTAGGCGTGTGCGTCATTGACAACTTATCAGGCATTAATACGCCCCATAAGATCGGGCCCATGCTTCGCTATGCGGACCTGGTCATGATCACGAAGGGGGATATTGTATCCCAGGCGGAGCGGGAGGTCTTTGCCTTTAAGGTGAAGATGGCCAATCCAAAGGCGGACATCCTGTTTCTAAACGGAATTACGGGGCAGGGCTCTTTTGACGGAGCGGAGTATTTCCGCAAGGGGAAAAGTCTTGATTCGGGCCGTCTTAAGGACTGCCGTCTGCGGTTTGCCATGCCTGCGGCCCTCTGTTCCTATTGCCTTGGAGAGACAAGGGTGGGAGAGACCTTCCAAAAAGGAAATATTAAGAAAATGAAGATAGGATGATGGGGCTTGGAGCGAACAAAAAATAAAATACTGCCTGGGCAGATGCTGTGGATGCTGGTCATTTTCCTGCTGGCTTCCGTGCTTGTGTCCCTGCTGGCCGGACGTTACCCCATATCCTTATCAGGTGTTGTACACGCCCTTTTAGGGCGCTCTGAGGACGAGCAGGTCGCCCACATTATTTATCAGGTTCGCCTGCCGCGGATATTTGCCGCCATTCTGGTGGGGGGAGCCTTATCGGTCAGCGGTGCGGCGTACCAGGGGATGTTTAAAAATCCTCTGGTGTCCCCGGACCTTTTGGGAGCGTCTTCGGGAGCGTCTTTCGGTGCGGTATTGGGCATTGTTTTGTCAGTGGGCATTGGGGGCACCAAGCTGATGGCTTTTTTATTCGGACTTCTGGCTGTTATGATGACCTGGTTTATTGCGGCCCGGATTGGAAAGGGAAACAATACGGTTTTTTTGCTGGTGCTGGGAGGCATTTTAGTCAGCGGTTTGTTTCAGTCCCTGATCACTCTGATGAAATATACGGCGGATACGGATAATAAGCTGCCGGAAATCACCTTCTGGCTCATGGGAAGCTTGAATAAGGCCACTTACCGGGATGTCCTGGGCATGGTGGTGCCGTTTTCCGTATGCATCGGGGTTCTGGTAATCTGCAGCAATAAAATCAACATCCTTTCCTTAGGGGAGGATGAGGCAAAGGCTTTGGGGGTGAACACCAGGCTTTTGCAGGCTGTCATCACCATTTCGGCCACTATTTTGACCTCTTATTCCATATCGGTGACCGGGACAATCGGATGGATCGGGCTGATCGTCCCTCATCTGACGAGAATGGTCATGGGGCCTAACTTTAAACACGTGATTCCAGGCTCCCTGCTTTTAGGGGCTGTTTACCTTTTGCTCATGGATGATTTATGCCGCAGCCTGATGACCATAGAAATTCCTCTGGGAATCACCACATCCCTGGTTGGAATTCCTTTTCTTATATTTTTAATGAGTAAGAGAGAAAGCAGTTGGTGAAACAGATGAAAATGGAAATGAAAAATCTAAGCTGCGGCTATAACGGCCATGCGGTGATTGAAGATATCAATATTACCATCGGCTCAAAAGAGATGTGGTGTGTGCTGGGGGCCAATGGGGTGGGGAAGACCACGTTTTTTAAGTCAGCCCTTCGCCTGCTCAATCCGGTGAAAGGGGATATCACATTAAATGATATTTCCATTGATAAATGGAACCGGAAGGAGCTGGCAAAGCAGATCGCTTATGTCCCTCAAAACCACGTTCCGCCCTTTGCCTTTACGGTGAAGGAGGTCATTGCCATGGGAAGAAATCCCCATCAGCAGGGCATGGGAAGGCTCAGTCCGGAAGATAAGCGGGCGGTGGAAGAGGCCATAGAGCTGCTGGGAATCGGAGATTTGAGCAGCAAAGATTACATGAGGATCAGCGGCGGGGAGAGGCAGCTCACATTGATTGCCAGGGCCATTGCCCAGGAAACCCCCATACTGGTTCTGGATGAGCCTGTTTCCAATTTAGACTTTGGAAACCAGGCCAGGATTATTTCCCACATCTGCGGTCTGGTTAAGAAACTTGGAAGGACTGTCATCATGACCACCCATTTTCCGGATCACGGATTTTTAGAGGATGCCAATGTGCTGCTGCTTTATAAGGACAAAAAGCATTGCGTGGGAAAAGGGAAGGACATTATTACGGAAGAGGCTGTGAAGGAATTATACGATATTGAAAACAGAATTATATATTTGGAGTCCTGCAATAAGACGGTTTGTGTCTCATTGTAAGGGAGAAAAACCGGAACGCAGGTGTGAAACTGTTCCGGTTTTTGCATTTTGAAAGGCAGCGGGGACTCCGCTTGACAAAAGAACAAGTTATGTTCATAATGAACCTATGAGACAGTTTCGGCACAAGTCATGGAGGAGGGGGAGCAATGAAAGAATACCGATGGGCAACACTGGGCTGCGGTGAGATCGCAAAGCAGTTGGCAGAAAACATGAAAAAGCAGGGAAGGACCCTGTATGGAGTGGGAAACAGAACCCATGAAAAGGCTGTCAGTTTTGCAAAGACATACGGCGTGACTAAGGTTTATGACCGGGTTCAGGACATGTTTGTGGATGAAGACCTGGATATCATCTATATTTCCACACCTCATAATACTCATATTCCCTATATCAAAGAGGCTTTGAGAAATGGGAAACATGTGCTGTGTGAAAAATCCGTCACCTTAAATTCTGCGGAACTGGATGAGGCGGTTCAGATCGCAAGGGACAATCGTGTGGTGTTTGGGGAGGCGATGACCATTTATCATATGCCTCTTTATAAGAAGCTTCGGGAGATTGTAAGAAGCGGCAGGTTGGGGCCTTTGCGGCTGATTCAGATGAACTTTGGAAGCTATAAAGAATACGATGAGAAAAACCGGTTTTTTAACCGGAATCTCGCGGGAGGGGCCCTGTTGGATATCGGAGTCTATGCCATTTCTTTTGTGAGATGGTTTATGACAGAGGCTCCGGATCAGATCACCTCCCAGGTGAAGTTTGCGCCAACCGGTGTCGATGAACAGGCGGGAATCCTTTTGATGAATGAATGTCAGGAAATGGCTTCCATATCCCTTTCTCTCAGGGCAAAGCAGCCCAAGCGTGGAATGGTGGCTTTTGATAAGGGGTATATTGAAATTTACGAATATCCCAGGGCTCATCAGGCGGTGATCACTTATACGGAGGATAACAGCCGGGAAGTGATTGAGGAAGGAAATACGGACGACGCCCTGCTGTATGAAATTCTGGATATGGAGAGAGCGGTGTCCGGGGAAGCGGATGAAATGCACCTGGAATACTCGCAAGATGTGATGAGAATTATGACAAAAATCCGGAATGACTGGGATTTAAAGTATCCGGAGGAAGTATAAAGGATTTTAGGATTACAGGAGAAAGCACATGGATTTATTTGATTATATGAGGGAAAACACCATGGAAAAGGAGTCCCCTCTTGCCTCCAGGCTCCGGCCCTCCACCCTTGATGAGGTGGTGGGGCAGCAGCATATCATCGGAAAGGATAAGCTGCTCTACCGGGCCATTAAGGCGGACAAGCTGGGGTCAGTGATCTTTTACGGGCCTCCGGGGACGGGAAAGACCACGTTGGCCAGGGTCATCGCCAATACCACCAGCGCGGATTTTAAGCAGTTAAATGCGACTGTGGCCGGGAAAAAGGACATGGAAGAGATCATAAAGGAAGCCAAGGATGCCCTGGGGATGTACGGGAAAAAGACCATCCTGTTTGTGGATGAGATTCACCGTTTTAACAAGGGGCAGCAGGATTACCTCCTTCCTTTTGTTGAGGATGGGACGGTTATCCTCATCGGCGCTACCACGGAAAATCCTTATTTTGAGGTAAACGGGGCTCTTCTTTCCAGGTCCCGGATTTTTGAACTGAAAACCCTGGAAAAAGACGATATCAGGGAGCTGATCCGCCGGGCTGTTTATGACAGGGAAAAGGGGATGGGCTCTTATCAGGCTGTCATTGATGAGGATGCCATGGATTTTTTAGCTGACGTGGCAAACGGAGATGCCAGAGCCGCTTTAAATGCGGTGGAGCTTGGCGTCATGACGACAGAACGGGACACATCAGACGGAAAAATTCATATTAATATGGATGTGGCCCAGGAATGCATTCAAAAGAGGGCGATCCGCTACGATAAGGCGGGCGACAACCACTATGATACCATATCTGCCTTTATTAAGAGCATGAGGGGGTCAGACCCCGATGCAGCCGTATATTATCTGGCCCGGATGATCTATGCGGGAGAGGATATCAAATTTATAGCGAGAAGAATTATGATATGTGCTTCTGAGGATGTGGGAAATGCGGACCCTCAGGCTCTTGTGGTGGCGGTATCGGCTGCCCAGGCTGCAGAGAGAATCGGGCTTCCGGAAGCTCAGATCATTCTGTCCCAGGCGGTCACCTATGTGGCGTCAGCCCCTAAGAGCAATGCGGCCTGTAACGCTGTATTTGAAGCGCTTCATGCGGTGGAAAGCCAGAAGACCATGCCTGTGCCCGTTCATCTGCAGGATTCCCATTACAAGGGAGCGGGAAAGCTGGGCCATGGACAGGGTTATCTTTACGCCCATGACTATCCAAACCATTATGTCAGGCAGCAGTACCTTCCCGATGGCATGGAGGACGCCTCTTTTTACCGCCCTACGGAAAATGGCTATGAGAAAAAAATAAAAGAACACTTGAGTTTTCTGAAAAAATGACTTTTCTTTTTTCCTGTTAAGGTATATAATGAGCGTATCATACGACCTGATTTAGCGTGATTTGGGCCGGAATCATTTCCGGCCATCTGTTTGCGATATTCTATCGTAGGTCATTCCCAAACTTGCAAAACATTGGCTTGATTTTTTATGGAAATCAGGCAGCCGATATTTTTTTAACAATCGGACTTCCTTATAAAAATTCAGAAGGAGAATTATATGCGTGAAAAATTACAAACATTGCCGCTGACGGAATTGAAGGAGCTTGCAAAGGCTCAGGGAATCAAGGGATGCAGCGTTATGCGGAAAGCTGAAATTATAGATTTGCTCTGTGAACAGGAAGAGGCAAAGGCCTCTTTGACAGCGCCGGTTCAGGCAGAATTGATCCAGCCGGACCTGATACAACCGGAGCCAATCCAGTCAGAACCGGTTCAGTCAGAACCGGTCAGGCCGGCAGCCGCGCCTGCGACTGTGGACCAGCAGGCCGTTTCGGCAGGGGGAGGGCAGAGAAAGACGGTTGTCCGTTCCTACAGGCAGCCGGAGCAGCCCAGGTCCGTAAGCTACCGCCCGGCACCGGGAAATAATACAGAGGCCCCTGTCAGAAGTGAAGTGCGCCAGGAGCACGTGCCGGAGGAGACGAGGCCTGATTTTCAGCCCAGCCCTGAGCTGCAGGAGTTAGACAGCGGCATAGAGGCCCACGGCATATTAGAGGTCATGCCTGACGGCTTTGGCTTCATCCGCTGTGAAAATTATCTTCCTGGTGAAAATGACGTCTATGTGGCGCCTTCCCAGATTCGCCGCTTTAATATGAAAACAGGGGATATCATCCACGGAAGCCGCAGAGTGAAAGCGCCGACAGAGAAGTTTGCCGCTCTGCTCTACGTGAAGAATATTAACGGCTATCCTGCGAGCGTTGCAGAGCGCCGTCCCAATTTTGAAAACATGACCCCCATATTCCCGGATAAACGGCTTCATATGGAGTCGGCGGGAGGAAGAAGCACCATGGCTATGCGGGTTTTAGACCTTTTAGCTCCCATCGGTAAGGGGCAGAGGGGTATGATCGTATCCCCGCCAAAGGCAGGTAAGACCACTCTTCTTAAGGACGTGGCAAAGGCCATCACCATCAACCATCCGGAGGTTCATCTGATGATCCTTCTGATCGATGAGCGGCCTGAGGAGGTTACGGATATCAAGGAATCCATTGTGGGAAATAACGTGGAAGTCCTTTATTCCACCTTTGATGAGCTTCCGGACCGCCATAAGAGGGTGTCTGAGATGGTGATTGAACGGGCAAAGCGGCTTGTGGAGCACGGAAGGGATGTGGTCATCCTTTTAGACAGCATCACCCGTCTGGCCAGGGCTTACAACTTGACGGTAGCGCCAAGCGGACGCACCCTGTCCGGCGGTCTGGACCCGGCTGCCCTTCATATGCCTAAACGCTTTTTCGGCGCTGCCAGAAATATGAGAGAGGCGGGAAGTCTGACTATTCTGGCGACGGCTCTTGTGGATACGGGAAGCCGTATGGATGACGTCATTTACGAGGAGTTTAAGGGCACCGGAAACATGGAGGTGGTTCTTGACAGGAAACTGTCTGAGAAGCGGATTTTCCCTGCCATTGACATCTTAAAATCCAGCACCAGAAGGGATGACCTGCTTCTTACGAGAGAAGAATCGGAAGCGGTTGAAATCGTGAGAAAGGCCACAGGCAGCTTAAAACCGGAGGATGCAGTAGAAAAAATACTGGATTTGTTTGCAAGAACCAGAAACAACCGGGAGTTTGTGGAAGGCTCTAAGAAGATGCGATTCTATTAAGAAGACGGGGATTTAGAGCCCTTCATTTATAAAAAATAAGTGCTTGCATTAAAAAATATTCTATGTTATACTATACAAGCTGTTTATTAGACAAAATCGGTTTGCGGTTTCAATACCGTCGATTGGAAAAATAGAAATCAGAGTATGCGAGGTGAAAGTCATGAGAGAGGGAATCCATCCAAATTACTACCAGGCAAAGGTTACCTGCAACTGCGGGAATGAATTCGTAACAGGTTCTACAAAGGAAGATATCCATGTGGAAATCTGTTCTAAGTGCCATTCATTCTACACAGGTCAGCAGAAAGCTGCTGCTGCTCGTGGACGTATTGATAAATTCAATCGTAAATATGGCGTTAAGGCTGAGGCATAATTTTCTTAAGGAAGACAAAGTACGGTCTGAATCAGGGAATCAGCCGTCTGGCTGCCGCAAGGCGTACCAGACATCCTTATTATATCAGGAGCAAAGAAAAGGTTGAGTTTGGTGGAAACACTTTAGCTCAGCCTTTTTTGGATTAAAAATAGAAAGGAGGAAGGCGTATGAAGTATTCAGGAATTGGCGGCCAGGCCGTGATCGAAGGCGTTATGATGAAAAACGGGGATGAGTATGCCACTGCTGTCCGCAAGCCGGATGGAGTCATTGAGGTGAAAAAGGATACGTATGTCAGCATGGGAGAACGGGTGAAGTTATTTTCCCTTCCTTTCATCAGAGGAGTTTTCAGCTTTGCGGATTCCATGATTTTAGGAATGAGGTCGCTGACGTTTTCCGCCAGCTTTTTTGAAGATGATGAAGAAAGCCCGGAGCCTTCCAGGTTTGAAAAGTTTCTGGAGCGGATATTTGGAGAAAAGATGGAAAAGGCGGTGATGAGCATTGTCATGGTATTTTCCGTGATCATGGCGATCTGCATTTTTATGGTGCTGCCCATGTTCATTGCCAATGTGTTCCGGCAGTTTATAAAGTCACAGACTGTGATGGCTCTTTTGGAAGGAGTTCTCAGGCTCAGTATTTTTATCGCTTACATCAAGCTGGTTTCCCGTATGAGGGATATCCAGAGGACGTTCATGTATCATGGGGCAGAGCATAAGTGCATCAACTGCCTGGAGCATGGGCTGGAACTGAACGTGGAAAATGTGAGGAACAGTTCCAAGGAACATAAACGCTGCGGCACCAGTTTTCTTATCATTGTTATGATTATCAGCATTCTGTTTTTTATGGTCATCAGGGTGGAGACTCTTCCCATGAGGGTTGTGAGCAGAATCGTGCTGATTCCGGTGATCGCAGGGGTTTCCTATGAGTTTTTGCGTCTGGCCGGACGAAGCGATTCCAAGCTGGTGAATTTACTCAGCCGTCCAGGCATGTGGATGCAGGAGCTTACCACGAAGGAACCTGACGACGATATGATCGAGGTCAGCATTGCTTCCGTGGAGGCTGTGTTTGACTGGAGAGAGTTTTTAAAGAAGAATTTTCCGGAGAAACAGGCATGAACGTGACGCTGCAGCTTTTGCTGGAGGAAGGAATTTCGGCGCTTTCAAAAGCGGGGATTGGCGAAGCAGAGCTCGATGCCAGATACCTACTTTTGGAAGCCTTTCATACGGATATGACCCATTTTCTCCTTGACCGGAGCAGGAAGCTCTCGGAGGATGAGTTTACGGAGAAGGCTGCCTTAGAATACCGGTCTATGGTGGAAATGCGGTCAAAACGGATTCCTCTCCAGCAGATTACGGGAAGCCGGGAGTTTATGGGGCTGGAGTTTTATGTCAATGAATCCGTGCTGATTCCCAGACAGGATACGGAAACCCTTGTGGAACTGGTTTTGAAGGAGCATAAGGGAAAAAAAATCAGAGTGCTGGATATGTGTACCGGAAGCGGCTGTATTGCAGTCAGTTTGGCCGTGCTTGGAGACTTTGACTGTGTGACGGCGGTTGACATTTCTTCGGAAGCCCTTAAGGTGGCGGGGAGGAATGCAGACAGGCTTGCGGGAAAAGACAGGATTGAGCTGGTGGAGAGCGATTTGTTTTCTGCACTGGACAAAGGCCGGAAGTTTGATGTGATCGTGTCAAATCCGCCCTATATCCCGACTGAGGTGATCAGGGGGCTGGAGCCGGAGGTGAAGGACCATGAACCGATGCTGGCTCTTGACGGTAAGGAAGATGGGCTGTATTTTTACAGAAGGCTGGCGGCAGAGTGCGGACAATATTTAAATCCCGGCGGGGCGGTTTATTTTGAAATTGGCTACGACCAGGGAGAGCCGGTGAGTGGGCTTTTAAAGAATCAGGGATTTGGCGAAATCCGTGTGATAAAGGATGCAGCGGGCCTGGACCGTGTGGTGTGTGCAGTCTCGTAGATATTGTTTATTGGCAGGAGTACTTAAGAAAGAATACTGCGGGCTGAGTTCTGCCCGGAAGGATATTCAGGGAGCAGCCTTTCATATGAATGGGGCTTCTTTGCCCTTCGGGCAAATTCACCTTATATAAGTAGGAGGTTATCGATGTTTGATCGATTGGATGATATTTTAATTCATTATGAGGAGCTGATGCAGGAACTTAACAATCCTTCTGTGGCGGAGGATCAGAACCGTTTCCGCAAGCTGATGAAGGAACAGGCGGATTTAGCGCCTCTGGTTGAAGCTTACACCCAGTACAAGAAGGAAAAACAGAACGTACAGGACAGTCTGGCCCTTTTGGAAGAGGAAAGCGATGAAGAAATGCGGGAAATGGTAAAGGAAGAGTTATCCGGCTCCAAAAAGCAGATCGAGGTGCTGGAGCAGGAGCTTAAGATTCTTCTTCTGCCTAAGGACCCTAATGACGATAAGAACATTATTTTGGAAATCCGGGCCGGAGCTGGCGGCGATGAGGCTGCTTTGTTTGCTTCTGAGCTGTACCGCATGTATGTCAACTATGCAGAGGGACAGCGCTGGAAGGTGGAACTGATCAGTGTCAATGAAAATGGAATCGGCGGTTCTAAAGAAGTCGTTGCCATGATTACAGGCAAGGGCGCTTATTCCAAGATGAAATATGAAAGCGGGGTTCACCGTGTGCAGCGCGTTCCGGAAACGGAAAGCGGCGGCAGGATTCATACTTCTACGGCTACGGTTGCAGTTATGCCGGAGGCGGAAGAGGTGGACGTGGTCATTGAGGATAAGGACGTGAGAATCGATGTTATGCGCGCCTCCGGAAACGGCGGACAGTGCGTAAATACCACGGATTCCGCTGTTCGTCTGACTCATATGCCTACGGGAATCGTCATTTACAGCCAGACGGAGAAATCCCAGCTTCAGAATAAGGAAAAGGCTTTCAGGCTCCTTCGTTCCAAGCTGTATGATATCGAATTGGAGAAAAGGCAGAGCTCAGAGGCTGAGGAGAGAAGGAGCCAGATCGGTACGGGAGACCGTTCTGAAAAGATCAGGACTTATAACTTCCCTCAGGGACGGGTGACGGATCATAGGATTAAGCTGACTCTTTATAAGATTGACGCTGTTATGAATGGGGATATTCATGAGCTTTTGGATTCTCTCATTGCGGCGGATCAGGCGATGCGTTTGAGTAAGCTGAATGAAGAAGGGTAAAAAGTGATGATTTGCGGTTTTGACGGATCGTGGGAATAATGGAAATGTAGTGTAGTGCGAGCGATGGGCTTCCTGAGAGGGAGGGACATCGCTCGTTTGTTGTTTTCTTATGTTGTTTTTTGATTTGGATATTTGTTATTTTGATATGCAGCTTTTATTTTCCCAGCATAATTTTAATGATTTCTTCGTTGGTTTCTCTCATCCCCTCTTTTCCCAGCCTGCCTACGTTTTTAATCGTGGCTTCCACGCCTTTGGTGACGATGCCGTCTCCATCAAAAAACTGCTGTCCCTGGCGGTACATGTGATAGCCGAAAATTCCGGCTTCTACAGAAGAAGCTATTTTTGCTGCGCAGGAAGCTTTTGCGCCGTCACATACAATGCCTGATACAATGGCCAGGGAGTTGACGATTGTGTGTGCGATATCTTCATAGCTGCCGCCCAGGAGATAGGCGATGCCAGCTCCGGCTCCGGCACCTGCATTTACGGCTCCGCAATAGGCGGATAAGCGGCCCAAGGAAGTTTTTTGGTGGATTGCGGTTAAATTGGAGAGGGCCAGGGCACGGTATAGCTGTTCTTTACTGGAGTTTAATTCGTCTGCGTATACCATAACCGGTATGGAAACGGTGATTCCCTGGTTGCCGCTTCCCGAATTGATGATGACGGGCAGTTCGCATCCATTCATACGTGCATCAGAGGCTGCGGCTGCCATGGCCTTTGCTTTTACGGCCAGGTCATTTCCTGACATTCCAAGGAGTACTTTGCCGATATTGGCTCCGTAGCTTTTTTTCAGCCCTTCTTCGGCAATGGCCCAGTTATATTCCATCTGACGGTCCAGAACTTCTTTGATATCGTTGATATCCACCGTATTGATGAAATCCCAGATATCTTCTATATTGAGCAGCTCCCGGCCGGCCAGGGGCTGTTCTTTTAAGTCTGGCTCCTGCTGTTTCAATACGTTTCCGTCTTTTTCAATGAGAATAATGTTGGTGTGGTGGCCTGCAATGCGCACTTTGCTGTAGGAAGTGCCTTTATATAAAGTGACCAGGATATCAAAGGTAATTCCGCTGTTTAAATGTTCTACGGTGATTTCTGTTTCTTCCAGGAAATGCTTCATCTGTTCAATCTGCCGGGGTGAGGCATTTGCAATGACTTCCAGTTTCTTTTCCGGGTCCCCTGCAATGATTCCGGCTGTCACTGCGGCGGGAATTCCTTTTAAATGGCCGGTCTGGGGGACGATTACGGATTTCGCATTTTTAATGATGCTCCCGCTGGCCCCTGCCACAACCCTGTCCGGTATGTCTCCCAGTATATTTCTTGCAACAGCGGCTGCATAGGCCAGAGCAATGGGTTCGGTACAGCCCATGGCGGGAAGAAGCTCTTCTTTTAAAATCTGCACGTAAGTGTTGTATTTCTGGCTTGTTTTTTCCATGATGAGGTCATATCCTTTCTAAATGCCATTGATCTTTTGAAGGGGATTTTAAAATGTCATTGATTTATAAGTATTTTTAATGTACCATAAAAGCATATGCATGTAAAATTTAATGTTTTTATGATAATGTTTAAAATTTTTAAATGATAGAAAGGAGGAAGGCGGGATGGAGCTTCGGGAGATCAAAACATTTTTAGAGGTGGCAAATTTAAAGAGCTTTTGTAAGGCAGCGGGGAAGCTGGGATATTCTCAGGCAGCGGTTACCATACAGATCAAACAACTGGAACGGGAGTTGAAGGTTCATTTGTTTGACCGGATCGGGAAACAGACCACCCTGACCCATGCAGGTGAGGTTTTTTACCAGTATGCTTCGGAAATTCTTGGTGATGTGGATCATGTGAAAAACATTTTATCTGAGTCAGACCAGCTTACAGGAAAGCTGGTGATTGGAACCATTGAATCCATCTGTGCTTCCTTGTTTCCTTCTTTGATACAAGAGTTTCACAGGCTTTATCCAAGGGTTAATGTGAGCATGGTCATTGATTCTCCGGGAGAGCTTCTTGCTATGATGGAGGAAAATACCGTTGATGTGGTTTATTTTCTTGATCAGCAGATTTACGATACAAAGTGGATCAAGGTGCTGGAAGAGCCGGAGAATATTGTTTTTACCGCCTCCGGGGAGCATCCTTGTGCAGGGGTGAGAGGGCTTAAGCTGGATCAGGTCATTGGACAGCCGATGATCCTCACGGAAAAGGATGCCAGCTACCGGTTCAGTCTGGAGCAGTATCTGGCGGCAAAGGGGAAAAAGGTGTATCCCTTTCTGGAAATCGGGAGTACGGAATTTATTATTAAGCTGCTTCGCAATAACGCGGGAATCTCTTTTCTCCCGGAATTTACTGTGGGGAAAGATGTGGCTGAGGGGACTCTGGCGGTTCTGGATGTGGAGGATTTTCATTTGCAGAACTGGAGACAGGTCGTTTATCATAAGGATAAATGGGTCAGCAGGGAGATGAAAGCTTTTATTGAACTGGTTCAGACAGTGGAACAGGGCAAAGAGGAGAATTAGGATTGGACATGGTAAACCCTTCCCGGCGGCGCGGCTGGGGAGGGTTTTGGCCTGATAAGGGGATTTATTGGGTGGATTGGGAAAAGGCTATTGATTATTTTGGAAAAATCAGGTATACTCATTGCAACGATTTTATCTTTTGTCTTGCAGATTTCTTCTGCGGGATTATCTTGGAAATTCTTTTTTATAGTTTTTAAGTTCAAAATTATCCCATTTTTAAATTAATTGTTTATAAGTATTTTTGATATTTATATCTGTAGTTTCTTGTGTTTTTATTGTTTCAATTCTTTAAGTTCTTTTAATTATTCCATTATTTTGAAATAAGCAAATAGACGATTGTGTTTGCTTTATATTTGTAATTCCTGAGATTGAGGAGGGTGTTATGAGGCAAAGGAAGCGGAAGCTGCCTGTGTTTGCTGTGGTTTTTATTGCCTTGATTTTCTCTGCCGGGCAGGGGATGTATTGGGGTGATGGGATTATGGCGGCAGAGGCTGAGAGAAGTGTGGATGGGGCAGGTGATAAAAGAGAGGTGGTTGTAGAAACGGAAATCCCGCCGGATGAGAGGGAAGGATATGTGCCGCCGGGGGAGTATGTGGACCAGGAAGGGAAACAGTATTGGCTTAAGGAGTGGAGACTGGAGTCTTATATGATTCCGGAGCGCCTGGAAATGGTGGAGAGGACGGTAGTTTATGAGGAGGTGGAATGGGAGGATCAGATTCCCAGGAAGGCGGTTATTGATTTACGGGATGATGCCGGGGGAAGGCAGGTTCGGGAGGAATATCCAATTCTGCGGATAAGTCAGAAGGGGGAGAGGTGGATTGCTGACTTTCGTTTTACGGCGGTGTTTCATTCTTATGATGCGGATTATTATTGGCTGGGGGAAAAGAAGATTCCATTTAACGGCAGCAAGCCGGAACTTAAAGATTGCAGCAGGGAGCTTTTGGCAGAGATTGGGGCGGACCCGGAGCGATACCGGATTCTTGACTTCGTGTGGCAGGGGGAGCCTTATTCTGATGAGAGAGGGGTTATTTGCAGGGATGCTTTGGTTACAGGGGAAAAGAAAGTGTCTGAGTATCATGTGATTTATGGAGGGGAAGCTTTGTTCCGGGAGACGGAAGGGATTAAGTGCGTCGCTGTTTACAGGGGATTTGATTCGGTGACAGATGGCTGGGGAGTGGCAGAGGAGGATAATATGGAGCCGGGAGATTTCTCTTTGGGAGATAAGGAGAAAAAGGGAAAATGGCTGATAATTCGGGACAGCGTTGTGGTAACGATATCAGTTTTATTGATTGTAACTTTGCTGGCTTTACTCATTAGCGGGGGAGTGAAGATGTTTCGAAAGAAGAAGGGAGTTTGGAAATGAAAGGGACTTTATATAAGGTCAAGGGAGTATGGCGCATTTTTATGTGCGCGGCATTGATGTTTCATTTGCTGGTTATAGAAGGAAGTGGAGAGGTTATGCAAGAGGGAGGAAGGTGGAGTAAGGATGAAGGGGGCTGGTATTTTTTTGATGAAAGGGGTCTGGCAGTCAGCGGATGGGTATGGTCCGGTGGGTATTGGTATTTTTTAAATCCTGATGTTGGTGGTTCATATGGACGGATGATGGCGGGGTGGCAGTGGATTGATGGGCGGTGTTATTATTTGGCGGAAGGAGCGGGAGTTGATTATCCGGAAGGGGCTATGTATCGGAATGGGGTTACTCCAGATGGTTTTTTGGTGAATGATTCGGGGGCCTGGTTTCAGGACGATGGTGTTGTTGAGGTTTATGGAAAAGGGATTCGGACGGTTTCTCTTCAGGGAGAAATGTCTGCTTCGAAAAAGGCTTCAGGAGGAGGCGGGAAGCGAACTGGGGCTGGCGGGGGAGGAAAAAGGCCTGGGGGTGATAGTGGGGGAGGAAATTCTGAAACAGGGGGGCAGATACCGGAGGGGGAGCCTGAGGAAACTTTGGGAGAAGGGGAAGAGTCAGAGGTTCAGAAAGAGGAGTGTGAGTATACGGTCAGGTATGTGGATATTGTTGATAGGGTAGTGCTTCAATTGGCGGCAGGGGTGGGGGTAAAAGGAGAAAGCGTTGTAGTCAAATGGCCTGATATTGAGGGGTATCAACTGTGTGGCGGGCAGAAAGGGGAATTTTGGTTATCTTCTAATAATATGGTTATCAGTGTTTATTATGAGAAAATGATTCCGGCTTCTCCGTCTGAGGCTTGCAAAGTAGATTGGAATTTATACTTTGTGGAAGAAGGTAATCCCAGACATGAAATATTAAAGCCGCAGAAAGGGAAGACGGAAGAGGGAAAGGAACTTTTAATTAATTTTCCGGAAACGATTCTGGGTGCGGATCGGTATTATTATCATGCTCTTGTTTCCAGCCCATGGAGTGTGATCGTAAACGGTAGTGGGGTGCAAAAGTATTATATTAAATTTAAGAGAGGAGAGCGTTTGCCGGAAGAGGCTGATCCGGATCAGGAAGCCAGAAATAAATTAAATAGCTGGCTGGATATTATCCGGGAATCAGATTTTAAAATCACTGGTGATTGGTCGTCCTATCATCAAATTATTACAGAAAATATTCAGGAAAGCAATGAAAGGCTTCTTAACATGGCTTCTATGGCTGATGGAACAGGACGCCAGGAAATTTACTTGATTGCAAAAGGACACGTGCCCAATTCCCTGATTTTGAGCCAGACATTTCCTGATATCCGGAATATATCGGAGCTGGTTCGGGAGGAGTTTACTATACTGGGCGCTCCCTACGTGGTTTTGCGGATAGGATTTGAAAAAACATATGAGGAAAGCACTTGCAGCCATGATTATGAGGTTACGGATGAAGTAAGTGCAGGGTGTGCGGAAAGCGGTCATAAAACTGTAAAGTGCCTTAAATGCGGGAAAGAAGAAACCATCATTCTTCCGGTGACGGGGCATAAGGATGGAGATCATGATGGTGTTTGCGATATCTGCTATGAACCGGTAAAAGAGGTACAAGAGACAGTGCATTACAGCATTGGTGATGTGGTGGCCCGAACCATAGGAGGCGGGATTTACTTATTCCGCTGCATTGATGATGATTATGAGGATGTCATGGGAAATAGCCAGAAAACGGCACTGTTTCTTTGTGACAGCGTAATCCGGTCTGATGTTGAGGGGCCGGAAAAGAAAATGAATTTTGGTCCTAATAATAATTATAAGCATTCCAAAGTACGTCAATGGCTTACGGATCAGGCCGATGCTGACTTTGTCCATGAGACTTACATAGGAGTTACAAGGTCTTTCCAGGGAGTAACGGGAAAAGGAATGTATGAACAACTCAATGAAAATGATCTGATCGGATTTGACCGTGGTTTTCAGCTTCTCCAGGACAGGGTTTTTATTCTGTCAGTGGATGAGGCCCTTGAATACAGGGACTACCTTTGGAAGTTTAATGGGAGTGAAACAAATAATCCGGAATCGCAGCTTTCTGCATATTCAAAAGGATATTATTTGCGGACGCCACAGGATAATGGATTGGATGATTTATGGTATGGGGATGGGATTTACAGTGTCAGCCTCGTAAACGGGAATATCCAGCCGGTGAATGTAGGCGATATGAGTATGGGAATCCGGCCAGTGATGGCAATACCCCAGGGAGGTTAAAGGTTAAAGATGAAAATAATTAAAAGGAACATGAAAAAAGTAAAAAGGATCATCAGCTCATTGCTTGCAGTTGTTATTGTGGCAACCTCCATAGGGTATGCACCGCCGGCGGCAGGAGCCTGGGAGACTTATCCCACAGTTATGTCTGAAGAATATGCAGCAACGCCCTCCGAGGCTGTACGTCCCGATGAAAAGGCAACGCCTTCTGAAGCAGAGCCTCCGGAAGAAAAATCAACGCCTTCTGAAGCAGAAAAGGAATTTGTAAGGGAAGAACCAGATGAAATTCCGGAATATTATAAAAGGGCCTCTGTATCCGGTAGAAAGTTCTGGAAATTTGAGGATAGGTACGGTAATGAGCATTATAGGGACTTTGGCTATACCAATGGGGAGGCTGAATTTCCTCTCTGGTATGAAGCTGACAAAGATGGAATTGTAAAAGAAGAATTTATCTCCATAAACTTAGATGATGAATATTACGATCTTGCACCTTACATATGGGAAAGCCAAGACCCAAGCTATGAAAATTGGGAAGAGCTTGAATTACAGTATCAGATAGATATCAAAAATAAGGAAAAATTGCAATTTACGAACTGGGATTTATCCGAGTATGATATTTGGCTTGTTTCGGGAAATCAGATAGAATATGAAGAATATTCTGAAGAAATGGAATTTGAAGATGAAGATGATTTAAAAGAACCTATAAAAGTAGAATATTACATGTTCTATGGAAAGGCTAAAAATGAATTAAATTCAGAATTGGGTTGGAAAGATTCTGGTAAAGATGGCAATATACGTTTGCCATTATTTATGTCTATTATGCCAATGGCTTTAGGCGACAATCTAAATTTTAATTTTCATTATCGTATTCCAGGAGTCGCTGCTAACGCATATCCAAGTAAAAAAGAAACTGTAAAGGAAGGTTCTATATATACTTTTACTGCAGTTTCAGATAGCGCAACGCATTATAAAGATCCAAAAACAAATGAAACTTATTTTCCAAATAGGTCTAATTTTTTGGGGTGGATGGAACAAATTGTAGGGCAAACTAATAATTATAATCCGACTCAATCTACCGGAGGCTTAATGATACATAGTATAGCTGGGGTAAATAGTCCATCCATGCCTATTTATGCTCCTGGATACAAAAAAGATATTGGTGATGATCATGAAAATAGTTATTATGCAATTTGGAGACCTTATGAATATAGAACCATAATTTCAACAGCAATAAAAGTAGATAGATCAAGCATATCAAATGGAACAAAATCTTTAGGTGGAACCTACGATCCCAAAGATCAAAAACCCTACCAATATGCGCTTACATATAAATCTCCTGGAGGGTCTATAGATTTATATAGTTATAGACAATGGTATGAAAATAAAGAGGGCCATGTTTTAAGTGGATGGACAATTCAGTACCATGACGGTACTGAAGAAAGTGTTCCAATTGATTATAAGATAGAGAATCCTGGAACAACATCTATGTCTGGAGGTCTATCTAATGAAAATGTTTATTTTATATCTCCAGAATACACTAAACTTTGGAATAAAGTAAAATTTTTAGACTGGAATAATTCGATCATAAGCGATCAGGAAATAGAAGATGGCAATAAAGCTGTAATACCACCGAATCCTGAAAGATATGGGTATGAATTTATTGGATGGGATAAAGAGGTAAGCGAAAATACAGAATTTTATAATAGCGAAACTTTTACAGCACAATACAAAAAATTTGATGATGCCATATATGTATACAGGACTTATTACGGAAGATTTGAAGGCAATGATTTAAGTGAATTTAAATATTTAAGGTTAAATTATGAAAACATTGATGAAGCAGTGGAACAGGCCAATGGATTTCTTGAAAGTTTAGAGCAATCCATGACAAACACGGAATCAAAAAAGATTTTTGGTTTTAGGTTAGGAGAATATGCAGGTTCTTCGATTTCACCACTAACCAATGATAATATGACATTTCCAATAAGTTTATATCCTATATGGAAAAAGCCGTTTACTGTAAGATTTAGAAATTATGATTATTTTACATTGGCAAATGTTGTGGTCGGGCAATATGATAATGCAAATCTTGTTGCGCCAGAAGTTCCAAAAAGAGATGGTTATATTTTTACAGGATGGCTTCCTAGCATATCGTCAATCACAGCCGACATAACAACAATGGCCCAATATGTAAAGTTATGGAACTTAACCATTGATGCTGGCAATGGGGGAGGAACGATAAATGATGAAAGTACATATACCATTCCTATCAGAGCCGATGCATCAATTTGGGGGCAGGCAAATAGTGCAGAAATTAAAAATAGTTTAAGGCGTCCAGGCTATAGATTTACAAGTTATTATACGGACCCGGAATTCAAGACGGCATTAAATTCATCAGTAAAACCAACGAGCGATATAACTCTATACCCCCAATTTGTTCAAAATTACACCACTACTTATATATACTGGAATGTTCCAGGAGATCCAATCACTGGAGATTCAGCCGGAAATGTAAGCTTAGGCCATTTATTGATATTTGGTGATAATACATCTATAGCTAATATTAGTAAAATCGAAAAAAAAGGCCGGAGAATGGTTGGCTTTGCAGAGAATAGGGATGGGAGTGGCCGAGTTTTTACGGTTGACGATATTATTCCCGAAAATGTACCTACTTCTTTGTATTGCATATGGGAAAAGGAGACATCAGTTTTGACACTTGACGGTAATGGAGGATTATTCGTTGGAAACGCAACAAAGGATCAGCTTTTTGAACCCGGCGAATCCATAGATCAAGTGTTATTAGATGGAGCTGCTGAAGTATCCAGGACTTATTACACCTTTGCGGGCTGGTACACAGCTCCGGTGGGAGGAAGCAAGTATCCGGAAGCAGGAAATACTATGCCTGACTCTAACTTGACTATATACGCTCAGTGGACCCGAAGCTCCAGCCTTGTCACCTATAAAGACTGGAACGGAGACACATTAAAGACCCAGGTAGTGGCCATAGGAGCGGATGCTACGCCGCCCGAAGCCCCGGACCGGCTGGGCTACACATTTACCGGATGGAGTCAACCATCTGAAAACATAGAAGATCATACCGTTATCACAGCCCATTACACAATAAATAGCTATAAGCTGACTCTGGATGGAAATGGAGGGCTACTGGAAGGAGAAACCAGTAAAGAACATATTCTTTCATACGGTACTTCCTTCGATCAGGCGTTGACAGACGGGAAAGATTTGATTATCAGGCAGTATCATTCGTTTGATGGTTGGTACACAGCTTTAGTAGGCGGAAGTAAATATCCGATGGTCGGAAATACCATGCCGGATTCCAATGTAACCGTATATGCTCGCTGGACACGTACTTCCAGCCTTGTTACTTTTTGGGATGCAGACGGCAATATTATAAAAACCCAGGAGGTACGAATCGGAGAGAGTGCCACCCCTCCGGAGGCCCCGATTAAAAAAGGCTATACCTTTATTGGCTGGGATAAAAATTCCACTGGAATCCAGGATCACACGACCATTACGGCCAGATACGAAGTTAACAGCTATTCTTTAACTCTTGATGGAAATGGTGGCTTGATAGACGGTAAAAGTTCTGAAGTAAGAAACATTTCCTATGAAAGCTCCTTTGATCAGGCACTGGCAGATGGAGCGGACAGTGCTTCCCGGCAGTACCATACCTTTGCTGGTTGGTATACAGCACCGTTAGGAGGAAGCGAGTATCCGGAAACAGGAAACACCATGCCGGATTCCAGTCTGACTGTATATGCTCACTGGATACGCAGCTCCAGCCTAGTTACCTATAAGGATGCAGACGGGAACATCATAATAACCCAGGAAGTGCGAAACGGAGAGAGTGCCACCCCTCCGGAGGCTCCTGAAAAGAAAGGTTACACATTTATCGGCTGGGATACAAATTCCACCGGAATCCAGGATCACACGATCATTACGGCCAGATACGAAGTTAACAGCTATTCTTTAACTCTTGATGGAAATGGTGGCCTGATTGACGGTAAAAGTTCCGATGCAAAAAATATTTCTTATGAAAGCTCCTTTGATCAGGTTCTGACAGATGGGGCAGACAGTGCTTCCCGGCAGTACCATACCTTTGTTGGTTGGTTTACAGAACCAATAGGAGGAAGTCAGTATCCGGAAACAGGTAATATCATGCCGGATGCCAACCTGACTATTTATGCTCATTGGATGCGCAGCTCCAGCCTTGTCACTTATAAAAATTGGAATGGTGGGGTATTAAAGACTCAGGAGGTAGCCATAGGAGCTGATGCAGAACCACCGACAGACCCAAGCAGACCGGGATTTACCTTTACTGGCTGGGATCAGTCCTCTGCCAATATTCAAAATCATACGGTTATTACGGCTCAATACAGCGTAAATGGTTACAAGCTGACCTTGGACGGAAATGGAGGAACCCTGGAGGGAGAAGCAAGCAAAGAGCACGGCTTTTCTTATGGAGAGTCCTTTGATCAGGCTCTTACAGACGGAAAAAATAGTGCTGCCCGTACCTATTATACCTTTGCTGGTTGGTATACGGCACCAATAGGAGGAAGCCAGTATCCGGAAACAGGAAATACGATGCCCGATACAAATATGACTCTGTATGCTCATTGGACCCGAACTTCAAGCCTGGTCACTTATAAAGGTTGGAATGGAAATATATTAAAGACTCAGGAGGTAGCTATTGGAGCGGATGCAACACCACCGGCAGACCCGGCCAGACCAGGATATACCTTCACCGGCTGGGATCAGTCCTCTACCAATATCCAGGATCACCTGGTCATTACCGCTCAGTACAGTAAAAATAATTACAAGCTGACCTTATACGGAAACGGAGGAACCCTGGAGGGAGAATTAAGCAAGGAGCATGAAATTTCCTACGGCGAATCGTTTGATCAGATCCTGACCAATGGAAAAAACGGTGCTGCCCGTACCTATTACACCTTTGCTGGCTGGTATACATTACCGATAGGAGGAAGCCCGTATTCAGAAACAGGAAATACCATGCCGGATTCCAACGTGACCGTATATGCACACTGGACTCATAATTCCAGTCTGGTTACTTATCAAGACTGGAATGGAAATGTGCTGAAAACCCAGGTAGTAGCCATTGGAGCGGATGCAACACCTCCGGTTAATCCTATCAGATCGGGATATACCTTTACTGGCTGGGATCAGCCCTCTATAAACATTCAGACTCACACGGTTATTACGGCTCAGTACAGCATAAATGGCTACAAGCTGACCTTGGACGGAAATGGAGGAACACTGGAGGGACATACAAGCATGGAACAGGGCTTTTCCTTTGGGGAATCCTTTGATCAGGCTTTAGCCGATGGAAAGAACAGCGCTGCCCGTACCTATTATACCTTTGCTGGTTGGTTTACAGCACCAATAGGAGGAAGCCAGTATCCGGAAACAGGAAATACAATGTCAAACTCTGACCTTACCCTGTATGCACAGTGGATGCGCAGCTCCAGCCTGGTTACTTATCAAGACTGGAATGGAAATGTGTTGAAAACCCAGGTGGTGGCCATCGGAGCGGATGCAGTAGCGCCGACAGCTCCGGCCAGATCAGGATATACCTTCACCGGCTGGGACAAACCCTCTGATAACATTCACGATCACACGGTTATTTCCGCTCAGTATAGCAAAAATGGATATACGCTTACCCTGAACGGAAACGGCGGAATGATAGGTGAAAATCCTATTGCAAACCAGGCAGTTGCTTATGGAGAATCCTTTGATCAGGTTCTTACAGATGGAGCAGAAAAAGCCAGCCGAAAGTTTTATACCTTTGGTGGGTGGTACACAGCATCAATCGGTGGAAGCAAGTATTCTGACAGCGGAAACACGATGCCGAACAGTAACGTGACCGTATATGCTCACTGGGGCCGCAGCTCCAGTCAGGTGATTTATCAAGACTGGGCTGGCAGAGAAGTTGATAAGCAGGAGATTGTCATTGGAGGAAATGCAACACCACCGGCAGCCCCGACCAGACCCGGATATACCTTCATCGGCTGGGACAAGCCTTCTTCCAACATTCAGGATCATACAGTCATATCCGCTCAGTATTTGATTAATACCTATAAGCTGATTTTAGATGGAAACGGCGGAACAATGGAAGGGGAAGAAGTAAAGGAATTTACCATTTCATACCGAGATTCCATAGATCAGATCCTTGCAGATGGCAAGAATGCAATCAGCTATCCGGGATACATCTTAGTAGGTTGGTATACGGCCCAGGCAGGAGGAAACCAATATTTGGAAACAGGAAATACCATGCCTGCAAATGATGTAACAATATATGCCCGCTGGGAAACTCCAGAAGAGCCGACAGAGCCAACCAAACCAAAGTCGACAGAGCCTAATCCGAAACCCTTAGATGATTCTGGAGAGGATAACGAAAAGGAAACGATAAAAACAAGTCCTGTTTCACCTCCAATTGACAGCAAAGCAAAACCAGAGGTTCCG
The DNA here is from genome assembly GCF_047605665.1 of Lacrimispora sp. GTDB lineage: Bacteria > Bacillota > Clostridia > Lachnospirales > Lachnospiraceae > Lacrimispora. The sequence goes on along the minus strand of NZ_JASGFH010000004.1, from coordinate 155,725 downwards.
GATAGCGGAGGGACATTCGTGGTAAATCCGGATAATCCTTATGATGTTTCCTATAACAAGCCGGATGGTACGCCAGCAAGGGATGAGTGGATTGGAGATGGTGAAGACTGGTATCATGTCAATCCTGATGGCAAATTAAACTATGACTGGTATTTAGAGGGAGAAAGGACCTGGTATAAACTTAATAAGGAACCAGGAGACAAATTTGGTGCTGCATTAATCGGCTGGAACTATGAGCCAATGGACAAAAAGAGATATTTCTTCGATCCGAGTACTACAAAAATGCTTACAGGATGGCAGTATATTGATAATAAGTGGTACTTTTTTACTCCAGAAAATAAACGTCAGACCTATTATGGAGGCAATGATCAAGGCTGGGAAGTTGATCCTGATGTACTGGATAGCCCGTTAGGGGTGTTGGACAGACCTTATGGAGCGTTATTCCAGGGTGAAAAAACTCCAGATGGATACCTGGTAGATGAAAACGGAGCCTGGATTCAATAAAGGGAGAGAGAATGAGAAAAGGAAGCAAAGACGCAGCATGTGTATTGTGTACCCTCCTGGTGATATCAGAGTCGCTTTTATGGGTCATGTGTGTTCAGGTAGCAGAAACCTTGCAACAGGTTATCTGGACTGATCAAGTCATTGCCATGGTGCAGTATGAGAACATTGAAACAGAGGAGAAAGAATGAGAAGAAAACTAATCAGAGGGACGGCATACGCTTTGTGTGCCGCCCTGGTAATCACATCGGCGGCACCGGCTGGGATAGCGTATGGGTATCATGGAGAGTCCCAGGAAGACCAGGAAAAGCCGGTAAGCCTGGCAACACCTTCTGAGGCCAGCCGGGAAGACGGTACTGATCCGGAGGAGGAAGCTGCTAAAGAGACAGAAACCGATCTGGAACCGGAAGCGGAATTGGAAGAGGAGGTTCCCCAAAAAGCAACACCTTCCGATGCGGAGGAAATGCCAAAAGAACTTCCAACGGCAGCTCCCCCGGCTGCCAAGATGGGTGTAACATCCTTTTCCAGTTCCCTGGGAGATATCTGGGATGCCTGGTCCGGGAAGACAAGCTTTGAATTCTTAAATGGAAGCCAGGGAGAAGGGACAGAGGCGCGCCCCTATGTGATCAAGAACCGGGAGCAGCTTATGGGTCTATCGGAGCTGGCAGCCATGGGCATGACGGTCCCGGAGGCGGAAGGATCGCATTATACCGGGGATTATTCCGGATGTTACTTTGCCCTGGGCGGAAACATTGATTTACAGGGAGTGGACTGGATTCCCATAGGCTTTTATCGGGATTCATCGGAAAGTGCCGGGGAAGTTCCTTACCCCTTTGGCGGATATTTTAACGGAAATGGTTATACCATCAGAAACTTAAAACTCGCTTCCTTTGCCGGTTATAACAACGTGGGACTCTTTGGAGCAGTAGAAGATGCCCAGATCCACGATGTGACCATTATCCCGGACAGCAGTGAGATCCGGGGAAAGGACCGGATCGGAGTGGTGGCCGGGTATGCAAAGGATTCCGATATCCGGAATGTCACTGTAAAAAACGCCTATATCCGTTCTACTGGCATTTCCGGAGGAATTGCAGGAGAGATCAGCGGTACGGTCATTGAAAATGCCATCTGCGAAAAGGTCATGATTGACGCAGCCGGAGGCGTGGATGTCATCTATGCTGGAGGAATCGCCGGGATTGCATCGGATTCCTATATTGTAGACTGCGAGGTTTCCACCGGTGATGGAACTACGGCCAGAATCCAGGGGACCGGCTATATCGGCGGGATCGTAGGCTACCAGAATGCAGCGGATATTTATAATACTCATGTCAGCGGAACCATCGGAGGATACCACTCCAAATCCATTGGCGGCATCACCGGCAGATATGCAGCCGGTAAAATAAAGGTGGCCCGCTTTTCCGGGACCATCGGAAACTCCCAGCTTGGTTCCCTGGCAAGGGAAGGAACCTTTATCGGAACCAGGCAGGGAGCAGCCACAAACTTTAATTATATAGAAGATGTAGCTTATTTATTTGCAGACTCAGAGAGCAAGATCAGCGCCAATGTATGCGGCTCAGAGATCGGTGATGACAACGATTACACTTATGCAGCCCATGTAGGCTACTGGCATACCGGGGACCTGTATTACACCCTGGTGCAGGGAGGGGCCAAGAAGACCATTTCAGACCGGTATTTTTATGAGGAGCTGGAAAGTGGAATCCTGACAATCATGGATCAGGAAAGTGGAGACTATACCTTAGATCATGTTGCCCCCAATTCCCTGGGCCGTCCGGTGAGAGGATATCTGCTGACGGTTAATCAGATCGACACCGTGGCAAACGGCCAGAACTTTTACGATATTGCAGCTTTGGAGGTAAGGGGAAGCTCCCAGTATTCCAAAACTCTTAATAAAGAAGTCCGGGGAGCCATTGCAGCCGGAACAACGGTGAGCATTACCACGGCGCCAAAGAACACGGATACGGAAAAGTATCAGATGGAAGGTTCCCCCTATTATACAAATGGGAAAGGGATAAGAAAAAATACCACTTATTCAGAAGGCAGCCGCTCCTATACCTTTGCCATGCCCCAGGAAGATTTGGCCGTGTCCGCACTTTACAAAAAGGTGGCCGTGTCCATTAAGGTGGAGCCGGAAAGCTATTCCTTTGCCGTAACGCAGACCAGGACCGGGAACCGGAAGAATCCGGTTAAGATCACGGAAATCCGGAATAAGGAAGGAAAGCTCATTGCCCGTTACATCAACGGTGTGCTGGAGCAGGGAACCCAGGTGCAGCCGGTGAATATCGCTGCCATTATAGATGCCAACAATGACGTGGAGGATAACCGGGTAAAATGGAGCATTGACGATCCGGAGCTGATCCATCTTGCCACAAACAGCGATGAGGGGACAGACGGTTATACCGCCCAATCCGCCAGCCTTTCGGTTAATCTTTCTGCTTCCTTCTTTACCAGCATTATTCAGGAAGCAGAACGGGTACAGGCAGAAGGGAATTATCAATATAAGATCCCTAATACAATCTACGGGGCCGGGCATCAAAATGGCGGGATTGCAGTCTTAACAGCGCAGACCAGGCCGGCGGCTTCCTTTGAAGGAAAGCCCTGTACGGCCAACAGCCGGGTAAACGTCACGTTCCAGATCATTGACAATACCCTTGTGGCGACAGAGGGAGCAGCACTTGATAAGCAGGCCCTTACATACACGGTAACAAGGACTTTGACTGGGGACCGGAGGGCTCCGGTGGAAAAGATAACGGTAACAGCCCCTCAGTCCTTGACAGCAACCTTTACCCCGGACTTCTTTTCCAGGGATGAAGTGACCTGGACAAGCTCCGATCCGGCAGTGATTCAGGTGGCTCAGGACAGCCAGGCATACAGGGAAGCCTCCATATCCGCTATGAAAGATTCTCCGTGGATACGTAACATCATGGCTACGGATGACGGAATCCGGGAAAGTGATGCGTATGCAAAGGTTTCCGGAAGCGGGAGCCGGGAAGTGACGGTTACGGTAAACGGAAGGGACAAGCTGGGCAACCAGGCCTCCGCTGTCTGCCAGGTAACGGTAAACTTCATCACCAATGACCAGACAAGAGTGGTGCCGGAGGGAGTCACCCTAAATCAGACCACCCTTTCCTACAGTCTGGGATATGAAAAAGCAGGGGATATCCGGTCTGAGACAGTGAAAAGGACCGGATTTGAAGCAAGGAAGCTGTCAGCAACGGTTTTTCCTGATCTTGACGATGGGGCAGAACATAAGCCTTATGACCGCAGCGTGATATGGACCTCTTCCGATCCCGGAGCAGTTAAAGTGGATCAGGGAGGAAATGTGACGCCGGTTGATGGAGCTCCCTGGATTAAGGAAGCACTTTTAAAGGCTCCATACCGGGCAGAAAAGCGTGTGGAGATCATGGCCACAACAAAGGACGGTCAAAAGGCGGCTTCTTGCTGGGTCACCTTAACCTTCCAGGCGGATTGCATCGAGGCAGACCGGGAAAGCGAGAGCTTTGACATAATTCTGACTAAGACTGGAAGGAGAAATGCACCGGATATTACCTGGAAAGGGCTTGAAGGGAAACGGTTTAATGCATCCATCTATTCTACAAATCAGGATAAAAAGGGTGTTTTATGGCATTCCTCTGATTCCGGAATCCTCACAGTAAATCCGGCTGGGACAGCGGCTCCGGTTGTTTTCAATGAAAAGCAGGAAGTTGTGGCCGGTTGGATTAAGGAGGCCATGGCGAGGTATCCATACAGCGGAGCCCGTACAGTGACCATTTACGCAGCAACAAGTGATGGGAAGCAGTCTGATCCGGTTACGGTAACCATTAATTTTAAAGTCATTGACAACACAACGTCCGGAGGCTCTTCCGGAGGCGGGGGTGGGAAAGGCTCTTCAGGCGGAGGCGGCGGTGGCCGTTCCGTAGGAGTAACGATCACAGGCAACACGCAGGGTGCGGCAGCTCCGGCAGGCGCTGTCACAGGAACCTGGATGCAGACAGCAAATGGGAAATGGATTTTTGCTTCAGACCGGACCTATACCAATGAATGGGCCTATATCAGCAATCCATACGCAGCGGATGGGCAGGAAAAGGCTTCCTGGTTCCGCTTTGATCAGGACGGCTTTATGATGACAGGCTGGCAGACGGACCTGGATGGGAATACCTATTACTTAAAGTCCGCTTCCGATGGAACCCAGGGGCAGATGCTTACCGGATGGCAATACATAGAAGGAGCCTGGTATTTCTTTAATCCAGCTTCAGACGGAACCAGAGGAAAATTGATAACCAATACCGTTACATCAGATGGGTATGTGATAAACGAGAAAGGCCAGTGGATCTCATGAGAAAATACGATAAGGCGCTGTTTTTGATTCATGTGATGGTGATTATATTTGAACTATTGTTTTTCCTTACGCTCATCTTAGGGGAAGGGCAGGGGAAATGGGCGGTAGGTGCAATCGGTTTAAGCGTTGGGATGTTCATCGTATCCTTGATTGTTTTATGGATTCAGAAAGAAGAGCTTAAAGACTCAATGAAGGTAATTGAAAAGTATAATAACGATAAAGCTATCCCCTGCCATAAAACTGGCAGGGGAAGAATGTAAGGCGATACAATTTGAGTTTGCCATTCACCTGAAAATAAACATGTACATTGACAACCGAATATGTTAACCGATAGAATAAAATTTCTGCAATTAATAAGTGAAAATACTAAATGCTATTTATTGATATATATATTGATTAACAAATAACACATAATGCTATATAATGATATTAAGAAATATATATTGAAAGGAGTATTGAGTATGGCACAGGTAAATATAAGGGTTGATGATGACTTGAAGGAAAAAGGAGAAGCATTGTTTAGTTCATTAGGATTGACTTTTTCTTCCGCAGTCAATATATTCCTTAGTCAGGCAGTGCGGGAAGGCGGTCTTCCTTTTGCAGTTACAACCAGAACAGAGAGAGATCCTTTCTATTCAAAAGAAAATCTGGAACGTTTACAGAAATCCATTACTCAGATGGAATCCACTGGCGGTACGGTTCATGAGGTTCCTTTAGATGATTAAGGCATGGTCGGATCAGGCTTGGGAAGAGTTTGAATATTGGACACGGTAGGACAGGAAAACGCTGAAACGTATTTTAGAGTTGATCAAGGATATTGACCGGAATGGATATGAAGGTATTGGCAGACCGGAACGTCTCAGCGGAGATTTATCCGCATATTGGAGCAGGCGGATTGATGATAAAAACTGCATTGTATACCGAATTGATGGTGAGATAATAAAAATTGTCCAATGCGGTACACGCTACCGAGATAAGTAATGGTGATAAAGTTTGTAAAAGAAACAAAAACATGATATAATATGAAACAAGAGAATTCGTCTGCAGGCTGCCATCTCCGAGAGGACGAGGCAGCATAAGCAGATAAAAAAATAACCACCCTGCCGACCAAAGCTGTGGGTGATTATTTTTAAACAGTTATTATTTTAAAGAAACGCCTCTTTGAAGAAAACGCCCCTTTTGTATCCATAGAATAGCATGGATTCATGGAGTTATCAAATCAGAGATTAAAAAAAATAGGTTATAAGGGAGGAAATCAGTATGAAAAAGAAGTTGTTAGGAGCAATTTTATCGGCGGTATTAACCATGGCTATGGCTACACCCGCATTTGCGGAGATTATCTGGACCCCGGATAAGCTTCCGGCAGGGTATACCACAAATGAGTGGGAGAATAAGGACTTTAGTTTCTATTCAGGGAATGCTGTTAAGAGAGATACTTATACCTACTATGTAAAAGATCTGCATGGAAACTTTATGAAAAATGCGGTATTTGCTAATGGTTCTACAACAAATGTTGAAGGAATTGCAATAGATGCAAATGGCCATATGTGTTCTTATGGAACAGAACAGTCACAAATTGAATATTTTAGTAATAAACCATATGAGAAAATGGTATGGAGACAGGATGCCACAAGGGCATTAAATGAAAATGGTATCAGCAATTATTGGTATGGAAATACGGTTGATTTTGAGCATAGCAACTGGAGATGGCTCATGATATCCCCTGATGGTAAACAAGATGGCCTGAAATACGCTTACTGTTTCAATGAGTATGGATTTCTTTACACTAATACCATTACCCCAGATGGATATCAGGTCAATGAACTTGGCCAGCTCATGATTGAGGGAAAGGTAAAGACAAAAGAAGTCAACGATTTTACCCCATGGCATGGGTATTCAAGCTATGCGATAGGTTTTCTTGTTTATGATCCTGTAACCAGCGACCAGCATAAAAATGATAGGCCCAATCCATTTTTTTAAGGCAATTTCATAACGAATAAATAAATTTTAAAGACTATCGGTTCTTACATGATCGGTAGTCTTTTTTTGTTACAAATAGAGGAAGAGAGAATGAAAAAACAGTTACAAAGGCTTGATATTAAAAGAAAAATAGCGGGGTTTATGGCCTTGATCCTTGCGGTAATGGCATTTTTGCCTTATTTTCCGGAGAGTATGATATCCTTTGCAGATTACGCACAGATTATTGAGCCATCCTCCTGGATTACATGGGATTCCAGCCAATACGGGGCTGAAGCAAGTAGCAAAAGCTATACTCCTACAGGGTTAATGTATGAAACTAAGGATTTTTATTTGGGGGCGCCTGTAGCGGATGGGAATTTCCCGGCAGGGGCCAAACAATACCTGGTAGAAAATAAACAGCATAGTGACGGCACCTTTAGGGAGTTTGATAAAAATTTCATTTACTGTGTGGCAATGCATACAGAAAGTTCCAGGATTGGACTTGGAAGCCAGGCGTTCCTGCAACGGTATTGGAGTGCAAGAAACAATAACATGCCAAGTGAATTTCCAGCAGGTGATAATGCAAAAAATATTACATTAAAGAGATTTAACTTTCTCATAAATGTTTATGCCAGTCATTTAGGGAGCAATGATAGCGTAGTTGCATGTAATGATGCCAATGCTGGGACCGCCAAATATATTGTAGCAGCCGTCATCAACTGGATTGCTGCCAATAACTGTGAATTTACCACTGATTGGCAAACAGACTTAAATATATTTCGTCAAAGTGCGGATTACAGATCTGTTTTAAAGCAGATGAATCCTAATGCTGTAGGAGATCGCTCTGTTTATAATCAGCTTACGAGTACACAAATACCTTCTGAGTATGCGGCAAGAGGGTGTAAGAACTGGGCTGAGTGGATGTTGGGAAATGTGTGGGATGCAGCTACGATCACAAGCGAATTTGTAGAGTACAATGGAGAAACCGTTTACTTTGCCAAAATGGATCATTCTACAGATGCTTATACAATTACGATTCCTTATCCGAATAACGTTGTGAAAGGCTACTATCAGCGCCTTTCTGCAAAGGATCTTTATGGTGATTGGACCTACACCGGGCCAACGGAGGCTGGACTTGTGTTCACTTCCTTATCCGGTGAGGTGCCATCTGACGGACAGGGAATTGGAACTCTTTACTGGGCAAATCAAAGCCAACTGGGTGCAGTTTTGGCAAAGGATATCGGTTCTGCCCAGCTTGCAACTTTCAAGTTTTATACAAAAAGACCTAATAGTAATAGCGAATATGCTTTTGACACTTCCCAAACTTACTTTGCAGCTAAGATGGATAAGGATTTAGAGGTTCATGTCCGTGTTGGCTCAGGAAGAACCGGAAAGGTCCAGCGTTTTAAACATACAGAAGGCTTTGGATCCAGTTATAACGTTGGCCTTATTAAATACGATTCCGAAACAGGAAAGCCCCTGGCTGGTTCCCGCTGGGATATCCTGGAGGCGTTTGACGATTCCCAGCTTGACAGCACCGATCTGGACTTAGATGGTCCTGGAGGATATTCCTCCAATGCAGGCTCTTTAACCGGGGCTTCCTGGGAGGAGGATGCAGGAAGTGATGAGGATAGGATATCCACCAATTACAGCGGAGACATGGGCTTAAATGATTCAGAAGCAAATCTCTATAACCAGGCCAATTCCTCCGGCTCCCAGTTTAAGCGCTGGTCTGATCCGGAAAGAGATCCCTGTAATGCCGATGATCATATCACTGCTTCCGATGGAACCCTTCATTACGTTGATTCTCAGGGAAAAATCCACAGCAAGACTGCCCATTCCGATGCCAGAAGCTATCTCTATCAAAAGGGCTATTGCAGCGGGCACCCGGCTCCAGAGGTGGAGTATGAGGAAGTTCCGGAGCCGGTGTATGATGAACTGACCGGAGAACAGACCAATGCCGATGATATCGAGGCGGTGGAGGAATACAACCAGGAGCTTCATGACAGTGCATGGGAAGAGTGGCTTTCCGGAGTAGAAGAGTGTGAGAGGCTGATTGAAGAGGGCGGTTTTTTCCATGCCATTGATTTAAGCGGACAGTCACAGCGGGAAGCCTTAGAAGCGGACCGGGACCGGTTTTATGAAGACTTCATTTCCTTGACCTATGAATATTCTGCTAAGGAAACCATACCGGCTCCTGGCTATTCTCTCCATGGAAGCCATCCTGATGATATTCCCATGGAATGGCGCACCGTGACATCCAGTGAATATAAAGATTACCGGGCTCATGGCCTTGGCCGTATGGCTGGTGGCTTTGGTGCTGAAATAGATTTGGAACGGGAAGAACCGGCGGCAGAACGTCCGGAGCCGGAGGAAGCAATAGAAGAGCCAGAAGCCGTGATGTTTACCAGCTTTGGAGTTTCTAATAATGTAGAAGGTTTTGAGGCTGTACTGGAAGCTGATCCGGAAGGTGATGCAGAAGAAACCGAATCTGGTGTAGAAGAAACTGAAGCAGAGACAGAAAGCGGGGCCGAACTGGAAGAGGAGGAAGAAATAATCCCGGAAGAATCCAAAGCTCCAGAAGCAGAAACAGTGGAAGAAACGCTGATGGAAGAAGCGGATCAGGAAGCTATGAAGGAACCGGCTGAAGGAGCAGAGGAAGAGCCGGAAACTGTCCATACAAAAGAATCCCAAAAAGAAACGCTGGAATCCAGGGCAGAAAGGGAGGGAACACCTTCCGATGCGGTCAAAGACAGCATAAAAACGGCTACAGACTCTGAAGCAGAGGGAGTCCGTGGAGGAATTACTTTCACAGGACTGTTAGAGTCTCTTATTTCGGGATTCCGGTTTGCAGCAAATAGACTGATCTCGTTCTTTGGATTTGGGGATGATGATGATTATGAATCTGGAGGCTCCTTGGACTCCCTTCCGGAATCCACGGAAATGAGCCGTTTAGACCCCTTAAGTTCTTCCGCGACTGACTGGACCTTTATCGTCTATGATCACCGGATGGAAGGGGAGATCCACTTTAATAAGAAAGACATGGCTCTAAAGGCTGGGGAGGCCGGAAATTATGGAGCTTATGGCGATTCCCAGGGGGATGGGACTTTAGAAGGGGCTGTTTACGGTCTGTTTGCAGCAACGAATATTCCCCATCCGGACGGACATTCCGGAGTCCTCTTTCAAAAAGACAACCTGGTTTCCGTGGCAGCTACGGACCGGAACGGAGATGGCAGCTTCTTAGCCATTACCCAGGCTCCCGGTTACACCTTTAACTACCAGACCGGAATAATCGAGAAAACACCTAACGGCTGGGCCAATCAGGCCCCAACAAACCTTTATACCTCCATGGGAAAGGCCATAGGAAAAGAACGGGATGCGGAACGCTTTACCGGCCACACAAACCGTGGAAACAGCATTTCTATCACAGACAGCCGCAATGAAACCGCCTCCGGCTATGAAAAACTTTCCTCTAACCAGGGAAGAGATGGGACCGGGGCGGGAAGCCATTCCTATCCCATTGAAAACAACGAAGCCTTAAACGGAAACACCTGGATTGGACGGCCACTGATCGTCAATGGGGACGGAACCCAGTATTACATTAAGGAGCTGACCCGGTCTGAAGGCTATGAGCTTTCGGTTTATGGAAAAAACGCAGCCATAAGCAACCGGGAGGCATTTAAGGCCGGTGGAAATCCATCAGCAGAAGGAAGTGCCTCTGCTGGAATAATAGAAACAGATTGGATCAAGAAAGCCAATACCTTTACTGTAACAAGCAGCGGAACCGTCAACGGATACCGGATTTATGCGAAGGACATACCGGAGGGAGCTTCATTTTTCATCATCAAAAGTGAGGTGGTGGAAGATCCAGACGGGACTCATACGGAGCACGTGACCAGAGAGGAAACCGCCCTAGCAGGAGAGGAAGGGGTGCGGGTGATCATTGGTGGATTGCCAGTGCCAGCAAAGGTTGGAGACATTATTTCCCTGCCAAACGGAGAGAATGCTGCTGTCAATAAAGTATCATCTTCGGGGTATGATTACACCGCCATCCGGCCAGATAACGGCCTCCGCTATGCCATCCCGACCTTTCAGGATAAGGAAGTTTCCGGGGACTTAACAGAGGATGCCAATGCAGCACTGATGAAGGCTTCTTTTAAAGAGCCGGATGTGGGTGCTCCCTGGATGCAGATACCCCTTACAGGAACCACCTTTGCAGAACAGGCAGCCAGCCTTTATGAAGGAATGGAAGCCGCCGGGCTTTCCATCTTTAACTGCTTAAGGGTACAGGAGATCACGGGTGGGAAAGCTATCATCCGCTATTCCTACCGGGTAGGAAGCCTGGTGTCCGCAGGTGTTTATGATGAAGCAGCCAGGATTCTTTATGTAAAAAGAGACATGGAGTACGATCTAAACGGAACTACTGTGAACGGTTATCTCTATGCAGCCTATACCCAGGACCAACTTGAAGAGTATAAGGAAAACGGAACCGGCTTTGTAACATATGCAAAGGTAAAAGTCGGGGAGCTGGCAAAGAAAACAGCGATTTATCCGGAGGATTTATCTGCCATTGCCGTGATAGAAAGCCCGGAGCGCACCTACTGGATATACAGCCTGGGTGAACCGCTTAGAAACAATGACGGCAGCGTAAAGAAAATCATGGTGGAAGGAGAAATCCAGGTCGCACCAGGCTATGAATTAAAAGATGTGGACGTGCCAGTGACCGCCGTTTATGACGGAAAAGGCTATACCATTGACATGGAAGGAGAGGAAGGGACCTCTTCTGTAGACTTTAAAATCACTTACCGGGATGACTTTGTAGGAGGAACTTATACCACTCCAGAGGAATATGCCGGAAGTTATGGGAATATCTCTGTATTCCCCAACATGGCAGGAGCAGGAACTTATATTGAACCGGTGACCCTCCATTATAACCGGAATCAAACCTATACAGACGGTGGGACTCGTGTAAATAAGATTTCCGTAGTAGAACGTCCCATCATGCAAAAAGCTAAGATCACAAAGGATATTTCCTTAAATGAGAATGGAACCTATGAGAACAATACCTATGCAGGGACCGGGCATGAGGATCGCTATACTCAGAACGGGGGAGGAGCGGAGGACAATGCCAAATACCTAAAAAACTTCCGCTTTAAAGTTTACTTAAAATCCAACTTAGAACGGCTCTACCGGGGAGAGAACGGGGCTGTAAGCTGGCAGGATCGGAATGGAAATCTGGTGGATATCCAGGCATACCGGGCTGCGTATCCGGAAAAGGTCCAAAAGATATTTACCAGGGTAGACTACCAGGCCAGCCCTTTGGCCAGAAACTCCAATCAGGCGGCCATTGCCAATGAGTCCCTTTATGGCTATACCAATGGCCTGATCAATGCCGGTCAGAACCCCGGCTATACGGCAGTCCTGGAAAAATCGGCACAAAAAGTGAAAGATGAATCCGGAAATGACCGGGAGATCCTGGGCTACAATTATGAAAAGTTCTTTGATGCCATCAAAGTGGCCAACAACGATAAATGGGACCGGGCCGATAATCAAAGCTCCTCTTTTAAACCCTTTGCTTTTATCAAGGGACTTCTGTTTGGGAGGAATGGGGGAGAAAAGGAATATCCTGCTGTACATAATAACCTACAGATTGAAAACAGCGTGAATACATCGGCTGCAGCTAAAGATAATGCTCTCCGCTCCGATCATGTCCGTCAGTTTGCAATCACCTGGTACTTGAATGATGAAGTGAAAAATCTGGTGAGAAATAACCAGGCCGACGAGACAGAAAGTGCTTCAGGAGGAGAAGTTTATCCGGATGAAATTTATGACAAGGCTCTTTCAGAAGCGATTAAAAAGGCAGAAAACTACTTAAAACCGTTCTTCAGTTATGATTTTGATGAGATATATGCTATTGCCTGGGACAGTGAGGCAGACGGTGGAAAGGATCAGGATACAACCACCTTAAGTGCCGATCAGGAAGATTCAGGGGCGGGTTATACCTACGGGATATCGGAATACCTTCCCTATGGAACCTATGTGGCGGTAGAACAGCAGCCATTTAATAAAAACTTGGGGGATCTCTATAACAAGCATTATAAAACCGATGCTCCAAAGGAGATTGAGCTTCCATCCGTTTATGAAGGAGGAAAAGCAGGAGCAGACAAGACCCCGGAAGAGCTGGCCGGTTATTACCGTTACAGCGCAGCCAATACCGTTGCCCAGCTTTCAGCAAAGTATCATATCCGGTTTAACGAGGAGTGGCCGGGAGAAGGCGGGGATGATTTAAGGAAGTACGTGATCCGGGCGCACAGCCGTTTAGGTAACTATGAGATTTATCCTTATGGCTTAGACCTTGATAAGCTTTCCGGGACAGTTCCTGGTGATTCGTCTGGCCGTGGACACTTTACCATTACCCAGGGAGCAACTGACCCGGTAAAGGACTATTACAATACCTTGGTCGACCCGGTAGAAGCCGGAGGAAATCCAGGCAGCCATTACCTGGCTGACGATGGAAATGCCGGTAAAAGGACCGCCAATGGCTCCACCTATGAAACCAATGGGGTGGAGAAGATATACCGGTACGGCTCTGTTTCTGAAGACAAACAGACCTATAACAACGTTTCCTTTCCCTCCGGAGCCGGTGAGGTTTACCGGGATGGCGTGGCAGCCATGGAAGGAATGCAGACGGCCTATGACGGGAAATACGCTCCCATGCTGGTGCCTTGGACGGTGACGGAGCCAGCAAGTGAAGCAGCGGATACCATACAAAACGGGGATGGGACATCAAGCTATAAAGGCTACACTTACCGCAAGTACCGGAACACCTTTTATACCAGCCACTTAAGAATTGAAAAACTGGATTCCGAGACAGGAGAAAATATCCTTCATGACGGAGCCTTGTTTGCCCTTTATGCAGCCTCCAGGGAAGATGGAGAAAATACCGATGGCCTGGTGAAGTTTTATGAAGCGGATACCTGGATCGAGGGCTCCAGGGAATTTTTAGAAGCCATGGGAGCCAGAAGTATCACCCAGGCCGGAGAAATCATTAGCGGAGTTGTCCCGGAGGGAACGCCTGTCTGCAAAGAATCAGAGCAGGTCATCCTTATGGATCAGGAAGGAAGAAGAACAGGGCAGTTTGAGGCGTTTACAACGGCCAGGGACAACCTGCAGGCCAGAGAGGAGGCGTTAGCCAATACTTCCGATCAGGATCAGAACACGGGATATTTGATCACTCCCCAGCCTCTTGGAGCTGGGACCTACGTCCTTGTTGAGATCAAACCGCCAGCCGGGTATGTGAGAACAAAGCCGGTGGCTATTGAAATTTATTCGGATCAGATATCCTACTATCTGGAGGGGAGCCGGGACCACCGGGTGGCAGCAGCCATTTATGAAGATCAGGAGGGACCAGGCCCCCAGGGAGTTACTGATACGGCCAGGATCTACATAGGAAATACCCCGGTTCGGTTAGAGGTATCAAAGATTAAAGATTCGAACAGTACCGTTACCTACCGGACCGATACCAGGCTGACGGGAGCGGAGCTGGAGTTAAAACAAAGTTATGGTGCTGACAACCTGGAATTCGCCTATAAAAACGGAACCTACTTAGGTTATGCCTGGTACAAAGGAACTCTTGAATGTTTAGAGTCCAGGAAGAAAGCCGGAGAAGATGCAGAGCCAGTCTACATAGACGGCGTATTTGCCGGTTACGGCCTGGTATCCAGACCGCTTGATACGGCTGATGATCAAAACCGCTACGTGTCCGGGGCGCAGATGGCGCTTTACGATGCCATAGAGATTAAGGAAAACGGCGACAGCGGGGATTACAGTTATGACGGCGTGGAAGTGGTCAGGGATCGGAATAACAATGTCCAGTCCATCAAAGTATTAAAGGGCCACGCTGGAAATACCGTGGAATTTATCCGCAAGGAAGATCCAGAAGGAAGCTTAAAGGGAGAAGCTGGGGACGGGACCTGGACCTATGAAACCATAGACCGGGAAGATACGGATATCCTGTTTTACTCCCTTGGAGGGCTGAAGGTGACGGAAACCGGAATCGATGGGAAGCTGTATGGCTATGACCGGAATGGGAACAAGGTACAGGTGAAAGATCAGGAGTCCATCTATGTACTGAGAGCCGGGCAGCCTGTCTTTGAGTTGACCGGAGGGGATTTGACAGCATCAAGATATTTGGCCGGGGATAAAATATTTTCCCTAAGTTCTGGAACCATCATGTATCACTTGGACAGCAATGGAAACCGGGATGCATATGTCAATCCAACCACCGGTATGGCCTATGCCAAAGAAGGAGAAAAACTCCTGGTGTGGTCTGTAAAGGTTTCCAAGACAGAAACCGGGGCGGTCATTGCCAGGGAAAAGATCAGAACTTCCCGGATTGCTTCCATAAATGCAGACAAGGATCAGGAATACATGACGGGGACCTATGATGGAAACAGCCTGGCTAAACGGTTGAATCCCGTTCTTGACCACCACGGCCTCCCGGAGTATTACCAGAGATCCGCTGAAACCTATAAAAAAGGAACACCGATCTATGACATTGACGGAGATTACGTCCGTTACAAATACGATGATCTTCTTCCAGCCTATAATGAGGCAGCATACCGGATCAATGATCAGACCGGTATGCAAGATGTTGGAGCAGAAGAGAACTTGACAGACGATCCAAAGCTTTACCACCGCCAGGGAGAGTCCTGGATCATGGAAAATACCTGGATCACCGGGGAGGCCTATCCAAATGACCCATTTCAGGCAGATATGACCGTGGGACAGGCAGATATGCTAAAACGGGTGATCCCAGGGACCTACATCATGGAGGAGGTCAAACCTCCAGCCGGTTATGCCAAGGGCTTCCCGGAGGGTGTCACCGTTTCCGAAACCAGGGAAGTACAGCGGACCGGCATGGAAGATAAAAAGATCAAGGCAGAGATTGTAAAGACCGATGCGCCGGACCGGTACAAACTTAATGTGATCAGTGATTACCAGGAGGGTCTTACGGTTACGGAGCCAAAGGGAGCCTATAGCTACAGTCAGGTTTCCGGGGCTTATGTGGCTCTATATAAAGCAAAAAGAGTCTACACCACTGACAGCGAAACTTATCCCAAGGGGTATTATCTGGTAAAAACAGAAACGACCCCGGCAGAATGGACCGTGGAGAATACGGCTGATAATGCACCGATAAGAGTAACGGCTGACTGGATCACGGACGGAACCCCGAAATATTTTGAGGGAATCCCGGCTGGAGATTATATCATGGAAGAAAAGGAGGCTCCCGGCGGCTATATCCGCAGCTCCATGGAAGTTACTATCCGGGCAACTGGAGAAGTACAGACCATCAACCTGAAAAATGACCATACGAAGCTGGAGATCTATAAGTATTACGAGGACAGCGCCGGAAACAAGATTCAGCTCCCAAACAGCCACCGGGCCGGTCTGGCACTTTATGAGGCAAGAACAGACAGCAACGGGAACATCATGATGGAAGATGGAAAGCCGGCTTATGAGGAACAAAAGAAGGTGGCAGCCTGGACTACCGATGATCTATCGGAGTATACAGAAAGGACCTTGAAAAGTAACGGCTTTTGGGACCGTTTAAAGGATTTCTTTGGATTTGCAGAGAATCAGTCCAGCTTTATCATGGACTTTGAGGCAGCCTACCGGGAGAAAGGGGACTTGCTTACCTCCCTTACCTGGTACACAAAAAACGGAGAGAGGACAGCGCAGCGCATGGAAAGTCTCCGGACCACAAATGGAGAAGGAGTTACCCAGATCTGGAACACCAATTCCGGAAAGACGATCCGGATCACCATTTACCGGAACGTAACAAACGGCTCTCTGGATACCGATGGCAAGCTGCCCTTGATCTTTGAGTACCAGTTCAACTATGAGGAATCAGGAGGAATCAAAAGCTATGATACGTTAGAGGGCTTGCATCGGATTGATTACCTACCGCTCAATGCAGAAAAAGACGGAAAACGGATAGGGAATTACGTTCTGGTGGAAGAGGCGGTCCCCCATGGGTTTGAAACACCAGATCCCAAGGCCATTGTCCTGAAAGAAACCGGAGATGTGCAGAGAATCAGCTTTAAAAATGAGGAAAAGTATATCAACATCTTAAAGGTAGTCTCAGACGGAGTCAGGGAATATGCGGCAGAAGGAGCAGAGCTGGCCCTTTACCGGGCCGATGAATCCGGAAACCTTGTGGAAGATGAAAGCCACATGGTAGAGCGCTGGATATCCGGGTCAGACGGAAGATATACAGCGCAGGACCGGTTTAACGGGGACATCCCGGAAGGATTATCGGTAGGGGATTTAAAGCCTCACAGGATTGATAAGATCCCTTATGGCACTTATTACGTGGTAGAGATTACACCACCAGACTACATGCAAAAAATCACACCGGTGAAGATTGTTGTGGGAGCAGAAAAGGTTCCCGTTTACCGGATTGTAAACCTTCCTACGGTTGGCAGGCTGGAGATCATAAAGAGAGCTTCCGATACCGGGGAGGGGCTGGAACATGCGAGATTTAAAGTAGTTAATTGGGATACTGGAGCCGTTTGGTATATGACAACCGGAGCGGAAGGGAGAGCGGAGCTTGCAGGGCTGCCGGTGGGTCAGGTTCAGACAAATGGAACCATAAAACCGCACACTTATATCATTGAAGAAATATCCCCGCCGGATTTATACCAGATCGGCGGAGGAAAGAGTAAGTTCCAATTTAACGGAGAAGCAGGCTCCAATGAGGTACTTCACACGCATGAGGTATGGAATGATCCTACGAAGATTCAGTTTAAGAAAACAAACTTTGATACAGGAATGGCCGTGGAGGGGGCAGAAATAGCCGTATATGAAGCGGTAGCCGTTGACGGAGAGTATCAAAAGCAGGGGGAGGCCATTGAAGAGGCAGTTTCCGGCCCCAACGGTTTTACCCTGACCAAGAAACTGTCCGCCAATAGGGTCTATATCATGGAGGAATTAAAGGCCCCGGCTGGCTATGCTCTTTCAGAGCCGGTGATATTTACCGTAAATCAGTCAGGAACCGGTATCCGGAATGTTTCAAACAGCTTTAGCATCTTAAAGCTGGCAAGTGAAAACGGCACAATCGAAGCACTTACCGTGACCGGAAGGGTTCCTGTCAAGGTCTATATCGTGTTACGGGATCTGGATACCGGCACAGAACTTCCTCCGCTCATCGGATCAGGAAGCAGACAGAGAGTAACCGCAGAGGACGGTATCATAGACGGCCACTTGTATGAGATTGCGGAGTACACCAGATATTCCGATGGCAGAACAGAAACATCCCGAAAAGAAACAAAGCGGATATATCTTGATGAAACTGGGTCTTATGAAATTCCTTCCAGGACCTATTTGGAAACCAGGCAGGAGTTGACGGACGATGTTGGAAATACCCTTGCAAGCTGGACAGTTAATGAAGTAACCCATGATTATACCATTCAAAACCCAGTGACAAGGGAAATCCCCATTGCAAAAGTAACAAGCAGCGCAGGGGAAGAGGATCATGCTGTCAAGAAAGGCAGCGTCATAAAGTATACCATTACCTATCATAATCCTTACAGCCATCCGACAGATATCCGGATCAAGGCTGTCCTTGAAGACGGGCTGGAATATTTACGGTCCACGGACTACGGCAGAGAATTAAATGGAACGATCCTCTGGAGCCTAACCGATGTAGCAGCGCATGAAAGTGGTACCGTTGATGTAGTGGCCGTTGCAGAGGGTGATGAGGGAGGGCAGACCAAGGCTTATTTTGAGACAAGGGTGGAAGCCGTTACCAAACAGACCACGCTGACAAATCCTATTGTCCCGGACGGTTCCTTTACCATCATAAATAAACTGACTGGAACCGGAAAGAATCAGGCAGATGAATTTACCTACCAGGTGAGATTTACAGACCAGACTGGAAATACCATAACTGGATACCAGGCTTACAGCGGATCAAAAGCAGGGCGGATTAAGGGCGAGGGAAGCATAACCCTGGCTGGTGACGGATTTATTATCTTTACCGGTCTGCCCTATGGAACCGTCTATGAGATCCTTCAGGAGTCAGGAGCTGGCTATGAGTCAGAGGAAGGTACAATAACTGGGGAAATCGCAAGAACGCCCCAGAGTGCAGTGTTTAAAAACAACTTAAACGATGAAACAATCCGGGAAATTTTAACAGCAGGAGGAAACTACCGGCTGACAGAAACCACAGCTTACAGTGATGGGGGAAGCCTGATAAGTGGAATCTACCGTTTCAGCGTCAATGCTTCCGGAACGGTTGACAACGTTGATATGGAGGACCGGCCAATCAGCCTATATTTCTCGAAAGTTGATAAGGACACGGTCACGGAGCTTGCAGGCGGGAATTACCGACTGATTGATGCAGAGACAGAAGACGTTATTTATGAATTTACCAAGGAAGGAGAGGAGGTACTTATTCCAGCCAAGCTGATCACCCCAGGGAAGGAATACATTATCCGGGAAGACCAGTCCCCGGCTGGCTATTCCTATGAACAGGATATCCGCTTTACTTTGGAAGATAGCGGGATACGATCAGTCATCGTCA
This sequence comes from Lacrimispora sp., assembly GCF_047605665.1. Lineage (GTDB taxonomy): Bacteria > Bacillota > Clostridia > Lachnospirales > Lachnospiraceae > Lacrimispora. The sequence continues at coordinate 136,322 of NZ_JASGFH010000004.1, read as the reverse complement.
TGCAGGATGAAAAAACAAAAGTGGAGATTTTAAAGGTAGATGCAGAAACTGGAGAAATCTTAAAAGGTGGCCGTTTCCAAGTACGGGATAAGGATTCAGGGGACATGATTAAAGAATTTACCCCAGATGGAAAGCATGTGGTTTTAACCGGACTTTTGGTTGCTGGAAGAACCTATGAACTCGTAGAAGAAGAGCCACCGGCTGGATATGCCTATCATGATCCGATCACCTTTACTGTACCGGAAGAACCTGGAACAGTTACCGTTACCATGGAAGATAAAAAGACAGAAGTCGAAATCAGGAAGCTGGCCGGTTCTCCGATTGGAACCCCATCAGAAGCGGAACGTCAGTTAACGGGGAGTACGCTTCAGATATTAAATGAAGATAAGACCCCGGCAAAGGCTTTGTGTGATGGAAATGGCTTAAAAGCTGGAGAGGACTTAATTTTCACAACAGGAAGCCAATTTGAAACTCTGAAAGGCCAGTTAGTTGCCGGAAAGAATTACTGGCTTCATGAGATCCATCCGGCAGATGGCTACGCCTATGCAGAAGATATTCCTTTTTCGGTCAGCAAAAATGGTGATAGGGATATGGTGATTATGATAGACGAGCCAACCCACGTCATTTTGTCAAAAAAGGCAATGACAGGTCAGGATGAACTTCCTGGAAACCGAATGAGTATAAAAGATAGGTCAGGAAAGATAATGGAGAAATGGGCATCCTCTGATCAGCCTCGTCAAATCCGAGCAAAGCTGAAAGCCGGTGAAACCTATTACTTTTGTGAAGAAAGGCCAAGGGCTGGATATGCTTATTCTGATTTAGTTCCATTTTCGGTAAGTAAAAATGGAACTATTGATATGGTTGAGATGAGAAATGATATCACAAAGGTGAGGATTCACAAGGTGGATTCAGAAGGAAATCCAGTAAAGGGTGCCATACTCAGAGTTTTGGATAAATGGGGAAATGTGGTTATACAGAATTTTGAAACAAATGGTGAAGCTGTTGACATAACTGGGGTTTTAGAGGCTGGAAAAAGCTATTTTTTAAAAGAAGTAAAAGCTCCAAAAGGATATCTTCTTGCTGCTGATGTAAAATTTACCGTTCTAAAAGATGCTGGAATTTTAGATGTGGTTATGACGGATTTAGAGGAACCTGATTTGGAGAAGCCGGAGCCAGCACCTAAGCCAAAACCAGAAATTCATACTCCAGAGGAATCCCAAAAGGAAGGCATCATAACGGTCCGTTACAGCAAATCTCCCCTTAATCCTGCGTGGCTGGAAATGGCTTATGGAAAGCTGACAGGAAGGCGGGGAGAGAAAACTGGAGATACGGCTCCCGTAGGTTTCTGGATATCCGGAATGGCTATTTGCTTTTTAGGATTCCTTTTAACCATGCGGGTGAACAGAAAAAAGGGGAATAAGTGAAAATGCTATAAAGCAGAAAGGAGAGGCACAAAGAAAAAGAGCTACATAAAGTAGAAGAACAGCATAAATCGAAGCGCTACATAAAGCGGAAGAGCTACATAAAGCAGAAGAACAGCATAAAGCGGAAGAACAGCATAAAGCAGAAGAACTGTATAAAGCAGAAGAACTGTATAAAGCAGAAGAACTACGTAAAGCAGAAGAACAGCATAAAGCGGAAGAGCTATATAAAGCAGAGAGTACTACACAAAGCGGAAGAGCTGTATAAAGTGGAAGAGCTACATAAAGCAGAAGAGCTATACAAAGCGGAGAGAACTACACAAAGCAGAAGAGGTACACAAAGCAGAAGAGGTACACAAAGCAGAAGAGGTACACAAAGCAGAAGAACAGCATAAAGCAAAAGAACTATACAAAGCAAAAAGAACTACACAAAGCAAAAGAACCACTCAAAGCAAAAACCACATAAACAAGAAATACATGCAACATAAATAACCACAGGAAAATCAAAAATGAACACAAGATCAAAATACAAAAAAACAAACCATCTCCTGTCAATCTTCTGGCTATCCGGATTTTTAGGATTTAGCCTGCTTTTGTTAACTCACATGCATGAATACAGGGAAGGAAGCAAAGAGTATCAGGAACTTAACCGCATTTTGTGGAAAAGCCAGACTGAGACAGGCAAAAATGTGGACCGGAATATTTTATTTGAAGACAGCCTGAAGCAAATAAATCCTGACTATATATTCTGGCTTTCCATCCCTGGTACCTCTGTAGACTATCCAGTGGCAAAAAGCCTCCAGCCAGGATACTATTTAAACCATACCTTTCAGGGAAATGAAAATCCCTGCGGCAGCCTGTTTATGCAGGAAGAAACGGACCCAATAAATGAAGGCAATACGGTCATCTTTGGCCACAATATGAAAAACGGCTCCATGTTTGCCGATTTAAAACACTACAAAAATAAGGACTTTTACGAAGACCATAAAACCCTCTACATCTATCACGAAGGAAAAAGACATGAAGGAGTCATTTTTTCCTGCCAGATAAGGAGTGAGGAAGAGCTGGAATGCTATCAGACCGAATTTTCCACCCCAACACAAAAACATGAATTTATTAACCACATGAAAGCTTCCTCCCTCTACACCATCCCCATCTCCCTTCCAGACCAGGCCTCAATTATTACCTTATCAACCTGCTATGGAAGCTCTGAAAGAATGATTGTACAGGCAGCTTTGGTGTGCTATACTGAATAAATAAGAGACGTATATGGAGGTATAAAACATGGAGCCATTAAAGATAGGAATTATGGGAGCAGGCGGAATTGCCTCAACGCTGGCCAGTACTATGGTACAGATGCCGCAGGTAGAATTGTACGGAGTTGCCTCCAGAAGCCTTCAAAAGGCGGAGGAGTTTGCAAAGCGTTTTTCTATAAAAAAGGCGTATGGAACCTATGAAGAACTCGTGCAGGACCCGGAAATTCAGTTGATTTATATTGCTACCCCTCATTCAGAGCATTGCAGCAATGCCAAATTATGCCTGGAGAATGGGAAGCATGTTCTTTGTGAAAAAGCCTTTGCTGCCAACGCTTCTCAGGCTGAGGAAATGATTTCTCTGGCAGAAAGTAAGAACCTTATGATTACAGAAGCCATGTGGGTGCACTACATGCCTATGGCTGAAACCTTGAAAAACGTGCTGGACTCAGGCATTATCGGAGAACCCATGACCCTTACGGGAAATCTCTGCTATCTGATCTCCCATAAGCCCAGGCTTATGATGCCGGAACTGGCAGGAGGGGCCCTCCTGGATGTAGGAGTTTATGCCCTCACCTTCGCTTCGATTGTTTTTGGGGATGACATTTCAGAGATTCATTCCACTGTAATTAAAACAGATACAGGAGTGGACGCGCAAAACAGCATTACCCTGTGCTATCCGGGCGGGAAAATGGCTATACTCAACAGCTCTCTCCGTGTGCTCTCTGACCGTCAGGGCGTTATTTACGGGACAGAAGGATACGTTATTGTTGAAAATGTAAATAATTTTGAAGCCATTCATGTGTATGATAAGGACCGAAACCTGGTTGAAACCCACATCAAGCCGGAACAGATTTCAGGATACGAATATCAGATTCAGGCCAGTGCAGAGGCCATAAGAAATGGCTGGACAGAGTGCCCTCAGATGCCTCATCAGACTACTTTAAATGTGATGAAGGTTATGGATGAATTGAGAAGGCAGTGGGGAATCAAGTATCCTTTTGAGGATTAAGAATAAAGAACTGCCATAAGATATCAAAAGCCCTCCGAAGTAAAATCGGAGGGCTTTTGTATTTGTAGAAAGAACTTTATCGGGACGCTTATAAGCAGGTGAATGAAAGTGCTATGTTCCGACTATACATATACCGTAGATTTCGATATTTCAAGCTTCTTTCCCGCCCAAAATGGACAACTTCTATTTTTTAGCCTGTAAACAACGATGCTGCATATAAATTTTCATAATAGGCCTTTTCTGCGCCCCTCTACTGAGCATCCTCATTTTTGTTCAAATAGCGCCATAAAGTCGTTCGGCTGATGCCCAACTGGCGAGCCGCGGCGGCGCGGTTACCGCTGTTGGAGGTGACTGTCTGCTGTACCACTTCGCTGATGATCTCCTCCAGTGTGCGGTCAGTATTCACCGAGGCAGCAGCGGGAACAGCACTTCGGCGCATGGAGCGCTCTTTGGCCAGCAGCTCCGCCACCACACTGCTGCGTATGTAAGTCGAGACCGTCAGGGTGGCCAGGGTCTGCAATATATGTTTGAACTGAGTATAATTGTTCGGCCAGTCGTACTGGCGAAGCATCTCGATGGCACGCGGTTCAAAGCCGGAAATCTGCTTGCCAAGCTCAAGGTTCAGACTGCCCAGATAGAGACTCGCCAGGGAGGAAATTTCATCGGAACGGCTTCGCAGTGACGGCAGATTCAGCGTCAGGCAGCCCAGCCTGGTGCTAAAGAGGCGCACCACATCGGGAACCGGTTCGCTGTCACGGCAGACACTGGAAAACAGCAGCCGCACCCGGCGGGCAAGGCCGGTCTCCTGAATGGCGGCCAGCAGCTCAGGGGCGCGTCCTTCGGGCAGAGATTCAAAGTTCTGGAAGTAAATTGTGTTGCCGGTTGCATTGAGCGGAGAATTATAATGGCTGAGCAGGAAATCCCAGCTCTTATCGTTCATCAGTTCGCAGTTGACCAGCACAAAGGGCTTGTTTGCCAGAGGACTATGCAGGTACAGAAACCGGGCAATCTGTTCCTTTCCGGTTCCGGGTTCGCCTCTGATCATAACCGGCTGGCGCACAGCGGCCAGCATCTGAATTTCCGTATCCAGGGTCCCCATAGCGCCGCTGATACTGTAGAAACTGTTCATGAACAGGTATTCACATTCTCCCTTATTCATGGAGCGAAGCCCCACCCAGTGAGAGTGCAGCGGAATACGCGACGGTACACAATAGAACAAATAGTACCTTTCGGTATCCATCAGCAGCGTCTGAGCCGTGATGCTGTACAACTGGTCCCGCTCGATGCGGTAGAATTTCAGCGAACCGCTGGCGGGTACTTCCCGCAAATGGGTGCGCAGAGCCTCGGACAGCCCGGCGGAGAGCTCGGCCGGGCTGCTGTAGAATACGGTCCCGCTGGTATCCAGCACCACCACACAGCCGTTTTGATCCTGCGTAATGCTGCGCAGGAACATATTTTCCTGCCGCAGGCGGCCAAACCACAGGCTGATGTCCAGCGCCTGATCGATGGCGGCATGCAGGCTCTCTACACCCGATGTGATCAGGAAGGCGTCCAGCTCCATCTGGCGGGCGATGGTGTGAGTGACCATGTCGCAGACAACCATGCGGTAGCCGCCCTGCTTGAGCCGTTCCAATGTGCGGGTGACATCATCGGCGCTGTGCACCGTTACGATATCCAGATTGCAGCCCAGCAAATCGCAGAGCGTGTGTGCCGGTTCCGTAATGCTTGGAAAGCCGACAATGGCGTACAGATTGGAATAGTTTTCAGCCAGTTTCATGGCGCGCAGCACATCGTAGACCGAAAGGCGAATCTCGACCACCGGCAGATCGGTCACCTGGCGGATACGCTCCGCAGTGCCTCCGCGGGAGATGATGCAGTCGTAAGCGTTAGGCGGCATGCGCTTGACAATGGCGACGCCCTCATCAAGGTCTCCGGTATAAACATCCAGTTGTATATTAGGATAAGCCTGTGCTGCACGCTCCATAGCGGTATGCATACCCTCGTAGGGGGCAATCCCCAGGATGCGGGTGCGTGTTTCGACCATAGCGGGTACCTCCGTTTACTTTTGAGACTATTATAGCAGAGGGCTGAACAAAAAGCATCATAGGTGAGTTTCGTTTTGGAACGCTTTGTAAATAAACTTGATTAATTTTTCCGAATCGTTCAAAGATGGAACGTGTTTGCTGCTTTTTTCCGATGCGAAGCCCTGCCGGATCAGGCATAATAATAGCACAGAACAAAAGCAACTGCCCCGGCGGCCAGATGCCCGGCAGTAAAAACAGGTAGGGGGGAGCGCATGGTCTTTCTTTTGATTATCGCGGATGATTTCACCGGAGCGCTGGATACAGGTGTGCAGTTCGCTGCTCACGGAATCCGGACACGGGTAGTCGTGGAGCCGGATGTGGATTTTAACGCCCACGAGGCAAAGGTGCTTGTTGTGGATACCGAGACCCGTCATTTGCCGGCCAGCCAGGCCTATGGCGTGGTTGCAAAACTGACCGGACGCGCCCAGAGTGCCGGAGTCAGCTATATTTATAAAAAGACTGACTCAGCGCTGCGAGGAAACATCGGAGCTGAGCTGTCTGCCTTGCTGAGAGCCAGCGGATGCAGGTATCTGCCGTTTCTGCCGGCCTTCCCGCAGACAGGGCGCATCACCCGCGGCGGCGTACACTATGTAGACGGCGTGCCGGTGACTGAAAGTCCCTTCGGCATTGACCCATTTGATCCGGTAAAGCACTCAGTCGTGACCGATCTGATTGCCCAACAGTGCGATCTGCCGGTCAGAAGTTTCCCTGCACTGGCAGCAGGGGACAGGGTGCCCCAGGACGAAGGAATTATGGTGTTTGATGCATCTGACGACGCCGACCTCTACAGTACGGGATGTCAACTGCTGGATCATGGCGGGCTGCACATCATGGCAGGCTGTGCAGGCTTTGGCGCTGTGCTGCCCGAATTGCTGGGCATTGCGGCAGAAACCCACCGTACGCTGCCAAAGCTTGATCCGCGCCTCTTAGTCGTCTGCGGCAGCGTCAACCCCATCACCCTGGCACAGCTTGACAGGGCCGAAAACGCCGGATTCACCCGCCTGCGGCTGACCCCGGATCAAAAGCTGGAGCCCGGCTACTGGCAGAGCAAAGAGGGCAGAGAAGAGCTGACCCGCATCGGGGAAATGCTGGCCGCCAACCCTCACTGCATCATTGACACCAACGACCCCGGCGGCAACCGGCCCACTGCGGATTACGCCGCCAGACTGGGCATTGACCGCGAGACTCTGCGTGTGCGCATTGCCGGCAGTCTGGGCCATCTGGTCGGAGAAATTTTCCCAAGTCCGTCCCTGGGAACGCTGCTGTTGACCGGCGGGGATACTCTGCTGCAATGCATGAGCTGCGTCGGCGTCAGGGAACTGGAACCGCTCTGTGAGCTGGAAAATGGCGTTGTGCTGGCCAGCTTTACCCACAACGGCTGCACCCGCCACGTCATCACCAAATCAGGCGGCTTCGGACAGGAAAGCCTTCTGACCGATCTGGCGGCGCGCATCGCCCGGCACTGAGACACTGAGTAACGCTGCTTCCATTGCAGCCGCATAAAATTGGAGGAAAAAATATGGCATACGCAAAACTTCCCGGCCTGACCTGGGATGGAACCGTTTACGAAAATGAAGAGATGGGCACGTGTGAAGCACTGCTTCCTACCGGCGGCTACCCCACCGCACACGCTTCCGCTATGGTAGAACTTCCTGACGGCGATCTGCTGTGCTGCTGGTTCGCCGGTACATACGAGGGCAGCGCTGACATCCACATCATCTGCTCGGTCCTTCCAAAAGACGGCCCGGCATGGCTGCCTCCCGTCGATATTTCCAATGACCAGACCCGCAGCGAGCAGAATCCTTCCCTGTTCTATGGCCCCGACCATGCTGTCTGGGCAATGTATACCGCCCAGTTAGACCGCCAGGAGGACAAGGACAACATGCAGTTCACTGCAGTCGTCCGCTGCCAGAAGAGCACGGACGGAGGCAGGACGTGGGGCCCCTATGAGACGGTTTTTCCGGAAGAGGGAACCTTCTGCCGCCAGCCTATCCAGATTCTTTCCAACGGCCGCTGGATATTCTCCAACTGGCTTTGCACGGATTCTGCCGACGGCCTTTCCGGTGATCCCACTGCGTTTCGCATCTCAGATGACGGGGGAAAAACGTGGCGCATGGTCATGATGCCTAAGAGCAACGGCCATGTCCATGCCAACGTCATTGAACTGGAACCGGGTCATCTGGTTGCTTTTATGCGCAACCGCGAGGCCTACCGCATCCACCGCAGCGAATCCTTTGACTGGGGCGAGACATGGAGTGAACCGGCACCGACTCCGCTGCCCAACAACAACTCCAGCATCAGCGCCGTCAGGCTGCAGAGCGGACGTATTGCCATTGCGCACAATCCCACCTGCACACCCAATCCTCAGCCCGGCAAAGCAGCATGGCCCGGCCTGCGCTGCCCCGTGGCAGTCGCCCTGTCCGAAGACGGCGGCCTGACCTTCCCGGTCATCCGCTGGATGGAGCGCGGCGAAGGGTTTGTGGGTGACGAGAACAAGACCAACAATAAACAGTATGAATACCCGTACATCATGCAGAGCCGCGACGGCATGCTGCATCTGGCCTATGCCGCACGCACCCGCCAGGGAGTCAAATACGTCCGCTTCAGCGAACAGGACATCCTGGGCGAGAAACGTGAGCGTGTGGGCGTATACAATCCCACCGCAGCCCAGAGCCGCTGAGCCTCTGTCAGGCTTCACCCGCAACATATACATATACAGCACAAACCAAGGAGGCCTTTCCTATGCTTACCACCTACAACTTAAAAATGCCCCACGCCGTTTATGGCGGCCAAAACGCCATGGAAAACATCACCGCAATTTTAAAAACCAACGGTGCCAAACGTGTGGCGATGTTCACCGATAAGGGCATCGAGGGAGCCGGCCTGTTCACCCTGCCCGAAGAGACAGTCAAGGCATCCGGTGCTGATTATTATGTGCTCGATGACCTTCCGGCGGAGCCCAGCTACATGGCAGTGCAGAAGCTGGTCGATCAGTTTAAGGAAAGCGGAGCCGATATGATCGTGGCCTGCGGCGGGGGCAGCGTTATGGACGCAGCCAAGCTGGCCAGCATTCTGGTCACTGACGAGTACGGTGTCAGGGAGCTGCTTGATGATCCGGGACGCGCCAGAAAGTGCGTGCCGGTCATCCTGATCCCCACGACTGCCGGTACAGGTGCCGAAGTCACGCCCAACGCCATTGTGGCCGTGCCCGAAAAAGAGCTCAAGGTCGGCATTGTCAATGAGAATATGATTGCCGATTACGTCATCCTCGATGCCCGCATGATCAAGAATCTGCCGCGCAAGATTGCCGCTGCAACCGGCGTCGATGCGCTGGCGCACTGTATCGAATGCTTCACCAGCAATAAGGCTAACCCGTTCAGCGATCTCTACGCGCTGGAAGGCCTGGACTTAATTCTCAATAACATTGAAAAGGCCTGCGACGATCCCGAAGCCATGCAGGAAAAGAACCGTATGCAGATTGCAGCCTACTACGGCGGTCTGGCCATCACCGCCAGCGGCACAACCGCTGTGCATGCCCTCAGCTATCCTCTGGGCGGCAAATACCACATCGCCCACGGCATTTCCAATGCCATCCTGCTGGCGCCGGTGATGCGTTTTAATGAGCCCGCCTGCCGGGAACGCTTTGCCATTGCCTATGACCGCTGCTGCCGCGATGAGATCAGGACCTGCAAGACCGCAGCCGAAAAATCCGCCTGGATCATCACCCGCCTGGAACAGATTGTGAGGCATCTTGACATTCCCGCCAGCCTTAAGGAATTCAACGTGCCGGAAAGTGACCTGGACAGTTTGGTCGAGTCCGGGATGCAGGTGCAGCGCCTGCTGGTCAACAATCCGCGCCCTGTCACTCCTGAAGACGCCCGTGCGCTCTACAAACAGATTCTGTAAAAATATTTTATAAAAATGAGGAGGAATCTCATGAAACCGATTGAACTGAAAGGCATTATCCCGCCGATTATCACACCCATGTACGAGGACGAGAGCATCAATGTGGCTGAGCTGCGCCGTCAGGTTGACCGCATGATCGAGAACGGCGTCCATGCGCTGTTCCCCTTTGGCACCAACGGCGAAGGCTACATCTTAAGCGGAAAAGAAAAGCAGCTTGTACTGGAAACCGTCATCGAGCAGTGCAACGGCCGTGTCCCCGTCTACGCAGGCACCGGCTGTATTTCCACCAGGGAGACGATTGAGCAGAGCAGGATGGCACAGGCCGCAGGCGCAGACGTGCTTTCCATTATCACACCCAGCTTTGCCGCCGCCAGCCAGGATGAATTGTACACCCACTACAAAGCTGTCGCTGAAGCGGTTGATATGCCCATTGTGCTGTACAATATCCCTGCCCGCACCGGCAATGCCCTGGCTCCTGCCACCGCAGGCCGCCTGGCCGAGATTGAAAACATTGTGGGCGTAAAGGATTCCAGCGGCAACTTCACCAACATTTTGGGCTACATCGATGCCGGTAAAAAGAAAACCAACGGAAAGTTTTACAACCTGTCCGGCAACGACCAGTTGATCATCTGGACGCTGCTGGCAGGGGGCACCGGCGGTATTGCGGGCTGCGCCAATGTCTACCCGCACACCATGGCCTCTATCTATGACCTCTTTATGGAGGGAAGGATCGAGGAGGCCAGGGAAGCCAACGAGAGCATCCAGAGCTTCCGGGCCTGCTTTAAATACGGCAACCCCAACACCATTGTAAAGACTGCAACCCGCATGCTGGGCCACGATGTGGGCCCCTGCCGCGCCCCGTTTAACCAGGTGCCTGAGGAAGGCATTAAGGCTTTAAAGAAGGTTCTGGATGAAAACGAAGCAAAAGGAATGCACTGAGAAAGAGGAGGTACGACCATGAACGAAAAGCCGATTGTCGGTATTACAATGGGCGATCCCGCCGGCAACGGGCCTGAGATCACCGTCAAGGCTCTGGCTCATGCCGATGTCTATGACCGCTGCCGCCCCATTGTGGCCGGTGACGTCAAAATGATCGAACAGGCCGCCCATTTCGTTGGCCGTCCCGATATGAAAATCCACCGCTGTGAAACGGTCAGTGAAGCATTGTTCATTCCCGGCACCATTGACGTGCTGCACCTGGACTTAATTTCCGATGTCAAGGCATTTTCCATAGGGCAGGTCAGCATCGAAGGGGGAAACGCCGCATTCCAGTGCGTTAAAAAAGTCATCGAACTGGCACTGTCCGGTGAGGTGGACGCCACCTGTACCAATGCGCTGAACAAAGAGGCTATGAACAAGGCGCTGGAATTCTACCGCGGTGAAATGTCTGACGGACACACCCACTTTGACGGCCACACAGAAATCTATGCCGCCTATACGAACACCAAAAAGTACACCATGATGCTGGCCCACCATGATCTGCGCGTCGTGCATGTTTCCACCCATGTTTCCCTGCGTGAAGCCTGTGAACGCGTCAAAAAAGCCAGGGTTTTCGAAGTCATTGAGATTGCCCATAAGGCCTGCAAAAATATGGGCATCGAAAATCCCAAAGTGGCTGTCGCCGGTTTAAACCCTCACTGCGGTGAAAACGGCCTTTTCGGCACCGAGGAGAAGGAGGAAATAAAGCCCGCCATCGAGGCCGCCAGAGCCGAAGGCATCGACGCGATCGGTCCCATTCCGCCGGACAGTGTTTTCTCCGAAGCGCTGGGCGGCTGGTATGATATCGTTGTCTGCATGTACCATGATCAGGGCCACATCCCCCTCAAAACCGTGGGTTTCGTCTATGACCGCGAAAAACAGGCGTGGAAGGCCGTCGAGGGGGTCAACGTTACACTGGGACTGCCGATCATCCGCACCAGTGTGGACCACGGCACCGGCTTTGCGCTGGCCGGAAAAGGCACCAGCAACGAACTGAGTCTTGTCAATGCTGTTGATTACGCCGTTCGCATGGTGAACGGCCGCAAGGCATAATCTACCCGCCGGGCCCTTTCAGGCGGGGCTGTTGTCCCGCCTTTTCGATATAACAAGAAGGTTCCGGCATCAGGGCTTTGCTCTCTATGAGTGTTTTGATTTGAAACAAAATTGCCCGATTTTCTCAGTGACGTTTCAAAAATCAACATATCTTTGCGAATCTTTTTAAAATATTTTGAACCCGTTTCTAAATAGAACATCTGGGACGGCTGCTTTTCTTGCTGCCCGACACAGCTTTCTATATAATTTAGAGAAGTGAAAGCCGTACTGGATTGTGCAAAAAGGCAAAGATCTGCACGCAGTACTAACTGTTAAGAAACAAGGAGGAAAACAAAAATGACACTTCCAATGATTATTGCTCTTGCAATCACTGTATTCATGGTCATTCTGGTCATGACAGACAAACTGCCTTTCGGTGCGCCGCCTTTGCTCGCGTGTCTGCTTCTGGTTCTTTTCGGTGTGGCTGATATTAAGACCGCTTTTGCAGGTTTTTCCAACTCCACCATCGTCATGCTGGCATCCTTTATGGCGATCATGGCCGCTCTGCAAAAGACCAGTTTTATCGCCACCTTCAAGAACGCCATGTACAATATGGCGAGTAAGGGCGGTTTCAAGGCCTATTTGATGCTGATCCTGATCGTCATGCTGGGATGCAGCCTGTTTGGCACCGGCTCCACGGCATACTACGTTTTGACCATTGGCCTGCTCTCCACCCTTCCCTATAATAAAAAGCTGCCTCCTTCCAAGGTGGTGATGACCGCGGGATTTGCCGCCAATCATCCCTTGATTCCCTTGAATGTGGCTTTGCAGTACGGTATCGTTCTGGCGGTTCTTAACAGCGCCGGCGCACTTGCCGAGGTCTCCATGGTGAAATTCACTGCGGTCAACTTCATCCTTTCCATGGGCTTTCTGTTCAGGTGTCTGATTGCCTATAAAGCGCTGCCCGACCATCCCATCGCAGAGGCCAGCGAGGATGCTGCGGCTCAGGGAACTGCTGCTGTCACATTCCCCAAATGGAAAGAGCATACTACATATATTGTCTTCGTGGCGGCTGTTGTGGGAATGATTCTGCAAAGCACCATCGGAGATGCCGGTTATGCCATTCCCGGCCTGTCTGTTGCCGTTTTGCTGATCATCGGCGTGATGAACTTCAAGGAGATCCGCGATGCGATCTGTTCCCCCATTATCTTGATGTCCGCAGGCGTTATCGGTATTGCCGACGCCCTGGGAAACACCGGCCTGACAAATCTTGTGGGTCAGACAGTAGCCAATATGCTGGGCAGCGGTATCAATCCTTTTGTTCTGGTGTTTTCCTTTTGCATCCTCACCAGTGTCCTGGCAACCCTTACCGGTTCCACCATTGGCACCGTTTATGTATTCGCACCTCTCGCCATTGCCACCTGCACGAGCCTGGGCTTAAACCCTGTTGCTGCTGCGGTTGCAATCGTCATCTCCGGCTGGTGCGGTCATTTCCTGCCAATTGACGGTATGCCAGCCATGGTCATGGGGGTTGGAAACTACAAACTCACGGAATTTTGGAAATTCACCATTCCCATGTATTTCATCCGTTTGCTCGCTTTGACAGCCGGTGCACTGATTATGTTCCCCATGTAAGTGCATGGAAAGCGGGACGAAATGCGCTTTGCAGGTTTCGCCTCGCTTCCGCGGCCGTCGCCCACAGAACATGCCTGCATGTTTGTCCGGCTTGTCACTGGCGCAAAAATGAAACCATGATTTGAATTATAGAGAAAGAGGTATGATTATGAAGAATCAGTTTGAGCTGGAACATATCGGTATCAATACCCCAAATGCAGAGGAAGCGCAAAAGCTGGCACAGCTTCTGAGCATGATGTTTAATCTGGAACCCCGCCACGGACAGAAGTCGGAATTTGGCGGGCCCTATTTTGAATGCATGAAGGCTCCCTTCCTGGGTACAAACGGCCATATTGCCATGCGTACAGCCGATCTGGCCGCTGCTGCAGAAGAATTGAAAGAGAAGGGTTTTTCCTTCAACATGGACACAGCCGCCTATACCGATGAAGGAAGCTTGAAAAATGTTTACCTGGACGGAGAGTTTGGCGGTTTTGCCATCCATATCATGCAGAAATAAGGGATTTAAGTGCCAGGTTACTGGTATACTACCAGCAGCCGGGCTTTTTTTCTTGAATTTATGCCGCGGCAGCAGATACACCGCCGATCTGACCGGTAGAAAACCGGAAGATCGCTGACAAAAGAGAACCGTAATATTTATTAAAAATTATCTTGACACAAGAAAAAATGTTTGTTATATTACATATAGAACAAACAAAATAATGGAAGTACATGGAACAGAAAAAAGGAGGGTACTCTCATGAATATCAATAAATTTACGCAAAAGTCTGTGGAAGCCGTCCAGAGGTGTGAGAAGCTTGCCTATGAGTACGGAAACCAGCAGATCGAGCAGGAACACATGCTTTACAGCCTTCTGACCATTGAAGACAGCCTGATTTTAAAACTGATCACTAAAATGAATATACAAAAAGAGCAGTTCCTCAATGAAGTGACAGGTGCCATTGAAAAGCTGCCAAAGGTGAGCGGAGGCAGCCTCTATATCAGCAATGATTTAAATAAGGTCTTAATCAGCGCTGAAGATGAGGCAAAGGCCATGGGAGATGAGTACGTTTCCGTAGAGCATCTGTTTCTTGCCATGCTAAAGCAGCCGTCCAGGGCTTTGAAGGAATTGTTTCGGCTTTACGGCATTACCAGGGAAAGCTTTCTGACCGCATTGTCTACGGTCAGGGGAAATCAGCGTGTGGTAAACGACAACCCGGAGGCCACCTATGACACCCTGACCAAGTATGGCTACGACATGGTGGAACGGGCCAGGGAACAGAAACTGGACCCGGTCATTGGCCGTGACAGTGAAATCCGCAATGTAGTCCGGATTCTTTCCAGAAAGACGAAAAACAACCCGGTTCTCATCGGTGAGCCCGGAGTGGGTAAGACTGCTGTAGTAGAAGGTCTGGCCCAGCGTATTGTCCGGGGCGATGTGCCGGAGGGATTAAAGGATAAAAAGCTCTTTGCACTCGACATGGGTGCACTGCTGGCAGGCGCCAAGTACCGGGGTGAATTTGAAGAGCGTCTGAAAGCGGTTCTCGATGAAGTGAAGAAAAGCGACGGCCAGATCGTCCTGTTTATCGATGAGCTACACACCATTGTAGGAGCCGGCAAGACAGAAGGGTCCATGGATGCGGGAAATATGTTAAAGCCCATGCTGGCAAGAGGCGAGCTTCACTGCATCGGTGCCACCACACTTGACGAGTACCGCCAGTATATTGAAAAGGATCAGGCTTTGGAGCGGCGGTTCCAGCCGGTTATGGTAGATGAACCTTCTGTGGAGGACACCATTTCTATATTGAGGGGACTGAAAGAGAGGTATGAAGTCTACCACGGCGTGAAAATCACGGATTCCGCCTTAGTATCGGCGGCTGTCCTGTCTGACCGCTACATCAGCGAGCGTTTTCTGCCGGATAAGGCCATTGACCTGGTGGATGAGGCCTGCGCCATGATTAAGACAGAGCTGGATTCCATGCCTGCGGAGCTGGATGAAATGTCCAGACGCATTATGCAGATGGAAATTGAAGAGGCCGCTTTGAAGAAAGAAACGGACCGTTTAAGCCAGGACCGTCTGGCAGAGCTTCAAAAAGAGCTGGCAGAGCTTCACGATGAATTCGCCTCCCAGAAAGCCCAGTGGGAAAATGAAAAGGCTTCTGTAGACCGCTTATCCACTCTGAGGGAAGAAATCGAAGCCATGAACCGGGAAATCCAGGCGGCCCAGCAAAAGTACGATTTAAACCGTGCCGCAGAGTTGCAATACGGAAAGCTTCCCCAGCTTCAAAAGGAGCTGGCAGAGGAAGAGGAGCGGATTAAGAATCAGGATTTAAGCCTGGTCCATGAAAGCGTGACAGAAGATGAGATTTCCAGAATCGTGTCCAAATGGACGGGAATTCCTGTCACCAGGCTGACGGAAGGGGAAAGAAATAAGACCCTTCACCTGGATGGAGAGCTTCATAAACGGATTATCGGCCAGGATGAGGCGGTGCAGAAGGTGACGGAAGCCATCATCCGCTCCAAGGCAGGAATCAAGGACCCCACAAAGCCCATCGGCTCCTTCCTGTTTTTAGGGCCTACTGGTGTGGGAAAGACGGAGCTTGCCAAGGCTCTTGCAGAAAGCCTCTTTGACGATGAAAATAACATTGTCAGAATCGACATGAGCGAATATATGGAGAAACACTCTGTCTCCAGGCTCATCGGAGCGCCTCCAGGATATGTGGGCTATGACGAGGGCGGCCAGTTGACGGAAGCAGTCAGGAGAAAGCCCTATTCCGTAGTGCTTTTTGATGAGGTGGAAAAGGCCCATCCCGATGTGTTTAACGTGCTGCTCCAGGTTCTTGACGACGGACGTATTACGGATTCTTCGGGAAAGACCGTTGACTTTAAAAATACTATCATCATTATGACTTCCAACATCGGCTCCCAATACCTGCTGACAGGAATTGATGACGCAGGAAACATCAGGGAAGACGCGGAGGCGATGGTCATGAATGATTTAAGAAACCATTTCCGCCCGGAATTCTTAAACCGTCTTGATGAAATGATCCTGTTCAAGCCCCTTGATAAAGAAAACATTGCAGGAATCATTGACCTGCTTCTTGCAGACTTGAATAAACGGGTGGAAGATCGGGAGCTGAGAATAGAGCTGACCGACCAGGCTAAGGAATTTGTAGTGGAACGCGGCTATGATCCGGTTTACGGCGCCCGGCCGTTAAAGCGCTATTTACAAAAGCATGTGGAAACCCTGGCAGCCAGAATCATCTTAGGAGATGAAGTGCGGGCCGGAAATGTGATCGTCATTGACGTATCAGAAGACGGCCAGAAGCTGATCGCTTATCTGGAATAAAGAAAAAAATAAAAAAGCAGAGGATGCTGAAAGATCACGGAAATAAAGTGATGGAGTAGCATCCTCTGCTTTTTGTAAAGGCCCCGTGAATTCTGCTTTAATCGATAAAGCGAAATCATCTTATGAACCTGATGATAAATACAGCATTATTTTTGCAGAAAAGAAGTCGTTTTCATTTTTCTCATACGTATTATATTCCAGAATTCCGTTATATTTTTCCACTGCACGTTTTACATTATTCAAACCAATGCCATGCCAGATTTTATCTTTTTTCGTGGAATACACTTTGCCGTCACGTATGTCAATATCCTGTGTATTGTAAGTATTCGTAACATCAATGGTAAGCACATCGTGTTTAGAGTTGATCGCAATGTGTACGAAACGCTCTTTGGCAGGGAGCTTTATGCAGGCTTCCAAAGCATTATCGAGCAAATTGCCCAGGATGATGGTTAAGTCCATTTGATTGATAGGAAGTGTGCTGGGCAGATTGACGGAGACTTCCATTTTTGTGTGCTGCTGTGCGGCCAGATACAGTTTGCTGTTAATCATGGCATCAATGACTGCGTCTTTACAGTTTATCCCGGCCTTCGGCATTTGAGTGGCATCAATGAGACTGTCGATATATTCCATCAAGTCCTCTTCCTTCTGCTGCATGGCCAATCCTTTGATGGCGCAAAAGTGGTTGTTCATATCATGGCGCTGTTCGCGTATGCTTGTCTGAAATTCCTGTATTAATTTTACCTGGTTCTGATAGGCGTCATTTTGCTGGGCGAGCAGAATATTCTCATATCTTAAGGATTCTTCTTTCATCAGTTTATTGTACAAATAAAAGACCAGGAAATTGATTGCAAACAGTATGATTATGATGCTCAAGGTTAAAAAGCTGGCTTGATTGCCGGAAATCTGTGTGTTCAGGGCATGTAAAATGTAGGTGCTCCCGGTAGGAACTAAGAAGATAGCAAGCCAATAAGAAGCAGGCAATTCCGCATCATCAGAATTTGAATGCTGAAACAGTGAACGGTTGATGAATGTTACGAGAATCAAATTCAGCAGTGTAGAAAAAGAAATTCCTATTATCATAAAATTAGTTTCACTGATTACAGTAAAAACAGATGCCTTAAATAAAAGGCTGATGGATGCCGCTGTACAGTCTTCGATGGCAATGCCCAGTATGTAGATAAAAGAAGTCGCAATCAGTTTTTTATAAAGCGGTGTTTTATACAGGAAGCCCATTAAAAATCCCATAATTAAATTAACCGCTATGTTTAAAGCCGGAATAATGACAGCATTTGACGAAGAGAGCATTCCGCTTATATTAAACGAAATGACGATAAGGTAATAGGCCGCATAAGCAAGGAATACTCTCTGATTTGAAACACGCTTTTTTTTGAGAAACGTGTCAATAAAAGTATAAATTGTATAGGTCCTGATCATATTTGACACAAGATATATAATGATTATGGCCATTTGGACTCATTCCCCTCGCTTCTTAGGTCCAGATATTTCTTTCTGACTTCTTTTCTTTTGGGCCCGCTGATTAACAGTTTCTTTTTATTCGCCATTATAACCTCGTTATAAGATATACAGCGGATGTGATCGTAATTTACCAGGTAGGAGTGGTGTATTAATAAAAAACCGGAATGTTCCAGAGGTTCGCATACATCGATTAATCTGCCATAGAAACTGTATGTTTCATCCACTGCGATCACATTGATTTTATGGCCTTTGGCTATTTCAAAGTAGTAGATTTCTTCCAGGGGCAGCTTCACCTGTCCTGTGGAAATATCTTTAAAAGTGTACGTTTTTTTCTGCTGCCCATGGAGCAATTCCATGGAACCCAGCAAACCTTCCTTAAAGAGCTCAGGGCAGATCGGTTTTGACAGAAACCGGAATGTGTTGAAGCGAAATACGTCTTTGGCATGCTGGTCATAAGAGGATATAAATATCAGAATGGTTTGCTTTATCTGAAAATGATGCCTTATTTTATCTGCCGTATCAATGCCGCTCATACCTCCCATTTTTATATCCAGAAAAGCGATATCATAGGAAGCCCCGTTTTCAAGCTCACTACATAATTCCTCTCCGGAAAGAAAGCTGTTGACTGAATAGGATATATTCCTTTCCGTCAGTATATTGTCGACCAGCTCTTTGATCTGATGCGCAAATACGGGCTCATCATCACAAATCGCAATTTTCGCCATCGTCATAATCAATTCCCTCTTTAAAAACATTTCCCGCTGGGCTGAAAAATCATATATGCCATAAACAGCCAGTTAAGCTTCATGCCTATTTTAACATAAATTCAAAAAATGTCTAACCCCTAAAAACGAACCGTCATTCGAGTTTTTGCTGTTATCATGCGAGAAATTGAAAACGTGATGCAGTGGCTGTTTATCTATGCTATACTTTGCAACTGAATCATTGACAGAATATGCAAGGAGTATGGGAAAGAACAGTATGAGCAAAAAAATTAAAATGACAGACACAATGCTATGGTTAAATGGTACATACGCCGGAATTATCATGGAAAACGGCGGGGATATTTTCAGTTACGGCGCCCGCAAGATGCCCTTTCAGCTATTTAACAGGAAATTAGAGAGAACTTCATTAAAAGTATGGTGGGGCATAAGAGGTACAGCAGAGCTTTTGGAGCAGATTGAAGATAAATCCGGGGAAGGCGGACTGCATTGCTTTTTCGATGAAGTGATGTCGCGCAAGGAGCTTATGGAGCTGCCAAAAGAGAAATTTGATGAAGAGATTCAAAGGGAACTTCATGAGGAGGACAGTGAGTATCAAGAGAATATAATCCAAAAGATGCAGATAATCCGGGAGATGTCACAGGAAAAGAAACGGCCCACCATCATTGCATATGATTATTGCCGTGCAATCATGCTCTGTATACGAGGGTATGCCTGTGGGTATATACCTTTTGAACGCTCCATTGGAATGGCCATTGTTATTGCCAAAAAGCTTCAGAAGCACTTTCGCTCATGGGATGAAATGAACGAAAGCTATTTGACCGGTTACGAATATTGGCTCCGGCAGTATAAGGAGGTCGATCAGAGTTTAGAGGATCGGATCAAAGCAACCGATGAAGTCCGGGATTTGGAGAACAGTCCGTTTAACCTTCCATGGGATATGGAGCTATGCCACCCAGGGGTTAATCCTGATGATTATGTTTTGTTTTCCGGCAGCAGGACCGTTCAAAAAAAGACAGTTCAAAAGAAGACAGAAGGCATGGTGCATATCACACTGCATTTGAACGCAAGGCTTCAGCCGATAGACAGAGGGGATGTATACGAATATGACCTAGATAAAACATTAAAGAAATATCGGATGGGCGAAATTGTCGGCGGAGGCACGGCGCTTGGTAAAGACGGAGAAGTGGAAGATTGCGATATCGAAATCAGCCTGAAGGAAGATTTAATAGAGGATTTCATTGGCTTTGTTAACAGTATCCCTATTCCCAAGGGAAGTTACTTAATGATTGATGAAGACACCTTGTCAGAAAAAGACCGCTTTCAGCGGGATAAAATAAATGTAGGTCAACTGGAAGGTCTTGCGCTTTATTTAAACGGAAGCGATTTGCCAAAAGAGGTGTATGAATCTTGTGATGTAAACTATGTGATGGAAGAATTGGAAAAAATATTGTCAGACTGTGGAGAAATGTTCAGTTATTTTGAAGGAAGCACGGAAACTGCACTTTATTTCTACGGAGAGAGCTTCGATAAAATGAAAAACAGGATAAGCAGTTTTATTGAAGACTATCCCCTTTGCCGCCAATGCAGAATTATACAGATTGCGTGACAGATATCCTGCATTTAATACACTATTTGATCGTGCTGATAGGGAGGATTGCCATGAAGTACTTAAATGCTGCCATTGCCAAACAACCGGACAGAGCCGAATTCATACTCTGATTTGTTGAATGTAACGTCAATTTTGAGGGAGGAAATTTAACGATGTCTAAAACAGTCTTTTTCAATTCTTACAAGCTAAAAAAGGGAGTGTCTGTTTCAGATTTTTTACTTGCGGTAGAAAAGTTAAGCACCGAGCATATCTCTAAGCAAAAAGGCTATATTTCGTTTGATCTGCTTGTTGACGGTGATATATGGGCAGACTCTACGATTTTTGAAACAATGGATGATGCAAAAAGATTTGCAGAATCAAGTGAACCAAACGAATTTGCTGAAAGGTTCTATTCTTTTATTAATTTAAATAGTTGCAAAACCCATTTTTTTTCGATTGAAAGAAGTTACTAGATGCCAACTTACGGAGCAGCTTTAAACCAAAGGACAATAATATTTTACAGAGAACAACAGGAGGTACATATGAGCTATATTGACGGCAATAAAGCGGCTTGGGAAGAAGCGTTTGATCACCGACATCCCAATTGGGGTGAGGAAAATTATATCCGGTTACAGAAGGAAATACTGCCCTTCATTTGCAATGATATGGTTAAAGAATTAGAAAAGATGAATCTTGCGGGAAAAGACATTGCCCAGTTCTGCTGCAATAACGGGCGGGAAATTTTATCCTTGATGCAATTGGGCGCAAAATCCGGTGTGGGTTTTGACATTGCCGAAAACATCATTATGCAGGCCAGGGATACTGCAGAAAAAGCAGGCATCACTAATTGCCGGTTTGTTTCGTGCAATATATTGGAGATTCCGGAAGAATACCATAACTGCTTTGATTTCATCATGTTTACAGTCGGAGCAATTACATGGTTTAAAGATATAAAAGCCCTCTTTCAGAAAGTATCCGATTGTTTAAAGCCCGGCGGTGTGCTGCTCATACATGACTTCCATCCGATCATGAATATGCTGCCCATGCCCGGTGAACCGGAATTTGATGAGAAGCAGTTAAATAAAATTGCATATTCCTATTTCAGAAAAGAGCCCTGGATTGAAAATGAAGGCATGAGCTATATGTCAGAACAGTATTCCTCAAAGACCTTCACCAGTTTCTCCCATACAATGTCCGATCTCATCAATGGAGTGAGCTCTGCACAGATGCATGTGATCAGGCTGAATGAGTACGATTACGATATCGGGCTGTCTGACGCATACGATAAAAAGGGATTTCCTCTCTCTTATATCCTCACTGCCAAAAAGTGACGGATTGACAAGGGCGGCGCAAGACACTGTCAATGAGTTTTGTTATTGACAGTGTTTTTGCGCCGCCCTCTTTTAATTTTAATATGAAATTAAATCCCCATATCTTCCTTCACACATTTAAAGCATTCCACTGCAAAATCCAAATCCTCTTTTGTATGGGCGGCGGATATCTGAGTGCGGATTCTGGCCCTGTCTTTTGGCACGACAGGATAGCAGAAGCCGATGACGTACACACCCCGTTCCAGCATCCTTGCCGCAAATTCCACGGCCGTCTTTGCATCATACAGCATAATCGCCACAATGGGATGATCACTCTCTATGATATCAAATCCCACCTCTTTGATCTTCTCCCTGAAATAACGGGTATTTTCATGAACCCGGTCCCTGTACTCGGTGCTCCGCTCAAGGATTTCTAAGGTCTTTATGGCCCCTCCGGCAATTGCAGGAGCTACGGTATTGGAAAACAGATAAGGTCTGCTCTTTTGGCGGAGTAAATCCACGATTTCCTGCCTGGCGCTGGTATATCCGCCGCTGGCTCCGCCAAGCGCCTTGCCCAGCGTGCCGGTGATGATATCCACCCGGTCCATGACGCCGCAGTGTTCCGGTGTGCCTTTGCCAAGCTTTCCCATAAATCCTACTGCATGGCTGTCATCCACCATCACCAGCGCGTCATACTTGTCAGCCAGATCGCAGATCGCTTTCAAATCAGCAACAATACCGTCCATGGAAAAGACGCCGTCCGTGGCAATCAGACGTATCCTGGCATCCTGGGAATCCTTTAAGCACTGTTCCAGCTCTTCCATATTATTATTGGAATAACGGAAGCGCTTTGCCTTGCATAAACGAACGCCGTCAATGATGCTGGCATGATTTAAGGCGTCGCTGATCACCGCATCTTCCTCTGTCAAGAGCGTCTCAAACAGGCCTCCGTTTGCATCGAAGCAGGAGGAATACAAAATCGTATCATCCATACCCAGGAAAGAAGAAATTTTTGCTTCCAGCTCCTTGTGTATCCCCTGGGTTCCGCAGATGAAACGCACGGAAGAGAGGCCGTAACCCCATGTATCATAAGTGGCTTTGGCCGCCGCTATAATCTCCTGGTTGTCAGAAAGCCCAAGATAGTTGTTGGCACACATATTGATGACATTTTCTGTCTTCGTCGTGTTGATTCTGCTCCTCTGAGGCGTTGTAATAATGCGCTCTTCCTTGTAAGTGCCGTCTCCTTTGGCCTGCTCCACCGCTTCTTTAAAATAGTTTAACGCTTTTTTCATAATATCACTTCTCTCCTCTCGTTCATTTTCCATGTCCGCTCCGATGATTTTTACTGTCATCACGTTCTTTCATTACTCTGTCAGATCTTCGTCCAGTCCAGAACTACCTTTCCGCACTGCCCGCTGTTCATTACGTCAAAGCCCTTCTGGAAATCCCGGAAATCAAATTTGTGTGTGATAATCTTCTCTATCTCAAGACCGCTGTTTAACATGGCCATCATCTTGTACCAGGTTTCAAACATTTCCCTTCCGTAGATTCCCTTTATCTGCAGACAGTTGAGCACGATCTTATTCCAAGGCACCACGGTATCGCTTCCCTGAAGTCCCAGCACCGCGATCTTGCCGCCGTTGTACATGTGGTCAATCATGGAAGTAAATGCCTGACCGTTGCCGGACATCTCAAGCCCGATATCAAAGCCTTCTTCGATATGAAGCTCCCGCATCTTGTCATCTAAGCTCTCCCTGGCTACATTGACCGTGTGGACATTGCATATTTCCCTGGCCAGATTCAGCCGGTAATCATTGACGTCTGTAATCACCACATGTTTGGCTCCCACATGACGGCAGATCGCCGCAGCCATAATGCCGATAGGGCCGGCTCCTGTGATCAGCACATCTTCCCCAACCAGATTATAGGATAAAGCTGTATGCACCGCATTGCCCAGAGGATCAAAGGAAGAGCATAATTCCTCAGAAATTCCCGGCTCACAGATAATGACATTGGTCTGGGGAATCACCAGATACTGTGCGTATGCCCCATCCCGGTTCACTCCTACGCCCACAGTATTTTTACAGAGATGACGTTTTCCTGCTTTGCAGTTGCGGCAATGGCCGCATACGATATGGCCCTCTCCTGATACGATATCGCCGATGTTAAATTCCTTCACCAGGCTGCCGGCTTCCACGATTTCACCGACGAATTCGTGTCCGATGGTCATGGGCGGTTTTATGGTTTCCTGGGACCACTTATCCCAGTTATAGATATGCAGATCCGTACCGCAGATTGATGTGTAGTGAATCTTGATCTTCACATCATTTTCTCCTGTCACGGGAATGGGGACTTCTCTGAGCGCCAGACCCTTCCCCGCCTGTTCCTTTACAATCGCATACATCATATTTTCTTTCATTGTAACCTCCACCTTTCTCATTATTTTACATGTCTTTGTGAGACGTAAAATGTCTTCCTGTAAAAGACATTCCCCCTTTTAACGTCTCTCTTGCAAAGACATAATATCATGAATGACCTCAGATTACAATCCCTTTTCTTGTGATTTATACCAGAAAATTTACTGTAAAAAGGCAAAAAGCATAATAATTGTACAAGAGGATTTTTAGCCCTGCCACACCCTTTTCTCATACCTGCCAGAGAATATCCCTGTTAATGGTGCGGTAAAACAGCTCCCGTATTTCTTCTCTATCCTGGGTCTGTCCCAGAATCCACATCAGTTTCGTCACTGTGGCCTCCAGGGTCATGTCATAGGCTTCCAAAAGTCCCAGCTCTTTTTTGATGGAGTGACCCACCTCATAGACGGACATATTGCTGCCCTCATTGGTCACCTGAGTGGCCATGACCACTGTTTTTCCGTGAGAAATCCATGCTTCAACGGACTTGTAAAAGTCCCCGGTATCATAGGAAGGCAGTCCGCCCACCCCAAAGGATTCTATGATCACCGCATCGTAATGTTCCGCCAGATAATCCAGAACATCTGATCCCATGGAAGGAATCAGCTTCATCAAAGCCACACGGGGATTTAAGGTCCTGAAAAACTGCACCTGTCTGGAGCAGGCTGCTTTATCGTCTAAGTAAAACAGCACCTGCCCATCCTGAACCGTGGCAATATAAGGAAAGTTGATGCTGGAAAAAGCGTTGTAGCTTTTGCTCCTCTCCTTTTTGCCCCGTGTGCCTGCAATGACCTTGCCGTCAAAAACGATGGTGACCCCATGGGCCTTTTCCTGGCTTGCAAACCGGAGGCTGTCTGATAAATTGGTGCGGGCATCGGTATTTTCCATGTCAATGGGCCTTTGGGCTCCGGTGATCACGATGGGCTTTCGTGAATTCTGAATCAGATAGGAAAGTGCAGAAGCCGTATAAGCCATGGTATCGGTGCCGTGGCAGATGACAAAGCCGTCGTAATCGTTATAATGGGTTTCAATGGCCTCTGCCATGGCAAGCCAGTGATCAGGCTGCATGTTGGTGCTGTCTATATTCAGTATCTGCAGGCTGTCCGCCTGGCAGAAGCTGGCTGTTTCCGGGACGTAAGAAAGGATTTCATCCGAGGTGAGAAGGGGCTTTAAGCCCTGGTCGCTTCTTTTACAGGCGATGGTGCCTCCTGTTCCCAGCATCAATATTTTTTTCATCTGTGATATTACCTCCTGAGGGACATTAATATATGATTGTAGCACTGATTCTTTTATCCGTATAGGGGAATCCTGTAATTATTGATAAAAATATATTGATAAAAAGGAAAAGGAAAAGCTGTTAAAAAAGGGGGATTTAAGAAGTTAAATTCTGGCTTTAAAAGATTCACAATGGGGAAATTTTGTGATAGAATAGCTTTTATACCGGAATAGGAGAATCAAAAAATGTTCAATATACCAAAAGACCCTGCGATATTGCTGAGCTATATCAACACTCAGTTAAGAGACTATTACCCCTCTCTGGAAGAATGCTGCTTAAGCCTTGGAATTGAGGCCGGGGAATTGTCCCATGCCCTGGAAGCCATTGATTATTACTATAACAGAGAGAGAAATCAGTTTATATGAAAAAACTTAGAGGGTCGTCGCTGAAGCGGTGGCCTTTTTGAAATAGGACCCGGAGAACTATCGCTTAAACAGGAGGAGTTTATGATAGAGACAATTTGGAGACAGGCGGCAGATATGTGGAACTGGTCCATGGATCATTTGATTTACATTAATCTGGTTCTTTCGGTTATCATCGTGTTTTTCCAGAGGCGGGACCCTAAGACGGTCTGGACCTGGCTTCTGGCCCTTTATTTCGTTCCCGTGTTCGGAATTTTGGTTTATCTGCTCTTTGGCCAGGATATGAGAAAGGATAGGCTGTTCCGGGTCAAGGAAGTGGAAGACCGGATGCGTTACTCCATAAAGAGCCAGGAGGAATTTTTAAAAAAGAATGACATCAGGCTCATGTCCACCTTATCCCGCGATTACGAGGACCTGGTGGTCTATAATTTAGAGACGTCAGGCTCTGTGCTGACCGTTGATAACAGCATTGAGATATTTACCGATGGAGAAGAAAAATTCCGGGATTTGCGGACAGAGCTTTCCAAGGCAGTCCATTTCATTCATATGCAGTATTATATCATCAAGGATGACGAGGTGTTTGACTCCATCATCCCTATTTTAATTGAACGGGCCAACGCCGGGGTTGAGGTGCGAATCCTCTGTGACGGTATGGGCGGACGCTTTATGGCGAAGGAAAAATGGAGAAGGCTGAAATCAAACGGCGTAAAGGTGGGAATCTTCTTCCCACCCATCTTAGGCAGGCTCCAGCTTCGGGTCAATTACCGCAACCACAGAAAGATCGTGGTCATTGACAATCAGATCGGATATGTGGGCGGCTTTAATATCGGCAAAGAGTACATTTCCAAGGACCCTAAATTCGGCTACTGGCGGGATACCCATTTAAAGATACAGGGAGGCTCGGTGCTGAGCCTGCAGATCCGCTTTGCCCTGGACTGGAATTATGCCACAGGGGAAAACCTGTTTAAGAATATGAAGTATTTCTGCGAAGAAGAGGATGGAAGCTGTCTGGAATGCTATGGAATCGACGAAAGCTGGGAGGCGGAGAAACGGCTTGGTATCCAGATCATTGCCAGCGGCCCTGATGCCAGGAGCCGCCAGATCAGAGACAACTACATCAGGCTTTTTTCCAAGGCGAGGGACCACATCTACATCCAGACCCCTTATTTCGTACCTGACGATGCGGTGCTGTCCACCTTAAAGATCGCGGCCCGGTCCGGTGTGGATGTGAGGCTTATGATTCCATGCAAGCCGGACCACCCCTTTGTCTACTGGGCGACCTACTCCTATGTGGGAGATTTGCTGTTCGCAGGAGCCAGATGCTATACCTATGAAAACGGATTCCTTCATTCTAAAGGCGTTATGACCGACGGAAAGGTCAGCTCCTACGGCACTGCCAACATGGATATCCGAAGCTTTGAACTGAATTTTGAGGTGAATGCTGTGATCTATGACGAGGAGACCACCAGGAAGCTGGAGGAGCTGTTTTTGGAGGACTTAAAGTCATGCAAGGAGATCACTCCTGAGAAATACGGAGAGCGCAGCCTTTTGATCCGGCTTAAGGAACAGGGAAGCAGACTGCTGTCTCCGCTCCTGTAGAATTCTTTTACAGCATAACATAATATCCCCATAACCGGCGCATAATGAAGGTTATGAAGACATTAACACAAAACTTAAAACAACTTCCCCTCGATTTCTGCAAATGCGGAATCACAGGCTGGTGTCTGGAGGTTATTTTCACCTCCACCGACTCCATTCTGCGCCAGGACTGGCGGCTGATGGGCCATACTTCCCTTCTCATGTTCCCTATTTACGGCTGCGGCGCTCTCTTAGGCCCCATCGGAAATCTCATCGACCAGTGGGTCAATCCCGGCCCCGGACTGGCGGTAAAACGGGCGGACACGGCTATCCGCCACGGGTTCCTTTACATGGTCCTGATCTTTGTGGCGGAATACCTTGCGGGAACCCTTTTAAGAGGACAGGGAATGTGCCCCTGGGATTACTCAGGGCGTAATACGAACATCGACGGACTGATCCGTCTGGACTTTGCACCTTTGTGGTTTGCCACAGGACTGTTGTTTGAACAAATTACAAAAAAGAAAGGCGGGTAGTATTGTAATTACAGATTTCATTCTATATAATAGATAGGATGGAGGACTAGACAAATGATACGTTTTATTCTTGTAGCAACAACAGTAATTGGCTTTTTAGTGCTCAGCATTCCTCTTCTCCTGGTGGAATGGCTGATAGGAAGGCGCAACCGGAGGCTGCGGGATGTGCAGAGTTTGAAAGTGGTTCAGGCATTGTTCCGGCTCTGTCTCTGGCTTTCAGGGGTGAAACTCACGGTAAAAGGGCGGGAGAACATTCCGTCGGACAGTGCCGTTTTATATGTGGGAAACCACAGAAGCTATTTTGATATTCTGGTGGGATATGTGACGGTTCCCGGCCTTACGGGCTTTGTGGCAAAAAAGGAAATGGAACAGATTCCCCTCCTTTCCAATTGGATGAGTTATGTAAACTGCCTGTTTCTGGACAGGCATAATATAAAAGAAGGCTTAAAGACCATACTGGAAGGCATTGACCAGGTGAAAAAAGGGATATCCGTCTGGATTTTCCCGGAAGGGACCCGCAATGAACAGGAAAACCTCCTGGACCTCCTTCCCTTTAAGGAAGGCAGCTTAAAGATTGCGGAAAAAGGGGGCTGCCCGGTGGTGCCTGTGGCGATTACAGGAACAGCCGAGGTTTTTGAAAAGCACCTGCCCTTTATCAGACCTTCTCACGTGACCATTGAATTCGGCAGGCCATTTCTCATTAAGGAACTGGCGCCGGAACATAAGAAGTTTCCGGGGGCCTATGTGGAAGAGCAGATCAAGGCCCTTTTGAGGGAGGAACTGGTTTCCCAGGGAAAGCTTCCTCTCAAAGAAGCTCATATACAAACAGATAAGACAAAGGAATACAAAGACCTATGAAAACATTGGATTTGCAGGAAATAAGAGAAAAGCTTGACCGGATTGACAGGGAGATCGTGTCCCTGTTTGAAGAGCGCATGAAGGTAGTAGGCGATGTGGCTGAATTTAAGATCACCACAGGCAAGCAGGTTTATGACGGGGAAAGGGAACAGCAAAAGATTGAAGACGTGACCGGAATGGTGGAGGATGAATTCCGCAAGCAGGCGGTCAGAGAGCTGTTCACCCAGATGATGACCATCAGCCGCCGCCAGCAGTACAGGCTTTTGGCAGAACACGGCCTCACCGTGAAAAATGATTTCCAGCCGGTGAAAAGCCTGCCCATGGAGCAGGTGCGGGTGGTATATCAGGGAGTGGAAGGGGCCTATACCCATGAAGCTACCCTCCAGTACTTTGGAACGGACGGAGAAATATACCACGTTCAGTCCTGGGAGGATGTCATGAAGGCTGTGGCAGAGGGAGAAGCCGATTACGGGGTTCTTCCCATTGAAAACTCCTCGGCAGGAGCGGTCATCGACAATTACGACCTTTTGATCAAATACCAGAATTATATAGTGGCAGAGACTTTTCTCACAGTGAATCACGCTCTGCTGGGCCTTCCCGGAGCTTCCACCCAGGATATCAGGACCGTATTTTCCCATCCCCAGGCTCTTATGCAGTGCTCTGAGTATTTAAATTCCAACAGGCAGTGGAAGCAGATCAGTCTGGAAAATACCGCTGTGGCGGCCAAAAAGGTGGTGGAGGAAGGGGATTTATCCCAGGCAGCCGTTGCCAGCGAGATCGCAGGAAAGCTTTACGGCTTAAACGTCTTAAAATCCTCTATTAACCACAATAAGAACAACACCACCCGGTTCATCATCCTGTCCAGGAAACCGGTATACAGGGAAGACGCGCAGAAGGTCAGCATAAGCTTTGAGCTGCCTCATAAAAGCGGTACGTTATATAATATGCTGAGCAATTTCATTTACAATGGGGTCAATATGAGGATGATCGAATCCAGGCCCATACCGGGAAGGAACTGGGAATACCGTTTCTTCGTGGATATTGAAGGAAACCTAAGCGACTGCGCCGTTCAGAATGCTTTAAAGGGCATATCGGAAGAGGGCCTTAACATGAGGGTGCTGGGAAATTATTAAGAATGCTTCAGGGTCCGGCTTAAGGTTAAAGCCGGGCCCCAATTTATACAAGGGAGAGATAAGATGAAGTCTCAGGAACTGATTTTATACAGAAATATGAAGCACAAGGAATTGTTTGACAAGGTGGCATGCCTCTTGAGCCTGGAGCAGGCAGATGCAGCAGAAGCGGCCCACGTCCTGCGGGCCTGCGCCGGAGAGCTGATTGAGCTGGCTTCCTATTACGGCTTTGAGGGCAACCTATGGCACTGCTTTCTGGCTCTGTGCCTGGCAGGTGATGAGAACGCCTACAGCACCTCCTGTGAGATCACAGGGGCTTCCCACGGCACGCTCAATGAACTGGCTGCCCATGATTTTAAGATCATGAAGGAGCTGTTTGACTATGATATCTGCGCTCTGGATGACTTGGACCGGGGACCGGGAATCTGGTCTGCCTTATCCTGCTATCAGGCTGCAAACGGCGGCAGCAAGGTCTATAACAAGCACGTCAGGGATCAGATTCTGGCTCTGGCCTCTTCACTGGAAAAAGCCGCAGACGAAAAAGAATTTGCAGCAGAGGTGACAGAGTTTTACCGCAGGCTGGGCGTGGGAAAATTCGGCTTAAACAAAGCCTTTCGCATCGAAGAAGAGGGACATGAACCCCGCATCCTGCCCATTCCCAACATCGAAGACACCCATCTGGACGATATCATCGGATACCGCCTCCAAAAGCAGAAGCTGATTGAAAATACGGAAGCCTTTTTAAATGGACAGCCGGCCAATAATGTCCTGCTGTTTGGAGACAGCGGAACAGGAAAGTCCTCCAGCATCAAGGCCGTTCTCAACGAGTACTATGACAGAGGCTTACGGATCATTGAGGTCTATAAGCACCAGTTTAAGTCCTTATCAAAGATTCAGGAGCAGATCAAGGACCGGAAATATAAATTTATCATTTACATGGATGACTTATCCTTTGAGGATTCGGAGCTGGAATACAAGTATTTAAAGGCCATCATCGAAGGGGGACTGGGCATCAAGCCGGGCAATGTGCTGATCTATGCCACCTCCAACCGGCGCCACCTCATACGGGAGAAATTCAGCGACAAGAGAGAACTGGATGATGATTTACATAATAATGACACAGTCCAGGAAAAGCTCTCTCTTGTGGCCCGTTTCGGTGTGACCATCTATTACGGCTCTCCTGACAGGGCGGAATTCAGGGAAATTGTAAAGGGCCTTGCAGAGCGCTATAAGCTGGAAATTCCTTTAGAGGAGCTGTATGCCAGGGCCAATATATGGGAGCTGCACCACGGGGGATTATCAGGCAGAACGGCCAGCCAGTTCATCACCCATCTCCTGGGAAAAGAAGCCGAAAAAAACGGGTAAAATTTTACAGGGAATTGACACAAAGGCTGGAAGAATGTGGTAAAATAATAAAAAAGTCTGCCCCCGCTGGGTACAAAGGAGGACGGTTATGGCCATAAAATTATTTGCAGCCATTGATGTGGGATCTTTGGAGGTGGAGCTTGGAATTTATGAGGTTTCTGCCAAATTCGGAATAAAAAAAATAGACCATTTGCGTCATGTCATTGCCCTTGGAAGAGATACCTATAATAACGGAAAGATCAGCTACCGTCTGGTGGACGAGCTGTGCAGTGTCATCAAAGAATTTTCTGATATCATGAAGACATACGGAGTGGAAGAGTGCCGTGCCTATGCCACCAGCGCTTTAAGAGAGGCGAAGAATAACCAGATCATACTGGACCAGATCCGGGTCAGGACAGGAATTGAAGTCCAGATCATGAGCAACTCGGAACTGCGCTTTATCAGCTACAAAGCCATTGCATCAAAGGCAGGAGAGTTTAACAGAATCATAGAAAAAGGGACGGCCATTGTGGATGCAGGCTTTGGAAGCATGCAGATGTCCCTGTTTGATAAAGATGCCCTGGTCTCCACCCAGAATCTCATGCTTGGGGTGCTGAGGGTCAAGGAGCTTTTAGGGACCGTCCAGGCCGATCTTCGGATGCAAAAGACCCTGATTGAAGAGATGGTGGACAATGAGCTCCATACCTTCCGGAAGCTGTATTTAAAGGACAGGGAAATTAAGAACCTCATCGGAATCGGAGAAAGCCTTCTCTATCTTTCCCAGGCCACCCATGGGGGAATGCCTGCGGAGAAGATCACTGCGGAAGAATTCATAAAATTCTACGGCACCATAGAAACCCTGCCCTTAGACCAGTTAGAAGACCGGTTTGACCTCAATGCCGAATACGCCTCCCTTCTGCTTCCCACTGCCATCATCTTTAAGCGGATACTGGAGCTGACAGGAGCGGAGATGTTCTGGATTCCGGAAGTCCGTCTCTGTGACAGCATGGCAGCCGAATATGCGGAGGAAATCAAGGCCGTGAAGTTCGGCCATGACTTTTCCCAGGACATACTGGCGGCCTCCCGGAACATGGCAAAGCGGTACAAATGCCATGGAGGCCATACGGCCATGATGGAAAAGTATGTCCTTGAAATTTTCGATACCATGAAAAAATATCACGGCATGGGAAAGCGGGAAAGGCTTCTGCTCCATATCGCTGCCCTTCTTCACGGCTGCGGCAAGTTTGTCAGCATGAAGGAGCCAAGCGAATCGGCCTATCACATCATCATGTCAACGGAGATCATCGGCTTATCCCACATGGAACGGGAGCTGGTTGCCAATGTGGTCCGGTACAATGAGTCGGAATTTGACTACACCAGGCTCAATTTAAACAAAGGCCTCCTCCACGGCACCAGGAGCACCATATCCCGCGAGGGCATCACCATTCTGACGGCAAAGCTGACCGCTATCCTGCGCCTGGCCGATGCCCTGGACAGAAGCCACAAGGGAAAGCTGTCAGACTGCCGGATCAATGTCAAGGACGGGCAGCTTGTGGTGACCGCGTCTTATGAAGGGGATATGACCCTGGAGATCGTGACGTTTGAACAGAAATCGGATTTCTTTGAAGAAATATTTGGAATCAGACCGGTTCTGAGGCAGAAAAGGAGGTTATCCTGATGGCAGAAATCAATGAGCGCTTTTACAATCCTGAAAATTACGTAAACCGGGAGCTGAGCTGGCTGGAATTTAATTACCGGGTCCTTGGGGAAGCCAGGGATAAGGCCATTCCCCTTTTTGAACGCCTGAAATTTTTAAGCATCACCGCCTCCAACTTAGATGAATTCTACATGGTCCGTGTGGCCTCCTTAAAGGACTTAGTCCATGCAAAATACACCAGGCCCGACATCGCAGGCTTAAAGCCTTCTGAGCAGCTTGAACGGATCGGTGAGCGCACTCATGAGCTGGCGGCTCTCCAGTATTCCACCTATAACCGGTCCCTGATTCCCGCTCTTAAGCAGAACGGCTTAAAGGTGGTCTCTTACCATGAGGACTTAAATGAAGAGGAAGCAGCCTATGCGGACCGGTATTTCGAACAGAATGTATATCCGGTTTTAACCCCCATGGCCGTGGATTCCTCCAGGCCCTTTCCCCTCATCCGCAACAAGTCTTTAAACATTGCGGCCCTCCTCCAGAAAAAGAGCGGGGAAGAGGAACTGGAATTTGCCATGGTCCAGGTGCCAAGCGTCCTTTCCAGAATCGTGGAACTGCCTCAGGGAGCTGACGGGGAACGGGCCGTCATCCTGCTGGAGCAGATCATAGAACGGAACATCGGAAGCCTGTTTTTAAATTACAACGTGATCACCGCCCATCCGTTCCGCATCATGAGAAATGCGGACTTGACCATTGACGAAGAGGAAGCAGTGGACCTTTTGGAGGAAATCCAGAAGCAGCTTAAA
The DNA here is from genome assembly GCF_047605665.1 of Lacrimispora sp. Lineage (GTDB taxonomy): Bacteria > Bacillota > Clostridia > Lachnospirales > Lachnospiraceae > Lacrimispora. The sequence continues at coordinate 102,625 of NZ_JASGFH010000004.1, read as the reverse complement.
AAACGCCAGTGGGGAGAGGCCATCCGTCTGGAAATAGAGGAAAAGATGGATAAGCAGCTCTTAAAGATATTAAAGAAGGAGATGCGCATCGGTTCCGGCGATATCTTTGAGATTCCGGGCCCCCTCGATTTGACGTTCCTCATGAAGATGTACGCAGTGCAGGGCTTTGACCACCTAAAGGAAGCGCCTCACATTCCCCAGCCGGTCTGCGCCTTAATGAATGACGAGGACATCTTTTCCAACATCCAAAACGGGGACATCCTGCTCCATCACCCTTACGAAACCTTTGATCCGGTGGTGAATTTTGTCCGGTCGGCAGCCAGTGACCCTGAGGTCCTCGCCATCAAGCAGACCCTTTACCGGGTCAGCGGAAATTCCCCCATCGTTGCGGCTCTGGCAGAGGCAGCCGACAACGGAAAGCAGGTTTCAGTTCTGGTGGAATTAAAAGCGCGGTTTGACGAGGAAAATAACATCAACTGGGCAAAACAATTGGAAAAAGCGGGCTGTCACGTCATCTATGGCCTGCTGGGCCTAAAAACCCACAGCAAGATCACCCTGGTGGTGCGCAGGGAAGAAGACGGCATCCGCCGCTACGTCCACCTGGGAACAGGAAATTACAACGATTCCACGGCAAAGCTTTATACAGACTTGGGGATTATGACCTGCAATCCTCTCATCGGAGAGGATGCCACCGCTGTGTTTAACATGCTGTCCGGCTATTCCGAGCCCCTTCACTGGAACAAGCTGGTGGTGGCTCCTATCTGGCTGCGGGCCAGATTCCTAAAGATGATCCGCAGGGAGGCGAAAAATGCCCTGGCCGGAAAGCCTGCGGGCATCATGGCAAAGATGAACTCCTTATGTGACAAGGAGATCATAGCAGCCCTTTATGAAGCCTCCTGCGCAGGGGTGAAGATTCAGCTTTTGGTCCGCGGCATATGCAGCTTAAAAGCCGGCATACCGGGCCTTAGCGAAAACATCGAGGTTCATTCCATCATTGGAAACTTCCTGGAACACGCCCGCATCTTTTACTTTAAAAATGACGGAGCCCCGGAGCTCTACATGGGAAGCGCCGACTGGATGCCAAGAAACCTGGATAAACGTGTGGAAATCATGTTTCCGGTAGAGGATGAGGAGCTGAAGGAACGGGTCAGGGAAATTCTGGAGATTCAGTTGGAAGACAACGTAAAAGCCCACATCCTGCAGCCTGACGGAACGTATGAAAAGCCGGATAAAAGAGGAAAAGCCCTGGTCAACAGCCAGGAATACTTCTGCCGGGAAGCCGTTTCCATGGTGAAGAAAGAACTGGGCCGCTTGGACCCTTTAAGCAACCGGGTATTCTACCCTGTAGAGGCTGAAACATCCTCCTAAAATATAGCTTTTTTGTAAGAAAATAGTAAGGCAAAGATACTTTTCTTGTGGTAAAATGGATAAGAGTCTAGGCGGTGCAGAAATATTTGCCCGGTTGGAGCGTGTGAGCTCGCTCACTAAGCACCAAATGGGTAAATATTTCTATAGGGCGGAACGCCCGTCATTCATAATTTGGCGCAGCCAAATTATGAATGCACCGCCGGAACCTCACACACAATACGACAAGGGAGGTATTTTTCATGTCCGAAACAATAAACATACTGGTCGTGGATGATGAAAAAGAAATAGCAGACCTGGTAGAAATCTACTTAGTCAGCGACGGATATAAAGTACATAAAGCCAACAACGCCCAGGAGGGCCTGGATATCCTGGAAAAAAATTCCATTCACTTAGTTCTTTTAGACATCATGATGCCCGGCATGGACGGACTGCAAATGTGCAAAAAGATACGCGAAACCAACAACATCCCCATCATCATGCTCAGCGCCAAGTCCACTGACTTAGACAAAATTTTAGGCCTGGGCACCGGTGCCGACGACTACGTCACAAAGCCCTTTAACCCCCTGGAACTGACGGCAAGGGTGAAATCCCAGCTTCGCCGTTACACCCAGCTAAACCCCAACAGCGCCTCCAATGAGATGGCAAAAAATGAAATCTCCATCAGGGGACTCACCATCAACAAAGACAATCACAAAGTGACGGTTTACAACGAAGAGATCAAACTGACTCCCATTGAGTTTGACATTCTCTACCTCTTAGCCTCCAACCCAGGCAGAGTTTTCAGCACAGACGAAATTTTCGAAAAGGTCTGGAATGAAAAAGTATACGAGGCCAACAACACCGTCATGGTACATATCAGGCGTTTAAGGGGCAAGATGAAGGAAGATACCAGACAGAACAAAATCATCACCACTGTCTGGGGGGTAGGTTACAAAATTGAGAAGTGATATGAACCGCCGTTTCCATACCCGTGTCATTGCCAATATTTTTTACAGCGCAGTTGTTACGGTTTTAATTGAAATATTTCTGGTCACCAATGTTTCCCTGATCGCTTCCTACATGAGAAATACCCAGAGAGACAATGTATTTTTAGAGATGCTCACCTCCTTTGATGTGGTGGTCATCCTGATTTACGTTCTCCTGGGCATCGGCATGTTCACGGTCACCTTTCTCATCCTTCAGGAAAAGTCCATGAAGTACATAGCAAGGATTTCCAATGCCATGCAGAGCATTTCCGAAGGGGATTTAAATGTCACTGTGGACATTGAGGGAGATGATGAGTTCTCGGTCATGGCTGCCAGCTTAAACAAGATGGTGGGAGACTTAAGAGAGCTGATGGATAAGGAGCGGGAGGCAGAGCGGACGAAAAATGAGCTGATCACCAACATTGCCCACGATTTAAGAACTCCCCTCACCTCTATCATCGGCTATCTGGAGCTCTTGTCCGGAGACAGCCACTTAGACAGTGAGATGCGGAAAAAATATACCGGCATTGCCTATGTGAAGACGAAGCGTCTGGAAAAGCTGATTGAAGACTTATTCGGATTCACCAAGTTGAACTACGGAAAGATTTCCATGAACGTGTCCAGGGTGGATGTGGTAAAGCTTTTAAGCCAGCTCTTAGAGGAATTTTACCCCAGCTTTGTGGATAAGAACTTATCGTATGAGCTCCAGAGCAATGTTCCGGTCCAGGTCATCACAGCCGACGGGAATTTGCTGGCCCGCCTGTTTGACAACCTGATCAACAATGCCATCAAGTACGGGGCGGACGGAAAGCGGATTCTGGTGCGGATTCACGGAGGCGAAGAGCTGGTGACTTTCCAGGTCGTCAATTACGGCTACGTGATTCCGGAAGAGGAGCTTCCTCTGATATTTAATAAATTTTACCGGGTAGAGCAGTCCCGTTCCACCAACACGGGCGGAACAGGGCTTGGCCTTGCCATTGCCAAAAACATTGTGGATATGCACGGCGGAACCATTGATGTGACCAGTGACTTATCCGGAACTGTTTTTACGGTAAAACTGCAGGTTAATTTTGATGTGAACAAAGAGAACTTTGGAAAGATAGGGTGACAGAGGATGAGATTCAGACAGATATCCCTGGTCTGGGCCGCAGTCCTGGCTCTCACAAGCAGCGCAGTACTGCCTGCTTACGGGATGGCAGGGCCTAATGAAACAGAGACAGGGAGTTTCTATACAGAACAGTACCAGGGAGAGGGCAGCTCTCCGGTCTCCATGGAGGTTTCCTACGGCTATGAGGAAAATGCCAAAAGCGGCCGCTATGTGCCGGTGAGCGTGACCTTAAACAGCCAGTCAGAGGAACCTTTTTCAGGAACGCTGCGGATTACGGCGATGGAATCGGATTACGATATTTATGAATACGATTATCCCCTTTCCCTGGCCCCTTCCGGCTCCTTAGAAGAGTCCTTGGACATTCCCGTAGGCCGGGCTGATGTTCTTTATGTGAAGCTTTTGGACTCCCAGAACAGGGAGCTGCTTCGCAAGCGCTTAAAGATGAATGTGAGCCTGGATACGGCAGAGCTGTTTGTGGGCATTCTTTCTGACAATCCCCAGGAGCTCGATTATATGGAAGGCGTTGGAGTCAATTACAGCTCCGTCCGGATCAAGACCTTTGAGATGGACACAGAGAAGATGCCGGATAACGCCATCGGGCTGGACCTTCTGGATGTGCTGGTCATTACGGACTACGACACCAGAAGGCTGTCAGGGGATCAGGTTTCCTCTGTCTGGGAATGGGTGAAGGGGGGAGGAACCCTGCTGATCGGAACCGGAGCCAGGGCTGACGATACCCTTTTTGCCTTCCGTTCCTCTCTTCTTGAGGAGCCTTACGCCCCGCCTGCACAAAAAGCGGTGGACATGGGAGTGGAGTATGCGGTCAACGGCCCCGGCGATTCCTTTATGAATCTCATATGCACCAATGTGACCTTAAGCGGAGGCACGGAAGTGCTGTCCAATGACGAGTTTCCCGTCCTCACCTCTGTGGTAAAAGGAAAGGGAAGTGTGGGAGTGGCTGCTTATGACTTCATCGATATCGCAGAGTTCTGCCGGGTTCAGCGTTCTTATGTGGATAAACTTTTCACCGCATTTTTAGGAGAGAACCGGTTGAATAACCTTTCATCTTACCTCTACAGCGGCAATTCCAGCCAGTACTGGTCGGTCCAGAACATCCTCAATACAGGGGATACGGAAAAGCTGCCCGACCTGCCCATCTATGCGGTGGTGATCCTGGGCTATTTAGCTGTCGCAGGGCCCGGTCTTTACCTCTTTTTAAAGAGGCGGGAGCAGAGAACCTTTTACCGGATGGCAGTGGTGGGAGTGTCCCTGACCTTTACCGCGGTGGTGTATTTGATGGGAGCGAAAACCAGGTTTAAGGATACCTTTTTTAACTATGCCACCATTCTGGATACGACAGAAGACTATGTGGATGAGTATACCTCCATCAATATAAGAACGCCTTATAATAAGGCTTACACCATTTCCTTAGACCCCTCCTATGACCTTTTGCCCATTACCAGAAGCAACACCTACGAAGGGACTCCGGTGCCTAAGTTTACGGGAAATGAGGATTACAAGGTCAGGGTCTTCTACGGAGAGGATGAGACCAAAATCTCGGTTCAGAATGCCTCTGCCTTTGATCCAAAGTATTATTCCTTGAGAAAACGGACCCCCAACAAAGATAAGAAGGGGCTGGACGGGGATATTACCTTATTTGAGGGAAAAGTGTACGGAACCGTAACAAATGAATACCCGTTTCCGGTGGAGAGGGTGGGAATCCTCATGTACGGAAAGCTGGTTGCCATCGATGAACTGGAGCCGGGAGAGACCATGAAACTGGAGGGGATTCCCGTTGTCAATTACCCGGTTAACAGCCCGTTTTTGGTATCTGCCAGGGTGACGGGAAGCTATCAGTATCCCAAGGCGGATATTGAAGACCCGGCCTATATGCTGGCCCTTTCCAGAACCAATATACTGAGCTTTTATCTGGACCGTTTTTCCTCCTTTTATAATCAGGAGGCCAGGGTCGTGGCGTTTGGCAGGGATAAGACGGAAAACCGTTTTCTCGCCGGAGGAGAGTATGAAACCTACGGCATGTCCATGTTCACCTCCACCATTGACGTGAAGACCACAAAGGGTGGAAAGGTTTCCCGCTCTGCTCTCATGAAGCCTCCGACGGCGGTGAACGGGCAGTATTATGCGGATTCCAACTCCATTTACGGAATTGATCCGGTGTCCTTAGAGTATTCCCTTGGAAATGATTTAGAGGTGGAAGAGCTGTTCTTTGAAGAGCCTTCTGAGGAATTCTTAAACAGCGAAGGCCTGTATTTTACCAATATTTTTAAAGGAAGCATTCATTTCTATAACCACGACACCGGAAACTACGATGTGATGAGCCCGGATAAGAAGGTTTACCATGGAAGTGAGCTGACGCCATACTTGTCTCCCGGCAACACGCTGACAGTCAAATACGTCTGTGACAGCACGTCGGAAAACAACTGGTATGTAACTCTGCCCATGCTGAGTGTCACAGGAAGGGATAAATAATGCTGGAAATTAAGGATTTAAGAAAGAGCTTTGGCAAATTCCACGCCTTAAACGGCCTGGATATCCATATTCCCCAGGGGGCCCTCTACGGTTTTGTAGGGCCCAATGGGGCGGGGAAGACGACTACCATCAAGATCATGACCGGACTTTTAGTTGCAGACGGAGGAAAGGTGGTCATTGACGGGACGGATGTGTCTGACGGTTCCCATGAATTAAAGCTTAAAATCGGCTATGTGCCGGACTTTTTCGGAGTTTATGACAATTTAAAGGTCTATGAATACATGGAGTTTTTTGCCTCCTGCTACGGGATCAGCGGCTTAAAGGCCAGAACCCGGTACATGACCCTTTTGGAGCAGGTGGGGCTGGAAGATAAGGTGAATTTTTATGTGGACAGTCTTTCCAGAGGAATGAAGCAGCGCCTCTGTCTGGCGAGAGCCCTCATTCACGACCCACTCCTTCTGGTTTTAGATGAACCGGCTTCCGGCTTAGACCCCAGAACCAGGTTTGAATTCAAGGAGATTTTAAAGGAGCTGCGGGAGCAGGGGAAAACCATTTTTATCAGTTCCCACGTTCTGTCGGAGCTGTCTGAGATGTGTACGGACATCGGAATCATTGACCAGGGAAAGATGGTCTTAAGCGGAAGCATGGACGACATCCTGCGCCGGGTCAACGCTTCCAACCCCCTGATCATTTCCGTTTTGGGAAATAAGGAGCGGGCTCTGACCATTTTAAAGAGCAGGCCCTGTGTCCAGACCATTGCGGTGAAGGAAGGAGATATCCGGGTGAACTTCATCGGCGATGAACAGGAGGAAGCCCTTCTCCTGCAGGGTCTGGTGGATGCAGAAGTGCCTGTGCACCGGTTTTACAGGGAGCCGGGAAATCTGGAATCCCTGTTCATGCAGATTACGGATCACGATAAAGAAAAGGCGGTGCTTGTTCATGAAAATGAATCCGGTTTATAAACGGGAAACAACGGTCAGCGCCAGAAGCTTCCGCCTGGCCCTGATTCTCATGCTTTTTAACGGAGTTCTGGCTCTGGTGGTCATGCTGAATATGTACTCGGTTTTAGAGCGGGTGAAGCTAACTGCTGAAATCCAGTACTCTTCTTTTACCAATTTATATGTATTTGTGGCAGTGGTGGAATTCGTCATGCTGATGTTCATCATGCCTGCCCTGACCTCTGCAAGCATCAGCGGGGAACGGGAGCGCCAGACGTTAGACCTTCTCCTCACAACGGTTATGAAGCCCTGGGAAATCATCTGGGGAAAGCTGACCTCTTCCTTTGCCACCATGTTTTTACTCATCCTCTCCAGCTTTCCTCTGCTGGCCGTATCCTTTGTATACGGAGGCGTGATGGTTTATGACGTCTTCCTTCTGCTTTTATGCTATCTGGCCGTGGCTCTTTTGTGCGGCAGCATGGGAATCTGTTTTTCTTCCCTGTTTAAGCGGTCCACCATTGCCACGGTGGTGAGCTATGGAGTGCTGATCATCATTGCGGCAGGCACCTATGCGGTCAATGTGTTTGCACTGTCCATAGCCAGAATGAACATGACCAATACCTACGCCTTATCTGCCAGCGGAATGGCTGATCAGGCTAATACAGGCGGCTTTTTATACCTGCTTCTCATCAATCCTGTGGCCACCTTTTATGTGATGATAAACAGGCAGACAGGGGATAACCAGGTGCTCAAAAGCTTAAACAACGTATTCGGGCCCCATCCGGAAAGCTTTGTGCTGGACAACTGGGTGGTGCTCAGCATCTTCATCCAGCTTCTGCTGGCCGCCATCTTCCTTTTTGCAGCAATAAGGGCCATCAGCCCAGGAAAAGGAATACGGAAAATAAAATAACAAGGGAGATTTTTATGCTTACAATCGGCTGTCATCTGTCTTCGGCAAAGGGCTATCTGGCTATGGGCAAAGAGGCTGTGAAGATCGATGCCAATACATTTCAGTTTTTTACCAGAAACCCCAGAGGAACCAGGGCTAAGGCAATGAATCCGGAGGATGTGAAACGCTATCTGGAATTTGCAAAGGACCATGGAATCAGCCGGATTCTGGCCCATGCCCCCTATACCTTAAACGGCTGCTCTGCCGATGAACACTTAAGAGAACTGGCTGCAGAGACCATGAGAGATGATCTGGAGCGTTTGGAATACACGCCCGGAAACTGCTATAATTTCCACCCCGGAAGCCATGTGGGTCAGGGAGCTGAGATGGGAATCGGCTATATTGCGGATATGCTCAATCAGGTTCTGACACCGGAGCTTCATACCACAGTGCTGCTGGAAACCATGTCGGGAAAGGGCAGTGAGGTGGGGCGGGAGTTTGAAGAGCTGAGAGAGATTCTTGACCGGGTGGAGAGAAGCGACCAGATGGGAGTCTGTTTGGATACCTGCCACGTGTGGGACGGGGGATATGATATTGCCGGGGATTTGGACGGCGTATTAAACCGGTTTGACCGGGTGATCGGCCTTTCCCGGTTAAAAGCCATTCATTTAAATGACAGCCAGAACCCCTTAGGAGCCCACAAGGACCGCCATGCAAAAATCGGAGAAGGGTTTATTGGCTTTGAAGCTTTAAAGCGGGTGGTGTCCCATCCTGCATTAAAAGACCTTCCCTTTTATCTGGAAACTCCCAATGAACTGGACGGATACGCCAGGGAGATTGCCATGATGAGGGAAGGCCTATAAAAAGGTTCATGATGCTGCGTCAGCTTCCGCCTGTTCCGTGTGAAAAGGTGCGGAAGCTTTTTTCTTTCATCAGGCTTTCTAAAATTCTGATGGCTTCCTGCTCATCTGCAAGCTTTATCATAGGCCATTGGATGTCTTCTTCCTGGCATATGACGGTAATTTCCCATTGTCTGCCTTCTTTGCATAGAAAGGAAATCTCCTCTGTTCCTGTTTTCCCCCCATTCAAAGGTCTCAATGCGAGGGTTTGGGAGGGGGAGAGGGAGTCAAGGGCTGCTCTGGCATCCTCGTATGTAAAATTAGAGGTTGGAATTCCATCTGGCTTTATGAGAGAAAAGACTGTGTCAGGAGAAAGAGCCATCATGTCCGCTCTGTTAAGCCCATCCATGAGAAAGGCCGTAAAAGCCAGTATACCACCTGTTACAATGTTGGACAGGATCTTTTTTAAATATTCTTCCGCCTTGTCCCTGTCTTCTCTTCGAGGGAGGGTAACTGACCAGTCATTTCCGGCATCGTCAATGCAGACCAGGATGTTATCCTTTTTATCCTCATCAAAGGAAAACATACCCCTGATGCGGGAAAGGCGCATGGCCTCCGATCCGAGAATCCACTCTCTTCCAATGAAGATTCCGCCAAAAGAGTGGTGGCCCCGATCCATATCTGTGTCAATGGAACGGAGTATATCGGAAAAGCTTTCCCAGTCTCTGGCCTGCGAAACAATGGAGATTCCCAGGAGGGTGTGCCTGGGCATCATCTGCCATGCGCTTTTGGCTGCCTGAAACAGACAGAGTGCTCCTATGATGAAAAAGATGGCGGCAAAGGAGAGGGGAAGCCATTTCTGCGCAGCAGGATATTTCTTTGTGATGGTCACAAGCAGCAGGTTCACCAGCCGGATGAGACCGTGCTCCCCTGGGAGAGAGGAATTTAACCCTCCGGTTATGGCTATGAACCCTGGGGGAAGGACAATGGCTGCCAGCAAAAGGCGGCGCCAGAGAAGGCGAAAAGCCAGGTTTGCCTGGCCTTTTAATATAGTTGTTGTAAGGGACATAATTACACCTCTGTGATTTATTATTTGATGCGCTTCCAGCGCTTAAGCAGGCCGCCCTGCCTGTAGTGCTTCATCTTTTCAATGGCCTCCGGCCAGCCTTCTTCTGCCAGGATGCTGAAATAATATCCGGCATTGTGTTCTTTCACAGGCACGCCCAGACCGTTTTCATAAGCATCTCCTAAATCCCAGAAAAGCTGCAGCACATCTTCTTTCCAGTCGAATTGGGATTCTTCCAGCATCTCCTGATCTTCTCCCTTTCCGGGGAAGTTGTAATCGAGAGCAGCGTATAACAGGTCCGTTCCCCCGTCTTCGTCCTTTTTTACGCCAAGGCCGTAGAGCAGGCAATGTCCCTTCCACATCTTTGCGAGTTCGCAGATGGGGTTTGTTTCATCCCCGCCGTCCTCTTCCTCTTCTGCCGCCTGGGAAAACCAGTGATACGCCTGGGCTTCATCCTTTGGAACAAACTTACCCCATAAATTCAGTTTTCCCAGACGGAGCTGGCAGGCCTGCATTCCCTGTTTTGCCCCCACTTCATAGGCGGCCAGGGCTTTTTCCGGGCTTGCTTCTATGCCCATCCCATGCTCATACTGAAAGCCCATATCATACAGGGCCTTGATGTCTCCGGCTTCTGCCAGACGTTCATACCAGCGAAAGGCCTCCTTATACCGTTCTTCCTCGAAAAGCCGGTCTGCAAGCAGCTCCTGCCAAAAGGGGTCGCCCTTTTCAGCAGCGAGCTTCATAGCTTCTTCCAGCTTCTTTTCCTCTCCCAAAGAGCTGTATAAGTCAGATAAGTTGACCAGAGCCAGGGTCAGGCCGCCTTTCAGCGCCTTTTCCAGCCAAAACAGGGCTCCGGGAATTCGTTCATCCAAAGCATCATCCGGATCCTGAAATGATTCTGTCAGCAGATACCCGCCCCAGAAGTAACACAGTCCCATGATGTACTGGCAGAAGACGTGGCCGCCCTCCGCCTTTTCCCGGACTTCTTTGGCTGCCTGCATACACGCCTCCCGACCGGCGATCTTAAAGGTCTTTTTTGCCAGCTTTTCAAACTGAAGCATGGTCAGCAGGCCGCAGGCGCTGCCAAGCTCCCGGCTTTTTTGAAGAAGCTCAAAGGCGGTATCCCTGTCTTCTTCCAGTCCGTTGACGCCAAAATAAGTGCGGGCCAGAAAACAGTATGCATCTTTGTCCCCTTCCTTTGCCGCTTCTAAAAGCAGCCGTCTGCCCTCCAGAGCCTTTTCTTTGTCAAACTGCATCCATACAAGGCGTATGCCTTCTTCCACATTGCCTGAAAAATACTCACTCATATCAATTCCCCCTTTGATAAAAATTTATCTATTATAAATTATATCGTCTTCGGGGAAAGAAAAATAAAGCTGTTTCGAAAAATCCTTCCGGGGGACAGTATAGTCAAGGGCATTATTATATAGTATAATAAAGAAAATTAAAATTGATGGAGGAGGAAATAACATGGGAATTATAAAAGCGATTACCAGTGCCGTAGGCGGTTCACTGGCGGACCAGTGGTTAGAGGTTATAGAAGCCGGAAATATGGGAGATCAGACGGTGTTCACCAGCGGGGTGAAGATTCGCAAGGGGTCTAATGTAAAGGGAACCGACAATACGGTGTCAGACGGCTCCGTCATCCATGTTTACCCCAATCAGTTCATGATTCTGGTGGATGGAGGAAGGGTCATTGATTATACGGGAGAGCCGGGATATTTTACAGTGAAGAATTCTTCCATGCCTTCCCTTTTTAACGGCCAGTTTGAAGAGGCGTTAAGGGAATCCTTTGACCGCATACGCTACGGCGGACAGACTCCCACATCCCAGAAGGTATATTTTATCAATCTTCAGGAAATTAAGGGAATCAAGTTCGGGACTCCCAATCCCATTAACTATTTTGACCAGTTTTACAATGCGGAGCTGTTTTTGCGGGCTCACGGAACGTATTCCATCAAGGTGACTGATCCGCTTTTATTCTATGGGGAAGTGATTCCTAAAAATGCTTCCAAAGTGGAAGTGGATGATATCAATGCCCAGTATTTATCCGAGTTCCTGGAAGCTCTTCAGTCTTCCGTGAACCAGATGTCCGCCGACGGCATACGGATTTCCCATGTGTCTTCCAAGGGAAGAGAGCTGGGACAGTATATGGCCAATGTGCTGGATGAGCAGTGGAAATCTGGAAGAGGAATGGAAATCCAGTCCGTAGGAATTGCCAGCATTTCCTATGATGACGAATCCAAGCAGCTTATCAACATGAGAAACCAGGGCGCCATGCTGGGCGATCCCGGTGTCCGGGAAGGTTATGTCCAGGGCGCCATTGCCAGAGGATTAGAGGCCGCGGGAAGCAATACGGGCGGTTCTATGGCAGGATTTATGGGAATGAACATGGGGATGAATACAGGCGGCGGATTTATGGGAGCAGCTTCAAGCGCCAACCAGCAGCAGATGCAGAGAAACCAGGCAGGGCAGATGAATTCCCAGCCAGGGGCTGTACAGGCAAATCCGGCTGGATCAGGAGAGGGGACCTGGACCTGCGGCTGCGGAAGCGCAAACAAGGGGAAATTCTGCTCAGAATGCGGAAATCCCAAGCCCTCTGATACCTGGACCTGCCAATGCGGAGCTGAAAACAAGGGGAAATTCTGTGCTGAATGCGGAAAGCCAAGAGTATGAGTGATGTTTTAACTTATAAATGTTCAAACTGCGGAGGCCCCCTCAAGTTTGATCCGGAAAAGCAGAAGTATGCCTGTGAATACTGTTTGTCCCAGTTCACCCAGGAAGAAGTGGCTTCAGGGGAGAAAGAGGCGCCAAAGGCAGAAAAAGGGGGCGGCGAGCCATTTCTTTACAACTGTTCAAGCTGCGGCGCGGAAATCGTCACAGACGGGACCACTGCGGCCACATTTTGCTATTACTGCCACAACCCGGTCATTTTGTCAGGCCGGCTTTCCGGAGAATACAATCCGGATTATGTGGTTCCCTTTGCCATTGAAAAGGAAAAGGCGGAGGACATCTTCCGCATGTGGATGAAAAAGAAACGGTTTGTGCCAAAGAGTTTTTACAGCCAGGATCAGATTGAAAAGATTTCCGGCGTCTATTTTCCCTACATGCTCTATAGCTGCCGGGCAGAAGGGCGTTTAAATGCCAGTGCGGACCGGGTGCGGGTGTGGGTCAGCGGAAACCAGCGGTATACGGAGACTCAGACCTTTGAAGTCCGCAGGGAGGGCTCCATGCCAGTGAAATTCGTGCCCCGAAATGCTTTAAAAAAGGCGAACAGGGAACTGGTGGAAGGGGTTCTGCCTTATGAAACGGAAAAGATGAAGAAGTTTTCCATGCCATACCTTTCCGGATTCCTGGCAGAGCGCAGGGATATGGGAGAGCAGGAGTTTAACGAAGAGGTAAAGGCGGAAGTGCGGTCCTTTGCCCAGGATTCCTTAAGAAACAGCATCACTTCCTATGACTCCGTAAGGATTGAAAGCAATGATATCCGTCTGGAGGATGAAGCCTGGGAGTACGCTCTTTTGCCGGTCTGGGCTCTTACTTATCGGGATGAAGGCAGGGATGAGATGTATTACTTCACCATAAACGGGCAGACGGGAAAAGTCTGCGGCAAGCTGCCGGTGGATAAAGGCAAGCTGTCCCTTCTGTTTGCGGAAATATTTGTTCCCATATTGATTGTCTTGCTGATTGTGGGGTATCTGATATGATGAAGATAAAACGGTTGTGCAGGGGATTTTTGCCGGGAACCGCTTTTCTGGCTGTGTTTTTTCTCCTTCTGTCAGTTTTTTGCTGGAACGTACAGTCCTTTGCCGGAAACCAGAAGTCGGGAAACAGTTCTGACGAGCAGCGGGTATTTGATGGGGCGGGGCTGTTTTCTGAGGGAGAGACAAAGTCCTTGGAGACACGGATACAGGCCCTGATCAAAGAGATGAACATGGATGTGGTGCTTGTGACCACGGATGATGCAGGCGGGAAGTCTGCGGAACAGTATGCGGAGGACTTTTACATTGACGGCCTGTATGGTGTGGGAAAGGACTACAACGGTGTGCTGTTTCTCATGGATATGGATAACCGGGAACTGTACATTCTTCCGGTAGGAGCCATGAACCGGTTTTTGACGGATAAACGGTGGAATGCCATTTTAGATGATGCTTATGATCAGATCGTCAATCTGGAATATGAAGCCTGTGCCAGAAGTTTTTTAGACGGTGTTGCCAAGTATTATAAGGCCGGAATTCCCGGAGGACAGTATAATTATGACAGGGACACGGGGAAAATAAGCGTTTACCGCAGCATCAAGTGGTATGAAGCCGGTCTGGCCCTTCTTGTGGCCTTGTTTGCAGCAGGGGTTACCTGCAGCGGCGTGGTCAGCCAGTATTCCATGAAAAAGGAGAGGGGCAGGGCCAGAAGCTCTCTTATGGCCTACCGGGCCAGCTCCCAGTTCCAGTATCAGAACAATGCCGATCATCTGCTTAACAAACGGGTGACCCATATGCCTATACCGAGAAACAACGGCGGAGGCGGAGGCCGGGGAGGCGGTGGATTTTCCTCAGGCGGGCGGAGCACGACCCATTCTTCCTCAGGCAGGACCATGGGAGGCGGTGGCCGGAAGTTTTGATCGGGATATGAAATTTGAAAACAGAGGAGAATAAGATTATGATTATTGCACAGGCAACCATGGAGGATGTTGAGGGAATCCTTTCTTTACTCAAAGCCAATCACATCAGTTATATCAGTGAAGAGGATAAGCCGGACGGTTTTGTGACAACTAATTTTACAGAGGCACAGCTTGAAGCGCTGATTATGAAGGAACGCGGCGTCACCATTGCAAAGGAAGATGGAAAGGTTCTCTCTTTTGCCATGGCGGCTTCCTGGGAGTTTTGGGAGGAGTGGCCTTTCTTTGCCAACATGATTGAAAAGCTGCCTGAATTTTCATTTGAGGGTCAGATATTGACCAGGGAAAATTCTTATCAGTACGGGCCGGTCTGCATTGATAAGTCTGTCAGAGGCACAGGATTGTTTGAGCAGGTGTTTTATGCTTCATTAGCCAGTATGAAAGAACGGTATCCCATTATGGTCACATTTGTCAACCATATTAACCAGCGTTCCTATGCAGCACATACAAAAAAGGTTCCCCTGTCCACCTTGGGAAGCTTTCAGTTCAATCAAAATAACTACTATATGATGGCGTGTTCCACGGCTTTGACGGGAAAGAATGTGTAAATCGGCAAAGGAGGAGGGTCAGTGGGCTGTGAACAGAGAAGCCTTTGTGACCGGTTATTCTCCTTTGCCGGGAGAATTGATATGACTTATAAGAAAACAGGGATTGGCTGGTGGATGGAAAGAGAGTTTTCCGTCACAATGCAGTCATAAGCCAGAATATGAACCCCTGCCTTAGCCGCAGCTTGAAGCGCATCTCCGAATTGGGGATGCGTTTTTATGTTAGGGGTGAAGGCTTCCATTTCCTTCATCTGGATGACGAATAATATATAAGCTTCATATCCTTCCTCATGTGCATGGATCAGCTCAGTCATGTGCTTGATGCCCCGTTCCGTAGGCGCATCGGGGAACATGGCAAGTCCGTTTTCTTCCAGAGTGACTCCCTTTACTTCCATAAATGCGGGAATTCGTTCAGGCTCCCGGCCTTCTTCCCCTGAGAATGTGAGCTGGAAGGATAAGTCAAACCGGGACTGGTCGTAAGTGACTTCCCGGCGGAGGCAATCCAGAACAGGGGTTTTTGATATTTCTCTGCCTGCTATAGGGTGAAAGGGAAGGGCCATATTTTCCTCCATGGATTTCAGCCATTCATAGGCTGCCTGGTTTGGAGCCTGGGAATCCATGTTGATGAGAAGGGGAGACTGTCCGTGTTCCCGTTCCTTCCACACGCCGATCAAAGAGTACTCCGTCTTCCTTCCAAGAACCCTGGCTTCCGGATGAAACTGCACCAATACCGAGACTCCCGGAAGAAGAAGCTCCCGGCATCGTCCCGTATTTTTTACGTGGCAGACAACCGTTTCTTCTCTGCCGTTTTCTGGTATTATCCGTATATGGGCAATAAACCGGTTAGGACGGCTTAAAAAGGTTCCTTTTAGCATGTTCTGGTATTCCATGGTTTTTGTAATCCTTTCTGGGTATATCTTATGTCTGCTTTTATCTGACCCTCAAAAGATGGGCTTAATGGCTGAATTCTCATTTACCATACCTTGGGATTTGCCTGTTAAATCACATAACGTCTAAGACGAACCCCATGAATATTTATTACATAATTTCTGATAGCATCCGGTACTAACTCATACAATACATTATCTATTTCCATCAGTGAAACGGCACCAACTGACTTTACTTCACAAATATGGCCATTAGACTCTAAAAGGTTTTTTACATCTTTCACACGTTCCTCATCGTTAGGAAACATCTTATCAGTTTCTATAAAAATAGACTCTTTTTTCTGGAAAATGGGTATTTTTGATACAACCCCCACGCCTGTCTGGGTTTGGCCTGAACTCTGTTTAAAGGTCAAAAAAGACTTCCAGCCGCGTATTATATCACCTTTTATATTGATTTCAAATAAGTCATGAACCAGTTGATTTTCTTTGGATATTTCTGGTATGTAATTCAATAGATGAACCATCTCATTCTGGGTAAACAATTTGATTAAATCACCGTTTTGCTTTAACAGCCACACTAAGTAAAATGCGGCATCAGATATAACACTTCCACCGAGTATCTCTGCTCTTATTGATTCGATTTCAGCATGATATTGCGTATAGGATGACCTGTATTCTCTGGATTTTATGTTTTCTGACCGAAAAGTGAAATCACATTCTAATAACGACGGTATCTCACTGATCAAAGAGGTATTTATCATTTCATCAATCAGCTCCTCTGCATATTGACCAATAACCTTTTGGGGCAAATTTTCTATAGCACTCACCCACCCAGCCAAGCTCCTGTTGTCTTCCTTTACTTTTAAAATTTCAAATGCAGTTTTTTCACTCGTTTTATCACAGGGGAACCCGCTCGTTATAAAATGATACCCTGTTTCTGTAAGTATCATTTTTTCATTCAATATAAAATCAAATAACTGGCTTATCAGTAAGCAGCGGTCCGCTAAGTGTGCATTAGAGGTTTTCCTGGATGATTCGAAGCCATTTAAGGCAATGAGTGCAAATCTTTCTTGCAAAGATAAGTGATTCATCTTGATTTATATTCCTTTCCCTTCGCCACAAGCGATACCTCAATGAAAAAGACTGAGCGAATTTCTATTTTTGATATTAAACGCATTTTACACCATACGAAACAATAATTCAATATTGAAAGGAGCCGGGTCTATGCAGACAGTCATCACATTCTTCACTATTTTAGCACTCTGGAGTCTGAATTCTTATTTCCGATGTTTTCTAAGGACTGTCCAACCTGATCCTGGAGAGAGGCATACTTGCTGACAGCAATGATCTGGGCGGCATAGATTCCGCTGTGCCCCGAAGCATAGTAGCTGATGAGGGCTGCAATCACATAATAAGGCATTGCATTGGTGCCGAATAATTCAATTCCAAGCATGACTGTGGTGATGGGGGCATTGGCGGCACAGCCAAATACGGCAATATAGCCCAGGGCGGCCAGAAGGGAGGGTTCCACATGGGAAGCCCGTCCGATCAAGCCTCCTAAAGAGGCTCCGATGTCAAACAGCGGCGTTGCTTCTCCGCCCTGAAACCCTGCGCCCAGGGATAAGACTGTCATGATGAATTTTAAAACAGGGTCAAGGAGAGTGACATTTCCTTCAAACCCTGCGCCTATCATCCAGGTGCTCAATCCATCGTATTTAATTCCCTGAAAAATGAACATGGCAGCTAATACAATCAGGCTTCCTGCTGCTGCCCGCAAAATGGGCCTTTTGATTTTCTTTGCATACAATTGCTTTAACTTGTGCACAGATTTTGCAAAAAGCTTCCCCACAAAGCCGAAGGCGCAGGAAGCGGCAATCACAATCACAAGGACATAAGGGCTTAAAGAAGGAATTGTTTTTATTTCATATACAGAATGAGAAACTCCTAAAGCCTGTGTCATATAATTGGCTGTAAATGAAGCCAAAAAGCAGGGGAGTATGGCCTCATAGCTCAATTTTCCCACGAAGCACATTTCCATGCCAAAGAAGGCCCCTGCTAAGGGAGTACCGAATACGGAACCGAACCCGGCACTGATTCCGGACATGACGAGAATCATATGGCTTTTTTTATCCAGTTTAAAGAGCCTGCTTAGACGGTTTGCAAAGGTTCCGCCGATCTGCACCGCAGTTCCTTCCCTGCCGACGGATGCCCCGGTGAGGTGGGACAGAGCAGTGAATAAAAAAGTCAGGACAGCCATGCGGAAAGGAACTTCAGCCTGTTTGTGCACGCTGTCAATGATTAAATTATTTCCCCTCTGGGAGTTCTTTCCAAGCTTGTGATACACCGCCGCCGTCAGCATTCCGGCAGCAGGGAGAAATGCGATAAAAATAAGGTGGTGCTCCCTTGTATCAGTCATCAGCTCCAGCAGCTTTAAAAACCCGGCTGAGGCCGTACCCATGAAAACGCCCAAAGCCATTGTCAGTAACAGAAATATGGATAAATTTTTAAATCTGGTCATAATTAACATCTCCTTGTTAAATTTTCCAATATAAAAAAGCCGACACCTTCTCTACGAATTTGTAGAAGTCATCAGCTTTCCTTGCATTTCGGCTTAAGCCATGGGAGAACTTCATTCCCATTTATATATGAGAAATCATAAATGATTTTTGCAGGAAAGTCAAGGATCAGTTTGTCCGCGGGCGGCAGAAAACAACACTTTTTTTAAATGAAATGTCTTTGATATAAAAACATATGTGCGCTGTATGAAAACTTTTTCCTCTTTTTTCTTGCGCCATCTGATAAAGTGTGCTACAATTCTGGCAAGGTTTTTGACCATTGAATAAGAAGAGAGGAATCATATACCATGGAAATATCCTATCAGAGCACAAGGGGAGGAGAGGCCGGAGTGACGGCTTCCCAGGCAATTTTAAAGGGTTTGGCAGAGGATGGGGGACTGTTCATGCCTGTCTTTATTCCAAAGCTTGACAAGACTCTAAAAGAGCTTTCAGAGATGACATATCAGGAAACAGCCTATGAGGTTATGAAGCTGTTCCTTACGGATTACACCGAAGAAGAGCTGAAAAGCTGCATTGAACGGGCTTATGACGCCAAGTTTGATACGGAAGAGATCGCTCCCTTATCAAAGGCTGACGGCTCTTATTATTTAGAGCTGTACCACGGAAGCACCATTGCATTTAAAGATATGGCTCTTTCCATTCTTCCTCATCTGATGACAACGGCTGCAAAGAAAAATCACGTAAAGAACAAGATCGTCATTTTAACCGCAACCTCCGGAGACACGGGAAAGGCCGCCATGGCAGGCTTTGCCGATGTGGAGGGCACGGAGATCATCGTATTCTATCCAAAGGATGGCGTGAGCCGGGTCCAGGAGCTCCAGATGGTGACTCAGAAGGGAGATAACACCCATGTGGCCGCCATTTACGGAAACTTTGATGACGCCCAGACAGGGGTGAAAAAGATTTTCGGGGATAAGGAATTTGCAAAAAAGCTGGATGAAAAGGGCTTTCAGTTGTCCTCAGCCAATTCCATCAACATCGGAAGGCTGGTGCCTCAGGTAGTCTACTACGTTTATGCCTATGCAAAGCTTCTTGAAAACGGGGAGATTTCCGAAGGAGAAGAGATCAACGTAACCGTGCCCACCGGAAATTTCGGCAACATCCTGGCCGCTTACCTGGCAAAGCAGATGGGCCTTCCCATTAAGAACTTAATATGTGCTTCCAATGAAAACAAGGTCCTTTATGACTTCTTCCAGACAGGCGTCTATGACAGGAACCGGGATTTCATCCTCACCAGCTCTCCTTCCATGGACATCCTGATTTCCAGCAACTTAGAGCGTCTGATTTACTTAAGCGCCGGTTCCGACGGAGAGGCCAATGCAGATCTTATGAAGTCAC
The DNA here is from genome assembly GCF_047605665.1 of Lacrimispora sp. Lineage (GTDB taxonomy): Bacteria > Bacillota > Clostridia > Lachnospirales > Lachnospiraceae > Lacrimispora. The sequence goes on along the minus strand of NZ_JASGFH010000004.1, from coordinate 82,941 downwards.
TGGGTGAAAAGGGCAGCTATCAGGTGACCGGTGAAATGAAGAAATTCATGGAAGATTTTAAGGGAGGCTACAGCTCGGAAGAGTCCACCATGGCAGTGATTAAAAAGGTCTTTGAGGATACAGGATATTTAATTGACACTCATACAGGAGTGGCAGCCGCGGTCTATGAGCAGTACAAAGCAGAGACAAAGGACGAGGCAAAGAATGTCATCGCCTCCACCGCCAGCCCCTATAAGTTTTCCAGAAATGTTCTGGAGGCCATTGAAGGGAAGAAAGAAATCTGCGATGAATTCCAGGTCATCGACCGTCTGGCGGTCATCTGCGGCGTGGCCATTCCCCAGGCAGTAGAAGAAATCCGCACAGCCCCTGTATGTCACAATACAGAATGCTCTGCGGATCAGATGAAGGAAACCGTGGAAAAATTTTTAGGCTAACCGAGGTTGCGGTGGGCGTAGCGGCACCATTTTCCATTTAAGACTCTGGTGACGAAGAAGATGGCCCGCACCAGCCAGTCGATGGTCATGGCGATCCAGATTCCCATAAGGCCAAGGCCTGCGTAAAGGCTTAAGATGTAAGCAAGCACGATCCGGCAGATCCACATGGAGCAGACGGAAACCGTCATGGTGAAACGGACGTCATTGGCAGCTCTTAAGCCGTTAGCCAGGCAGAAGGCCATGGGGTGAATGATCATACAGCAGATGCTGTGGTAGAGCATCAGCTTCACGGCCAGAGCGCTGGTTTCTCCGGACAGGCGGAACAGGCCGCTGATTGGGTTTAAAAGAGGGATGAGGATGAGGTTGATAACAAACAGCCAGATATAAGCTGTTTTTAACATCCTCCACATATAGCGGCGGGCCTGATGCAGTTCTCTGGCCCCCACACACTGGCCTACCACTGTCACCATGGCGATTCCGATGGCAGTGGCGGGTAAGGTTTCCATGTTGGCAACGGTGCTGGCGACGGCGTTTGCGGCGATGGCCGTAGTTCCGAAGCTGGCGGTCAAACTGGAGAGTAACAGCTTTCCAAGCTGGAAGATGCTGTTTTCCAGGCCGTTAGGTATGCCGATATAAAGGATGCGCTGGAGCATGATTTTATCCGGTTTTAAGCTGAACTGAACAGGAATCTGGTTCTGTCTCTTCAGAAGATAGAGGATGATGACAGCGGATAAGGCCCTGGAAACCAGGGTGGAAATTCCCGCACCGGTCACTCCCATATGAAGGACATAGATCAGCAGCGCATTTAAAGCGATGTGAAATAAGTTGGCAAACAGGGAAATATTCATGGATACCCTGGAATTTCCAACGGACCGGAACAGAGCTGCCGAGCTGTTGTAAAAGGCCAGGAAGGGGTAGGATACCGCTGACAAGTAGAAATATATCTTTGCGTTGCTCATAACCTCCTGGTCAATATTTCCGTATATGAGTCTTAAGATGAACTGGTTAAAGAGGAGGGATATGATCATCAGCGCTATGGAAAGCCCTCCGATTGCCAGGAAAAGCTGACCGGAGGCCCTGGCTACGTTGTCCTTTTCCTGGCGTCCGATGTACTGGGCAGCGACGATGGAACCGCCTGCCGCCATGGCTCCGAACAAGCCGATCAAAAGAAGACTGATGGTGTCTACAATGGAGATGCCGGATACAGCCGCCTCCCCGCTGGAGGATACCATGATGGTATCGGCCATTCCCATGAAAACCGCCAGAATCTGTTCAATGACCAGAGGAAAGATGAGCCGCTGTAAGTCTTTGGCTGAGAACATATCAGGTTTTTCCTGTCTTTTTCGTTTTTTGTCCGTTTCAGGCTTTTCACCTGAAAGCTTGTCTTTTAGCATCTTGATATTCATAATCCATCTCCCATTGCATATTTGAGAACTTTCCTCCATTATAGTACAAAGTTTGGATGAAAGCAAAATGTAACTTTGTTATAAATTAAACAATCTGGAAAAATTATTCTTTCCAAATAGGACAAAATGGTATATAATGAAAAGAAGTAAGATAAAAAAAGAGATGGAGGTTTGTGATATGTTAGTTTCGGCAAAGGACATGCTTGAAAAGGCAAGAGACGGACAGTACGCAGTTGGACAGTTCAACATCAACAACCTTGAGTGGACGAAAGCAGTTTTACTGACAGCAGAAGAATTGAAATCCCCGGTAATTCTGGGCGTTTCCGAAGGCGCAGGCAAATACATGACAGGCTATAAGACCGTATCAGCTATGGTAGAGGCCATGATTGAGGAGCTGAACATCACAGTTCCCGTAGCTCTTCATTTGGACCACGGTTCCTATGACGGCTGCTACAAGTGCATTGAAGCAGGATTTTCTTCCATCATGTTTGACGGTTCCCATTATCCTATCACTGAGAACGTGGAAAAGACTACAGAGCTTGTAAAAGTCTGTGCAGAAAAGGGAATTTCCATTGAAGCGGAAGTAGGTTCCATCGGCGGCGAGGAAGACGGCGTTGTGGGTATGGGCGAATGTGCAGACCCTGATGAGTGCAAGCAGATCGCTGATTTAGGCGTGACCATGCTGGCTGCCGGAATCGGCAACATCCATGGAAAATATCCGGCAAACTGGGCTGGTTTAAGCTTTGATACCCTGGCTGCAATCAAGGACAAGACAGGCGACATGCCTCTCGTTCTTCACGGCGGCACAGGCATTCCTGAGGACCAGATCAAGAAGGCCATCAGCCTTGGCGTTGCAAAGATCAATGTAAACACAGAGTGCCAGCTCACTTTTGCAGCGGCTACCCGTAAGTACATTGAAGCAGGCAAGGACTTGGAAGGCAAGGGCTTTGATCCCCGTAAGCTTTTAGCTCCGGGAACCGAGGCAATTAAGGGAACTGTCCGTGAGAAGATGGAATTATTTGGTTCCGTTGGAAAGGCTTAATAGCACCGCTTATAAAAGTTTCGAAAAAAAGACTTGATTTTTTCGGAAAAATGATTTATTTTAATTAAGAACGATGGCGTTCTCCTTATCGGGGAGGACGCCTTTTCTGATTTATGCGCATATTCAGATATTGAAGATACTAGAAGAAAGCACAAGGAAATCAGTAGGAGAGGATGAAAAATTTATGAGCGAAGCTGTAAACGTAGCTGAATTATTCGGCAAAAATGTATTTAACGAGACCGTCATGAGACAGCACCTGCCAAAGACTGTTTTTAAAAAATTAAAAAAGACCATTGAAGATGGAGCAGAGCTGGACCCTTCTATCGCTGATGCGGTTGCACATGCCATGAAGGAGTGGGCCATTGAGCGGGGAGCCACCCACTATACCCACTGGTTCCAGCCCCTTACCGGCATCACCGCTGAAAAGCACGATTCCTTTATTTCTTCCCCCACTTCAGAGGGAAAGGTGATCATGGAATTCTCCGGAAAAGAGCTGGTAAAGGGAGAGCCTGACGCTTCTTCTTTTCCATCAGGAGGCCTGCGGGCAACCTTTGAAGCCAGAGGCTATACTGCCTGGGACTGCACCTCACCGGCGTTCTTAAGAGAGGATGCCATTGGCGTGACTCTTTGTATTCCCACCGCTTTCTGTTCTTATACAGGCGAAGCCCTGGATAAAAAGACTCCTCTGTTACGGTCCATGGAGGCTGTGGATGAGCAGGCGCTGCGAATTTTAAGATTATTCGGAAATGCTACCGCAAAGAGAGTGACCCCTTCCGTAGGACCGGAACAGGAATACTTCCTGGTAGACCATGAGAAATACTTACAGAGAAAAGATTTGATCTATGCCGGACGGACCTTATTCGGTGCAGCACCGCCTAAGGGACAGGAGATGGAGGATCATTACTTCGGCGCCATCCGTGAACGGGTTGCGGCATACATGAAGGAAGTGAATGAAGAGCTCTGGAAGCTGGGCGTTCCTGCAAAGACCCAGCATAACGAGGTCGCTCCTGCACAGCATGAGCTGGCTCCCATTTACGAGCAGGCCAATATCGCGGTTGACCATAACCAGCTCGTTATGGAAACCCTAAAGAAGGTGGCAGGACGTCACGGACTGAACTGTCTGCTTCACGAAAAGCCTTTCGCAGGCGTCAACGGTTCCGGAAAGCACAACAACTGGTCCCTGACCTCTGACGACGGAATCAACTTGTTAAACCCAGGCGAGACTCCTCATGAGAACATCCAGTTCCTGCTGGTGCTTTCCTGTATCTTAAAGGCAGTAGACCTCCATGCCGATCTGCTTCGTGAATCGGCTGCTGACGTGGGGAATGACCACAGATTAGGTGCCAATGAGGCTCCGCCTGCCATCATCTCCATATTCATCGGTGAGCAGTTAGAGGATGTGGTGGATCAGCTTTGCAGCACAGGAGAGGCTACCCATTCCAAGTCAGGAGGCACCTTAAAGACCGGTGTCAGAACCCTTCCTGATTTATTCAAGGATGCGACAGACAGAAACAGAACCTCACCGTTTGCGTTTACAGGAAATAAATTTGAGTTCCGTATGGTAGGCTCTTCTGATTCCATTTCTTCGCCTAACGTTATTTTGAACACCATTGCAGCCGAAGCGTTTAAGGAAGCTGCTGATATTCTGGAAAAGGCTGAGGATTTTGACGCAGCAGTCCATGATATGATCAAGGAAAACTTAATCGCACACAGAAGAATTATATTCAACGGCAACGGCTACTCCGAAGCATGGGTGGAAGAGGCAGAAAGAAGAGGCCTTCCTCACCTTAAGACAATGGTGGATGCCATCCCGGCCCTTATCACAGACGCTTCCATCAAGATGTTTGAGGAATTTAAGGTATTCACAAGAGCAGAGCTGGAATCCAGGGTTGAGATCGAATATGAGGCTTACAGCAAGGCTATCAATATCGAGGCCAGAATCATGATCGATATGGCTGGAAAGCAGATCATTCCGGCAGTAATCCGGTACGTTTCCGTGCTGGCTGATTCTTTGAGCAAGGTAAAGAGCGCCTGTGCCGCAGCCGATACCAGCGTACAGGAAGAGCTTTTGGTGGAGGTCAGCGAATACCTTTCCGATGCCAAGGTGGCTTTAGCAGCCCTCCTCGATGCGGCTGAAGGGTGTGCGGCAATGGAATCCGGCAAGGATCAGGCAATTGCCTGCCGCGACCAGGTAGTCCCTGCCATGAACGCTCTGCGGACTCCGGTGGATAAGCTGGAAATGATTGTAGATAAGGATTTATGGCCGATGCCAAGCTACGGAGATTTGATTTTCGAAGTGTAATTTGTTATGGAGAGCCGCTGCACAGAATCGCCGCAGCGGCTCTCTTTTTTATAAGTCGTGATAATGGGGCACCATATTTTCAAAGGTGCAAAACTGCTGAAAGCCCATGTCCTTTAATATGGCTTTCACTTCCCCGATGCGGTTTCCCAAATGGTCCAGCTTATGGGAATCGGAACCGATTGTGATGATGCGCCCGCCCAATTCAAGGTATTTTTTTAAAATTTCCCTGGAAGGGGTCAAGTCCTTTAAACCGTACCGGAAACAGGAGGTATTGATTTCAATCCCCTTTTTGTCGGCAATGACCTGACGAAGTATTTTTTCTACAGTATCCATGATCTTTTCGTCGGGATAATCGCCATAGGTGTCGTACCGCTTGATCATGTCTAAATGGCCCAGAACCGAATAGTTTTTGTACTTCTGAACCACATCATAAATGGCCTCATAGTAGGCTTTCTGAAACTCCTCCTGACTCCTTCCCTCCTGAAACTCATAATTCCAGAATTCCCTGTTGTCGACCTGATGGTTGCTTAAAATAATAAAGTCAAAGGGGTACTCCTCAAAATCCTTCTGAAAGAAGGGGATGGTGTGGGCCTGGACTCCAAATTCCATTCCCGCCTTTATGGTCAGCTTTCCCCTGTATTTTTCCTGCATGGTTCTCACTTCTTTAAAATACGCTTTGTAATCGCAGTTTAAATCCGTTTTCACCCCATAATCCACGTGCTCCGTAAATGCGATTTCATCAAGCCCCAGAGAAAGGGCCTGTAAAATCACGTCCTCCATGACGCATTCCGAATCATCGCTGAAATAGGTGTGGATATGATAATCAGCCAGCATATCGCTTTCCTCCATCTGTTTTTGTAAAAAAATATGAGCTCTTGCGGAAGCATATTGCCTCCTCATGGTTAAGAGTATACAGCATTTTAAAGATTCTGGCTATTGCAAAAGAAAAATGCCTGTGCTAGTATATAGGCAAAATTTAATAAAGGGGAGGGAATATCATGGATGAGAATTATACAGTTGCATTTCAGCTCATTATGAACGCAGGAAATTCCAAGTCATTTTCCATGATGGCAATGGAAGCTGCCAGAGAATTCAATTTTGAAGAGGCAGAAAAACACTTAAAGGAGGCAGAAGGGGAGATGCGGGCTGCCCATCAGTCCCAGATTGACATGATCCAGCAGGAAGCTCAGGGAAATCCGGTGGCAGTGAACATCATTCTGGTACATGCCCAGGATCATCTCACCATGGCTATGATGGCAAAGGACCAGGCAGCCGAGGTCTTGAATCTTTACCGGATGATCAAGGAGCTGAAGGACAAGATCGAGGGGTAGGAAGAGGGAGGCACCATGAACGGGATTAAAATTGTCACCATCGGCGGCGGCTCTTCCTATACGCCGGAGCTGGTGGAAGGATTTATTAAGCGTTATGACAGGCTGCCTGTGAAAGAGCTGTGGCTGGTGGACATTGAAGAGGGAAGGACAAAGCTTGAAATCGTGGGGGCCCTGGCCCAGCGCATGGTGAAAAAAGCGGGAGTTCCCATGAAGGTAATTCTCTCCTATGACAGGCGGGAGGCTCTAAAAGGGGCTGATTTTGTGACCACCCAGATGAGGGTGGGGTTATTGGAAGCCCGAATCAAGGATGAGAGGATTCCCTTAAGCCACGGCATGATGGGGCAGGAAACCAACGGGGCAGCAGGCATGTTTAAGGCGTTTCGGACCATACCTGTCATCTTGGACATTGTAAAGGATATGCAGGAGTTATGCCCCCAGGCGTGGATGATAAACTTCACAAACCCGGCTGGAATGATCACAGAGGCAGTGCTTCGATATACGGACTTTAAAAAGGTGATGGGCCTTTGCAATGTGCCCATCAACATGGTCAATGGCTTTGCCAGACTGCTGAATGTGGAGCCGGAGCGGGTGACCATGGAGCTGTCAGGCTTAAACCACCATGTGTTTGCAACGGATATTTTTGTGGATGGGCAGTCGAGGCTGGAGGAAATGCTGGAGATCTATCAGCACATCAGCGCAGAAGACGCCGTATCCATGAAGAATTTTTCCACACTTCCGTTTTCACCGGAATTCATCCGGGGGCTTCATTGCATCCCCTGCCCTTACCACAACTACTACTTTTTTACCAGGGAGCAGCTTGAGGAAGAGCTGGAGCAGTACAGGGAAGGAAGGGTCCGGGGAGAAGTGGTGAAACGGACGGAAGATGAGTTATTTGAGCTGTATCAAGATGAAAACCTGGATGTGAAGCCCAAGCAGTTGGAGATGAGAGGCGGAGCCAGATACAGCGATGCCGCCTGCAACCTGGTCTGTTCTCTTTACAACAATACCGGGGATATTCAGTATGTGGATGTGCGAAACAACGGCACTATCCTGGGCATTTCGCCGGACAGCGCCATAGAGGCCGCCTGCATCATCACAAGCGGCGGGCCAAAGCCCATTGCAGTGGGAGAGTTAAAACCTCAGATCAGCGGCATCATACAGAACATGAAGGCCTTTGAGAGGCTGGTCTGTGAAGCCGCCGTGACTGGAAGCCGTGACCTGGCTGTGACTGCCTTGAATATGAACCCTTTATGCGCCAGCGACAGCGATGCCGTCGCAGTGGTGGATGAGCTGCTGGAGGCTCATAGAAAATATCTTCCCCAGTTTTTTAAAAACTAAATACCGGGATATGGGACCGCTGTAAAAGAGGGCTTAAGAAGCTGCTTTTTTACGGCGGTTTTTTTCTGGTATAGACCGGGCAAAAAAATGGAAATGCAGGGAGAGTAAAAAAATAGACAAAAAAAATCTAATTTCAAAGAATATACTTGTATTTTTGCATATGATATAGTAATATAGTGGCAAGAGTAGTGGTCTAGACCACGGAAAGGGGTGCGATATGTATCATATTTTATTAGTTTGCTCCGCAGGAATGTCCACAAGCATGCTTGTCAAGAGAATGCAGGATGCAGCGTCAGAAAAGGGAGTGGAGGCCGAAATCTGGGCAGTGGGAGATTCAGAGTCTGTGGAGGAAGTGAAAAAAGCAGATATTGTTTTGTTAGGGCCTCAGGTCCGCTATCTGGAAAAGAAGATGAACGAGAGAGTGAACAATGAAAAGCCGGTGCAGGTCATTGACATGGCGGCCTATGGAACCATGAACGGGGCCAAGGTGCTGGAGCAGGCACTTAGCAAACTGAACGGATGAGTATGTGAAAGAATATTAAAGGAGGGAGAAGATTTATGGGAGCATTTAATTCATTTATGGAAGCAAAGTTTATGCCGATTGCAGCCAGAATCGGTTCTCAGAAACACCTGGTTGCGATCAGGGATGCATTTATCGCTATTATGCCAATCACCATGGTTGGCTCCATTGCAGTTTTACTCAACGTATTTTTAAGGGATCTTCCCAATCAGGCAGGCATGACAGGTTTTGTTCAGGCCATGAGCCCAATCATCAGCGTCAACGGTAACGTGTATTTCGGTTCTATCGTAATTCTCGCCCTGGCATTTGTTTTTGCCCTGGGTTACAACCTTTCAAGGACGTACAACGTCAATGCCATTGCAGGAGGCGTAATCGCATTTGCCAGTCTGGTCACCTGTATGGGACAAAGCGCAGTTTTCAATTATGAGCTTCCGGGCGTGGCAGCCTCCGCAGTTGACCAGTTAAAGGGTCTGGGGCTTGATGTTGCAGCCACTTCAGGAGGGGGAGTTGCTTTAAACGGAGTCGGCGGCTGGGGTTATTTAGGCTCTGCATACACCGGTTCCGGCGGTCTTTTCACAGCTTTGATCATGGGCTTTATCTGCACGATGATCTACATAAAGCTGATGCAGAAAAAAGTCACCATCAAACTTCCTGATTCCGTGCCTCCGGCAGTCAGCAAGGCCTTTGCAGCCATTATTCCAGGTGTGATTGCCATTTATTTTGCAGGAATTGCAACTCAGGTTTGTGTCTCACTGACAGGCTCCACCATTAATGAGATGGTTCTCCGCTACATTCAAAGACCTCTTCTCAGTCTGTCACAGGGCTTTTTCAGCGTAATCCTTATGGTATTTCTGGTTCAGCTTTTATGGTTCTTCGGCCTTCACGGACACAACGTACTGGCCCCGATTATGGACGGTATCTACTTAACCGCACTGAATCAGAACATAGAGGCATTTACTTCCGGACAGAAAGTTTCCGAGCTTCCTTATCTGTGGACCCGCGGCTCCTTTGACGCTTACTGCCAGATGGGCGGTTCGGGAATCACACTGGGACTGATCATCGCCATTTTCCTGTTTTCCAAGAGGGAGGATCAGAGGGCCATTGCCAAGCTGTCCTGGCCCATGGGAGTGTTTAATATCAATGAGCCGATTACATTCGGTATGCCCATTGTGTTAAACCCTGTATACTTGATTCCATGGCTCATCGTTCCGCCGATCTGCGCCACCATTGCATACGGCGCAACTGCCATCGGCCTGATTCCTCCGGTATTCGTTGCAGTACCCTGGGTAATGCCTGCCGGTATCTACGCCTTCCTTGCAACAGGCGGAAACTTCATGGCAGCTCTCGTATCACTGCTGAATCTGTTCTTATCCTTTGTCATCTGGACCCCATTCGTACTGATGGCAAATAAAATGAAAAACGAATAATAAAATAACTGTAAAAGGGAGCTGCCAGACCAGTTCACAGGGATGTCCTGACAGAGCTGACTGGCGGCTCTTCTTTCCATTCAGAAGGGAGGGCAGAAACTCAGATGAAAAGCTGGACCGTATTTTTAATTGCCATAGGCTTTCTGCTGATTGCCGTGTCGCCTCAGCTTCCAACCTCTGTTCTCTACAGGATCGTGGGTCTGGCGGCAGTGACAATCGGGCTGCTCATGTTAAGAAAGAAGAAATAGGAGGGAGATTATATGAGGGTCGTATTTCCGGAAGGATTTTACTTTGGCAGCGCCACCAGCGCGACCCAGTGCGAGGGAGGCACTGAGGGGGATGAAAGAGGAAAAAATATCTGGGATCTGTGGTATGAAGAGGAGAGCTTTAAATTTCACGGAAACATCGGTCCGGAAATCACCTCCTCCTTTTATGAGAACTACCGGGAGGATGTGAGGCTGATGAAAGAGACAGGCCATAACTCTTTCCGCACCTCCATCAGCTGGTCGCGGTTATTTCCCCAGGGCAGGGGAGAGATGAACCAAAAGGCGGCAGATTTTTACCGCAGCCTGTTTCAGGAGCTGAGGGATCAGGGGATTGAACCTTTTGTGAATTTATATCATTTCGATATGCCAGTTGCCATGCAGGAGCTTGGGGGCTGGGAGAGCAGAAGGGTCGTGGATTATTATAAGGAGTATGCAAGGACCTGCTTTGAACTGTTTGGAGACCTGGTGAGCCATTGGTTTACCTTTAACGAGCCCATTGTCCATGTGGAGTGCGGATACCTTTCCGGATATCACTATCCCTGTAAGGTGGACCCAAAGGCGGCTGTTTTAGTGGCTTACCATACGGCACTGGCCAGCGCTCTGGCTGTCCGGGAGTATCACAGCTTAAACCAGGGAGGAAAGATCGGGATCGTGCTGAATTTGACTCCGGCTTATCCGAGAAGCTCTCATCCGGAGGATGAAAAGGCGGCCCGAATTGCAGAACTGTTCCAGAACAAAAGCTTTCTCGACCCGGCGGTCAAGGGAACGTATGACCCGGAGCTGGTGGAGATGATCCGGGAGCAGGGGCTGCTGCCTCAGGCAGAGACAGAGGACTTGGAAATCATCAGGCAGAATCTGGTGGATTTTCTGGGAGTCAACTATTATCACCCCTTCCGCGTCTGCGCAAAGGCTCACGTTCCCAATCCCATGGCCCCCTTTACCCCGGAATATTATTTTGACATTTACGACATGCCGGGCAAACGGATGAACCCTTACAGAGGCTGGGAGATTTATCCCAGGGGTCTGTATGACATTGCCATCAACCTTCGGGACAATTACGGCAATATCGAATGGATGGTCACGGAAAACGGCATGGGAGTGGAGAATGAAGGGCGTTTTAAAGAAGATGGCATCATACAGGATGACTACCGCATCGAATTCTATAAAGAGCATTTGACCTGGCTTCACAAGGGAATCCAGGAAGGAAGCCGGTGCGTGGGATACCACGTCTGGACTTTCATAGACTGCTGGTCCTGGCTCAATGCCTACAAGAACCGCTACGGCCTTGTGGAACTGGACTTGGAGACGCAGAAGCGCACGATTAAGAAATCGGGATATTGGTACGGAGAACTGCTGAAACACAACGGCTTTGAATAGAGAGAAACAGGAGACGGAATATGGAAGTGAATCAAAAACTGAATGTAGAGGCAAAGGAATTTTTCGATACTCTGGCATCTTCTGTGGCTTATGATGTGAGCCAGGCACAGGGAAAGACAGTGGAACCGGGCCAGATTTATTCCGGCTTGTGTTATAAAAAGAAGATGAAAAACAAGCTGGGCCAGGAAAGCGGCGTGGAGGTTGTGATCAAACAGTTTGTTTCTCCATCCTGCTACGAAGCGGAATTTCACTCCTCCCAGGGGACCACTGCAATACTTTACCGGATTGAAGATAGCCAGGATGGGAATATTGTGGTACACTATACAGAAGGATTTGAAGGAAAACACGGTTCCGGTTCCACCAATTATAAAGTTGTTTCCTGGCTTTATGCCAGAAGTGCGAAGAAGCGGATTTCCAGGATGCTTTCATCCATGGAGGGATTTATTAAGGAACACAGGAGAGGGTGATAAGAGGTGATACAATGGGAGCTCCCAAATATCATAAAATAAAACAGGAGCTTATGGAAGAAATCAGGGATGCTGCTGTCAATACGCCCATTGCATCAGAACGGGAGTTGGCCGTCCGGTATAAGGCCAGCCGGATGACGGTGCGCAATGCCGTCAATGAGCTGGTGGAAGAAGGAGTCTTGTACCGGGATAAAAATAAGGGAACCTTTGTGGCAGACCAGAGGCTGATCAAGAAGAACACGTCGGCAGAAACGCTGGGAAAGCCTGCGGACGACACCTTTGATTATAATGTGATTTATTTCAGCTCCTGTTTTTCCGACGAAGAGATCGCTTCTCATTTAGAGATCGATCCGGAGGACTGGATGATCCGGATTGTCCGGGTGAACCGGAGAAATGGAAAGCCCATGAGCGTTGAGGAAATCTATTTGATCCAAAGTCTGATCAGTGACAACGATTATAACAACTTAAACAAGCTTTTGGACTTAAAGGGATACATTGACGAAGGTTCTGTTACGCAGCGGTTTCTTCCTATTATAATACCTGTAAAATATATTAATCTGCTTCATATAAAGCTGAATTCTCCCATTATTATGGTAGAAAGCACCATTGTGAGCAAGAGCGGAAGCCCTGTTGTATATATCAGGGAATTCAACAATCCGCTGGAAAAGATCATAGAGATCACCACATAACAAAGAGGAGGATACTATGGGACGACTGGGCATTTCCCTGTATCCGGAGCATTCCACTCCGGAGCGGGACAAGGAATATATCCGTCTGGCCGGAAAATACGGATTCAAGCGTATTTTCACCTGCCTGTTAAGCGTGGGAAATAAAGAAAGAAATGATATCATCAGGGAATTCCGGGACATGATCCGCACAGCTCATGAGCATGGGCTGGAGGTGATCCTGGATGTGGCTCCCTCTGTTTTTGAAGTGCTGGGGGCCTCCTATGAAAATCTGGCACCTTTTAAGGAAATGGAAGCGGACGGAATCCGGCTGGATGAAGGGTTTGACGGAATCAAGGAAGCGGCCATGAGCTACAACAAAGAAGGACTTAAGATAGAGCTGAACGCCAGCACTGATCCCAGCTACGTGGCAAATGTGATGAACCACCATCCGGTGCCGGAAAAGATCATCACCTGCCACAATTTTTACCCCCAGAAATATACGGGCATCAGCCTGGAGCATTTTAATTACTGCAACAGGGAGATGAAAAAACATGGCTTAAAGGTTGCGGCTTTTGTATCCAGCAACAACGAGAACACCTTTGGCCCCTGGCCGGTCAATGAGGGCTTATGCACCCTGGAAATGCACCGGGGACTGCCCATTGACGCCCAGGTGCGCCACTTGTTCGCCGCCCGCACGGTGGATGATGTGATCATTGCCAATGCGTATGCGTCGGAGGAGGAGTTAAAGGCGTGTGCCGCGGTGACACCTGGAAAGCTGATGTTCGGGTTATGCCTGGAAAAAGAGCTGACGGAGACGGAGCGCAGCATTCTCTATTACGAAGGGCAGCATGTGATCCGGGGCGATTTAAGCCGCTACATGATCCGTTCCACCTGGCCCAGAGTGGCTTTTGCAGAGCGGGAAATTCTGCCGGACAATACCCGTGACTTGAAACGGGGGGATGTTGTTATTTTAAACGACGGCTATTCCCGCTATAAGGGAGAGCTGCACGTGGTGTTAGAAGATATGCCCAATGACGGGCGCAAAAATGTGATCGGCCATATACCGGATTATGAACTGGTGCTGCTGGATTACATTGAGCCGTGGAAGGTGTTTGGATTTACAGAAGTGTGATTGTGCTGAAAAGGCCGGAAGGGAGCGGTAAAAACGTTCCTTTCCGGCCTTTTTGAAATGTTTCTTAACTGCGTTTTTCCGGTTTCTGACCGAATACGAACTGTTCGATGGCCCAGGCCACCCCGTCCTCTTCGTTGGATTTGGTGTGGTATTTGGCCGCATCCCGGATGCATGGCATGGCGTTTGCCATGGCAACAGTCCAGCCGAATTCCGGGGTGAACATGGAAGAATCGTTGTCACTGTCTCCAAGGGTCATCACATCGTCCAGGGAAATCCCCCTTAAATCCGCATAGGCCTTTAATGCGATTCCCTTTTGGGCGTCTGCATTTGTCAGCTCAATGTTGGTGGGAAAGGAAGAGGCCGCGGCCAGCTCCGGGTGATGGGAAAATGCTTCTTTCATCTCCATCACTGTCTCAGACAGGATGTCATTTCCGCATACTTTAAACACGGTCACATGTTCAGGCAGGCTTTCCAGGGATTCAATAAAGGTGACGGTATCCAGGTATTGTCTGATGGACTGTTCTAACTCTGCGGCAGAGGAGGTCCGCCTGGAAAGAAAGGAGCTGACGCTTTTGGCTTTCTGCTCTCTGGAAGAGGTGGAATACCGGCCGTGGGAGGTGAGGATGTCCATGGTGATGGAATAGGAATTGAAAATCCGCTCCACGTCTGCGGCATTTTCCGGAGTCAGAGGGATTTTCTTGTGAGCCTGGCCCGTTTTGTCATAAACGGCTGCTCCGCTTAAGCAGATGTAGCCGCATGTGATGCCTGCCGCTTCCATAAAGGCTTTGGCATCGTGATATTCCCGTCCGGTGCAGATCAGAAACTCTGTGCCTGTCTGCTCCAGCTTTCGTATTGCTTCTATATTGGCCTCTGAGATGCGGGCCTTAGGATTGAGTAGTGTGCCATCCATGTCGGAGGCGATCAATCGGATGCTCATGTCAGATAATTCTCCTTTTCTCTGTAACGTATTCTTACGGTTAAGCTTACCCTAAAATCTTCGGTTCGTCAATAAAGGGGTGGCAGACTCCTTTTATCAATTTGTGAATTAGAATGGTTGTATGCTTGACAAATGAATAAGATGTATGCTAGACTAACAAATAGTTAGGTATAACTAACATAATGAGTCGTTGATTTTACAGAACAAGGAGGCTTGGCATGTATAACATGGAAAACAATCCTGGCCGTTATTACAAGATGATACATAACTATCAGGAAACACAACTGCTTTTTTCCGCAATCCGTTTGAATGTTTTTTCCTTTCTGGATCAGCCGGTAACAGCGAAAACCATTGCCGATGAGTTAAAATGTGATGAAAAGCAGATAGAATTACTGCTTTTGTCCCTGCTTTCCTGCGGCCTTATAAGCAGGCAGGGGGCATTTTATGTAAATACAGCAGAAACCAGGGATTTTTTATCCCGCAACAGCCAGGTGTTTTTAGGTGATGCCCTGCTGTTTCGGGAGAAAATGACCTCTCTGGAGCATTTGGAAGAAAAGGTGAAGGCTGGAGATACGGCCCCAAAATCAGCCTATGATTTTTCCGAGCTGGCAAAAGTGTCCATTCCCGAAATGTATACCGGACGGGTGCAGGTATTTATCGGTGAGATGGAACAATTATATCCTGACAGGAAACGCCCTCTGCATATCCTGGATTTGGGCGGCGGGACAGGGATTTTGTCCATTGAGTTCGCCCGCCATTTTCCAAACAGCAAAGCAACTGTTTTTGAAGCTTTAGAAGTTGCTGACGTTACAAAGGAAATCATCCGCCAGCATGGGGCTGAATCAAGTGTTGATGTAATAGCAGGTGACTTTAATGCAGATTCCCTGGGCGGGCCCTATGACTTAATTATTGCTTCCGGCATTTTAAACTTTGTCACAGGTGAATTGTCAGACTTCATGCAAAAACTGGCGGCGGCCTTGAAAACTGGCGGTTATCTTCTGGTAATCGGAAAGTTTTCCAACCAGGACTACAATATCCCGCCCAATATGCTGGGCTGGTTATCAGGCTTTTTAGAAGGAGTTCCCCTTCCTCCCAGCGGCAGGGAAGTTGCTGCAACCATACAAAAAGCCGGACTGAGCGCAGTCGATACCATGAAGGACAGTTTATTTGAGGGACTGGTCTACCGCAAAGGCGATGCTGATTTTCCCGTATGTACCGGCGATGTGATCCTTTCTTTCATTGAACTGACGGAGCAGATTGCCAACAGCAAAACAAATATTCTGGATTTTGGAAGTGAAGATATGACCTTTTACCGGGGAGAAATCCACATGATCAAAATGATCGGTGATTTTCCCGGCCTTCACAGCGCCGAGCTGGCGCGAAAATTCGGCATCACCCGCCCCGTTGTCCATAAGACGCTGCAGAAATTAAGTGAGCGGGGACTGATCTTAAGAAAAGAGGATTCTGAGGATAAAAAGCGGTCCCTCCTTTATCTGACGGAAAAGGGACAAAAGGCTTACCAGCTTCATGCACAATACCATGCAAAATATGACAAGGCCCTCTTTGACTTCCTGGCAGATACGCCGGGCGATCAATTGGCATCCATAAAGGGATTCCTGGATCATGCCATCGGCCTGATTCAAAACCATGCATAGGATTGAAAGGCCGGGTGATGATATGGAAAAAAGGCAGTGGATAGGGTGCCCCTTATGCGGGCACAAAACCCGTGTGCAAATCAGAGCGGATACCATGCTTGTAAACTTTCCCCTGTTTTGCCCTAAATGCAGGCAGGAAACTTTAATCACAGTGAAAAATCAAAAAATTAATATCATTACAGGGCCAGACGCCAAGACGCAGTGCTGATAAGACATGTTATTGTTTTATCGGTGCTGCATTTTTTTATCATATGAAATGAGGAGGATTTATACATGAAAAATAAAATCATCGTTTCCATATTAACCGCCGGTTTATGTTTGTCACTGGCTGCATGCGGACAAAAGGCTGTGGATCAGCCTGCTGCTGAATCGAAAGATAAGAGGACAATCACCGACTTGGGAGGAAATAAAGTTGAGATACCTGCTGTCCCGGAAATTCAGAGGGTTGTGGTGATCAGTCCCCCGGTCATGTCATTTGCCGTTAAAACAATTCCTGATACGGAAATGATTACCGGAATCAATTCCCGTGCGTTTACTACTTCCAATGTGGAAATTGTAAACAAGGTGTTTCCAAACTGGCAATCCGTTAATACCTCTTTTATCGATGCAAGCTTCGCGGTCAATACAGAATCTTTACTGTCACTTGATCCTGATATTATTTTCTATTACGGAAATGTTCAAAAGCAGGGGCTTGGAAATATAGACATTCCCAGTGTGGACTTTTTTTCAAAGGGGCTGAACGGTCCGGAAGCAGTATCGGTTGCCTGGGATAATCAGTTAAGAGAAATTTTTGGTTTAGATACTTCAGGCAGCTTGCAGGGAGAGTGGGACCGGACCAATGGGAAAATCTTTGAACTGCTTCAGAACCAAAATCAGGAAAAAACTGCGCTTTGCATCTTCTCCAATGCGGCAGGCAGCATCACCGTAAGCGGTACGGATTCTTTTGACGCCTACGCACAAAGCTTTTTTGAAATGTCAGGAATACAAAATGCCGCCGCTGATATCGAAGGGACGGCAGAGGTGAGTATGGAGCAGATTTATCAGTGGAACCCGGATATGATTATTGTGTTCCATGACGTTCCTGCCCAGAAGATTCTGGATAATTCCATTGAAGGGCAGGACTGGTCACTGCTGAAGGCCTGGAAAGACAAGGCTGTTTACGATGTGCCCAGAACCACTTATTCATGGATCACTCCCTGTGCGGATTCTCCCTTGCTGCCGTTATGGCTGGTTTCAAAGGCATATCCTGATTTGATGGGCGATTCTCAACTGAGAACAGAAATTTCAGAGTATTATCAAAGAAACTATGATATCACTCTGACGGATGATGATGTCAATTCAATTTCAGGGTATCGGAAGGCATCGGGATCATGAAAAAAGAGAGAAATAAACATTACAGCAAAGTCATGTTTATCAGCAGCATGCTTTTGGCTGCCACTGCTTTAGGGTCTGTGCTTATGGGGCAATATGCCATCAGCTTTTCCCAGTTTACCGCTGTTATTTTGTCGGGATTTTACGGGGATTTGGACCAATCCCTTGAAACTGCCGCATTTGTGATTTATCAGGTGCGCATTCCGAGAGTCATATTAGCTACCATGGTGGGAGCCGGATTGTCAATATCCGGTTCCGCCTTACAGGGGACGTTCCAAAATCCGCTGGTAAGTCCTGACCTGCTGGGCGTTTGTTCCGGAGCCGGATTCGGCGCGGCCCTGGGGATTTTATTATCGGGAGGAATGGGCCTGTTTACGCCTGTTCTTTCCCTGACTTTTGGTTTGGCCGGGGTACTGCTGGTGTTTTTTCTGGCAGGAACTAAAAACAATGCTGAAACGCTGTCCGTCGTTTTAGGGGGAATCATTGTTTCTTCTATTTTTTCTGCCTTGATTTCCTTGATTAAATACGCTGCTGATTCCTCTGAAACCCTTCCTGCCATCACCTTTTGGCAGATGGGGAGCTTTGCAAATGCATCTTATAAGGATATCTGGATTGCATTTGTCCCGGTCATATCCGGCATGACAGGGTTATATCTGCTGCGCTGGAAAATTAATCTGCTTTCCCTGGGAGATGAAGACTGTTATACCCTGGGAATCAATCCCAATACAACGCGCTGGCTGGTTATCTTGTTTGCAACGCTGACAACCGCCGGCTGTGTGACGGTTTCCGGAGTCATTGGCTGGGTCGGACTTGTTATTCCCCATATCTGCAGAAAGCTGGCAGGCGTAAATCATGGCTATCTGCTTCCCAGTTCATGTCTGACGGGCGCTGTTTTTATGATACTGGTGGACACTGCGGCAAGAAATTTGACATCAGCCGAGATTCCTATCGGGATTTTAACCGCCCTGATCGGAGCGCCATTTTTTGCGATTATCTATAACAAAGGGAAAAAAGAGGGGTAAAACGATGGAAAATATTTTGGAAGTACATGAGGGCTGTTTTTCTTATTCCCGGAAACAGCCTATCTTAAAGGATATTTCTTTTTCTCTCAGAGGCGGTCAGATCATGGCCGTGATGGGGAGAAACGGAATCGGAAAGACGACCCTGATCAAATGCATTGTGGGCATCTTGAGTTGGGACAGCGGATATTCTGCTGTGGAGAGAAAGAAAATCGGATATGTGCCCCAGGCTCACCGGGTGTCCTTTTCTTATTCTGTACGGGATATGGTGGTATTTGGAAAGACCGGACACAATTCCCGTTTTGCGGCACCGGGCAGGCAGGATTATGTGCTTGCTGATGAAATGTTGAAAAAGGTGGGGATTTACCATTTACGGGAGCAGCCCTGCAATGAACTGAGCGGAGGGCAGCTTCAATTGGTATTCATTGCACGGGCGCTTATGAACGCTCCTAAGCTGCTTGTTTTAGATGAACCTGAATCCCATCTGGATTTTCGCAATCAGATACGGCTGTTGAAACTGATTCAAAGCGTTGTGGCAGAGAACAACATAGCCTGTATGATTAATACCCATTATCCCAATCATGCACTCCGCATTGCGGATCAATGTTTTTTGCTGGGTGAAGGGGATTATATGACGGGGAATACGGATGAAATAATGACAGACGGGAATATTCAAAAGTATTTCGGCGTGTATTCCCATTCTGAAAAATTTCAATATAAGGATGAAATGATCACTTCGTTTTCATTTTTGGATGAAGTACGGTAAAAACAGACTGTTTGAAAAGGCGCTTGTTTTAGTAACGGCGCTTTTTAATATTACACAATCTTTAAAAGTTTGTAAAAACAAAATAATAAATATGATGGAATGTTCGGTGGTTTTTATGGTATAATCATAGCCAGACTATGAAAGAATCCCAGAGGATATCAATAAATATGAAACCACATGCATTTGCAATCTGCGCATACAAGGATTCTCCTTATCTGGAGACATGTATCCGCTCTTTAAAAAAGCAGAGCCGAAAGTCAGATATCATACTGTGCACATCAACTCCCAGCCCTTATATTGAAACCCTGGCAGAAACGTATGATATCCCCTTATTTGTAAGGGATGGAGCCAGCGGCATAGGAGAGGACTGGAACTTTGCCTATCACATGGCTGATGCCCGCTTTGTCACCATCGCCCATCAGGACGACATTTATCAGAAGGATTATGTGAAAACACTTCTGGAATGGTATGAGAAATATCCGGACATGACCCTGTTTACGGGGGGCTATGCCGTTGTAAAGGGAAATAAGCCGGTTTTCTTTGAAAAGGTGGAATTTATCAAACGGTTTCTCCGCCTTCCCCTTCGTCTTCGGGGGCTGAGTCATTTATCCTGGGTCAAAAAAAGCGTTTTGATGTTTGGAAATTCTATCTGCTGTCCGGCCTGTGCCTATAATAAGGAACGGTTAGGGGAGCCGCTTTTTGCGTCCTCTTACCGGTTTGCGCTGGACTGGGACGCGCTTTTTAAGTTAGCTGACCGTCCGGGACGTTTTATCTGTGTGGAAAAACCGGTTCTGTATTACAGAGTCCACGATGGAGCTGCCACAAAAGCCTGTATTAAGGATAACAGCCGGGCCAGGGAAGAAGCCCACATGTTTTCAAAGATATGGCCCGGTCCGGTTGTGAGAATTATCATGCACTTTTACCGGAAGGCATATGAAGAATACACTTCTTAACAGAGAGTACATTTGGAGGAAAAAGCGATGAAAGTAGTATTGTTAGCAGGAGGTTTTGGTACAAGAATCAGCGAACAGAGCCATTTAAAACCAAAGCCCATGATTGAGATTGGGGAAAAACCGATTTTATGGCATATCATGAAATATTACTCCCAGTACGGTTTTCACGATTTTGTCATCTGTCTTGGATATAAGCAGTACGTGGTCAAGGAGTTTTTTGCGGATTACTTCCTCCACACCTCAGACGTGACCTATGATCTTGCCAATAACAAGATGGAGGTCCACACCAACTATTCGGAGCCATGGAAGGTGACCCTGGTGGATACGGGGTTAAATACCATGACAGGAGGCCGTATTAAGCGTATCAGGCCTTATGTAGGTGACGAGCCGTTTATGCTGACCTACGGCGACGGAGTCTGTGATGTGGATTTGGACGCTTTGTTAGAATTCCATCAAAGCCATGGAAAAATAGCTACCATGACCACTGTAAATATCACCCAGTTAAAAGGGGTTTTAGACATTAATGAGAATAATATGGTCCGTTCCTTCCGGGAAAAGGATGAAGCCGATGCCAGCCTGATCAATGGAGGCTTTATGGTGCTGAATCCGGAAATCTTTTCTTATTTAAAGGACGACACCACGATGCTGGAACAGGAGCCCTTGCAGAAGCTGGCAGCAGAAGGAGAGCTTATGAGTTTCCACCACTCCGGTTTCTGGCAGTGTATGGACACCCAGAGAGAGATGAAGAAGCTGGAGGATTTATGGCAGTCAGGCCAGGCCCCCTGGAAAATATGGGAGAAATAATATGACCGGTTGGACAAGCGAGAAATGGAATGAATTTTGTGAGTTTTATAAAGGAAAAAAGGTCCTCGTAACAGGGCACACCGGTTTTAAGGGTTCCTGGCTGAGCCGCATGCTTGTAAATGCGGGAGCTCAGGTGACAGGCTATTCCTTAAATCCCCCTACAGACCCCAGCCTTTTTTATATTGCAGGGCTTTCTGATACCATGGATTCCGTCATTGGAGACATCAGGGACCTTGCGCATTTAAAAGAAGTATTTTTAAGGACCCAGCCGGAAGTGGTATTTCATCTGGCAGCCCAGCCCATTGTCCGGGATTCCTACAAGGACCCGGTTTACACCTATGAAACCAATGTCATGGGAACGGTCAACATCCTGGAATGCGTCCGATTGACCCCTTCTGTCCGTTCATTTTTAAATGTGACCACAGATAAGGTTTATGAAAATAAGGAATGGGAGTACGGTTACCGGGAATGCGATCCCCTTGACGGCTATGATCCCTATTCCAACAGCAAATCCTGTTCCGAGCTGGTGACTCACAGCTATGCCAAGTCCTTTTTTTCAGAAGGGCAGACAGCGGTTTCCACTTCACGGGCAGGCAATGTGATCGGAGGAGGCGACTTTGCCAATGACAGGATCATTCCTGACTGCATCCGGGCGGCAACGGCCCATGAGGATATTATTTTGAGAAATCCTCATTCCACAAGGCCTTTTCAGCATGTGCTGGAGCCCCTTTCCGTGTACATGACCATTGCCATGAAACAGTATGAAGATGTGAGCTTTCAGGGATACTATAACGTAGGCCCTGACGATAAAGACTGCATCACCACCGGGAACCTGACTGACTTATTCTGTGAAGCATGGGGCCAGGGCATGAAATGGGTGAACCGGTTTGAAGGAGGCCCTCATGAGGCCAACTTCTTAAAGCTGGATTGTTCCAAAATCAAAAAAGTCTTTGGCTGGACTCCCAGATATGGAGTAAAGGAAGCGGTGGAAAAAACCGTGGAATGGACCATGGCTTATTTGGACGGAGAAGATATGCTTCAGGTCATGGACCGCCAGATAGAAGAATTTTTTAATGGAAGAGTATGAGAGGTGGCGCCCTGCGGGCATGCTTTTATGCCCCAAGAACGTGGGCAGAAGAGAATGAGCGCCCTGCGGATACCTTTATACCCAAAGAACGTGGGCAGAAGAGAGTAAGCGCCCTGCGGGCATGCCTTTATGCCCCAAGAACGTGAGTAGAAGAGAGTAAGCGCCCTGTGGGCATACCTTTATGCCCGAAAAGCATGGGCAAAAGAGAGGAAATGAAAAATGTTTGAGCATAAGACAGAAAAAGAAGCCCGTGAGGAAATCCTTGGGCTGGTAAAAGAGTATTGCAATACCTATCACAATAAGAAGAAACCCTTTGAAGAAGGTGACCGGATTCCCTATGCTTCCCGTGTATATGATCATGAGGAAATGGTGAATCTGGTGGATAGTTCCCTGGAATTCTGGCTGACTTCCGGGCGTTATACAGATGAATTTGAAAAGAAACTGGCTGAATATTTGAACATCAAGTACTGTGCCCTTGTAAATTCCGGGTCCTCCGCCAATTTACTGGCATTTATGGCTCTGACTTCTCCTTTGTTAAAGGAACGCCAGATTCAGCGGGGAGATGAAGTGATCACCGTTGCTGCCGGATTCCCGACGACAGTGACTCCCATGATTCAGTACGGAGCCGTGCCTGTGTTTGTGGATGTGACCATTCCCCAGTATAACATTGATGTAAATGCCCTGGAGGCCGCCCGTTCAGAAAGAACGAAAGCAGTGATGATTGCCCATACTCTGGGAAATCCTTTTGATCTGGGCGCTGTGAAAGCTTTTTGTGAGAAATACAATTTGTGGCTGGTGGAAGACAACTGCGATGCCTTGGGAACCAAGTATACGATCAACGGAGAGGAGCGCTTTTCCGGCACCATCGGAGATATCGGAACTTCCAGCTTTTATCCGCCTCACCACATGACCATGGGAGAGGGCGGCGCCGTCTATACTGACAGTGCCCTGTTAAATAAAATCATCCGTTCTTTCCGTGACTGGGGAAGAGACTGTGTCTGCCCCTCCGGAGTGGACAATTTGTGCGGACACCGTTTTGACCGCCAGTATGGGGAACTTCCTTTGGGCTATGACCATAAATATGTTTACTCCCATTTTGGATACAATTTAAAGGCAACGGATATGCAGGCTGCCATTGGATGTGCCCAGATTGAAAAGTTTCCATCTTTTGTGGAACGGAGACGCCATAATTTTGACCGCCTTTATCAGGGGCTGAAAGAGGTTTCGGACAAGCTGATTTTACCGGAGCCATGTCCAGGGGCCAGACCAAGCTGGTTCGGCTTTTTGATCACCTGCAAGGAAGGTGTGGACCGGAATCAAGTGGTTCAATATGTGGAATCAAAGGGCGTTCAGACCAGAATGCTTTTTGCAGGCAATTTGACCAAGCATCCCTGCTTTGATCAGATGAGAGCAGCAGGCGAAGGTTACCGGATTGCAGGAGAGCTGACCAATACCAACCGTATCATGGAAGATACTTTCTGGGTGGGAGTCTATCCGGGAATGACCGATGAAATGATTGACCATATGGCGAAGACCATAAAGGATGCATTGAACGCCCAGTGATTATGATTTGACGGGAGG
This sequence comes from Lacrimispora sp., assembly GCF_047605665.1. Lineage (GTDB taxonomy): Bacteria > Bacillota > Clostridia > Lachnospirales > Lachnospiraceae > Lacrimispora. The sequence goes on along the minus strand of NZ_JASGFH010000004.1, from coordinate 59,058 downwards.
AATACTCTGCGGGCATACCTTTATGTCCAAAGAGTACGGACAGAAAAGAGGAAGCACCCTGCGGGTATACCTTTATGTCCAAAGAGCACGGACGGAAAAGAGGAAGCACCCTGCGGGTATACCTTTATGTCCAAAGAGCATGGACGGAAAAGAGGAAATATGGAAGGATACGATTTAAGAGAGGTTCATCAGGCAAATCTGACCATTTTAAAGGAAATAGACCGGATCTGCCGGAAATACAAGATCAAATATCTTCTGGATGCGGGAACCCTATTGGGAGCCGTAAGACACAAGGGATTTATTCCCTGGGATGACGATGCGGATTTGGCATTTACCCGCGCTAATTATGACGCCTTTTTAAAGGTGGTGCGCCGGGAGCTGCCTTCGGAAATGGAGCTTTTGGAGCCGGGAGACTTCAGGGGCGGAAAGGCCTTTTATGACTTCACCGCCAGAATCATTTATAAAAAAAGCCGGACCCATGAAGATTCTCCGGAAATGGATTTTTATGAAGGAAAATTAAATCATTTATGGGTGGACTTATTTACCATTGATGAGCTTCCGGAAAATAAAGCGGCATCGACAATTACCCTGCTGCTCCATACGGTAATTTACGGCTTAGCCATGGGACACCGCTATAAGCTGGACTTTAAAAAGTACAGTCTGGCCAATAAGATCGCCGTGGGAATCCTGGCCTTTGCAGGTAAATTAATTCCCATGAAGGTGCTGAGAAAGTTACAGCATATGGCAGCTCTCAAGGACCGGAGAGGGAAAAGCGGCCTCCGCTACTACAGCAATTATCAGCCGGATTACCTCTACGTGACGCTAAAAAAAGAATGGTGCGAGGAGACGGTGGATTTGGAGTTTGAAGACACCAAGCTGATGGCCCCTAAGGGCTGGCATGAGGTTCTCACCTGGATTTACGGGGATTATAAAGAGCTGCCGCCCAAGGAAAAACGGGTTCCAACTCATTCCAGTACAAAGATCAAGATTTATCCTTAAATGCTCATAAAAAAGCCTGACAGCAAGGTTTTGATTAACCTTTCTGTCAGGCTTTTTTCTATTTGTTATCCAAATATTCCTTTGCATCTTTAAAGAAGCTGAAGACGATAAGAAGGATGATAATTCCTATTGGAAAGGCTGCAATGATGGAAACGGTCTGCAGGTTCGTCATGGAATTTTCGGAAAAAATCAGGGCTATGGGGAAAAGCATCAGCAGCAGGGACCAGAACAGCTTTACATGCTTGTGGGGTTCCTCATCATCCGGAAGCTCTTTGTAGGAATAGGCTGCAGCTACCAGAGCCAGCGCATCAAAGGTGGTAGCATAAAAAGCGATCATCGTGACTGCCAAAAGGATGAGACCTAACTTTGCAAATGGCAGGGTGTAAAAGATTTCTATAATGGTCTGATAGAGGTCCCCTGTTGCATTATAAATTCCCATGACATCTAAAAGTCCTTTTGTCTGCAGTGCCAGGCTGTAATTTCCCAATATGATAAAGGAAGTAAATGTGCCGGAAAGTCCGAAGATGTATCCGCCCAGCACAGTCTGTTTTACGGTACGGCCCTTGCTGATGGAACCGATGAAAAATGGGGTTGCCACACACCATACCATCCAGTAAGCCCAGTAAAAGATGGTCCAGTTCTGGGGAAAGGAGGAGGTCCGCAGGGCATCAGTCCAGGTGGATAAGCCAATGAAGTTTTGAACCACATTTCCCACTGCCGTAATTCCGGTTTCAATGGTGTATCTGGCCTGCCCTCCGCCAATGAGAACATAGAGAAGAAGGCCGAAAAATAAATAGGTACAGGAGGCAGCCAGTCTGGCAATACCCTTCATGCCAAAGTAAACGGTAACTGTATAAACAATACAGATGATGACCAGGATAGCAATGGTTAACAGCCTGGAGTCCGGCAGTCCCGTAGCACGGCTGATAGCCATGGAGAGAAGAGGCGTTGCCAGGGAAAAGGTGGTGGCTGTTCCTGCCAGAAGGGCAAACACTGCGATTAAGTCAATGAGCTTTCCGGCCGGTCCATCTACATGCTTTCCCAAGAGAGCACGGCAGGCTTCCGAATATTTCTGCTTATTACGCTTTCTCACGTGAAGCATAAAGCCAAATGCAACCGCTAACACTAAGTAAAAGCTCCACGGAATAGGCCCCCAATGGAACAGAGGATAGGTAGAAGCCCAGTCCTGCATGGTTCCCATTTCCTTGATATGAGGTTCTCCTGCATAGAGAAGCCATTCGCAAAGGGAATAAAACAGAATGTCGGCAGCCAATCCAGCCGTAAACATCATAGAACCCCATTTAAAATAGGAGTACTGAGGCTTTTCCAGGTCCCCCAGCTTAATGGAGCCGTACCGGGAAAATGCCATGTAAAGGGAGCAAAAGAAAGTGAAAAGCCCCATAAGCAGGAAATAGCTCCCCAGATCGTCCCCTAAGAAAGACCGGATAGCTGCCAGCGCATTGGCAGACTGGGTGGGCATTATGACAAAGATAAGGCATAAAAGGACAACGATGATAAAGGGAACCTGTGTTGTTGTCCAGTCCAGTCTTTTTAGTAAGGGCTCTTTTTTATTGTTATCCATAAAAATCTTACCTCCTGAGTGTGTTCAAAAAAGTTTTTATAATGTTGATATTGAACATAATATCATGGATATCCAAAAAAGGCAAGAATAAAATGGAAAAAATATGGCTGGTAAAAGAATCTTTGACTTATTTGTGAAGATTTTATGACTTTTTAAAGAAACTACTACAAAAAAAGTCTTACATCCTATATAATGTGGATGTTCAATAATGAGGAGGAATTATAATGAAAAACAAAGCATTAATAATATGTGCAATATCAGCTCTCATGCTGAGCGGCTGTACCAAAAGCAATATCCTTGCTTCCGGAGGTCCTGCTGAGCCGGTTCTTGAAACACAGCAGGGAATCGTTTTGGACTGGGTTCAGATCGGAAGTTCTCTGGATGACGAATTTTTAAATAATGAAGAATACCCCATGGCATTGGAAGAAGGCAGCATCAATTACAGCGTTGACCAGAACGGGAAAACCATTGAATTAAATCTGGTGGTAAAGAGCGGAACCAGTACGGAGGAAGCAGTGAGATTTGCAGATGCCGTAATCCGGTATTTAAACGATGAAGCAGCCACTCAGGATTTTTCCTATGAACGGTCAAGTGAGACCTCCTACGGCGGATTTTCCAAGGAATACGACATGCATCTGATCGTTATGCCGGAGTATACCATGGAGGAAAAGCAGTACTGGCTGGTGGACATGGACATTCCAAAGGGTTCTGATGAGAAGATCGTCCCAAGAGAAGGGGCAGTGCTTACAGAGCCTGAGTCAGAAACAAGCGAAGATGAAGAACAGGCTGAGGATGACACGGAAGAGAGCATCGAGGAGACAACCGCAGCAAAATAAAGGGGTACAGCCCCTTGGCTGAAAACAGGCCAGAAAAAGAAACATGATTGAAAAGAAGGCACAAGGCCGTTTTTCAATCATGTTTCTTTTTTAGTCGGTGCTGACTGCCAGACCGCTGTGATAAGAGTAGTTTCCAAGCTCCTTTAAAAGCTTATTATGATCCAAGTTCTTTAAGGGAACTGTTGAAGTCAGCTCTTCATTTAAAAGGAAGAAGGCATCGTTGCATTTTGCCATGGAAAGGTAAAACAGTTCAGGGAAAGAGGCTTGTGATGCAAGCCGTCTGTTCCATGGATTACACCAGACCTCGTGGTTTAAGTTCATTGTCACAACCGGGTCAGGAGGAATGTCCGTGACCAGCTTCCGGGAGGCTATGGGATTTCTGAAAAACAGGGACTCTACAAATTCAATGCTGTTTTTCTTACGGCTGGAGGGATCGGCGAGGGTCCGGCAGCCTAAGCGCATAGCCAGGATAGAACGGGATACCATCTTGGGAGTTACGCTGAAATTGTTTTTGTAGTTTTGCGGATAATATGTTTCGTTAATACATGCGGACAAAAACTTGGAAATAAACTGCATTTCCTGCCCGTTTAAGCAGATGGTAGCCGCCTGGTTAAACTGGGAGGGCTTTTTCTTTTTATATTTCATCAGAAGCAGCGCATCGATATCATTTTCCAGGGTAGCGTGAAGGCCGTGGTGATAATTGCTGGCATTTTTTACATCATACTCAATCCTGCCGTAAACGTAGGGGTGGCAGATGGAATCACCGATGTAATGGCAGAAATATCCGCTCAAATAAGAAATAGCCTGCTCTCTCTGCTGTCTGGATTCGATCTGAGACAGGTGGTTTAAGCAGGAGAGGAAAAAATCGTTGACATGATTTTCATGCATGTAGGAGCCCACATTCCGATAATCCCGGTGGCGGAGAATGGGGATATTATAAAAAAACATATCCGGTCCCTGAAGGCCAAGCTGATAAAGCCAGCGGTATTTGGCGATAATACGCTTTAAAGGATTATTGGGCATATCATTGAAAACTCGGACCCCTAATAAGTAATGGGTAGTAAAACCGGGCATATTGCTCACCTCGCATTTTTTTAAATACAATACAGATAATTTGATTATACCATATGATTATTTATTTTGTATAAAAATCATTGGAAATTTTCATACTATCCGGCCTGGGTGAATAAGTGTTAAGGAAAGCGATAAGGAGCGGATATTATGATACATCGCATCCATGAACTGGTATGGGGGCCCTGGCTTTTGGTTTTGTTTCTGGGGATGGGAATTATTTATACCGTAAAATCGGGATTTTTTCAGATCAGAGGGCTCTCCTGCTGGTGGAAGGAGACCATTGGCAGCATAAGAGAGGATGAAGACGGAAAAAGCGGGGAAGTGACCCGGTTTCAGACGGCCTGTACGGCCCTGGCAGCCACCATTGGAACGGGAAATATTGTGGGAGTTGCCACAGCCTTGACAGCAGGCGGCCCTGGGGCTATATTTTGGATGTGGGTATCTGCTGCTATCGGAATGATGACAGGCTATGCGGAAACCATGCTGGGAATCCGTTACCGCTATAAAGACAGAAATGGAACGTGGATATGCGGTCCTATGGTATACTTGGAAAAGGGAATGAAGATACCTGTTTTGGGAATGATATACAGCTTTCTCTGTATCATGGTTTCCCTTGGAATGGGAAGCATGGTTCAGTCCAATTCTATTGCTGAGACTTTAGAATATGCCTTTGACGTGAATCCTGTTTCTGTTGGAATTTTGCTGACGGGAGTGGTTTTCCTGGTGGTGCTGGGAGGAATCGGGAGGATCGCCTTCGTTTCTGAACGGCTGATTCCGGTTTCAGCAGGACTTTATATGATATTTTCCATGGTTGTGATCATGTCCTGCTGGGACATTATTCCTCACATTTTCCGGTGTATTTTTGAAGATGCCTTTAAACCGGTGTCCTTCTTTTCCGGGGCAGCAGGATATGGGGTCAGTAAAAGCATGCAGTACGGTATATCAAGAGGTGTGTTCTCCAATGAGGCAGGCCTTGGAAGCCTGGCGGTTCTCCACGGGGCGGCAGAGGATACTACGCCGCAGCAGCAGGGAATGTGGGCCATGTTTGAAATATTTTTCGATACCATTTTAATCTGTACTATGACGGCATTTGTAATTCTCTGCATGACAGACGGTAATCCGGCTGCTTCCGGCTATGACGGGGCTGCCCTTACTGCCTACTCCTTTTCAAAAAGGCTGGGGGGACTTGGACAGTATGTGGTTTCCGGGGCCATGGTGGTATTTGCTTTTGCTACTATTATAGCCTGGTATTATCTGGGCAGGCAGGCGGCGGTGTACTTGGCGGAGAGTTTGAAAAAGAGACATATTTTGTATTTTCTTCAGAGGATTTTGAGAGGGAAGGTATATACTCTCTTGTACTTAGGAGCTGTATTCGCAGGTTGTATCGCCAAACTGGAAACTGTGTGGGAATTTTCCGATATTTGGAATGGGTTGATGGCTCTTCCTAATATTTTGGCGTTGATATTTTTAATGAAGGAAGTTACATATCCCAAGCAGGGCTTATCTTTTGAAGAGAAATAGTATTAATATTCAATAGAAAACTCCCGTAGTCTGCATTTTGTAGTAAAATCAGCAGGCTATGGGAGTTTTTTCATCTTCAAATATCACGTTATTATTTTATTATGATATCAATATCCAATCCTTGTCAATCCATCTTGCATATGTATAAGACCAAAGCCGTTTATATTGTTTGCCATTCATAATCTTGTACATATAGCCGGTTTCTTCTGCTTGGGGGCCTACTTCTGAGCTTGCAGAAGTCTGCATTTGTCCTGTTGGATACTCAAATGCATAAGTGTTGATTGATAAAACTGTTAAAAATGTAGCTGTTGCTAATAGGCCGATAAGATTAGTCTTCAAAATCTGTTTCATGGTAAATCCTCCTCATTTATTATTTTTAAATGTTTTAGTGTATCATCAATAACTAAGATATTAGCTATTAATTCCCCTTTGCTGTTGTATAGATTATAACCAGAGTCTGTTTTTTCCAGATAATTATCATCGGAAATGTCAGCCATAGTTCCATAATCTTGGACACTGGGCATGCTGTAGGGCTGAATGACAAATGTATATGACAAAACCAGAAGGACAAACATAATTGGAATAAACAGCTTACTTCTCTGCCTGTTACTCTTGGAATAATTGCTTTCAAGCAGCATTTTAAATCGTTGTTTGAGTTGGGCGCTTTCTGCTTCTTCCACAAGGCAGCAGGTTAAAATGGATTTCTTTTGACCTTCTTCCTGATTCTGGATGACCTTTATTATTGCATTTAAATAACACTTCTGCTGCTGCCTATCCAGATAAAGACTGATTTTCTCATCAGAATGCATTTCCAAGGTGTGTTCAACTTCATTGTTAAAATGTTTAAAAAATGGATTCCACCAAAATATGGTCTGAATGATATCGCAAACACATTTAATTATTGCATGTCCCTGACGGTAATGCTGCCACTCATGCAGTAATATTCCAAACAATTCGTCATCCGTGAAAATGATATCTGGAAGAATTATGATTGGTGAATGAAAACCGACAATTGCCGGTGTACTTATGCTTTTGTGTACTATAATTTTTACTTTCTTTTTTTTACCGGTAAGGTTTTGTATATTTGCTAAGGTTGATTTTATGCGTTGATCCTCGGAAGCAGGAAAAATACACAGTATATTATAAAATCTTCTATATTCATTTATCTTCTTACAAAGTTTATATAGTGCAACTCCGCCGCTTATAAGAATCAAGATATCAAATACGCTGATAGTAATACCTTTGCCAGAAAGATTAATGAGAGGGTAAGCTAATACACGTTGCAGGGCAGGCAGCAAATTTTCAGACCTGATAATTTGAGTATAGAATAATTCTGTCGGTAAAAAGAACCTTATTAAGCATAAACAAATCAAAAAAATCAAAGGATATATGGAGAACGTTCTTAATAGAAGCATTTGCCTGCTTAAAAGTTTTATAACAACTGCAAAGATACTTACCCATATAAGCGAGGTCAGGAACGAGAATGATGTTAACGCCATAAATTATTTCTCCCTGTATTGGTTTAATAATTCCTGTAAGGCATCTGCGATTTCTTCTTTGCTGCTTTTCTTGCCCAAAAGCATTGATATTAAGGACAAACTATCTTGATCATCTCCTTGATAATACCTGTCAAACTGCATAACAGCATATTCATTGGCCGATATTGTTGCCCGGAACAGCCGTCCATAGGACTTTCCGATTTTTGTTATTTCGGCCACTTCAATAGCTTTCTTTTTTTCAAGTGTTCGTAAAATACTTTGTATTGAACTTGAAGGCCAGGTTCTGTTAGGAATTCTTTCAGCAATTTCGGTAGCACTTAAAGGGGTGTCTGATGCCCATAGAACTTTCATGGCAGCTTCTTCTTTACTTGTAAGGAAAAAACATGAATTCATACTGTTTTTGACTAGCATATTGTTCATCTCCTGATTTTGGTTTTTCATTTAAATTATAATTTCATATTATAAAAAAGTCAATAATTATTAATTTAATTTTAAAATTTAAAATCGTTATTGACAAAATTGCTATATCGTTATACTATAAAATGTATTTTAAAATTTAAAATAGTTTTTAAATTAGATATATTAATTTTGTAGAACATTACTAGTGTAAAAATCATATAAGATTACTTCATCTTTTGATAAAACTATTATCAATTAGGCTGGTGGTTGTATTTTTATATATCTACAAAAAGAAAGGAGGATTCCAATAGATCGTATGGATTTTAGTTGATGCAGCAAGTTGTAAGCATGGAACAATACTTAGATAGAAAAAAATGTTGTCATAATCAAAAACCAAAAAATCTAAAAGTTGCCTTAAGTAAAGTTGTGTAAAAATGTTATTTCACGTTTAGTAGTGGAAAGTAATTTGTAAAAGAACGACTTCATCTCCATACTCTTGATCTGTTATATATTTTGCAAATCCCTGTAGAGGCTTTATCCCATTCTTGTGTTATTGAATATTTACTGATAAAATATATTTTGTTATATGATCTTAAAATTTATAATCAAAAATGGATATTTTCTATAGAAGTAAGATACAGGTGCTTAACACTTTATTTGCTCTGAAAGGAGAATCACTTGAAAAGAGAAAAAAGAACGATTTGGATATTATTGGCTGAAGTTGCTATTCTCTTATTTTTCTTCATACTATGTCCGCTATATTTGTATTTATATGGACACTTTTCTTATTCTGAAAAAAAGGCATATGAAATGAATTGGGAAATTTCACTGCCCGATCAAATAAAATTAGTAAATGATAAAAATACAACATCTTTTCATGGAGACGGATTTAGGCATACAATATATCAAGTTGAAAAAATGGAAGATTTAAGGGGATTTGAAGTAGAAAAAAGAAAAGAAATAGAAGATTTCTGTATCGAAGTTTTCGATATTTTAGGAGTAGAGGCAAAGTATGACCTGGATTTTACTCAAAAATATATTTGGAAAAAATATGTTAAACATAATAACAATATTTTAGTGATTATTTATTTTTCTGACAAGAAAGAGCTTCACCTATTTCAAAAACTAGTATAATGAATGATCGATATTTATTATATCTTTCAACTCCGTTACAGACTGGAGGACAGAGGTGTCGGATAAAGCGACACCAGCTTTTCCTTATGTTGAAAATAGAAGGATCAATTTTTTATTCTTTGTCATTATATATCAAAATTTAATTTATGAAAAACCATCTATAATTGTTATTGTACTTTTGCGGATATATTAATACCTTGGACTTAACAGTGGTAAGTTTCACAAAGCTGGACACAATAATTACAAATTTTAATTTAATATTTAGAAAATGGAAAAAAGACATTTAATGAATTAAAAGAACTGGTTGAAGCGTCGGATGGAAACATGAGTGTTCTACTATCGAAATTAGAACAGTGGGGATTTATAACATCAGTAAAAAAGATAGATGGGAAGAAAACTAGGACTACTTATGAAATAACTGATTATGGAATTTGTTTGTTAAAGGAATATGTAGAACTATTAAAAAGAGTTATTATGGAAGCTGACTAACTTTATTTTATTAGTATTTTTGGTAGTGTTACAGTTACGACGAATCCTTAACCCTGAAAAACACAAAAAGGATGATTTGATCAGTCACTTTCGTGTTTTTTGCATACTTTAACGGTCTTGCTTTCTTGGTGAATTTTTTATGCTGATTTTACTTCAAATAGATAGTTTGCAAGCCACTCATTTGGGATGTTTGCGTGACGCTGGATTGATATCCGTTTACTGAATTCCTACTGGTCATTCCTACCGGCCATAGCAGCCTGTTATGATGAGATACATATACCCCCTGAACTGACCATAAAAAGTCAAACCTAAAATTTGATATGGATAGAATCATACGGAAAACCATAAATTATTGCTGCATAAATAAAAATATCAAATGCATTCTTCACTGAAATGTGAAACAAGAGTTGCCCGTAAATAATGTTTTAAGGAAAGAGGAATGGAAATGAAATATAAAAGATATATTTTGATTGCTTTAACCATACTTGCGGTTGCTTTGACTTGTTTTTCTTTACCGATTTCAGATTTAAAGTCAGTGATCCCTGCTGATATGTATGTAGAATATTATCGAAGAGAGCGCATTTCTATGGTGGGAATCAATCTATTATTCCTGATCATTATATGTCAGAATTTAATTTATGAAAAACCGGAGTATTCATTTAAGAAGAAGGCATCTATAATTGTTGTTCTTGTACTGTTGGATATATTGGTACTCTGGATTTAATGATAGTAAGTTCCACAAGGCGGGATACAATAATTGAAATAAAAGAATTTAAGGAGAGCCTAATGCTAAATATATGCTTTTCATGTACTGCCTTTGTGATGCTTAAAGTGGCGCGAGAATAAAACATCATATTTTTACTTGATGATTTGTCTGTCGGGCATTTAAAAACTAAAAGTTACGAAGATCGTTTTGAAGAATTTTATAGCATATATGGTTATCGAATCAGAGATAAGGAAAAAGAAATATTTTTAAGTAACTATCAACAGCTTGTTGATGAAATTCACCTCAAGTATTTAACTGAAAAAGGTATCATTGTAAGTGATGGATTCATATATGAAAGAGTTAAACAACTGTCAAAAAAATAAGATATAAAGGAATTAATATAATCGGATCGACATGTCTAAGTAAAACAGACGTCGTTCCGATTTTTATATTCAACAATCTGTAAATTTGGATATTATAGAATTCCTATTAATATCGTTTTCGAGATTGCATTCTGACCATGGCAGGGTATACAATAAAGAATAATAACGTATCATTCAGACAGTCTTAATTTTGGCAAGATAATAGAGAAAACCTGAAAAGTGTTAATGTGTGTAAGTTTCACAAAGCTGGACACAATAATTACAAATTTTAATTTAATATTTAGAAAGAGGTGTTGCTATGCCTGATTCTGACAAAGCTTCCAATAAGTTGATCAATGAAAAATCCCCATATCTCCTCCAACACGCCCACAACCCCGTTTCCTGGTACCCATGGGGAGCGGAGGCTTTTGAGAAAGCAAAAGCAGAAGATAAGCCGGTCTTTCTCTCCATCGGATATTCCACCTGCCACTGGTGTCATGTCATGGCCCATGAATCGTTTGAGGATGAAGAGGTAGCAGAAGTTTTAAACCGGGATTATGTGGCTGTGAAGGTGGACAGAGAGGAGCGGCCAGACATTGATTCCGTATACATGTTTGTGTGCCAGGCCCTGACCGGCTCCGGCGGCTGGCCTCTGACTATTATTATGACACCGGAGCAAAAGCCTTTTTATGCCGCGACTTATCTTCCAAGGTCTTCCAGATGGGGCTCTGCCGGACTGCTGGATATTTTATCTTCCATTCAAAGGCTATGGAAGAATAAAAGAGACAGGGTTCTGGAAGTAGGAGAAGAACTGACAGGTTTATTAAACAAGGAACCCCGTTCCCAATCGGAAACAGGAGAAGAGCCTTCCAAAGAGCTTTTAAAAACTGCGTCAAACACTCTTTCCAGAGCCTTTGACAAACAGTGGGGAGGTTTTCATCGGGCTCCTAAATTTCCCATGGCCTACAACCTGACGTTCCTTTTCAGGCATTATCTTCTGGAGGGAGAGGAAAATACCCTTTTCATGGCAGAAAAGACTTTGAAACAAATGTACCGGGGAGGCATATACGATCACATCGGAGGGGGATTTTCCCGCTATTCCACCGATGAAAAGTGGCTGGTTCCCCATTTTGAAAAGATGCTCTATGACAATGCCCTCCTGCTCCATGCCTATACGGAAGGATTCCAGATCACAGGAAACCGCTTTTATGCCACGGTTTCAAAGGGAATCCTGGACTATGTCCTTTCCGTCCTCACGGATGAGGAGGGAGGCTTTTACTGCGGCCAGGATGCGGACAGCGAAGGAGTGGAAGGAAAGTTCTACACCTTTAAGAAAAAAGAAATCACAGACATTCTGGGAGAAGAGCAGGGAGAAGTCTTTTGCCGCTGGTTTGGAATAATGGAAGCAGGAAATTTTGAAGGAAAAAACATTCCAAACTTAATCGAAAATGAAGACTTTGAAACAGAAAACCAGGAAATAAAAGCATTGTGCCAAAAGCTTTACCAATATCGCCTGCAAAGAACAACCCTTCATACCGACGATAAAATTCTGACCTCCTGGAACGGCCTTATGATCGGTGCGGCTGCAAAAGCGTATAAGGTTCTCGGTGACAGCCGGTATTTAGATGCTGCACGAAAAGCCCAGGCCTTTATAGAAAAGAACCTGAAGACCCAGGACAACAGGCTCTTTATCCGCTACCGGGATGGGGAAGCGGTTCACGACGGACAGCTTGACGATTACGCTTTTTATGCTTTCGGCCTTTTAGAACTGTACGAAGCCTCCCTTTCCGTCACATATTTAAAAGAAGCAGCGGACATCTCCCAAAAGATGGTGGACTTATTTTACGATGAAGTACAGGGAGGCTTCTATATGTATGCCCATGACAGGGACAGGCTCATCAGCCGCCCCATGGAGTTTTACGACGGCGCTCTGCCATCGGGAAATTCTGTGGCAGCCTATGTATTAAGCAGGCTCTATCACCTGACAGGGGAAGTGAAGTGGCAGGAGGTTTTGAAAAAGCAGATTTCCTGCATGGCGGGAGCAGCGGCCCAAAGCCCTGCAAACCACTGCTTTGCCCTCATGGCCTTTCAGACTCTTCTTTATCCTTCCGTGGAAATCGTAGCGGTTTCAGCGGGAGAGCCGGATAAAGAGGAAGTGATGGAGCTGCAGAAAGAAACCAAAGGAAATGTAAGTCTTCTATGGAAAACAGCAGAAAATCAAAAAGTTCTTTCTGAATCAGCGCCTTTTACAGCCGACTATCCCATACCTGACTCCAAGACCAGGTATTACGTCTGCAGCGGCGGAACCTGCTTGCAGCCTGTGGACACCCTGAAGGAAGTGAGGGACTTAATGAAAACCCTGCCTGGCTGGCTGTCCTGATTTTATCATAAAAATAATCTGCCTCCTATATAAATAAGTAAGCATTGATAGAAATAGGAGGTAGATGTTATGTGCACTGCTGTTACTCTGCAAACCCGGCAGGGAGAGACTTTTTTTGGAAGGACCATGGATTTTTCTTATGATATTGATCCCCATCTGTTTATTGTCCCGAAAAATTATGAATGGACTAACCGGGTGAACATGGCGGCTCTGGCCAATACGTACGGTTTCATTGGCATTGGACAGGAGCTGGAGGGAGAACTGTTCCTTTTTGATGGGGTAAACGAAATGGGCTTTGCTGCAGCGGCCCTCTATTTTGCAGGTTATGCAAAGTATGATGACTGCTCTGAAAATGGGATTGCAGCTTATGATTTTCTCCATTATATGCTGGGGAATTGTGCCTCTGTAGAGGAATTAAAGGCATTGACAAAAAGCGTTTCCATCGCAGGGGTAAAGGACCCGGTTACCGGGACTGCGGCACCTCTCCACTGGATTGCGGTTGACAGAAGCGGAGCCTGCGCTGTCGTGGAGGTTACGGAAGAAGGGAAGTCAGTCATGGATAACCCCATGGGCGTTATGACCAACAGCCCTGAATTTCCCTGGCATATGACCAATTTGAGAAATTACATGGATGCTTCCCCCTGGCAGACAGAAAAGGTCAACTGGGGACAAGTGGAGTTGACGCCCTTTGGGCAGGGAGGCGGGTCTATGCCCCTGCCGGGAGGTTTTACTTCTCCGGAACGCTTTGTCCGGGCTTCCTATTTAAAATCCCATGTTCCGATGCCGGAAGATGGAGGGGAAGCGGTCACTTCCTGTTTTCACATCATGGAAAACATTTCTATTCCAAAGGGGGCGGTGATCGCAGCCCGAAACGTTTATGACTACACAAAGTACACCGCATTTATCAATATCAATACATGCGAATATTTTTTCAGAACGTATGATGATTTCCAGATTGGCACCACCCGGTTCTATGAATACGATTTTCCGGCTCCGAGGCTTGTGGATCTTGGGGGATTATAATGAACAGAAATGTCCATAAAAGGGAGGGGGAGCTGATGACAAGTCATCAGCTCCTGTATTATGAAAAAAAGTCTTTCAGCAATTCTTTGCTATGTTTACAGTATATCCATGAAACGTGAAGAAATCATATTATTTCTGTAAAAGGTTTTTAAATAAAATTTGAACAAAATATGAACATGTGGACAAACGTCCATGTATTTGATAAAATATTGCTAGATGAGAAATCTGACTCAGAAGGGAGATTAACATGAAAAATCCGGTTGTAACAATTACAATGGAAAACGGCGATGTGATGAAAGCAGAGCTTTATCCGGATATTGCACCAAACACAGTAAATAATTTTATCAGTCTTGTAGAAAAGGGCTTTTATGACGGGCTGATTTTCCACAGAGTAATCAGCGGTTTTATGATTCAGGGCGGATGCCCCGAAGGAAGCGGAACAGGCGGCCCAGGCTACTCCATCAAGGGAGAGTTCAGCCAGAATGGATTTTCCAACACCTTAAAGCATGACGAAGGCGTTTTATCCATGGCGAGAGCCATGCACCCTGACTCAGCCGGTTCCCAGTTCTTTATTATGCACAAACCATCTCCTCACTTAGATGGAGCTTACGCTGCATTCGGAAAAGTTACAGAAGGCATGGACGTTGTCAATAAGATTGCCGCTGTAAAGACCGATTACAGTGACCGTCCCATGGAGGAGCAGAAAATCCGCTCTATGACAGTGGATACCTTTGGAGAAGCTTATTCCAAGCCACAGGAGAGCTGATGCAATGACCTGGGAGCGGGAGATCACAGTAGAAGGAACTGTTTTCCGGGTCACCATATCCGATGACTGCAAGGCCCTGCATTCTGCTTATGCGGAAGGCAGGGCTGTTGTTGGTTTATGGGACCCTAAAAAAGAGAACCAGAGCCTTGCTCCGGCAGCTTATGTCGTAGAAAAGCTGGAAGATATTGACGATATTTTTCTGGAACGGGTAGTCAGAAGAAGGCTGGAACTTCCCTGGATCATAACCAGGACCAACCGATTGACGGTCCGGGAACTGGTCCCCCAAGACTGTCTTCTCATTCCTGATGAGCCGGAAGCAGGAGAGGAAGGACGCCGTTTTTTAAATAAAGAATATTTAAAAGATTATATCCGGTGCCAGTACGGTTTTTACGAATACGGAATATGGGCCCTGGAGGAATCTGCGAGCGGCAGGCTGGTGGGAAAGGTAGGTCTTTCCAATCTGGACTTATCCGGATGCCCGGAACTTTCCTCTGCCATAAGAGATAAGATGAATTCTCCCTGCGGACAAAGAGAAACCCTTCTGGGGGATGATGATACCCCGGTAGAACTGGGATATCACATTTTTTCTCTATACAGGAATCAGGGATATGCAAGGGAAGCCTGCCAGGCCATTTTACAGTACGGGGCTCAGGAGGTTTCCGGGCAGATTTACGCCAGAATCGAACGGACAAACCTGCCGTCCTTAAAGCTGGCAGAGAGCCTGGGCTTTCGGCTTATAACCCAAGGACGTAACGGACCAGCTTCAGACTTGTGTCTGTACGGGTGGAATTGCCGATAACAGACAGAACAGGCTCTTCCATAATGAGCCCTGTCCGGTCACAAAAGTCCGTTTCCCCGATGAGGATACCGGTTGCAATGGTTTCTCCCGTTTCTTCATTGGTGGTCATGTAAAGGCGGTCCTTCACCTTCTCGTATACGTCAGCCGGAAGAAACTCTTTTAAGTCGGCAAAGCCGCCCAGGGAACCGTAGTGTGAGGCAGTTTCCGGGGTTCCGATCATGATATCTAAATCCTTGGTGGAGATCACAGCCGTGACTTTTGCAAGAGAGGCATAGGTGAGCTCGCTCATGGCCGATTCGTCAAAGGTCAGGTTCATGGAGGAGTCCACCTCCACTTTCACATCTTCACTGAGTCCGGCATACTGGCGGAAATCCTGGTCAAAGTAAGGGGTCAGGCGGTCCGTGTCACTGCCTGGTCTGCTGTTTAAGATGAAACAGGAAAGGGCCGTTTCAAACCGGTTCTGATACATGGCGGAGCCGATGGAGCCGATGAGGAATAGGGCTGCCGTAATGCTTAAAATGGGAATCTTATAATACTCCCAGATATACCAAAGCCTGTCCCTGATGCTCATGCTCTTCAGCTTTTGCTTTTCCTCCTGCAGGGAATCTTTTAAGGTTTTGTCTTCATAAGGTGTCATGGTTTACGCCTCTTTCTTCATTTATCTATCGCGGGAACTTTTTAGATTATACCATATGAGAGGCAGCTTTCCTTAAAATAATTATGAAATTTTGATGAAATAAGGGAGAAGATTTGATTTTTCCGGATACATGGGCTATAATATTCTTCAATTCTACGTTTGGAGGGGAACGACATATGTTTTCTAACTTTTTTAATTATGACAATCCGGTCTGGCGGTTTATCGGAAAATTCGGAGACCTGATTATTTTAAACATCTTATGGATTGTGTGCAGTCTTCCGATTTTCACCATAGGCGCATCTACCACAGCAGTCTATTATGTGACCTTAAAGCTTGTCAGGGATGACGACGGGTACACCATCCGTTCATTTTTCAAGTCCTTTAAGGAGAACTTTAAACAGGCTACGGTCATCTGGCTGATTCTGCTGGCGGCAGGCATCATCCTTGGAATCGACGTATACGTCTTTACAAAGCTGTTTACAGGCAAAGAGAGCTTTCGGACCGTGATGCTCACCGTATTCATTGCCATGGCTTTGGTCTATGCCGCGATCTTTACTTATATTTTCCCTCTGCAGGCCAGATTTTTCAACACCATCCGCCGCACCTTTTTCAATGCATTTTTCATGTCCCTGCGCCATTTGTTCCGCACCATCGGAATTCTGGCTATTGACGGAGCTTTAATCGCTGCCGGATTTGTACTGATGATTCCTCCTGTCATGATGATATTGATGCTCTTTGGTTTTCCCCTCATTGCATTTATCAATTCCTACATCCTTTCCCCCGTATTCCAGCGGTATACGCCGGAGGAAAAGAGGGATGGAGATGAAATGAGACCGTTATTTGCGGATGAAGACGGAGAAAGAAGCTGAGGCCGGTGATTGAAACGGCTTGAGACAAAAGCAGCACTGTTTCGGAAATCGAGACTGATTACCGGAACAGTGCTATTTTTATATAAAGGGCTTGTACTTTTCCCTGTTTTGAGGTATACTAAACACAGTATACAAAAAAATGATTAAATACAATTCAGAAACCAGAAGTGAGGATGCCTGCTTATGATAAGATATCTGGGGTTAAAAGCCTACGGAAAGATCAATCTGGGACTTGATGTTTTGAGAAAAAGAGAGGACGGATACCATGATGTGCGTATGATCATGCAGACCGTAAGCCTTTATGATAAGATTGATATTTATTTAAAAGAAACGCCGGGGATTGAGATTGTGACCAATCTCTTTTACCTGCCTGTCAATGAAAATAATCTGGTTTACAAAGCGGCAAAGCTCCTCATGGATGAGTTTCACGTCACCCAGGGCGTCACCATTCATTTAAAGAAGTTCATCCCTGTCTCTGCCGGCATGGCAGGGGGAAGCAGCGATGCGGCTTCGGTGCTCTTTGGAGTCAACAAGATGTTTAAGCTTGGGCTGACCAGGCAGGAGCTGATGGAGCGTGGGGTTAAAATCGGAGCAGACGTGCCTTACTGCATTATGAGGGGAACTGCTTTGAGCGAGGGAATCGGAGAAATCTTAACTCCCCTTCCCGACATGCCCCAGTGCCAGGTGCTGATTGCAAAGCCGGGAGTCAGCGTTTCCACCAAGTTTGTCTATGACAACTTAGACGCAGCAGGGCTGAAGGAATCCGATCACCCGGACATTGACGGAATGGTCGCTGCCATCAAAAGCCGGGACATCTATCAGGTGTCGGCCCGCCTGGGAAATGTGCTGGAAACGGTCACCATACCGGAATACCCGGTCATCGCCCAGATCAAGGAGCGCATGAAGGAAGCAGGAGCGGTAAATGCCCTTATGAGCGGAAGCGGGCCTACGGTGTTCGGCATCTTTACCAGCCCTTTAGCGGCTGAGAAGGCTTATGAAGACATGAGATACGGAGAGGGAAAGACCCTTGCGAAACAGGTTTATCTGACGAATTTTTACAATACCAGGGAGGTTACTAATGAGCAGTGAATTAAAGGTGAACATGAATGAATATCTGCCTTTGCGGGATGTTGTTTTTAATACTTTGAGGCAGGCCATTTTAAAGGGAGAGCTGGCACCGGGAGAAAGGCTGATGGAGATTCAGCTCGCCGACCGTCTGGGAGTCAGCCGGACCCCTATCCGGGAAGCTATCCGAAAGCTGGAGCTGGAGGGCCTTGTTTTAATGATACCCAGAAAAGGCGCCGAGGTGGCCAGGATTTCTGAAAAGAGTTTAAGAGATGTATTGGAGGTCCGTAGGTCTTTGGAAGAGCTTGCCATTGAACTGGCCTGCCAGAGAATGGATGCGGAGGCAGTGGAAGAGCTTGAGAAGAAGCAGGAGGAATTCCGGAATGCTGTTTTAAAGGGCAATGCCATGGAGATCGCTGAAACCGACGAAGCCTACCACGATGTGATCTTTAAGGGAACCTGCAATGACAGGCTGGTTCAGATGATCAACAATTTAAGGGAGCAGATGTACCGCTACCGTCTGGAGTACATCAAGGATAAGGACAAACGCCAGGCACTTGTGACAGAGCATGAAAGCATTTTAGAGGCAGTACGCAAGGGCCGGATCACGGATGCCAAGGAAGCCATGCGGGAGCATATCGACAACCAGGAGATCACAGTTTCAAGAAATATAAAAGAACGGGATTCTTAAGGAGGCGCTTATGACGTTTAAGGAGAAGTATTTAGCGGGTGAAGTGGAATTTGAAGCCATTGATGATTATATAGAAGAGTGGAACAACAGCAGCACAGACCTGACTCTGGCGAAATTCCTGGGCCTTGACGGAGAGGAAGAGGATGTCTGGATTGAGGAAAGCGATGAAGCCTTACAGGAGCTTTTAGACAGCAAAAAATAAACTTAACGGTAAAAATTATTAAATAAATATAATCCCTGTTGACAGGGTGACAATGTGTCATTATAATAAGTGACATGTTGTCACCCTGTGTATTTTTTTTAACAGGGTAAAAAACAGAGAGAGGTGAGAAAATGCCGACGGAGCGGTTTTACAATCTTCCAACGGGAAAAAAGAAAACAATTCGCGAGGCCGCAATGGAAGAATTTATCCGGGTGCCCTTCGAAAAGGTATCAATTAATAAGATGATTCAAAAGGCAGGAATATCGAGGGGAAGCTTTTATACATATTTTCAGGATAAGTTCGACGTCCTGGCCTGCATATTCGAGGATGCCGCTGAAAAGCTGCTGGAAAGCTGGAAGGAGTGCGCTGAAAAAAACAAGGGCGATCTCTGGAAAACGGCGGAGACTTTCTTTGATTACAGCATTACCAATACAAAAGAGCATATGCTGATGTTGAAGAACCTTTCGGAAAGTGAAAAAATGTTCGGTGAGGTCCATAAAATGCGCCAGAACTGTGATAACGGCTTATACGCTCTTTTAGAGGGCATGTATGAACCGGTGGACAAAACGAATTTTAAGGATCAGACCATGGAAACCTTTGAAAATCTCATTTCCATCATATTTTTGGAGCTGCTTCACTGTATGGGATGGCATTACCACCATCCGGAGGATGAAGAAAAGATTAAGAATGTGTTTCGTAAAAAATTAGAAATTCTTCAGTATGGAATTTGTAAAAGTCAACTATAATGCGATTAAGCGAAGGAGTTTGTTATGACAAAGAAAAAGATATTCATCATTGCAGGCGCAGTAGTGGCAGTTGCTGCCCTGGCAGGCTTAATCCTTCCCAGCGTCCTGGGAGGAAATAAGGAGGAATTTGTAGCAGATGTGCCTCCTGCCGTAAGTGCAGAGACGCCGCAGCTTCGGTCCATCGAGCTGTCCAGTGAGCTGATCGGTACAATAGAACCCTCCAGCATTGTCTATATCACCCCTCTTGGAGCAGGAGAGATCACCGGGGTAAATGTCCAGACTGGAGACACGGTCTCGGCAGGCCAGCTTCTCTGTGTCATTGACACAAAGCAGGTGGAAAGCTCCAGAATCATGGCCGAAACAGCCAGAATTACATATGAAGATGCAAAAAAGAACTTAGACCGGATGGCCATTCTCCATGCGGCAGGCGATGTGGCTGATGCCGATTACCAGTCTCTTGCAGACAAGGTGGAAATGGCAAGGCTCCAGTATGAAAATGCCAAGATCGGATATAACCTCCAGATAGAGAGCAGCCAGGTAACGGCTCCCATAGGAGGAAAGGTGGAAAGCTTTAACGTGAAAGTTCACGATATGGTATCCCCTCAGACCGTTCTCGGAGTCATATCAGGAGAAGGCGGAAAAGGTGTGACCTTTTACGCTTCTGAGCGCATTGTAGGCGGCTTAAAGGCAGGGGACAGCATTCAGGTGGAAAAGAACGGAACCGGCTACGATGCTTCTATCACAGAAGTCAGCACCATGGTGGATGCGGCAAGCGGTCTGTTTAAGGTAAAAGCTTCCGTTCCCGGCGGAGATACGCTGGCTACAGGCACTTCCGTAAAGCTTTCCGTAGTTTCTCAGAAGGTGGAAAATGTCCTCACAGTTCCAGTGGACAGCGTTTATTATGAGGGCGGAGCGTCCTTCATCTATACATACGCCGACGGCGCTTTAAAGAGAAATCCCGTGACCATAGGGCTGGCAGACGATGACTATGCAGAGGTCAAAGAAGGAATCACAGCAGAAGACCAGGTGGTCACCACATGGACCAGCGAGTTGTATGACGGATCAAAGGTCACCCTTGCAGGCGGAAATGGGGAAGAAACCCAGGCAGCAGACAGCACAGCAGAAACAGAAGAAGCCGGGGCGGAAACTTCTGGTTCAGGACAGTAAGGGGGCGGTAGAATGGGAATTATAAAAGGCATTTTAAAGCGGCCTGTCACCCTTGTTTTAGCCATCCTTTGTCTGCTGGTATTCGGTCTTTCCTCTGTTTTCAGCGCTAAGATGGAGCTGACCCCGGAAATGAATTTCCCCATGTTTTTAATCACGGCCACATACCCCGGAGCAAGTCCGGAGGATATCAATGACCTGGTCACAAAGCCTTTGGAGGAATCTGTAGGAACCTTGTCCGGTGTCAAAAACATCTACTCTTTTTCCCAGGAAAATATTTCCATCGTGTATATGGAATATGAATACGGAACCAACATGGATAAATCTTATTCTGAACTGAAGAAAAAGATGGACAGCGTCAACCTGCCTGATGATGTGGAAATACCAACCATCATGGAATTTAACATGAATGATATGCCTTCTGTCACCCTGGCAGTCAAGGATTCCACCCAGTCCAATTTATATAACTACGTAAATGAAAAGATTGTGCCGGAATTTGAAAAAATCACTTCCGTAGCCAGAGTGGATGTCAGCGGAGGCCAGGAAAACTACGTCAGCGTCCGGCTCATTCCGGAGAAAATGGCTCAGTACCGATTGACCATGGAGTCCATCGGCCAGGCCATCGCCTCGGCTGACTTCACCTATCCCGCAGGGACCGCAGGAGTGGGAAA
Organism: Lacrimispora sp.; assembly: GCF_047605665.1. Lineage (GTDB taxonomy): Bacteria > Bacillota > Clostridia > Lachnospirales > Lachnospiraceae > Lacrimispora. Next base: position 37,444 of record NZ_JASGFH010000004.1, on the reverse strand, counting down.
ACGGAATTTGTCTGTCAGTACCGCTGTAGAGATCGGGAACATTGAAAGCTTAAAAAAGGTTCCTTTGGTGGCTGGAAACGGAAAGACCATATATTTAGAAGATGTGGCTGACATTTCCGAATCCTATAAAGAAAAAACAGCCATTGGACGTTACAATGGAGATGATACCATCACCCTGTCCATCAACAAGCAGCAGAAAAACAGTGCTGTGGATGTTTCAAAGGGAGTAAACAAAACCATTGAGACCTTGAAAAAAGAATATCCCAATGTAGAATTTATCACCATTGACGATGCCAGTGATCAGATTTTATCAGCCTTGGGAAGTGTAAGAGATGCCATGATAGCGGCTGTTGTCATTTCCATGGTTATCATCTTCCTGTTTTTCGGAGATTTAAAGGCTTCACTCATTGTAGGAAGCTCTATTCCAGTGTCCATGCTGATTTCCCTGATCATGATGTCCCTCATGGGCTTTTCCATGAACCTGGTTACTATGAGCAGTATTGTTCTGGCAGTGGGAAATATGGTGGATGACTCCATCGTTGTACTGGATAGCTGTTTTAGGGCCCAGAAAGGAAAGGGCTTTAAGGCGTATATGGAGGCAGCCGTCAGCGGAACCGGAGAGGTATTTGCAGCCATCTTAGGAGGCGGCCTCACAAACTGCGTGGTGTTCATTCCTCTTGCAGTTCTGGAGGGATTATCAGGACAGTTGTTCATGCCTTTGGGCTTTACCCTGATCTTTGCTTCCCTGGCTTCCGCCATTTCAGGACTGACCATTGTGCCCATGTGCTACACCAAGCTTCGCCCTGTTGAAAAGCATAACTCCCCGGTGGGAGGGATCATAAGAGCCCTTCAAAATGGGTACAGCCGCCTGGTTTCCAGGCTGCTGAAAAGAAGGGCTCTGGTTATGATCATATCCGTTCTCCTTCTGGTAGTTTCCTTTATTCTGGCAAGCAGGCTTGGATTTGAGCTAATGCCTGAGACCGATGAGGGAACGGTTTCTGTTTCCGTAGAAGTAAAGCCGGGACTTAAGATCGAAGAAGCGGACCAGATTCTTAAAAAGGTAGAAGACATTATGACCAAAGAAGAGGATTTAGAGTCCTATATGACCACCTACGGAGGGGGCGGCTTAAGCTCAATAGGCAACAGCGCAGCCACCGTAACCGGATATTTAAAATCTGACAGAAAACTTTCTACCGACCAGGTCGTAAATAAATGGAAAAAAGAAATGAGTCAGCTTCCTGACTGCAACATCACCGTAAAATCCACCTCCAGCATGTCCATGACAACAGGCGTCCAGGATTTTCAAGTAATCCTTCAAAGCGCCCAGCTTGATAAGCTGAAGCAGGTCTCAGATCAGATGGTGACAGAGCTTTCCGGCCATCCGGGACTTATTAAAGTTCATTCTGACCTTGAAAATGCGGCTCCTGTTTTAAAGGTCCGTGTAGATCCCATCAAGGCAGCGGCAGAAGGCGTGGTTCCAGCCAGCGTAGGTTCCGTATTGAGCGGTATGCTCAGCGGTAAAGAGGCCGCAAAGCTGGAGGTGGCAGGAGAGGAAATCGCCGTAAGGGTGGAATATCCTAAGGATCTTTACGGTACGCTTAATAAGGTTCAGGGAGTTTTAATCCCCAATATGCAAGGCGGTTCGGTAGCTTTGATGGATATTGCTGATATCAGCTATGAAGACAGCCCTTCCACAATCAACAGAAAGAATAAACAGTATTTAGTTACCATATCAGGCTCCTTTACAGAAGAAGTTAAGTCAGAAAAGGATAAAGCGGGGCTGAAAAAGACCATTGACGAGGATATTGTCAATCCATATCTGGATGAAACGGTCACAAGGTCAAAGAACAGCGATGAAGAGTCCATGATGGAAGAGTTCACCAATCTGGCCATGGCTATTGTGACAGCTATTTTCCTTCTCTTCGTGGTCATGGCGGCTCAGTTTGAGTCACCGAAGCTCTCCCTCATGGTCATGACAGCCATTCCCTTCAGCTTGATCGGTGCCTTCGGGCTCATGGTGGCGGTGGGAATCAAGATCAACATGCCTTCCCTCTTAGGATTCCTCATGCTGGTCGGTACGGTAGTAAAATCCGGTATCCTTTACGTGGAAACCGTAAGCCAGTACCGCCTGACCATGGAAAAACGGGAAGCCTTAATCCAGGCAGGCGTGAGCCGTTTCCGTTCCATTTCCATGACAACACTCATTGCCATTGTTTCCATTGTACCTCTGGCACTGGGGCTGGGAGACGGCGGAGAAACCATGCAGGGCCTGTCCCTGGTTAACGTAGGAGGCCTTACCGCTTCCACAGTTTTGACTCTTCTTCTCCTTCCTGTTTACTACTCGATTATGACCGGAAAATCGGAAAAGAATATAGACCCGGACCCGGATTAAACAATCCGGGCTCCGGCCTGGAGTCTGGAAGAAAGTGGATTTTATAAATTTGATAAAATATGGTAAAATGAAATTCAAACAAGGAGGATTCAGGATGAGAAAATGGAAACAGATTTGTGCATGTTGTCTTACAGCCGTACTGACTGTTTCCGGACCGGCGGCCACAGCCTGGGCGGTCAGTCCGGAATTTGCCAGGACCCCTGAGGAGTGGGCAAGGCTCAGGGACAATGTGATGGAATATGATGAGCTGGCCGGCCTGATCCGTGAATATAACGTGACCGTACGGAAGAACCAGCTTGATATCAGTGATAAGAAGAAAGATGATTTGATCACCAGCGACCAGTACGCACAAAATTACCGGGATGCTGCTGCTGAAAAGTGGAGTGAAGTGACCGGTGACGATGCTGTTGCGGATGCGGGCACCGCGATGGCCGCCAGAAATGCCGAGGTCAGTGCCGATAATAACGTGGAGGATTTACAGGTATACCAACTGACCTATGACCAGCAGGAAGCCAATTTGGTGGCCACAGCCCAGTCCTCTATGATCGCATACTTCCAGCAGAATTATGAGCTGGAAGGGGCAAAAGACAGCCTGGAACTGTTAAAGGCAGTTTATGATTCCACAGTTTTGAGGCAGAGTGCAGGCATGGCAACCCAGGTGGATGTGCTGACAGCCCTGGAAGCTGTCCAGAACGCTCAGGCAGGCATTGACAAGCTGACTGCTTCTATTGACCAGACCAGACAGACCCTTTGCGTCATGCTGGGCTGGAAGTACAATGACATGCCGGATATCCGGCAGATTCCTGCAGTGGACATGGAACGGATCGCTGCCATGAACTTAGAGCAGGATAAGGCAGCAGCCCTTGAAAATAACTACACCTTAAAGATCAATAAAAGAAAACAGGGAAATTCCATCTCCGGTGTGACCATCGAAAGCTTAGGACGTACCATTGAAAGCAACGTGCAGAACATCAATGCCAATATGGTGAAAAATTATCAGACCGTACTCCAGGCAAAGGCCGCTTATGAGCAGGCAGCCGCAGAGTTTGAACTGGAAAGCAAAAATATGGGAACCGCTCAGAGAAAGTTTGACATCGGTATGATGAGCAGACTGGATTATTTAAAACAGAAAAATACATATAACTCCAAGAGTACAGGAATTAAAACTGCAGAACTGGCCTTATTCCAGGCTGTTCAGACCTACGAAAACGGAGTGAAGGGTCTGGCTTTGGCAGGAGGTATGTAATTATGAAGAAAAACAGTTTTCTCTGCCTCTGCCTGTCCGCTTCCCTGGCATTTTCCCCTGTTCTGACAGCCTATGGTGCCTTAGGACCGGGAGAAGCCATGCAGTCCATCCCCGAAGGTGTATCTGAGGAAGTATGGAACCGCTTAAATGACCAGACCATAGAATTTGATGAGGTTTCAAACCTTGTAAGATATTTTAATCCTGATTTAAAAGCCGGATTGGCCTCCGGATTTGCCGCTGTAGACGGGGTGCAGCAAGTTTACGATGAAATGAGACTTCATGTAAAAGATTTGAATAACCAGGCCAAGAACTTAAAAGATTCCGGCGCAGCTGACACCGTTTCCGGAATGGTGGAATATATGACCCTGACACAGACTGCAAAAGCGTACAGCAAAATGGCTGATGAGATGAAGCCGGGGGTGACGAAAGCCAAGAAGTCCATTGATTCAGGAACCGATATGATGGTCAAAAGAATGACTGCCGGTGTGAATCAGATGATGATCGGCTATCACAGCGCCCAAGGAAACCGCGCCCTCCTTCAAAAGCTGCTGGAAGCCAATACCGCGGCCTATGAGGCGCAAAAGCTGAGATTCCAGCAGTCTATGGCTACAGAGGCAGATGTGCTGGCGGCTGAAAAAGAAGTCCTGTCTGCCAGGTCCAGTCTGACACAGCTTGAAAACACCATAGACAGTTTAGGACGGATGCTGGGGCTGATGACCGGATATTCCGCAGATTCAATGCCTCAGATCGGCCAGATTCCTCAGCTTGATCTGGCTGTATTCTCTTCCCTTGACTTAGAGGGGGATACCCAAAAGGCCATTGGAAACAATTATAATCTCATCGACTTACGCCGGGCCAAGTCGGACGGAACCACGACAGGAACGGAAATCAAAGGGGCGGAAGTATCCCAGGCCACCCAGGAGGTCACCATTCAGATGCAGTCCATGTACCAGGCCGTCATGCAGACCAAAGCAGCTTACGACGCCTCCTGCACCTCCTACGACAAGGCAGTGCTCATAAACGGAAAATCAGACAGAGCCTTTCAGCTTGGCATGATGAGCCGTGTTGCCTATCTCCAGTCCCAGATGGCCCTGCTTCAGGCAGAGGGAGCAAAGCAGAGCGCTTATAACAGCCTGTATCAGGCTTACGACACCTACCAGTGGGCGGTAAACGGCATTATTCTGCAGTCTGGCCGGTAGACAATGATTTTTTGGAAAACAGCTCAGCCGTTTTAAAACGAAGGTGTATTTTTACCCCTTCCCGGCTGATCTTCTGATAATCGGATTCCCCTACGGACTTTCGGAGAATTTCTTTTGACTCATCGGGAACCACTGCATAGGAGGAATCCACAAAGCATAGCGGAGGATAGAGGACGCACCACCAGTTGCGTCCTTTTCCTTCGCCTATTTTTACCCGGACGGCATGGTATTTTCCCTGGGGAAACACCATATCCCCATAGGTCTTAACGGGAAAATAGGCATCGGTCAGTTCCATATGTGCAGGATAATCGTATCCCAGATTTTTCATGTAATCAGTCGCTTCTTCTTCCAGGCTTTCCCGGTGAGAGAGAACATAGTCCTTTGTATCCTCCAAAGACGCTCCTTCTCCCAAATCTTCATATATGGAGTTGAGCAGCATGGTGCGGACCTTTAATTTAAGGGCCTGATCCTCAGTGCTGTTGCTGTTTGCAAGCACGTGAAAGCGCAGAATTTCCGGGGAAATGCGGGCGGCTAAGGCTTCGTCTTCCTTCCGTTCTTCCGCCAGGGTGAGCAATATGGCAAGCAATAAGCATACGATGCATAAAAACAGATTGCGTTTTTCTTTCATATTTCATTTCTCCTTTTTCCTTTTCTATTTCTAATTGTAGCCATATGTGATATAATATAAACGCTGAAAGATTAAGAATTTGGTGAGGAGATAGAAATGAATAAAAAAACTGCGGTTGTTTTATTTGGAGGCCGGTCATCAGAGCACGTTGTGTCCTGCATGTCAGTCATCAATGTCATTAACCATATCGATAGAGAAAAGTATGATTTAATACTGATTGGAATTACAGAAGAAGGCCGCTGGGTGAAGACAGAATCCATCGAAGAGATCGAAACAGGGGCCTGGAGAGAAGGAAGCGTTTCCGCCATCCTCTCCCCTGATTCCACCATGGGAGGAGTCATTCTCATGGATGGGGCAAAAACAGAGGTTGTAAAAGTGGATGTGGTCTTCCCGGTGCTTCACGGATTATTCGGAGAGGATGGAACTGTGCAGGGACTTTTAGAACTGGCAGGAATCCCCTATGTGGGCTGCGGTGTGCTGGCCTCCGCTGTTTCCATGGATAAATTATATACAAAGATCATCGTGGACCGGCTTTCTGTAAAACAGGCAGACTACGTGCCGGTGATGCGCCGGGATTTAGAGGATATGGGAACTGTTGTGAAAAAGGTGGAAGAGAAATTTTCCTATCCCGTATTTGTAAAACCCTCCAATGCAGGCTCCTCCAAGGGAGTCAGCCGGGCAGGCAGCAGAAAAGAGCTGGAGGAGGCCCTGAAAGAGGCCGCAAACCATGACAGAAAAATCCTGGTGGAAGAGATGATCGTGGGACGTGAGATCGAATGCGCTGTATTGGGAGGGGGAAAAGCCGCTATAGAAGCCTCCGGCGTGGGAGAAATCCTTGCAGCAGCCGAATTCTACGATTTTGATGCAAAATACTATAACTCAGAGTCCAAAACAGTTGTCAACCCGGAACTGCCGGGAGGCGCTGCAGAGAAGGTGAGAGAAGCTGCTAAGGCCATTTTTCAGGCAGTGGATGGCTTCGGCCTTGCCAGAGTGGACTTTTTTGTGAAAGAGGACGGAACTGTGGTCTTCAATGAAATCAATACCATGCCCGGATTTACCGCCATCAGCATGTACCCCATGCTTTGGGAGGCAGCTGGAATCACCAAGGATCAATTGGTAGACCGCCTGATGGCTCATGCCATGGATAGAAGCTGACAGCAAGGAGAGACACCATGGCAGATAAAAATTCACCTATCGGAGTTTTTGACTCCGGCGTAGGAGGCCTTACGGTAGCAAGGGAGATCATGAGGCAGATGCCGGAGGAGAGGATCGTATACTTCGGTGACACGGCCCGTGTGCCCTACGGAAATAAGTCCCGCAGCACAGTAATCCGTTTTACCAGACAGATCATCCGCTTTCTTCTGACCCAGGATGTGAAGGCCATTGTCATCGCCTGCAACACAGCGACAGCCTATGCGTTAGAGGAAGTGGAAAAAGATATGAACATTCCCATCGTCGGTGTGATCCATGCAGGGGCTAAGACCGCTGTGGAGTCCACCCAGAACGGGAAAATCGGCATCATTGGAACAGAAGGAACCATAAACAGCGGAGAATACACCAAAGTGATGATGAAAATGAGGGAAGACATCCAGGTCACCGGAAAGCCCTGTCCCCTTTTGGTTCCCCTGGTGGAGGAAGGCCTTCTTCACGATTCTGTCACCGATGAGATCGCATCCAGATATTTAAGCGAATTAAAAGGTAAATATATAGACACACTGATTCTGGGATGTACCCATTATCCCCTTTTGCGCTCCACAGTAGGAAGGCTGATGGGACCGGAGGTCACCCTTGTGAACCCGGCCTATGAGACCGCTTTGGAGTTGAAACAGGTGTTGGAGGAGCAGGGGCTGCTGTGTGAATCCTGCGGCGGTGACCAGGAAAAATACCGTTTTTATGTCAGTGACCTGGCAGAAAAATTTACTAATTTTGCGGCGTCTATCCTCCCTGGAAGGGTGACGGAGACAAAGCAGATTAATATTGAGGAATTTTAGAGGAGTACTATATGACGAGAGACGTTCTGATCAGCATCAGCGGAATGCAGGTTGCAGAAGAGGACAAAAATGGAGTGGAACTGATTACCTCCGGGGATTACTTCGTAAAAAACGGAAACCACTACATTTTATACGAGGAGATTCAGGAAGACGGAGAAGGGCTGACCAAAAATACCATCAAGATCCGTCCTTCCGGCCTGGATATTATTAAAAGGGGAAGCTTCAGCACCCATATGATATTTGAAAAAGACAAGAAAAATATGTCCTGCTATGCCACGCCCCTGGGAGAGCTCATGGTTGGAATCAATACGAATGACATCCACATCCAGGAGGATGAGGACCATTTAACCGTGCGGGTGGAGTATTCTTTGGACATCAATTATCAGCACGTATCGCAGTGCAGCATTGTCCTGGACATCCATTCCAAGGCCACAGCCGATATCCATCTCTTAAATTAAACCGGATATACGCCTTTTGACGCAAGTCATCGGGCAGCCAAAAACCGCCCCGCAGCGAGATTTTCACTGCGGGGCGGTACTTTTGCTTATTCATTTAAAATTGCTTATCTATTTAAATTCAATCCATGTAGGAATTCAACATCCACATCAGTTTCTGATATTCCGTCAGATAGCCGTTAAACTGATCGGCAGTAGCTCCGTCGTTGTCTTCCTCTGCCAGTTCCACAATTTCTTTCGTATCCCGAATCCAATAGTCCACATCAGAGATCAGACTTTTAATGGTTTCATCGGAAGAGATAGGTGCATCCTCCCGTTCCTTTACGGAAGTGAGCTCCAGCGCCTTCTTTAAGTTGGCTACCGGAAAACCGCCCAGAGCCAGAAGCCTTTCGGCCACATCGTCAATGATCTGAGCTGTCTGATCGTAAAGCTCTTCCAGCTTGGCATGGAGTGTGAAGAAGCCGCGGCCCTTTACATACCAGTGCAGGTTGTGGAGCTTAATGTACATGACCTGTTGATTTGCAAGATATTCATTGAGTTTGTCGGATAAGTTTTTACTCATAATGCTTTTATTCCCCTCTTTCTTTTTTATCTGTTTAATGCCTTTTCATAATTATCGGCAACTGCCTTCCAGTCAACAACCTGGAAGAAAGCCTTGATATAATCTGCCCTTAAGTTCTTATATTTCAGATAATAAGCATGCTCCCATACGTCAATGCCCAGAATCGGGATACTTCCCTTTCCTTCCATAAAAGGATTATCCTGGTTGGCGCTGGAGGAAAGAACCAGCTTTCCTTCTCTGTTAACAGAGAGCCAGCCCCAGCCTGAGCCGAACTGTCCGGCAGCCAGACCGCTTAGCTGATCCTGAAAAGCCAAAAAGCTTCCAAAGGTCTTATCCAGTTCCGCCTTAAGACTGCCGGAAGGTTCGCCGCCTCCGTCAGGGCTCATGGTGGAAAAATAGAGGTTGTGGTTATAAAAGCCGCCGCCGTTGTTGCGGATCGCTTTTCTCAAAGCTTCATCGGAAATGCTGTCCAAAGAGGAGAGGATGGAAGTGATCTCCCTGCCCTCAAGGCCTGCCTTCTGGGCTGCATCATTTAAATTCTTTGTATAAGCTGCGTGATGCTTGGAATAATGAGTTTCCATGGTAAGAGCATCGATGTGAGGTTCTAAAGCGTCATATGCATAAGGTAATTTAATCTGTTCAAACATAGTGGTTCTCCTTTCGCTTCTATATATAATGTAGTAGTCGTTTTAATTTTTAGGTTAGTTGTAACTAACAACCTTGTAGCTTGATTATATATTAAGAATAGGGAAATGTCAAGGGCGTTTTCAAACTTTTGAAACAAAATATAGGTAATAAACATGTTTTTGTAAAATATAGTTAAATATTGAGAATAATTACAGGGTTAAATCCAATAAAAGAAAAATAAAAATGCCGGAGCGCGATTGGCAATCGCACTCCGGCATTCAGAGCAGTTTTATTTTTTATCTTTTTTAAACCTGTCCATAAATTTCTTCTTTTTCGGTGCAGGCGGAATTGCTTTTCCCCGAAGGCTCTTGATCTCGGTTATGTAGATACCGCTTATAACCACCTTAGCCTCTGTCTTAACCGGAAGCACTTCAAAAACCTTGGCATCTGCGATCAAGGTCATGACCTTTGGACCGATCTTCGCTTTTACGATGGGAAGGCTTGTACGGCGCATATACCAGGGAGTCTGCTCATATACGACCTTGGGAAGCCCAGCATCCTTAACCTTCATCTTTTTCTTGTCAATTACCAGCATGGATACGGTCTGCGCCGCAGCCTCCAATGCCTGCTGCTGCTCCACCTGACGCTTTTCCAACTTTCTTCCGAAGAAATAAAGGGCTGCCATAGCCACCACTGCAATGAAAAGAATCACTATCATTACGTTTAAAAATACGCTCACCGGGAATACCTCCAATAGTTCATTTTTTAAGGAAGTTCGATTCGCCTGACGGCGAACGAACGGCTGATTTACTGAGCTCAAGTTCGCTTCACTCACTTTCGCTAAGAAAATCATGCCTATCCGAAATAGTATAACACATATCTCTGGGAAATTCAAGCAAAAAATGCTTGACACCTTGACAGGGCTATGATATTATGGAATGTGCACTATTGTGGCTTTGTGTGCCTTAAAGGCACATTTATGCCCAAAAACAGAAACGATTAGAAAGAAAACAGGGGTGAAACGTCAATGGAGAAAAGCAGAATGCGTCCGGTCCCGGCCGGTAAGAGCCTGAGAATGAGTTTCTCAAGACAAAAAGAAGTGCTTGAGATGCCGAACCTGATCGAAATTCAGAAGAATTCCTATCAGTGGTTCCTTGATGAAGGGTTGAAGGAAGTTTTTGAAGACATCTCTCCCATCGCAGACTTTGCTGGTCACTTGAGTCTTGAATTTGTCGACTTTACATTATGTAAGGATGATATCAAGTATACAATAGAAGAATGCAAAGAAAGAGATGCCACCTACGCAGCTCCTTTAAAGGTAAAGGTAAGGCTTTGCAACAAAGATAAAGATGAAATAAATGAACATGAGATCTTCATGGGTGATCTTCCGCTTATGACAGATACCGGTTCCTTCGTGATAAACGGCGCTGAACGAGTTATTGTAAGCCAGTTGGTACGTTCCCCAGGTATTTATTATGGTATTGAACACGACAAGGTAGGAAAAGAGCTTTATGCTTGTACAGTAATTCCAAACCGCGGTGCGTGGCTGGAGTACGAGACGGACTCCAACGATATTTTCTATGTACGTGTTGACAGAACCAGAAAGGTTCCTGTAACCGTGCTCATCCGTGCCCTTGGCCTTGGCACCAATGCAGAGATCATTGAACTCTTTGGTGAAGAGCCAAAGCTGTTAGCCAGCTTCGGCAAGGATACCTCCGACAATTACCAGGACGGTTTGCTGGAGTTATATAAGAAGATACGCCCAGGTGAACCTTTATCTGTTGATAGTGCTGAAAGTCTGTTAAATAGTATGTTCTTCGACCCCAGAAGATATGATCTTGCAAAGGTGGGAAGATATAAATTCAATAAAAAGCTTCATTTCAAAAACCGCATTACAGGCCATGTGCTGGCTGAGGAAGTGGTGGATACCAGAACCGGCGAAATCCTGGCAGAGGCTGGAACGACTGTAGACAAGCAGCTTGCAACTGACATTCAGAATGCGGCTGTTCCTTTCGTGTGGATTGAGGGCGTAGAGCGCAAGCAGAAGGTTCTTTCCAATTTCATGGTGGATTTAACTTCTTTTGTGACCTTTGATCCCAAAGATGCAGGAATCACAGAATTAGTATTCTACCCTGTCCTTGAAAAAATCCTGACAGAAGCTGGAAATGACGAAGAAGAACTGAAAGCTGCCATTCGCAAGAATGTCAACGAACTGATTCCAAAGCACATCACAAAGCAGGATATTTTAGCATCCGTCAACTATAACATGCATCTGGAAGAAAACGTGGGAAATGCCGATGACATCGACCACCTTGGAAACAGAAGAATCCGTGCTGTAGGCGAACTTTTACAGAACCAGTACCGCATCGGTCTTTCCAGAATGGAGCGTGTGGTTCGTGAGAGAATGACAACACAGGACATGGACGGAATTACGCCTCAGTCCTTAATCAATATTAAACCGGTTACCGCGGCAGTGAAGGAATTCTTCGGAAGTTCCCAGCTTTCCCAGTTCATGGATCAGAATAACCCTCTGGCAGAACTGACCCATAAGCGCCGTCTTTCCGCATTGGGACCTGGCGGTCTTTCCAGAGACCGTGCCGGATTCGAGGTTCGAGACGTTCACTACACCCATTACGGACGTATGTGCCCTATCGAGACTCCTGAAGGTCCTAACATCGGTCTGATCAACTCCCTCGCTACCTATGCGAGAGTGAACCAGTACGGATTCGTAGAGGCTCCTTACCGGGTGGTGGATAAGACAGATGCCAACAATCCTATTGTTACAGAGGATGTGGTTTATTTGACCGCTGACGAAGAAGATAACTACGTAGTTGCCCAGGCTAATGAGCCGTTAGATGATGAGGGCCACTTCATTCATAAGAATATTTCCGGGCGTTTCCGCGAGGAGACTTCCGAGTTCCAGAGAAAGAACATCGATCTCATGGACGTATCTCCCAAGATGGTATTTTCCGTTGCGACAGCCATGATCCCCTTCCTGGAAAATGACGATGCTAACCGTGCCCTCATGGGTTCCAACATGCAGCGTCAGGCAGTTCCGCTTCTGACCACAGAGGCTCCGGCCGTAGGAACAGGTATGGAAGCAAAGGCAGCGGTAGACTCCGGTGTATGTATGGTTTCCAGAGAGTCCGGCGTGGTAGAGCGCTCCGCTTCCAATGAGATCATCATCAAGAGAGATTCAGACGGCAGAAGAGACGTTTACCGTCTGACCAAGTTTAAGAGAAGCAACCAGTCCAACTGCTATAATCAGAAGCCGGTGGTATATAAAGGCGACCACGTGGAAAAGGGAGAAGTCATTGCAGACGGTCCTTCCACACAAAACGGCGAGATCGCTCTTGGAAAGAATCCTCTCATCGGATTTATGACCTGGGAAGGTTATAACTACGAGGATGCGGTTCTCTTAAGCGAGCGTCTCGTTCAGGAAGACGTTTACACCTCTGTCCATATCGAGGAATACGAAGCAGAAGCCCGTGACACCAAGTTAGGGCCGGAAGAGATCACCAGAGACGTTCCCGGCGTAGGCGAGGACGCTTTAAAAGACCTTGACGAAAGAGGAATCATCAGAATCGGTGCGGAAGTTCGTGCCGGAGATATTCTGGTTGGAAAGGTGACTCCAAAGGGAGAAACTGAGCTGACTGCAGAAGAGAGACTGCTTCGCGCCATCTTCGGCGAAAAGGCAAGAGAAGTCCGCGACACTTCCTTAAAGGTGCCTCACGGTGCTTACGGAATTATCGTAGATGCAAAGGTATTTACAAGAGAAAACGGCGACGAGTTGTCACCGGGTGTGAACCAGACTGTCCGCATTTACATCGCACAGAAGAGAAAGATCTCTGTCGGCGATAAGATGGCCGGACGTCACGGCAACAAGGGTGTTGTTTCCCGCGTGCTTCCGGTAGAGGATATGCCATTCTTACCCAATGGACGCCCTCTTGACATTGTATTAAACCCCTTGGGCGTTCCGTCCCGTATGAACATCGGTCAGGTTCTTGAAATCCATTTGAGCCTTGCTGCAAGAGCTCTTGGATTTAACGTGTCCACACCGGTATTTGACGGAGCGAACGAAATTGATATTATGGATACCCTGGATGTAGCAAACGACTACGTGAACATGACGTGGGAGGATTTCCAGGAAAAATATAACGACACCTTGACCCCCGGAGTTATTGAATATCTGGGAGATCATCTGGAGCACAGAGAGCTGTGGAAGGGCGTTCCCATTAACAGGGACGGAAAGGTCCGCCTCCGTGACGGACGTACCGGCGAGTACTTTGACAGCGCCGTTACCATCGGACACATGCACTATCTGAAGCTTCACCATCTGGTAGACGATAAGATTCATGCACGTTCTACCGGACCATACTCTCTGGTTACCCAGCAGCCACTTGGCGGTAAAGCCCAGTTCGGCGGACAGCGTTTCGGAGAGATGGAGGTTTGGGCTCTGGAGGCTTATGGCGCTTCCTACACACTTCAGGAGATCATGACAGTGAAATCCGATGACGTGGTAGGCCGTGTGAAGACGTATGAGGCCATTATCAAGGGTGAGAACATCCCTGAGCCGGGAATCCCCGAATCCTTTAAGGTATTGTTAAAGGAGCTTCAGTCCCTGGCGCTCGATGTAAGGGTGCTGCGTGATGACAACACTGAGGTTCAGATCGCAGAAAGCACTGACTATGAAGAAACGGATTTGAGATCCATTATCGAAGGTGACAAACAGTACCGTGACGAGGAATCCTTTGGCAGCTTCGGCTACCAGAAACAGGAATTCCAGGATCAGGAGCTGGTAAGTGTAGAGGATGAGGAAGAAGTAGAAGTAGACGATTCTTCAGATGCTTTCGACGATACAGATTTTGAAGACTCAGACGAAGAATAATAGAAGGGAGAACCGCTCATGCCTGAAAATAATGAAACTTACCACCCAATGACATTTGATGCCATCAAGATCGGTCTGGCATCTCCGGAGAAAATTCTGGATTGGTCCCACGGTGAGGTAAAAAAGCCTGAGACAATCAACTACAGGACCTTAAAGCCGGAAAAAGACGGTCTGTTCTGTGAAAAGATATTTGGGCCGAGTAAGGACTGGGAATGCCATTGCGGAAAGTATAAGAAAATCCGTTACAAAGGCGTTATCTGTGACCGCTGCGGTGTGGAAGTGACCAAAGCCAGTGTCCGCAGGGAGCGTATGGGCCATATCCAGCTCGCTGCACCAGTTTCCCATATCTGGTATTTTAAGGGAATTCCCAGCCGTATGGGTCTGATTCTGGACATTTCTCCCAGAACGCTGGAAAAAGTTCTGTATTTTGCATCTTACGTGGTGCTTGATGCAGGAAATACAGGTCTGCAGTATAAGCAGGTTTTATCAGAAAAAGAATACCGGGAGGAAGTGGAGAAATACGGCCACGGCTCTTTCCGGGTAGGAATGGGAGCAGAGGCCATCTTAGAGCTTCTGCACTCCATAGATCTGGAAAAGGACTCTGAGGAGTTAAAGAAGGGATTAAAGGAAGCCACAGGACAGAAGCGGGCCAGAATCATCAAGAGACTGGAAGTAGTGGAAGCATTCCGCAGCTCCGGCAACCTGCCTGAGTGGATGATCATGACAGTGGTTCCGGTCATTCCTCCGGATATCCGTCCCATGGTACAGCTTGACGGCGGCCGTTTTGCCACCTCAGACTTAAATGACCTTTACAGAAGAATCATAAACCGTAACAACCGTCTCGCCCGCTTATTAGAGCTTGGAGCTCCGGACATCATCGTCCGCAACGAAAAGCGTATGCTTCAGGAAGCTGTCGATGCCCTCATCGACAACGGCAGACGCGGAAGACCGGTCACAGGACCTGGAAACAGAGCCTTAAAGTCCCTTTCCGATATGTTAAAGGGAAAACAGGGACGTTTCCGTCAGAACCTGTTAGGAAAGCGTGTGGATTATTCCGGACGTTCCGTTATCGTAGTAGGACCGGAACTGAAGATTTACCAGTGCGGTCTTCCGAAAGAAATGGCCATTGAGCTGTTTAAGCCTTTTGTTATGAAGGAGCTGGTTTCCAACGGAACCGCTCACAATATAAAGAACGCAAAAAAGATGGTAGAGCGCCTTCAGACGGAAGTCTGGGATGTGCTTGAGGATGTCATCAAAGAGCATCCGGTTATGTTAAACCGTGCTCCTACCCTTCACAGACTTGGAATCCAGGCATTTGAGCCGATTCTGGTGGAAGGTAAGGCTATTAAGCTCCATCCTCTCGTTTGTACCGCTTTTAACGCCGACTTTGACGGAGACCAGATGGCTGTTCATCTTCCTCTTTCCGTAGAAGCTCAGGCAGAGTGCCGTTTCCTCCTGTTATCACCTAACAACTTATTAAAGCCTTCTGACGGCGGCCCTGTGGCTGTTCCGTCTCAGGATATGGTTCTCGGAATCTATTACCTGACTCAGGAGAGACCGGGCGCAAAGGGTGAGGGAATGGTATTTAAGAGTGTGAATGAAGCCATTCTTGCCTATGAAAACCAGGCAGTTACCCTTCATTCCAGAATCAAGGCCAGAATGACCAAGACTCTGGCTGATGGAACCGCAAAAACCGGAGTGGTAGAATCCACAGTAGGACGCTTCATCTTCAATGAGATCGTTCCTCAGGATTTAGGCTTTGTAGACCGTTCCATTCCAGGCAATGAGCTTTTGATGGAAGTGGATTTCCACGTAGGAAAGAAGCAGTTAAAGCAGATCCTGGAAAAGGTTATCAACGTTCACGGTGCTGTTCAGACCGCTGAGACTTTAGATGATATTAAGGCTATCGGTTATAAGTACTCCACCAGAGCTGCCATGACCGTATCCATTTCCGACATGACCGTGCCGGAGAGCAAGCCGAAGCTGATCGCAGATGCAGAAGCAACGGTTGACCAGATTGCAAAGAACTTCCGCCGTGGTTTGATCACAGAGGAAGAACGCTATAAAGAAGTAATTGATACATGGAAGGCAACCGATGACCAGTTGACCCATGACCTGCTGACAGGACTTGATAAGTATAACAACATCTACATGATGGCCGATTCCGGAGCCCGTGGTTCCGATAAGCAGATCAAGCAGCTTGCCGGTATGCGTGGACTCATGGCCGATACAACCGGTCATACCATCGAACTTCCTATTAAGTCCAACTTCCGTGAAGGACTTGACGTATTGGAGTACTTTATCTCCGCTCACGGAGCCCGTAAGGGACTTTCCGATACAGCCCTTCGTACCGCTGACTCCGGTTATTTGACCAGACGTCTCGTAGACGTTTCTCAGGATTTGATCATCCGTGAAATCGACTGCTGCGAAGGAAAAGAGATTCCTTATATGGAAATCAAGGCATTTATGGACGGTCAGGAAACCATTGAGAGTCTGGAAGAACGTATTACAGGCCGTTTCATCGGAGAGACCATCACTGATCCGGATACAGGAGAAGTGATCGTAAAGGCCAACCACATGTGTACGCCAAAGCGTGCGTCCGGGGTTATGAAGGTATTAAATAAGATGGGCCGCGATTCTATTAAAATCCGTACCGTTTTAACCTGTAAATCCCATTTGGGCGTCTGCGCCAAGTGCTACGGTGCCAACATGGCAACCGGACAGCCGGTTCAGGTAGGCGAGGCAGTCGGTATCATCGCTGCTCAGTCCATCGGTGAGCCCGGTACACAGCTTACCATGCGTACCTTCCATACGGGAGGCGTTGCCGGAGGCGATATCACACAGGGTCTTCCCCGTGTCGAGGAGCTTTTCGAGGCCCGTAAGCCAAAGGGTCTTGCCATTATCGCAGAGTTTGGCGGCGTGGTAGCGATTAAAGATACAAAGAAAAAACGTGAGATCATTGTAACAGAAAATGAAACCGGAAATTCCAAGACCTATCTGATCCCTTACGGTTCCAGAATCAAGGTTCAGGATAATCAGGTGCTGGAGGCCGGCGACGAGCTGACCGAAGGTAGTGTGAATCCTCACGATATCTTAAAGATCAAGGGCGTTCGTGCTGTTCAGGATTATATGATCCAGGAAGTACAGCGTGTATACCGTCTCCAGGGTGTTGAGATCAATGATAAGCACGTTGAGATGATCGTAAGACAGATGCTTAAGAAGATCAAAATTGAGGAAAGCGGAGACAGTGATGTGCTTCCGGGAACCTCCATGGATGTTCTGGATTACAATGATTTAAATGAATCCCTGTTGGCAGAAGGCAAAGAACCGGCAGATGGAAAGCAGGTTATGCTTGGTATTACCAAGGCATCTCTGGCTACTGATTCCTTCTTATCCGCAGCCTCCTTCCAGGAGACCACAAAGGTTCTGACCGAAGCCGCTATTAACGGCAAGGTGGATCATCTGATCGGTCTGAAGGAAAATGTTATCATCGGTAAGCCGATTCCGGCAGGTACCGGTATGAAGCGTTACCGCACCATTCGTCTGAACACAGACGCTGCTTTCGAGGAAGAAGAGGAGATTGTTCTTTCAGAAGATGATGAGATCATTTTGGCAGAAGATTCCTTTGAAGAGGCGGAAGAAGTTCTGGATATTGATGAAATAGAGATAGAAGAATAATCAGAGGAGAAAATCCCGGAAGGCTGAAGGCTTCCGGGATTTTTTTCGTATACAGTCCTTTTCAAATAATATATAATATTTCATAAACGGCTATGGAACGTTATTTTTCGGTATATTGATGGGAGGAATCTTATGATAAAACGGCTTTTACTGCGTTATAATAATGCATCGATTCATAAAAAGCTTACGATATCCTGCTGGGGAGCGGTTATTGTTCCCTTTCTGGTGCTTTTTACTATTATATCTGTGGTATACGTGAGGGCGACGGTGAACGCGTCGAGAAAACAGGCACAGATTACCATTGATAAGGCTTCCGATGAAATTAATACATGGTTTTTGCAGAATAAGGAGAAGCTGGAAAGCATTGCAACCGACATCAGTGTGCAAAAAGAGATGCAGGAGTATCCGGACCTCAATTATAAGGAGAAGCTTGAATTCCGGGATTTTATCAGAAACCGGCTTGCTAATGTGGCAACCTCGGACAAGAGGGTCATTAACATATATGTTTACATTAACAGATCACGAAAGTCCTTCTCAAATGATTTTTCAGATAAGGACCTTGACACTTATTACAGCCAGGCAGATTGGTTTAAGGACCTGCTTTCCGGAAGTAAACGTCAGGTGCTGGGGGAGACGGTCAGCATACAGACGGGAAATGAGGTTTTATTTACGGCGATTCCGATTATCAGTGTGCAGAACGGCGCCTTTCTTGGATTCGTGTATTCTGAGCTGGATTACGATAACATAATAGGTACATTCTATCCTCTGGTACGGGGGACGAAGAATTCCGTTATTGTGAATGGAAGGGAGATCGGGCCCCAGGGCGGAGAGGGCAGGGAATATATGTCGGTTTACTCGACTGTCAGAGCCTTAAATGAAAAGGTGGAGTACAGAATCAGTCTGCAGGATATCAGAGCCGGATATAAATTAGCATTTCTGTATTTTGCTCTCGGCACATCAGGTCTGATGGTGAGCATCTATTTTACCAGCCGCTTATTCACCAACCGGTTTACGGACCGTATTTTTCACTTGCGGGATACCCTGCTGTCCGTTGCAGGGGGAAATCTGGACATTCATGTAAAGGAAGGCTATGAGGATGAAATCGGTGAGCTGAGTCATAGCTTAAATACCATGATCCACAATATGAAGCAGTTGATTAATGAAAATTACATCGCTCAGATTGAGAATCAGAAGGCGACTTTAAGGGCGCTGCAAAGCCAGATCAACCCGCATTTTATCTATAATACCTTAGAAAGTATCTCAATGCTTGCGCTGATACAGGACAATTACGAGATCGTGAATTTATCCAAATCCTTTTCTGCCATGATGCGGTATGCTATGGAAGTATCCATGCCGGAGGTTTTGGTCCGGTCTGAAGTGGAAAATGCCAGAAATTATATTGCAATACAGAGGATACGCTTTGGGGACTGCTTTACTACTGAATTCGATGTGGAAGAGGGGAGTGAAATGTGTAAGATGCTTCGCCTGTCCCTGCAGCCATTGGTAGAGAACTCTTTTAAGCATGGATTTAATGATTTTGAGGACCAGGGTTATCTGAAGGTTTCCGTCCGGGTGAGAAATCAGTATCTGCTCATCCGGGTCTATAATAATGGAAGACATATTGATTCGGACAGCATGGACCGGATTGGCCGGCTTTTGGTCAGTGAACCGGAAGAGAGTCCATCAGAATGCTATGCCATCAGAAACTTGTATCGCCGGTTGAAAATCGCTTATGGGGAGAAAAGCCGCCTTTTCATCCACTCGAAGGAAGGGGTGGGCACCATAACCACGATTCAGATTCCGATTCAGGAGGAAAAACTATGGAACACAAAGTGATTGTATGTGATGATGAGAAAATCATACGCCAGGGGATACGCAAGATCATTGAAACTGCTTATGATGATGTTGAGGTTGTGTCAGAATGCAAAAATGGGGAAGAGGGATACAAAGAGGCGGTTATCCACACTCCGGAGCTTATTATTACGGATGTCCGTATGCCGGTTGTAAACGGTTTGGACCTGGCCAGGCTCTGCAGCGGTATGGAAAGGCGGCCTAAAATTATTCTCATCAGCGCTTATAGTGAGTTTGAATACGCCCGCACTGCCATGAGGTATGGTGTCAGTGAGTATATCATTAAGCCGGTTAACCGTTTTGAACTGGTAGAGTCCATAAACCGCATTCTCGGAATCAGTGAGACCTCTAAGGCAGGGGCAGAGCCGGCTGACAGTGTTCGCGACAACAGTGTGATAGGCAGAGCGAAGGAATACATAGACCGGAATTTTTATAAAAATATCAGTTTGGAGGATGTGAGCCAAAAGGTAGGGGTAAATCCGAATTACCTTTCTTCCCTCTTTAAAAAACAGTTGGAAATGAAATACATTGAATACCTGACAGAGCTTCGCATGGAAAAAGCCCGTAACCTGCTGCTCAATACGGATTTAAAGGTGAATGAAATCTCAGAGATGGTGGGGTATTTAAGCACAAAGCATTTTACCCGGATATATAAAGAGAAATTTGGTGTCACACCTTCGGAGGGACGTGAAAAGTGACAAAAACACTTCTGAAATGAGATGGAATATGTGAAAATAATACCTGATATGAAGTTTGTGTCCTTATAATCTTGTGATATTTTACTATATAATAAAACCACAGAGTAATTACTGCAACAAAATATGAAAGCAGGAGGAGAAGGAAATGAAAAAAGTGTTAAGTATTATTTTGCTGGCGGCTCTGACGGGAAGTATGATTCTCACAGGATGCGGTAAAAAGACGGAAGAAACGGTATCTGCGGACAAAAGTGCATCGGTGGAAAAAACGGAGAGCACAACAGCGGGAACAGCAGGGGAAGAAGCCGTCACCATTACCATGAGCAACTGGTTGGAGGCAGAAGAGGCAACGAGTGGTATTTTTAAAGAGCTTTTGGCTGATTTTATGGCGGCCAATCCAAACATTAAAGTAGAATCTGTGGCAATTCCGTTTAACCAGTACAAGGATCAGGTTTTAATTGCAGGAACATCGGGAAATGCAGCAGATGTCATCATGGGAAATTCTCAGATGATGGTTGCCTTCCAGGGAGCCGGTCTTCTTGCAGACTTAAAGGGCCTCGTATCACAGGAGGTGCTCGACGATGTATATCCGAATTATCTGGCAGGGACGACGTTTGATGGAAAGGTAGCTGCAATATCCTGGGCACCCCATCCTCTGGCATTGTACTATAATAAGGACCTGATGAAGAAAGCCGGCCTCGATCCTGAAAAGGCCCCTGCCACCTGGGATGAGATGACGGAAATGGCGAAGAAAATAGCGGCTCTCGGCAAGGATGATGCAGGCAATACGATCTATGGACTGGGACTTCCAACCGGTAAGGTGGCACATACCGGGTCTGTCGCCAATGGCGTATTCTACAGCTTTGGAGGACATTTTCTGGGCGGGGACGGCAAGGTTGACCTTAACAATGAAGGCAATGTGAATGCATTAAAATACATGAAGCAGATGGTTGACGAGAAGGTGATGCCGGGCGGACTGGAGATTAAGGACTTACGCGGATTATTTGCAACAGGACAGATTGGGTTTATTATCGACGGCGATATGGGGCGTAACGCATATAGGGCCAGCAGCGGTAAGGGCGAAGACTTTGATGCTTCTATGGGTTATGCCATCATTCCAATAGGAGTGACAGGAAAAAGCGAAACGGTATATACGGAACATGAGCTTGGAATTTCAGCATCTTCAAGCCACCAGGAAGCAGCGGCAAAATTAATTGAATACCTGACCGGCAAGGAAGCCATGTTAAAATACCATAAATCCAATGCTGTGCTTTCCGGCAGAAAATCCGTTGCAGCGCTGCCGGAGATGAATGAGGATTATTTTATGGAAGTATTTAATAAGCAAGCAGAGACAGCAAGCCCGCTTCCGGCCACAAACCCGCTGTTTGACAATGCCATGAATGAAGTGACAAAGGCAATGGAGCGCATTATGATCAACAACGAGGATATCACCACAGTCCTTGAAGAGACAGAAACCACCATCAAAAATATATACGGCGAATAGCGGGTTTAAATTTAGGAGGATTTAAATTCCTCCTAAATTTTTTGAAAGACAGGGTGATATCGATGATTAGAAAGAAAAAAACGAAAATTAACTGGTTCATAATTGTCCTTCTGGCACCCGCACTCCTACTGCTGTCAATCACAATTGTGATTCCGGTGGTGACGGTGATCGGCATGAGCTTTACGCGCTATAACCTGATGGATATTAACAATATAAAGTGGAATAATTTTCAGAACTATAAGGATGTATTACAGGATGCCCAATTCTTTGCCACCTTTGGAAGGACATTGATTTATGTCGTATCCACCGTATTTCTCCAGTTTGTCATAGGTCTTACGGTTGCAATGCTGTTAAATATCGAGTGGCTTAAGGGGCAGAAGATTTTCCGGGGATTGCTGTTCCTTCCCTGGACCATTCCCTCCCTGGTTGTTGCAGTGGTATGGATGTTCATTTTCCAGCCCCAGTACGGCATTGCCAACTACCTTTTCGGGATGGGCAATTACAGCCTGCTGGGCAATCCAAAGACAGCAATGATTTCTGTTGTTATTTCAGCAGTCTGGAAACAGATGCCTCTTATGATGATTATGCTGCTGTCAGGGCTCCAGACGGTTCCGGAGGAACTGAGAGAGGCGGCCTCCATAGACGGAGCGACGGGCTGGCAGAAGTTTTACGCAATTACGATTCCGTTTATTATGCCCGTAATAAAGACAGTCACCCTGACATCCATTGTTTCTAACTTTCAGATGTTCGTCCTTTTCTTCACAATGACCGGGGGAGGCCCTGTGAGGGCGACTACTACCCTGCCTCTCTATACTTATGAAACCGCATTTTCCGGCTTTAATATGGGCAAGGGGGCCACAATCGGCGTGTGCTGGCTTGTGTTCCTGATGGTATTCTCGGCGGTGTATAATAAGGTTTTGGCAGCGAAGGAAGTTCAATATTAAGGAGGCATCATAGATGAAGGTTAAAATGTCAAATAAGGTATTGGTGTACCTTGGTGTGGCTGCAATTACCATCATATTTATATTCCCGATCTATTGGATGATATTGACATCCGTTAAGCCCAATGAGGCGATCTTAAGGCTGCCGCCTCAGTTTATTCCCAATGGCGCGACCTGGAATAACTATAAAAATATTATGAATGATGGGAAATTTGTTGTTTTTTATAAGAACAATGTGATTGTTTCCACTGTGACAACTCTGGTTACATTGACCCTTGCAGTATTTGCGGCCTATGTATTTTCCCGTTTTCAGTTCCGGGGGGCCAGATTTTTGCAGATGCTGTTTTTGTCCACGCAGATGTTCCCGGCTATGACCCTGCTGATCGCTTTATACAACATGTATTTTAAGCTGGGCTTGTTAAATACCTATACGGCTCTGGTGCTGGCCTGCTCCACCAATGCGCTTCCCATGTCGGTCTGGATTTTGAAGGGATTCTTTGACACCATACCCAAATCCCTGGATGAGGCAGCCTGCATCGACGGTTCCTCTAAGGCCAACACCCTGTTTCGGGTTATACTGCCCCTGATCCGGCCGGGGATCATCGCCGTAGGCATCTATTCTTTCCTGATATCCTGGGAGGACTTTTTATGGGGGCTGACCCTGGTAAATAAAACAGGGATGAGGACGCTGGCATCGGGAATCGCCATGACGTATCTGGGAGAGTATAATTATGACTGGGGACGCGTTATGGCGGCGGCTGTTACGGCGGCAATACCCATTCTGATCATATTTATATTCCTTCAAAAATACATAATCTCAGGGCTGACTGCCGGTGCGGTCAAAGAGTGAAAGGAGAAGAATTTTCATGAAAAACAGACCAAATATACTGTTGTTTTTTACGGACCAGCAAAGGGCGGACACTTGCGGCTGTTATGGCTCAGACCTTGGACTCACTCCGAATCTTGATGAATTGGCCGCAGAAGGAGTGACGTTTAAGAATGCGGTTACCTGCCAGCCTGTATGCGGCCCGGCCAGATCGGTGATCCAGACTGGAAGGTATGCTACGAAAAACGGATGCTTTCGCAATGCGCTGGAGTTAAAGGACGATAACCAGACTCTGGCCCATCTGTTAAACGGTGCGGGGTATACGACCAACTACATCGGAAAGTGGCATCTTTCCCTCACTGGGCTTGAGCCTGTCCCTATGGAAGAACGATGCGGCTATACGGGAGAGTGGAAAGCTGCGGACTTGCTGGAATTTACATCGGATGCGTATGAGGGCTATATTTATGACCGTGATAATCAAAAGCTGCCGTTTTCCGGACAGTACCGTTCTGATTTTCTGACGGAGCACGGTGTCCGGTTCATTGAGGAGTATGAGAAGGAAGAGCCTTTCTTTTTAATGGTTTCTTATCTGGAGCCCCACCATCAGAATACAAAAAACCGTTATGTCGCGCCGGAGGGATATGCGGACCGGTATCGGGATGCCAGGGTGCCTGAGGATTTGCTTCAGTTGGATAAGCCGGATGCGGACTGGAGAGCCAATCTTGCCGACTATTATGGCTGTATCAGAAAGCTGGACGAAAATCTGGGAGAGTTTGCAGACGCTTTAAAGAAAAAAGGAATCTACGAGGATACGGTCATTCTGTTCACATCTGACCATGGAAGCCATTTCCGCACCAGAAATGGGGAATATAAGCGTTCCTGTCATGAGGCCAGCATAAAAATCCCCATGATATGCCGAGGGGGCAGCTATTTGGGAGGAAGGGTGATCGAACAGTCCCTGAGCCTGGTAGACCTCGCCCCGACGATTTTGGAAATTGCAGGAGCAGAGCCGGCAAAGCAGATGGATGGCAGACCGGCAGGATGCCTGCTAAGGGATGGAGCCAAAGACTGGGATAACGATGTTCTGATTCAAATCAGTGAAAGCCAGGTGGGGCGTGCCCTGCGCACGTTAAAATGGAAATACTGCGTGACGGCACCCCATAAAAATCCCTGGCTCGATTCCGGAAGTGATATTTATGTGGAAGAATGCCTCTATAATCTGGAGGAAGATCCCTATGAGCTGAATAACCTGGTCGACAGGGAAAAATACCGGGAAGTGAAAGAAGAGCTGAAAGAGAAGCTGCTTGGGAAGCTGGAGCTGGCCGGAGAAGGGAGCCCCAGGATCATTTCCCTCTGACCCTGTCCGCATTTATGATTTTTGGTAAAGAGTGGGCTGCGGCCCACTTTTTGCGGTTATAAAAAAATAATTTCATATCAGGAAAAAATACAAAGCATATTTCTCTGTCCGCGCTTTAAAAAATACAGATCAGCAAAAAAATCCTTGACAGGAAAAAGCAATATGTATATAATGATTAGGCGTGCATAAACGCGTCATGTTTTTGTGCGTAAATTAAGCTGAAGAAGACAGCAACCACAGACAATATCACAGGAGGTGAATGGAATGCCAACATTTAACCAGTTAGTAAGAAAGGGAAGACAGACAAGCGTAAAGAAATCTACAGCACCTGC
The DNA here is from genome assembly GCF_047605665.1 of Lacrimispora sp. GTDB lineage: Bacteria > Bacillota > Clostridia > Lachnospirales > Lachnospiraceae > Lacrimispora. The sequence goes on along the minus strand of NZ_JASGFH010000004.1, from coordinate 12,272 downwards.
TCTGCAGAAGGGTTACAACTCTTTACAGAAAAAGGCTACTGATATTTCTGCTCCTCAGAAGAGAGGCGTTTGTACCGCAGTTAAGACTGCTACACCGAAAAAACCTAACTCAGCTCTTAGAAAGATCGCCAGAGTACGTCTTTCTAACGGCATCGAAGTAACAAGCTACATCCCAGGAGAGGGACACAACCTTCAGGAGCATAGCGTTGTTTTAATCCGCGGCGGAAGAGTAAAAGACTTACCAGGTACAAGATACCATATCGTAAGAGGAACTCTCGATACTGCAGGCGTTGCCAACAGAAGACAGGCTCGTTCCAAGTATGGTGCTAAGAGACCAAAAGCAGCAAAGAAATAATTAGAACCACACATTTGAATTTCTAGTGCCGGACTTTAGATATTGAACCTGTAGGTTGCAGGATTATATATAGAAACCCAGCGCGAACGCAACTTCAATGTTTGTGAGTACCTAAGATCTAATGAATAGCTGGACAATTTTAGGAATTGCCAGCGGTATTAAGGAGGGAAGTAACGTGCCACGTAAAGGACATACTCAAAAAAGAGACGTATTAGCAGATCCGCTTTACAACAACAAGGTTGTTACAAAGCTGATCAACAACATTATGCTTGACGGTAAGAAGGGTGTTGCTCAGAAGATCGTATACGGTGCATTTAACCGTATGGAAGCGAAGACAGGCAAGCCTGCTGTTGAATTATTCGAAGAAGCAATGAACAACATCATGCCTGTACTGGAAGTAAAGGCAAAACGTATCGGTGGAGCTACCTATCAGGTACCTATCGAGGTAAAACCGGAGAGAAGGCAGGCATTAGCTTTAAGATGGATCACTCTTTACTCACGTAAGAGAGGCGAGAAGACCCAGGAAGAAAGACTTGCCAATGAGCTCATGGATGCTGCCAACAACACCGGTGCTGCAGTAAAGAAGAAAGAAGATATGCACAAGATGGCTGAGGCAAACAAAGCATTTGCTCATTACAGATTTTAATTAGGAGGAAAAAGCTTTGGCTGGAAGAGAATATCCATTGGAGAGAACCAGAAATATTGGTATCATGGCCCATATCGATGCTGGTAAGACCACATTGACTGAGCGTATCCTCTATTATACTGGTGTAAATTACAAAATTGGTGATACTCATGAAGGTACTGCAACCATGGACTGGATGGAGCAGGAACAGGAAAGAGGTATCACAATCACTTCAGCAGCGACCACCTGCCATTGGACCATGCATGAAAACAATAAGGTAAAAGCAGGCGCTCCGGAGCACCGTATCAACATTATCGATACTCCAGGACACGTTGACTTTACTGTAGAGGTTGAGCGTTCCCTGCGTGTACTGGACGGCGCTGTAGGCGTGTTCTGTGCAAAGGGCGGCGTAGAGCCTCAGTCTGAAAACGTATGGCGTCAGGCAGACACCTATAACGTACCCCGTATGGCATACATCAACAAGATGGATATCATGGGTGCGAACTTCTACGGTGCTGTTGATCAGATCAAGAGCCGTCTGGGCAAGAATGCAATCTGCATTCAGCTTCCCATCGGTGCAGAGGACGAATTCAAAGGACTCATCGATTTGTTCGAAATGAAGGCTTATATCTACAATGACGACAAGGGTGATGATGTGACTATCACAGAAGACCTTGGCGACATGAAGGATGACGCTGAACTTTATCGTGCAGAGATGATTGAGAAAATCTGCGAACTGGACGATGACCTGATGATGGCATACCTGGAAGGGGAAGAGCCGTCAAATGAAGATTTAAAGAAGGCATTGAGAAGAGCTACCTGTGAGTGTACCGCTATTCCTGTATGCTGCGGAAGCGCATACAGAAACAAGGGCGTTCAGAAGCTGCTTGATGCTGTTCTGGAATATATGCCATCTCCTGTTGACATTCCTTCTATCAAGGGTGTTGATATGGATGGAAATGAGATCGAGAGACATTCTTCTGATGAAGAGCCATTCTCCGCTCTCGCATTTAAGATTATGACAGACCCATTCGTTGGTAAGCTGGCATTCTTCCGCGTTTACTCCGGTGTTATGAACTCCGGTTCCTACGTGCTGAATGCAACCAAGGGCAAAAAAGAGCGTGTTGGCCGTATCCTTCAGATGCATGCCAACAAGAGATCAGAGCTGGATAAGGTATATTCCGGTGATATCGCTGCTGCCGTAGGTTTCAAGCTGACAACAACAGGCGATACTATCTGTGACGAGCAGCATCCGGTAATTCTGGAGTCCATGGAATTCCCAGAGCCAGTTATCGATATCGCTATCGAGCCTAAGACCAAAGCTGGTCAGGGCAAGATGGGCGAGGCTCTTGCAAAGCTTGCAGAAGAAGATCCTACCTTCCGTGCAAAGACCAACCAGGAAACTGGCCAGGTTATCATTTCCGGTATGGGTGAGCTTCATCTGGAGATCATCGTAGACCGTCTGCTTCGTGAGTTCAACGTAGAAGCTAACGTAGGTGCTCCTCAGGTTGCTTACAAGGAGACCTTTACAAAGACTGTTGAAGTTGACAGCAAGTATGCAAAGCAGTCCGGCGGACGTGGTCAGTACGGACACTGTAAGGTTCGCTTTGAGCCCATGGAGGCCAATGGCGAAGAATTATTCAAGTTTGAATCCGCTGTTGTTGGTGGTGCTATTCCTAAGGAGTACATCCCGGCAGTTGGTGCAGGTATTGAGGAAGCTACAAAGTCCGGTATTCTGGGCGGATTCCCAGTGCTTGGTGTAAAGGCAACTGTATACGACGGTTCCTACCATGAGGTTGACTCCAGTGAAATGGCATTCCACATCGCCGGTTCCATGGCATTTAAAGATGCTATGAACAAGGGTGGCGCTATTCTCCTTGAGCCGATCATGAAGGTGGAAGTAACCATGCCGGAAGAATACATGGGCGATGTTATCGGTGATATTAACTCCCGACGCGGCCGTATCGAAGGTATGGAGGATATCGGCGGCGGTAAGATGGTTAAAGCATTTGTACCGTTGTCAGAGATGTTCGGCTACTCCACTGACTTACGTTCCAGAACACAGGGACGCGGTAACTACTCTATGTTCTTCGAGAAATATGAGCCAGTACCAAAGAGCGTACAGGAAAAAGTTCTTGCTGAAAAGAAGGGCAAATAATCCTAACCGGTTTTCCATGGATTTCGGGCACACAAGTCTGCCCGGAATCCATCAAATAGGCTTGAAAATAGTGCACAAATAGCATATAATAAAAAACAGCCTAACATATAAACAAAGCTCGGAAGAGAGCGTAAATTAAGGAGGACGTTATAAAATGGCTAAAGCTAAGTTTGAAAGAAACAAAACACATTGTAACATCGGCACCATCGGTCACGTTGACCACGGTAAAACAACTTTAACAGCAGCTATCACAAAGACTCTGCATGAAAGATTAGGTACTGGACAGGCAGTAGCTTTCGAGAATATCGATAAGGCTCCGGAAGAGAGAGAGCGTGGAATCACAATCTCCACTTCTCACGTTGAGTACGAGACCAGCAAGAGACATTATGCACACGTTGACTGCCCAGGACATGCTGACTACGTTAAGAACATGATCACTGGTGCTGCTCAGATGGACGGCGCTATCCTGGTTGTTGCTGCAACTGATGGTGTTATGGCTCAGACAAGAGAGCACATCCTTCTTTCCCGTCAGGTAGGCGTTCCTTACATCGTTGTATTCATGAACAAGTGTGACATGGTAGACGATTCAGAACTTCTTGAACTGGTAGACATGGAAATCCGTGAGCTCTTAAATGAGTACGAGTTCCCAGGCGATGATACACCAATCATCCAGGGTTCCGCATTAAAGGCTCTTGAAGATCCTTCCTGCTCTTGGGGCGATAAGGTTCTTGAGTTAATGGACGCAGTAGATGAGTGGATTCCGGACCCAGTTCGTGAAACAGATAAGCCATTCCTTATGCCTATCGAGGACGTTTTCTCCATCACAGGCCGTGGTACCGTTGCTACCGGTAGAGTAGAGCGTGGTACATTACACGTATCTGATGAAGTTGAAATCGTTGGTATCAGCGAAGAGACCCGTAAGGTTGTTGTAACTGGTATCGAGATGTTCCGTAAGCTGCTTGACGAGGCTCAGGCTGGTGATAACATCGGCGCACTTCTTCGTGGTGTTCAGAGAACTGACATCGAAAGAGGACAGTGTCTCGTTAAACCAGGTTCTGTAAAGTGCCATAAGAAGTTTACAGCACAGGTTTACGTTTTAACAAAAGATGAAGGTGGACGTCATACTCCTTTCTTCAACAACTACAGACCTCAGTTCTATTTCAGAACAACTGACGTAACAGGCGTTTGTGATCTTCCAGAAGGCGTAGAGATGTGTATGCCTGGTGATAACGTAGAAATGTCCGTAGAGCTGATTCACCCAATCGCTATGGAGCAGGGTCTTCGTTTCGCTATCCGTGAAGGCGGCCGTACAGTAGGTTCAGGTAGAGTAGCTACTATCGTTGAGTAATTATTGACGATAAATCAATACTGATTGAAACATCAGGGGCGTTGCAAAACAGATGAGAAATCATCTGTGGAGCAGCGCTCCTTTTTTTGCTCTAAAATGCTGAGAGGGGGCTGGGTGATTGATGGAAACGGTTTGATTTTCCGGTTGTCATAAATTGTCTATTGATGGCGCCGCCGCTTTGTGGTAACATTAAATCATTCTGGTATAGAAAAAGAGGATGTTTTTACGTGATAAGAGAACGGCTGTTAAAGTGGCTTAAAAATGCAGGGATTTTTACAGCCACTGCCATCATGCTTTTGATTCCCTGCGCATCTTATATTCTGTTTGAGTATGTAACCGGCAATTTGTCTGCAATCTCCCCCTCCATGGCTGTTTTAAATATAGGCTGGATTTACCTTTTGTATCTCACTGCATTTGCAGTCAGCGGAAGCACCGGAATCGGAATTCCCGTGATGGCGGTATTTCTCTATTTTGTTTCTGCGGCGGAATATCTGGTCACCAGCTTTCGGGGAAGGCCTATCATGATCTGGGATGTCCTGGCCCTGCGGACTGCCATGAGCGTGGCGGGAAATTATGAATTTATCCTGACAGAGGAGATGTATCTGGCATTTTTAGGAGTCCAGGCGATCTGTCTCTTTGCCTTTTTGTTTCCCAGACGGGCTAAGGGCAGGAAAAGGCGGCTGATCCTCGCCGGAGGAAGTGCGGGCGTGATTGTCAGCTTCTGCATGTGGTTTTATACCTTCCTGATCCCTTCCAAGGGCCTTGAAATCAACATGTGGGAGGTTAATGAAACTTATCAGGAGTACGGATATGTGCTTTCCACGGCTGTTTCCTTCAATTACACGGTGCAGAAAAAACCCAAGGGCTACAGCCTTTCAAAGGTAAAACAGATTTACGATTCCGTGAGGGAGGAAAACCAGGTTCTTTTGGCTCAGGCCGGAGAAAGTGATGCGGAAACAGAAGAGAATACAACCCCGGTCAACATCATATGCATTATGAATGAAAGCCTGTCTGAACTGAAAACAGCAGGCAGCTTTGAGACGAATCAGGAATATTTTCCCTTTTTAAACAGCTTAAAGGAAAACACGGTGAAAGGAAGTCTTGCCGTTCCTGTATTCGGTTCCCTGACCAGCAATTCCGAATATGAATTCCTGACCGGAAATTCCATTTCCCTGCTTCAGGCCAACAGCATTGCCTATCAGTTTAATGTGAAGCCTGATACATACAGCCTTGTGAGCACCTTAAAATCCCAGGGCTATGAGACCGTCGCCATGCACCCATATCCAAGAGAAAACTGGAACCGGCAGGAATGCTACCGGAACCTGGGAATGGATGAATTTCTGGCTATAGAAGATTATGAGGGCAGCGAAGAGCTGAGAAACTATGTCAGCGACAAAGCGGATTACCAGAAGCTGATCGAGCGGGTGGAGTCCAAGGAGAATCCGGAGGATAAGCTGTTCATCTTCAATGTGACCATGCAAAACCACGGAGGTTATGAGAGTGATTATGATAACTTCCAGCAGGAAGTATGGCTGACCGGAAACCTGAAAGGGAAGTATCCTAAGACCGACCAGTACTTATCCCTTGTGAAGAAGTCGGATGAAGCCCTGGAATATTTGATTTCCTATTTTAAGCAGAGTGATGAGCCCACCATGATCGTCCTGTTCGGGGATCATCAGCCCAGTGTGGAAGATGAATTCTTTGATGAAATTGCAGGGATGCCAAGCGATCTTGTGCCCAATGAGGACCGTTTAAAGTGGTATCAGACCCCGTTTCTGATCTGGACCAATTATGAGAGCCAGGCAGAAGAAAAAGGGAAGCTGGGGGCTGTTTACCTGGGTTCAGAGCTGTTAAAAAGGGCCAATGTCCAGATGACGCCTTACCAGCAGTTTCTTCTGACCATGGAAGAGACATTTCCGGTGGTTCACCCCATCGGCTGTTATGATAAAGAAGGCACCTATTATTCATGGGATGACTTAAGAATGCCGGAAAATCCTTACCGTGACTTAATTGCCAGCTATGAATATCTGGTATATAATCACACCTTTGACGGAAAGAAGTACAGGGAGATGTTTTCCCTGGAGTATGAAAAATAAAAAAACAGTGAGAAGAAGGAGAAATGTACCCTTTATCTCACTGTTTTTTATTTACTGCCAGGTGATGGCAGCATAAGCATCCAAAAGTCCGCCGCTTACCATCTTACCGGCAAGACTGTCCATTTTTCTGCTGGAGCTTAAAAGAATGTTTTTAACCTCTCCCAAAGAGATGTCCTGCCGGTAGGAATAGATCATGGCAGCTACTCCGGTCACCATGGGTGCGGCCATGGAGGTTCCGCTCATAAAGCCGTAAGCATCACCTGGGATCGTGCTTAAGATGAAGCTGCCCGGCGCTGCGATATCCACGCTGCTGGCGCCGAAGTTGGAGTCCTTGCTTAAGCTTCCGTCAAACAGGATGTTGGCTACGGAAATCACGTTGTCATGAGGGAGAGAGGCCGGATAAACAGGGTAAACATCCGTATCGTATCCAAGGCCGGACACCCCTCCGTTTCCGCAGGAAACCACAAACAGCATGGAAGAGTCTCTGATGGCCTGGTCCAGCGCCTCGTTGTAGGCGGTGGTTCCCATGCTTAAGTTGCAGATGGAAGCCCCCATTGCCTCGGCATACCGTATGGCCTGAATCACCGCTTCCGGAGAGCCGGCCCCGTCCTCGCCGCCTAAGGCTTTTAAGGTCATGAGCTTCACGTAGTTATTATCCGTAATTCCAGCTATGCCGTAAGATCCTCTGTCAGCTCCGATGGTGCCAGCCGCATGGGTTCCGTGGCTGTCCTCGTTCCCTACAAAAATCTGGTTGTTTCCGGAATAAAAGTTCCAGCCGTAAAAATCATCCACATATCCGTTGCCGTCATTGTCAATGCCGTCTCCATCCACCTCTCCGGGATTGGTCCACAGCGCATTTTTAAGCTCCTGATGATGGATATCAATGCCCGTATCAATGATGGCAACGGTAACAGACCGCTTTGCCTCTGCCTGATCGTACACCTTCCAGGCGGGCTGCATGGCGATGTCAATGCCGGTCGTGGCGTGGGTCACAATGGACTTATAATCGTCCGGCCCAGGTTTTGGGATTCCAATGCCCACTCCGGACCTTTTCTGGCTGTAGTTCTGGTCCACTGCCCGGAATTTGGCCTGCAGCTCTATGAGACGGAATTCCCCGTCATTTTTAAGCCCCCACTGATAGGTGGAAAACTCATCCGCGGGGGATAAGTTTATGAGGCCCGGACCAATGGCTGCTGCCTGAAGGGCCTGTCCTCTGTCAGAGGAAAATGCTTGAAGCGCCGTGGCCGGATCTTTTGGACTGCTTTTTGCGAAAGCAGCGCTGCTTGAAAGGGATAAGCCCCCAATCAGGACAGCGAGGGAAAGACAGGCGGCGCGGGTTATTTTTTTCATGGTTATTTTCTCCTTAACTGGAAAGCAATGGTTGAGATTGCTCCTATTATACCATAAACCCTACGGGACAGAATGAAAAAATATGTGAAAAATATTTTAATTTTTACGGTCTATTGCTGAAAGTTCCTTTTTCCGGCCAAAGACCTGGAAAATGATTTGATAAAGGCTCTTTTCCTGTGATAAAATGTATGGAGAGAAAGGAGGGCCCCATGGAAGAAGTGCAGTTTCGTAATAAAATCGTCTGGTTTACATTTTTTTACAGTCTTTTAGTCATATGGGTCCACTCCTACAATGCAGTACTTTTTCTGGGCAGCACAAGGCTGGGATATCAGATGGACTGGCTGGAAAGGCTTTTGGGAAATACAGCGTCCCAGATTGCCGTGCCTGGGTTCTTTTTGATTTCCTCTTACCTCTTTTTCCGGGGATTTACCATGGAAAAGCTTTGGGTGAAATGGAAAGCCAGAATGAGAAGTGTGCTGGTGCCCTATGTGGTGTGGAATCTCCTTTACTACCTGGGTTACGTGGTGGGAAGCCGGATTCCCTATTTGTCCGAGGTCATCGGAAAGGGCAAGGTGCCTTTTTCCCTTTCGGGAGCCTGGGATGCGGTTTTCAATTATACTTATAATTATGTATTCTGGTATTTACAACAGTTGATTCTGCTGATCATCCTGGCCCCCCTCATTTACATGCTGGTGAAAACATGGCAGATTGGCTGCCTGGTTTTGGGCGGGATATTTGCGGTCATCTACCTGGGAGGATATTTGCCGTTTTTAAACCTGGATGCTTTCCTCTATTATTCCTTCGGAGCCTTTGCGGCCATCCATGGAAAGAGGGTTGCGGAAGGAAAATGGAACAGAGGCCGGTTTGGAGCGGGGGCAGCCCTCCTTGTGTCAGCCATTTTTCTATATGGGTTTGATTTTCCAGGAAGCTTAAAGGGAGAAATGGCGGCTTCTGCCGTGTGCTTTCGCCTGCTCACTCCTGCAGGACTGTGGCTGCTCACCCCGGAAAGGATTCTCATAGAAGCGAAAGACTGGATGAAGCAGAACTTCTTTCTGTATGCAGCTCACTTTGCTATTGTGAGACTGGTTAACAAAACGGGAGCATTGCTGCTCCCGTCTGTTCCGGCCATTCCCTTTATGCTGTTTCTCTTTATGCCGATCTTATGTGTGATTTTAAGCTACCAGGCAGGGCGGTTGCTGCGGTGGCTTTTGCCGCCCTTGTGGCAGGTGATGAACGGAGGCCGGTAAAGAACCTTAAGACTCTGACGACCATCTTCCCGATGCGCCGCAGGGGAGCAGGAGTCCTGTATTTGTGACAGGAAGGCCTACCTCCTGGGCATCTACTGTGCCGCCGAATTTCTTTCCCACTTCAATGGAAATCATGTAGGACAATACAGAGGGCGCCAGGCCGGTGGTGTAGGAATTAATGAGGAAAAATAAAGGCTCAGGGGACAGAAGCTGGGCGCATAAGCTGACAAAGGGGTGAATGGAATCTTCGATCTTCCAGATCTCCCCTTTTGGGCCTCTGCCGTAGGATGGCGGGTCCATGATGATGGCATCATACCGGCTTCCTCTGCGGATTTCCCTTTCCACGAACTTGACACAGTCATCCACGATCCAGCGGATGGGTGCGGATTCCAAGTTAGAGGAGCGGGCGTTTTCCTTGGCCCAGCCGACCATTCCCTTGGACGCGTCCACATGGGTGACAGAGGCTCCCGCCTTTGCGGCTGCCAATGTGGCTCCTCCGGTATATGCAAAGAGGTTGAGGACCTTAATGGGCCTTCCTGCCTGTTTGATCTTTTCGCCGAACCAGTCCCAGTTTGCCGCCTGCTCCGGGAAAATTCCGGTGTGCTTAAAGCTGAAGGGCTTTAACTGGAAGGTCAGTTCCTTATAGCTGATGCTCCACTGCTCCGGAAGACTGAAAAATTCCCATTCTCCCCCTCCCTTGGCACTTCGGTGATAATGGCCGTTCATCTTTCTCCAGCCCGCTTCTGTCTTGGGAGTGGACCAGATGACCTGGGGATCGGGACGCACGAGGATGTATTTCCCCCAGCGCTCCAGTTTTTCTCCTTCTGAACAATCTATTACTTCATAATCTTTCCAGCCGTCTGCAATCCACATATCGTGTTTCCTTTCTTTTGCTTCCTGTCAGCCTGTCCGCTTATGGGTCGGGCCGATTGAACTTCCTCAATTATACTGGATAGACGGGGGAGCGTCAAGAAATTGCTCGTAAAATCACCCCTTGTCTATGTGTCCTATATAATATAGTATAATTCTAAGTGATGAGGTGTGAAACTATGTGTTTTCGTATAGGAATTTCTGCCGGTACCTGCGGCTGTAATTATTGGTGCAATTGGGGAATTAATGCAGGAGGCTGCTACAGGCAGTGTAACCGGGGATGCTGCTGCCGGTGCAGAAGGAATTGCCGCTGCTGCAACCGCCGATGCAACTGGTAACGTGAATAAAAGCGGGTGTGATTTACGGCACCCGCTTTTATATAGAAGAAAAAAGCCGTATTCCTGAGGGAGAAATAATTTCGTAATAGAATCGAAAGATTAAAACAGTTGAATAATTGGAAAATAATTGCTAAAATAAAGAAAGATAAAAAGGAAATCCCTGTAAGGAGTGAAGGAATGAAAAGAAAAGGTCTCATTGTGCTGGCTGTCTCCGCCGTGCTGGCTATGGGTACTGCATCGATGGATGCTATGGCCGCGGAAGGCTGGGCTCAGTCAGGAAATACCTGGGTTTACTATGATGCAGACGGAAGTAAAGTCACCAATGTCTGGAAAAAGGGTGCGGACAACCTTTGGCGCTATTTAAACAGCTATGGTGAGATGGCCGTAAACAGTTGGATCGAAAATACATATTATACGGACTCTAACGGCATTCTGGTGACTGATAAATGGATGAAGTTCCAGGATTCGGGAAACGGCCAGCTTAAGTGGTATTACTTCGGAAGCAGCGGAAAGGCTGTTATGGACAACTGGTCCAAGATCAACAACAAGTGGTATTATTTTGATTCCAACGGCGAGATGCAGACGGGCTGGGTTCTGGAGGATATGTATTACTGCGGCACGGACGGCGCTATGCGCACAGGCTGGCAGAAGCTTTTTTCACCGGACAGCGACTATGACCCGGATAAGGTGGCGCCGGGAGACAGCGACGATGGAAAGTTCTGGTATTATTTCGGCGAGAGCGGAAAGAAGTACGTTCCAAAGAACTTGTCCGGCGATTTTGCAACTTATAAGATTGACGGAATCTCTTACTGCTTTGACTCAGACGGCACTCTTCAGACCGGCTGGAAAAATGTAGGCATTGACAATGCGGACTATGAGATTCAAAATTATAAGTATTATGACAACAACGGAAAGCTGAGAGTGGGCTGGTATTCGGTAGAACCGCCTCACGATGTATCCGGCTATGAAGAAAATGTGGAATGGTTTTATTTCTCCAACTCCGGTGTACCAAAGGCCGGACCAAAGGAGGGGGAAGCCAGCACCCAGCATCTGACGAAGATCAATGACAAGACGTATTTGTTCAACGATCTTGGAAATCCTGTATACGGACTCCAGAAGGTGAAAATCGGAAACGGCTCCGAATTTACGGCTTATTATTTCGGAGATAAGAAGGCCAGCTCCATGCAAAAGGGTAAGATCAAAGTGATTGAAGGAGACGGCAACGAGGAAACATATTATTTCAGCGACAGCGGCCGGGGTTATACGGGCGTGAAAGACGGCTACCTGTATTATATGGGTAAGCTTCAGAGAGCTGATGAAGGAAGCAAGTACGAAGTCATCGCCATTCCAACGGGAAGCACCACCACCGACTATGTGGTCAACTCCACCGGAAAAGTGGCAAAGGGAACGACTGTAAAGAATGCGGAAGGCGTGAAGTATAAAACCGGAAGCAACGGAAACTTATTAAAGGTGGACGATGAAACCCCGTCAGGGGAAGGCAGATCTCCGGTAGAGCCTGTCTGGGATTAAAAAAAAGATTGATGGCGTGAGATTTGAAAAAATCAGATTTCACGCCATTTTTTTGAAAAAAAGTACTTGCAATCTAAAAAAAAGTATGATATTATATTAAGGCTGTGGCATGATAGCTGTGAAGCGTGAGGTTGCTGCTTGTAAAAGCAGGTTTTCCGCGGAGCGAATGTCAAGTTAGGAAACTGGCGACAAGTCACTGTACAACTTAAAGTTCTGTTTATACAAACGGATAGTCAGTGTGGTAGTCCGCAGGACACACACGGGAATGTGTACAGTCACCGCTTGTCGTACTTCTATTATAAGTGCGAAAAGGAGGCGACTTTTTTTATGGCAAGTCAAGTAATGAGAATCACAT
>NZ_JASGFH010000003.1:0-263823 GCF_047605665.1 Lacrimispora sp. | reverse complement strand
CGGTAGGTCCAATAAGTCCCTGAGGCCCGGTAGGCCCAATAGGTCCTTGAGGTCCGGTGGGGCCTTGAGCGCCAGTCGCGCCAGCGGGTCCGGTAGGTCCAATAAGTCCCTGAGGCCCGGTAGGCCCAATAGGTCCTTGAGGTCCAGTAGGCCCTTGAGCGCCATTAGCGCCAGCGGGTCCGGTAGGCCCAATAAGTCCCTGAGGCCCGGTAGGTCCAATAAGTCCCTGAGGCCCGGTAGGTCCAATAAGTCCCTGAGGTCCAGTAGGCCCAATAGGCCCGGTAGGCCCATTAGCGCCCGCAGGTCCAGTAGGCCCAGCAGGTCCAGTAGGCCCAGCAGGCCCGGTAGGCCCAGCAGGTCCAGTAGGCCCGGCAGGTCCTGTAGGTCCCATACAGCAACGGCAATGGCATGAGCAGGTTTTGCCGCTTGTGTTTTCTTGATTAGCCTCTCTATTAGCTAAACACTTTTTGCAGCCACATTGGCAGGTGTTCACTTTTTTTGGTTGTTCAGGATTCATAAAGCTTCCTCCTATAAATTATTTAACAGCGTAATTTGGCGCTTAATGTATTATATTCAAGAAGAATTAATCTGCCATTTTTTGCTTTCGAAGCACTTATTTTCATGAATATCATTCGCCGGATGAATGTTTTTTTAACCTGTTTTTTATCCATTACCCGAACTTCATTTTCTCTTTTCAACCCATAACTTTACACCGCAAATACTTATTTTCCTTTGCTCTAAACCCAACTGAATAACTTATTTTATAAAGCTTTTATAATTCACAATCAACCATTTTTAAACCCACCTGAATGTTTTTCTCAACAGGAAAAAAGGTTTAAGAATCCTCTTGACAGCCATTTTTAAATAAGCTAGAATGTAAGTGCAATAATTACACCTACAATTGAATAACAAATGAAAAGTACGTAATATCCCTTATTCAGAGTGATGGAGATACAAAGGATCTATGAAGTCACGGCAACCCCGACCGGAATGATGGCGTTAAGCCAGAAGGAGCGGTGGGAAGGTGCCAGCCTGAGCGAGAAATCGAGCAATAAGAGGATTTGATACATTGTTGAATCAAGTCCGCGTTTTGCTGCGGGCTTTTCTTTTTGTTATTCCCCCATGTATATTAAGGAGGAAATGACAACATGGAAAAATTATTATTTACATCTGAGTCCGTTACAGAGGGACATCCAGATAAGATGTGCGATCAGATTTCTGACGCAATCCTTGATGCAATGTTAGAACAGGACCCTATGAGCCGTGTAGCCTGCGAAACCGCAACCACCACCGGACTTGTTATGGTCATGGGAGAAATCACCACTCATGCCTATGTGGACATCCAGAAGGTAGTGAGAGAAACCGTAAGGGAAATCGGTTATGACCGCGCCAAATACGGCTTTGACTGCGATACCTGCGGCGTAATAGTAGCCCTTGACGAGCAGTCCAAGGACATTGCCTTAGGCGTTGACCGTGCCTTAGAGGCAAAGGAAAATAAGATGTCTGATGAAGAGATCGATGCCATCGGAGCAGGAGACCAGGGAATGATGTTCGGTTTTGCCAGCAATGAGACCGAAGAATATATGCCTTACCCCATCTCCCTTGCCCACAAGCTGGCCCTCCAGCTCACAAAGGTCCGCAAAGACGGAACTCTGACCTATCTCCGTCCTGACGGAAAGACCCAGGTTACAGTGGAGTACGATGAAAATGGAACTCCCATCCGTTTGGATGCAGTGGTTTTATCCACCCAGCACGACGAAGAGGCAACCCAGGAGCAGATTCACAAGGACATCAAAAAATACGTGTTTGACCAGATCATCCCGGCAAATCTGGTGGATGAAAATACAAAGTTCTTTATTAACCCCACCGGACGCTTTGTTATCGGCGGCCCTCACGGCGACAGCGGACTTACCGGACGCAAGATCATCGTGGACACCTACGGCGGCTACGCCCGTCACGGCGGCGGCGCATTTTCCGGCAAGGACTGCACCAAGGTAGACCGTTCCGCAGCTTATGCAGCCCGCTACGTGGCAAAGAATATTGTGGCAGCAGGCCTGGCAGATAAGTGCGAGATTCAGCTTTCCTACGCAATTGGCGTGGCTCACCCGACCTCCGTCATGGTGGATACCTTTGGAACAGGGAAAGTGAGCAATGAAAAGCTGGTGGACATCATCCGCCAGAACTTTGACTTACGCCCGGCAGGCATCATCAAGATGCTGGATTTACGCCGTCCGATTTACAAGCAGACAGCCGCTTACGGCCATTTTGGAAGAAATGACTTAGATCTGCCTTGGGAAAAGCTGGACAAGGTTTCTCTTTTAAAAGAATATTTATAATCCTCACGGATATAGAAAAGATGCTGCTTTGCGGCATCTTTTTTTATGCCGGAAGCGGGCTGTTTCAAGAGAATTCAGGCTTTTTAAGATTTGGCACTAAAACTAGCGCCAAATCCCTGTTTCTTCGTGTTGAAATCTGCCGCCTTTATTGATTATAATAAGTATATCAAAAGGAAATGATTGGCCAATCATACCTAGCATGTATTACGCAGTAATACTATATAATGAAGTGAGGGTATGTATATGAAGGAGAAAATACAAGTATTTGGCCGCTTTTTAAGCGGTATGGTAATGCCAAATATTGGTGCATTTATTGCATGGGGATTGATTACAGCGCTGTTTATTCCAACAGGCTGGTATCCCAATGAAACTCTTGGCGCTTTGGTATCCCCCATGGCTTCTGTGCTTCTGCCTCTTTTAATCGCATATACAGGCGGTGCGGCAGTTTACGGACAGCGCGGCGGTGTTATTGGTGCAATTACGGCCATGGGTGTCGTTGTTGGTTCCAGTGTTCCCATGTTCATCGGCGCGATGATAATAGGACCTGTCAGCGCCTGGGTGATTAAGCAGTTTGACCGCAAGGTGGAAGGTAAGGTTCCGGCTGGATTTGAAATGCTGGTAAATAACTTTTCCATGGGTATCATCGGAGCTATCCTGACAGTGATCGCACTGAAAGGAGTTGCACCTGTTGTAACAGTTATGAATCAGGTTATGGAAGCGGGCGTTGGATTCTTCGTAGACCGCAAGCTGCTTCCACTGGCAAGTATTTTCATTGAACCTGCTAAGATTTTATTCCTGAACAATGCCATCAACCACGGAATCCTCTCTCCTATGGGAATCCAGCAGGTAGAGGAAATGGGAAAATCCATCTTCTTCCTTCTTGAGGCTAACCCAGGACCAGGACTTGGAGTATTGCTGGCTTACTGCCTTGCCGGAAAAGGTTCAGCTAAGAGCTCAGCTCCCGGCGCAATCATTATCCACTTTTTAGGCGGAATCCACGAAATTTATTTCCCATATATCCTGATGAACCCCCTTTTACTTCTGGCTGTTATGGCAGGAGGAGCCAGCGGAATCTTCATATTCCAGCTCACTGGCATAGGTCTTACCTCCCCTGCATCACCTGGAAGCATTCTGGCAATTCTTGCAATGACTCCAAGAGGTGAATACCTTGGCGTATTAGCAGGCGTTTTAGTAGCAGCAGCAGTTTCCTTTGTCGTATCACTCCCTCTGCTGAAATTCACAGCAAAAGGCGTGGATCTGGAAGACTCCCAGGAAAAAGTAAAACATATGAAACAGGAATCCAAGGGAATTGTGCAGGAAGAAAAGAAAGAAGCATTTACAGGAACCGTTAAAAAAATCGTCTTTGCCTGTGATGCAGGAATGGGTTCCAGCGCCATGGGAGCTACCGTACTGAAAAAGAAGCTGGCCGCAGCCGGATTCGGTGATATTGAAGTGGTTCATTCCCCTGTTTCTTCTATTCCAATGGATGCACAGATCGTAGTGACCCACCGGGAACTGAGAGAAAGGGCAGCCCACAGCAATCCTGAGGCTGAACTGATCTTAATCACCAATTTCCTGGCAGCTCCGGAATATGATCAATTGGTAGAAAAATTAAAAAAATAAAAAACAGCCTTTCTGGTATCCGCTTGTAAACCATGGTATAATACTTATAAATATAGATCACGGATTCAAAAGGGGAACTGCATTGATGAAGCTAACGGAAAGAGTACTGAAATATTACAGCAGGATCATTGCTGAATGCATACCTTTGTTTGTAACAGCAGGGTTGCTGTCAGTCTTTTCAGCAGGAGCGTTCCAGAATAATTATTTATCTGAAATGTCCAATATATTGTCCTTTCTGGTGATTCCGGTATTTATGGGATACAAAGCAGGAACAGTTTGCGGCGGGGATGCCGGCGGTTTAGCCGGCACCCTGGCCGCTTCTGCCGTTGTTATGACGGAGCCTGCCTCTGCCATGATTTTGTCGTCTGTAGCAGGCTGCATTGCCGGATTCCTGTGCCGAAAGGGGATAGACAGGGTGAAAAGCCGGATTCCTGCGGGATTTGAGATGCTTTTTACCAACTTGTACTTGGCAGGGCTGGGGCTTCTGGCCGGAGTATTCACTTATTTTCTGCTGATACCGGTGGCCCAGTGGCTCATGAGTTTTCTGGGAGACGGCCTGTGGATGATGATAGATAAGGGAGTCATTCCGTTTATCAGCTTTCTGGTGGAGCCTTTAAAGATAATCTTTTTCAACAACTGGATCAACCACGGCTTTTTCCTTCCTCTTGGACTGGAGCAGTTAAAATCAGGCAGCAGCTCTATTTTATTTCTTTTGGAAACCAATCCGGGACCCGGATTTGGAATTTTGCTGGCCCATGCCCTGATTTATAAAAATATGAGAAAGCAGATGTATTCCAGTCTGATCATCCAGTCCTTAGGCGGCATTCATGAAATTTATTTCCCCTATGTGCTGTCGGATATCCGGCTGCTGGCGGCTGTCATAGCAGGCAGTATTGCAGGAAATTACTGCTTCATGTTAACCGGCAGCGGGCTTTTAGGCCCCGCCTCTCCCGGAAGCGTGATCACTATTTTAATTATGTCGGACAAAAGTCATTGGCTGGGCGTGATTATGGGAATTTTAATTTCCGCCGCAGTGACCTGTCTTCTTTCCTGCCTGATTATGTCGGGAAAAAAGGGAAAGCTTATGACTGAGGAAAAAAATATACAGAAAGACGAAGGGATACCGGTGAAAAGAATTCAACAAGCTAAAATATATTTTGTCTGTGACGTGGGCATGGGCTCCAGTGCCATGGCAGGCGCCCTGTTTAAAAAGAGACTGAAGCTGGAAGGCCTGACAGGCATTGAAGTATTCCACGTGTCGGCTGACCGCATTCCTGCGGATGCGGATGTGCTCGTCTGCCAGAAGAATTTTGCCCGTTTTCTTCCGGAAACCGATAAACCCTGCTTTACTGTGGAGAATTTGACGGATATGTCCGGCTATAAAGAGCTCCTGAACTGGTTAATGGGAGGTGGGGAAGATGGCAGGAAGTGATTTTACACCCAGAATGCAGCAGATCGTTCTGGCTCTTTTAAATGAAAACGGCCCGGTTCCGGTCAAACAGCTTGCAGACCAGATAAACATCAGCAAGAGAACTGTGCAAAGGGAACTGGAATTCATTCCAAAAGCATTAAAAAAATACGGCCTCACCTTCTGCTCCAAAACAGGAACCGGCATCTGGCTGGAGGGGGAGAAGGACCTGATGGAAGATTTAAAGGCAGAACTGGAAGCAGACGATGCCCTTGACGTTTCAGACCGGATCGAACGGCAGAAGCGCCTGATTTTGGAAATTCTCAAGGATAAGACATTAAAAAAGCTGTATTACTACAGCGACCTCTTCGGGGTCAGCGAAGCCACTGTCAGCTCTGATTTAGAGGCGGTAAAGGAGTGGTTTCACAAATACCATTTAGAGATAAAGAGAAAGCCCGGATACGGTGTGTTTATTGAGGGCAGCGAGCGGGATTTCCGCCGCGCCCTCCGGGTATTTATTGATGAAAACATCCATACGGAAATCATACAGGAGATGTATGAGGCACGGAACCAGTCTGTGCTGAAGGTGGTTCAGAATAAAAGTGAGAGAAATATTTACCGGATTTTAGATGACGATATTGTAAAGAGGGTGACAGCCTGCATCCTGCGGATACGGGACAAGCGCATCCTCAATCTGACCCAGGAGTCCTACCTTGGGCTGGTGATTCATGTGGCGATTGCCGTAAACCGCATCCGCAGGCAGGAGATCATTGAGGAAAATCCCCTCATGGAAGATTCCCTGCAAAATGACCAGGACTATGATCTGGCAGAGACCATCACTAAGTCCCTGGAAGAAGAATTTCAGATTCATATTCCGGAAGTTGAATGCGCCTACATCTGCCTCCACATCAAAGGCTCCAAGATTCAGAATTTGAACATCGATGAAAAGTCCAGAAGTGAGATCGAAGAGTCCAGGGAACTGTGGGACGTGGTCAATGAAATGATTGACTGCTACGATGAAAATATTGCCTATCTGTTAAAGCAGGATGAGGAATTTGTAATCCAGGGCTTAATTGCCCATTTAAAACCCACTCTGGTCCGCCTTGCCAATGGCATGAAGATTCAAAACCCCCTGCTGGATCAGATCAAGCAGGATTATCCGGAGATTTTTGAACGGTGCAGAACCGTTGCAAAGGTGATCGAGGGAAAATACGGGTATGAGGTGCCGGAGTCGGAAATCGGTTTTCTCGCCATCCATTTCGGCGCCGCAGAGGTCCGGATGGAGAGCAGAAAGGAAAGCCGGAGAAAGGTGAGTATGGGAGTTGTCTGCGCCAGCGGAATCGGAATTTCCCGGTTTATGTCCTCCAAGATCGCCAGGGACTTTTCGGACCGGGTGGAGCTGTCGGTTTACGGAATGACGGATTTGACCCCTTATGTGCTCAGCAAGACGGATTTCTTTGTATCCACCATGGCCCTTGAGGAGCAGGCTGATGTCCTGTATGTAAGCCCTCTGCTTCCTGTCGAGGACATGGAACGGATCGCCGCAAAGGTGCGTCAGTTCGAATATGTTCCGAAAAAGCAGGACAACCAGGAGTTCACCATCCAGTTGGATCAGGTGAATTTTATGGCTGTTCAGATCAAAAGCATCATAAAGCTTATGGAGTATCAGCGGGTGGACAACGGGATCACCTTTGAAGAGCTGCTGATTGCTGTCAGTGAAAAGCTGGCGGTTTATGCGGACCGGCAGAGGATGATTCAGGAAGATTTGATGAGAAGGGAACAGCTATGCAGCCAGATATTTCCCGACTTAAACTTTGCCCTTCTTCACGCCAGAACCGAGGGAGTTGCAAAGCCGGTGTTTGCCGTCTGCCAGACAAAGGATGGAAAGCCGTTTCTGGACCCCTATTTCAGGGGGGTCTGTGTTGTTTTGGTCATGCTGGTGCCAAAGGATGACTATGCGGCAGAAAACAGTGAGATTTTAGGGGTGTTAAGCGAGCGGCTGATTGAGGAGGAAGAATTTCTGGAAGCTGTCAGGTCCGGAGAAAAAGAAGAAATCAGAGCTTTGGTTTCCCGGTATTTGAATCAGTATTTTAAACATTATCTGGACAAGATGTGAGAAATAAAAAGAAAAAGTGTGCGAGCCAATGGCTTTTCATAAGCCCCTGGCATGCGCACTTTTCCGTTATGGAAATCCGAAACCCTCAGATTTGGCATTATCAGATGGCGCCAAATGCCATTTTGTTTTCATTGAAAAAGGAGAGAGCATACCGCTATAATTTAAGTAGAAAGTTAGCACAGGAGGGCAAAGACGTGTTTGGATATGGAAAAAAGAAAGAAGAAAAGGCAGAGCTTCTGGAGCTTAAGAATATCCGTTTAAATTGCAGGCCAGGAGAAAAGGACGAGGTCATAAGACAGGTGGGACAACTGCTGTATCAAAGCGGCTGCGTGGATGAATCCTACATCGACGCCATGTTAAAGCGTGAGCTGTCATTTCCCACCAACATCGGCAATGGAATCGCGCTCCCTCACGGCGTTGAGGAAGCGAAGAAGACCATTAAACGCTCCGGAATCGCTGTCATGGTATTCCCTGACGGAACGGACTGGGGCGGGGAAAAGGTGAAGCTGGTTATCGGCATTGCAGGATCGGGAGAGGATCATTTAGAAATACTCTCCGTCATTGCAGAGTGTCTTGCCGACCCGGCTGATGTGGACCGGATTATGGGATACAGCGCAGAAGAAATTCACGCTATGTTTACGGGAAAGAGGTGTTCCTGATGATCGTTACAGTTACCATGAATCCAGCCATCGATAAAACAGTGGATATTGACCGGCTTGAGCGTGGGGATTTGAACCGGATCAAACGGGTGGAGCTGGATGCAGGAGGCAAGGGCATCAACGTTTCCAAGACCATTAAGGAATTGGGCGGAAAGAGCATTGCCGCAGGCTTTGTGGGAGGAATAAACGGCACCATCATCAAACACGTTCTGGCAGACCAGGGCATTGAAACAGATTTTGTGGAAGTGAACGGGGAAACCAGGACTAATTTAAAGGTGGTAGAGGAAAACGGAGAGGTGACGGAGCTCAATGAACCGGGACCGGAGGTGTCAAAGGAGCAGTTGGAAGATTTGCTGAACCGGCTTGACGGCTATGCAGGGCCGGAAACCTTGTTCGTTCTGGCAGGAAGCATACCCAAAGGCATCCCCACTGACATATACCGCAGGATTACGGAAGCGGCCCACCAAAAGGGGGCAAAGGTTCTGTTAGACGCAGACGGCCCGTTATTTTCCGAGTCATTGAAGGCGTCACCGGATATGTTAAAGCCGAACCGTTCCGAACTGGAGCGGTACTACCAGATGGATTACCGGGCTTCTGAGCAGGAGCTGGTTTCCATGGGACAGAAACTGCTGGAAAATGGAGCCAATATGGCCGTGATTTCCATGGGACAGATGGGAGCAGTTTTCCTGACAAATGAGAAACAGTACCGTTGTCCGGGGCTTCTGGTAAAGGCCCATTCAACTGTCGGAGCCGGAGATGCCCTGGTCGGGGCCATGGCTTATGGCTGGGATGAAAAGCTTCCTTTTGAAGACTGCATCCGGCTGTGCATGGGAGCTTCCGCAGGCGCGGTTACCAGCATAGGAACCAAGCCCCCAAGCCGGGAGCTGGTGGATGAGCTGGCTAAAAAGGCGGAATTATTGGAAATCCGTAAATGAGATTGAATGAATTGAGTTGGAGGAGATAAATATGAAGACAAAAGCTGTGAGAATGTATGGTAAGGATGATTTGAGGCTGGAGGAATTTGAACTGCCCCAGATCAAGGATGATGAGGTTCTCGTAAAAATTGTGAGCGACAGCATCTGCATGTCTACTTATAAATTAGTAAAACAGGGAGATAAACATAAACGTGCACCGAAAAACATCAGCACCAATCCGGTAATCATCGGCCATGAATGTGCGGGACTGATTGTAGAGGTGGGAAAAAAGTGGCAGGATCAGTTTCAGCCGGGGCAGAAATTTTCCCTGCAGCCTGCTTTAAACTACATGGGAAAACTGGATTCTCCCGGTTATTCCTATGAATTTTGCGGAGGTGCCTGCACTTACTGCATTATGCCGAATGAGGTCATGGAACTGGGATGCCTTTTGGAATACACAGGGGAGAGTTTCTTTGAGGCATCTCTGGGAGAGCCTATGAGCTGTATCATAGGCGGATTTCATGCCAACTACCATACCAATAAGAGAAATTACGATCACGCCATGGGCACAAAGGTGGATGGCAATATCCTGATCATGGGAGGCTGCGGCCCCATGGGGCTGGGAGCGGTCAGCTATGGTCTCCAGTTTGAAAATAAGCCTAAACGGATCGTGGTGACGGATATCAGTGATGAGCGGATTGAACGGGCGAAAGAAGTGATTTCAGAGGAATCTGCCAGGGAGAGAGGAATCGAGCTTCTTTACGTGAACACCAGCAAGATGGAGGACCCCATTGACGGCTTAATGGCTCTTACCGACGGCCATGGCTATGATGATGTGTTTGTCTATATCCCGGTCAGGCAGGTGGCGGAGATGGGAGATAAGCTGCTGGCTTTTGACGGCTGCATGAACTTCTTTGCAGGACCTACCGACAACCAGTTTAAGGCAGAAATCAATCTCTATAACTGCCACTACACCAGCACCCACATTATGGGAACCACAGGCGGCAACACGGACGACTTAATCGAAGCCAATAAGCTTTCCGCAGAGGGAGCCATTGAACCGGCGGTTATGGTGACACATGTGGGAGGAATTGACAGCATTGCAGAGGCGACCTTAAACCTGCCTTCTATTCCCGGAGGAAAGAAGCTGGCTTACACCCAGTTTGATATGCCTTTGACAGCTATCGATGATTTTGAAGAGCTGGGCAAAACCGATCCTCTGTTTAAAAAGCTCAGTGAATCCTGCAAGGCCCACAGGGGATTGTGGAACAAAGACGCGGAAAAAATACTTTTTGAACATTTTGGAATTGATTCCAGCGAATTATAAATTTCATATAAAAGACCAGGGTTTCTATCCTAAAATCAGGATGAAAGCCCTGGTTTTTTTGCGTGAAAAAAGCAGTTATCAGGGCTTATCTTAAATTTTAGAATTGTTTTATAAATTCTCTGGGCCAGGTGTGATATAATACCCTTACATGAAATTAATTTTTTGCAGCAGATTTTAGGATCAAACCATGAGAGGGGCGAAAAAATTGAAATTAAGGTTGAGAACCCGTCTGGTGGTAGCCTTTGTAATTATTACGGTGGTCCCTTTAATCCTCATATTCGCGGTGGTTTTGGGGCTTGGCAATTATCAGATGAAGGCTTTTCGGAAAGCCTACAATTTAACGGAGCAGGTGGACCTTTTATCCGGCAATTCCCTGCAGCTTTTTAACCGCCTGACCGGGGCGGAGTTAAGGGAGATCAGCCAGATTTTAGAAAACGATCCCCAGAAGATATCTGATCCGGAATATCTGGATAAACTCAATGAACGGCTCATGTCCAAATATGCCTATATGATTGTCCGCAAGGGAGAGGCGCTGGTCTTTGACGGAAACAGCCATATCACCCAGAGCCTTTATAAACAGCTTCCAAAATTTGAGGAAATTGACAGCACCATTGACGGAGCTATCTATTTAGACGGAGAAACCCAGCATCTGGTAAAGCAGATTGATTTTTTGTATCCGGACAAGGACAAGGGAAGTCTGTTCGTTGTTTCAAACGTAGATGGGTTTTTGCCGGAAATCAAGGTCATGATGGCCGAGATGCTGATGGCTATCATTCTGATCATCATTTTTACCGATGCAACCCTGGTCATGTGGGTGTACCGGTCTGTAGTGAGTCCGTTAGGAAGGCTTCAGGTCGCTACCAAGAAGATTCGGGATGGAGACCTGGATTTTGCCCTGGAAGTGGAAAATGACGACGAGATCGGCCAGCTCTGCCAGGATTTTGAGGAGATGAGAATCCGCCTTAAGGAATCCGCAGAAGAAAAGGTTCAGTATGACAAGGAAAA
Organism: Lacrimispora sp.; assembly: GCF_047605665.1. GTDB lineage: Bacteria > Bacillota > Clostridia > Lachnospirales > Lachnospiraceae > Lacrimispora. Next base: position 252,435 of record NZ_JASGFH010000003.1, on the reverse strand, counting down.
TAAAGAACTGATCAGCAATATTTCCCACGACTTAAAGACGCCTATTACAGCCATTAAGGGCTATGTGGAAGGCATTATGGATGGGGTGGCATCCTCTCCGGAAAAGCTGGACCGCTATATCAGAACCATTTACAACAAAGCCAACGATATGGATAAGCTGATCGATGAGCTGACCTTTTACTCCAAGATCGATACCAATAAAATTCCCTATACCTTTTCTAAAATCAATGTGGCCGGCTATTTCCGGGACTGCGTTGATGAGGTGGGTCTTGAGATGGAGGCCAGAAACATTGAGCTTGGATATTTCAATTATGTGGACGAGGATGTGTCGGTCATCGCAGATGCGGAGCAGATGCGCCGGGTCATCAACAATATTGTCAGCAATTCTGTGAAATATATGGATAAGAAAAACGGAATCATTAACATCCGGATCAAAGATGTGGGAGATTTCATTCAGGTGGAAATTGAGGACAACGGCAAGGGAATTCCTGCAAAGGACCTGCCGAATATCTTTGACCGGTTTTACCGCACCGACTCTTCCAGGAATTCTTCCCAGGGAGGCAGCGGAATCGGTTTATCCATTGTGAAAAAGATCATTGAAGATCACGGAGGCCGGATATGGGCTACCAGCAAGGCAGGAATCGGAACGGAGATCCATTTCGTTTTAAGAAAATATCAGGAGGTCATACAGGAATGAGCAGAATACTGATCGTCGAAGACGAGGAAAGCATAGCAGAGCTTGAGAAAGATTATCTGGAGCTGAGCGGGTTTGAGGTAGAGATTGAGAACAACGGAGAAGCTGGGCTTGATCTGGCTCTTCATGAGGATTTTGATCTGGTGATCCTGGATTTGATGCTTCCGGGAGTGGATGGTTTTGAGATATGCAGGAAGGTGAGAGAGGTGAAGAATACGCCTATTATCATGGTTTCTGCAAAAAAAGAAGATATTGATAAGATTCGCGGCCTGGGTCTGGGCGCTGATGACTACATCACAAAGCCTTTCAGCCCCAGCGAGATGGTTGCCAGGGTAAAGGCTCATTTGGCCCGTTATGAAAGGCTCATCGGAAGCGGTATGCCGGACAATGAGATCATTGAAATCCGGGGCCTGAAGATCGATAAGACTGCAAGGCGTGTGTGGGTCAACGGAGAAGAGCGGAACTTTACCACCAAGGAATTTGACCTTTTGACCTTCCTGGCCCAGAACCCGAACCATGTGTATACAAAGGAAGAGCTGTTCAGCAAGATATGGGACATGGAATCCATCGGCGATATTGCCACGGTTACGGTTCATATTAAAAAGATCAGGGAAAAAATTGAGTTCAACACGGCAAAACCCCAGTATATTGAAACCATATGGGGAGTGGGGTACCGGTTTAAGGTGTAATGTAGAACCGGCTAAAAAGTTGAATATATCCACATAAACACAAAATCCCGTGTATGCCAGTACACGGGATTTTTTTCGGATCATGGGAAGGGACAGGAAAATATGAAAGAAAAATTATATGAGATACCGCTAAATGACGCCATGGATGCAGGAGAAGAATGCCCTTTCTGCTATCTGGAGCGGAAAACAGAGCAGGAGCTGATGGACTTTGTACTTGGCTCCTGCGCTTCTTATATGGAGAGCGATACAAGGGAAAATACGGATAAGGAGGGTTTTTGCCGAACACATCAGAAAAAGATGTTTGATTACGGCAATGCCCTTGGAAACGGCTGGATATTAAAAACTTATTATAAGAAGCTGATCAAAGAGATGAAGGAAGAATTTCAGGGCTTTGCGCCCGGAAAAACCTCTCTCAAGGACCGTCTGAAGGGAAAGAGCACAAATGCGAACGCCATCCAGTCATGGGTTGAAGAAAAGGAAAAGACCTGCTATATCTGTGACCGTTTTTCAGAGCGGTACGAACGTTACCGGGCCACATTTTTCCATTTGTACAAAAAGGACTCTGCCTTTCGGGAAAAACTGAAGGCCGGCAAGGGCTTCTGCCTCCACCACTTCGGAGATTTATGCCAGGGCGCAGACCAGTATTTGAGCGACGGAGAGCGGAAAGAATTCTATCCCGTCATCTTTCATCTTATGGAACAGAACATGGAGCGGATGTCCGGGGATATTGACTGGTTTGTTGAGAAGTTCGACTATGCCAATAAGGATGCGGACTGGAAAGACTCCAGGGATGCCGTGCAGAGAGGGATGCAAAAAATCCGGGGCGGATATCCCGGTGACCCGGTATACCGGCTGAAATAGGATTTTTTCACTGGTTCAGCCGCTTGATCTGCCCCGGAGTGTATCCCGTAGTCTGGCGGAAAGTGCGGATAAAATTGGAATAATCGTTAAAGCCGGACAGATGGCAGGCTTCAGAAACCGTATGCCCCTGGGACAGCAGCTCCTTTGCCAGGGAAACCCGTTTCACCACGATATACTGGAATATGCTGCTTTTCGTCTCTGATTTAAACAAATGGCTTAAATAGTATTTATCAAGGGAAAGAGCCTGGGAAATGGAGTCCAGGGTCAGGGGGCTTGTCACGTTCTTGTCTATATAACTCATAATGGCCTGGGCCTTGTGGGGCCTTGGAGCCGTTTTAGAGGAACCGGTCTTTTGCCAGGCCTTGTTAATGAGGATTAATATCTGAATTAAGGTTGTAACAGCCGTTAAATCGCTGCCGTATGTGCAGCGGTTTTTTATTGCCTTTTCCAGGGTACGGGCCAGAACGGACAGGCTTTCGTATTCCTCCCCGGAAAGGAGAACCATGTTTCCCGTGGCAGGCTTTCTCTGAAAGCAGTCCAAAAGATTGGTGTCAGGAGTGCAGTAAGGGCGGATGAAGGCCGGGTTTACATGGATGACTAAGCGGGTGAAGGCTTTGTCCGTGGTGTTGATGGCCTTATGGATCTCCCGGTTGGAAAACAGGATTAAATTTCCTGGGGTCATATCGTAGCAGACATTTTCCACGAAATACTGGATATGGCCGTCTAAAAGCAGATAGATTTCATGGTTGTTATGCATGTGAAAATCCACGTTTCCTGCCACCTGGCTGGTGGTGAAATTGCAGCTGTAGGGCTCGGAAAATTCGCTGTAATCGTATTGTGATTCTTTGTTCATGTCCCCTCCTGAAATAGACAATTTGCGCATATTTATAGTCAATCTGCGCAAACAAATTGCGTCAAAAACATTGTATAATAAATTTACCACAGAAACAATCAAAAGAAAAGAGGGGTAAATCATGATTCGGGTCGGGGTGATTGGTTGCGGAAATATAGGCGGAGTCCATGCCGGTATCTTAAAGGAAATAAAGCAGGCAAAGCTTTGCGCCATGGCAGATATCCGCATGGAACGGGCCCAGGAATATTCCGTCCGTTTTACACAAGGGAAGGCGGCTGCCTATGAATCCATGGAGGAAATGCTGGAGGCAGAAGAGCTTCACGCGGTTCACATCTGCACCCCTCACAACTGCCATGTGCCAATGGCAGTAAAAGCCTTAAAAAAAGGAATCCACGTGTTTATGGAAAAGCCTCCCGCCATATCCAGGGAACAGTTTCAGGAGCTTTCAGAAGCTTCCAAAGAGAGCCGGGGAAGGCTTGGAATCTGTTTTCAGAACCGTTATAACGAAACCACAAAAAAGGTCACGGAGCTTTTAGAAGAAGGAAGCATGGGGCAGATCAAGGGGGCGAGAGCCTTTGTGACCTGGCACCGGGACGCTTCTTACTACACAGAAAGCGGATGGAGAGGAAAGCTTGAAACAGAGGGAGGCGGAGCCCTGATCAACCAGTCCATTCACGCCTTGGACCTGCTTTTAAACTGGCTTGGAAAACCGGTCTGGACGGAAGCCACCACCAGCAACCACCACTTAAAGGGCATTGTAGAGGTAGAGGATACCCTGGAAGCCTATATGGCCTTTACAGAAGGGCCGGAACCGGTGAGCGCCAGCTTTTATGCAACCACCGCTTATGGGGCTGATGCGCCTGTATTTTTAGAGCTTGTGTGCGAACACGGATTTGTCCGGCTGGAGGGAGCGTCCGTCTGGTATCAAAAGGCGGAAGACGAGGAGCCGGTCATGTGGCGGGCGCCTAAGGCCTCCATGCCTGGAAAAGCCTATTGGGGGAACGGACATGAGGCCTGTATCAAGGACTTTTATGACTGCCTGGAATCCGTGAGGGTTTATGCCAATGATCTGGCTTCCACAGAAAATACATTTTACACCATGATGGATATTTACGATTCAGCGAGAAATGAGGAGAGGTAAAAGATGGATAAGGTAAAACTGGGAATTATCGGAATTGGAAACATGGGAACCAACCACAGCAAGAGCCTGATAGAGGGCAAGGTTCCTGAACTGGAACTGGCTGCAGTCGCAGACCGTGAGGAGAGCAGAAGGGATTGGGCAAGGGAAAATCTGCCGGAATCCGTTACCGTTTTTGAAGAGGGAAAGGATTTGATCGAGTCGGGAGTATGCGACGCGGTTCTCATTGCAGTGCCTCATTATCAGCATCCGGAGCTGTCCGTCATGGCCTTAAGCCAGGGGCTTCACGTTCTTTGTGAAAAGCCTGCCGGGGTGTATACAAAGCAGGTCAGGGAGATGAACGAAGCGGCAGAAAAAAGTGACCGTGTCTTTGCCATGATGTTCAACCAGAGAACCAACTGCATCTACCGGAAAATGCATGAGCTGGTCACAAGCGGTGAGCTGGGAGCCATCAAGCGGGTCAACTGGATTGTAACGGACTGGTACAGGACCCAGTCTTATTACGATTCCGGAAGCTGGAGAGCCACTTGGGATGGGGAAGGCGGAGGCGTTTTATTAAACCAGTGCCCTCACAACATGGACTTGATCCAGTGGATCTGCGGAATGCCGAACAAGGTTCAGGCCTTCTGCCACAACGGGAAATGGCATGATATTGAGGTTGAAGACGATGTGACCGCTTATTTAGAGTACCCTAACGGTGCCACAGGAGTCTTTGTCACCACCACCGCCGATGCTCCGGGCACCAACCGTTTTGAAGTCACCCTGGAAATGGGAAAGCTGGTCTGTGAAAACGACAAGCTGACCCTTCACAAGCTGGCTGTCAATGAGCGCACCTTCTGTAAGACCGCAAAAGGCGGATTTGACACCCCTCAGTGCACAGTGACAGAGGTGGAGACAGACGGTGAGAATGAACAGCACGTAGGGGTCATGAAAGCCTTTGCAGGAAAAATTCTTCACGGGACTCCCCTGATCGCAGAAGGCGTGGAGGGAATCAGCGGCCTGACCCTGTCCAATGCCATGCATTTGTCCAGTTGGCTGAATCAGGCAGTGGAGCTGCCTTTTGACGAAGATTTGTTTTTGGAAGAGCTGAATAAACGCCGTACTTCTTCCCGGAAAAAAGCGGGAAGCGGTGTGGTATTTGATACAGAAGGAAGCTATTAAGCAGGGAAAAAGGAGAGAATGTTATGTGGAACGGAATACAGTTATCAGGTTTTGCAGATGAAATCGATATGAGCCTGGAAAAGCAGATTGAGGTGTTAAAAAAGCTGGGCATCAGCCACGTGGAAATGCGGGGTGTCAACGGAAAAGGGCTGGTGGAGCATTCCATCGAGGAGGCGAGAGAGGTTAAGAAGCGTCTTGATGGGGAGGGAATCCGCCTGTCCTCTGTAGGCTCTCCCATCGGAAAAATCAACATCAAAGACGATTTCGCCCCTCATATGGAGCTTTACAGGCATACGGTGGAAATCGCTCATGAGATGGAAACACCCAACATCCGCATGTTCAGCTTTTTCATGCCCCAGGATGAGAGCTATGAGCCTTACCGGGGGGCTGTTATGGACCGTCTGGGACAGTTCGTGGATTATGCAAAGGCCAATGATGTCCTGCTTCTCCATGAAAATGAAAAAGATATTTACGGGGATGCGGCCAGCCGCTGTCTGGAAATCATGAAGGCATTTTACGGGGATCATTTTAAGGCTGTCTTTGACTTTGCAAACTTTGTGCAGTGTAAGCAGGACACCTTAGAGGCCTATGAGCTGTTAAAGCCCTATATCGCCTATGTCCATATAAAAGATGCCTTATGGTCTGATGCCAGCGTCGTGCCTGCCGGAATGGGGGACGGCCATGTGGAAGAAATTCTGAAAATGCTGAAAAAAGAGGGATATGAGGGATTCCTGTCCTTAGAGCCCCATTTAAGCGATTTTGCTGGATTTCAAGCCTTAGAGCAGAATGCCTCCCAGAAGAAAAAACTCAGTGGGGAAGAGGCATTTACCATGGCTTATGAAGCCTTGAAGCAGATATTAGACAAGATTTAAATACGTGTCCGGGGCCTTGCGGAAAAATCTGCCAGGGTCCCGGCATTTTACGGAAATAAAAATAATCCTTGACTTTTGGAATAAAACTTTTTATAATAACAGAAATCAAACGACCACATTAAGCAAAGACGCTTAAGAACTTAAGATTCTTAGGTGATTTTTGCTTTTTTTACAGAAAAATGTCCAAAAAGAGAGGGGATGGAAGTATGCCAGACATGGTTAAAGTTGAAAACTTAAAGAAAAATTTCGGAGACTTGGAAGTCTTAAGGGATATCAGTCTTACGGTAAAAGAAGGCGAAAAGCTGGTTATCATCGGGCCCTCCGGTTCAGGAAAATCGACCTTCATCCGCTGTATTAATTACTTAGAGGAGCCGACCAGCGGCAAAGTCACCGTAGCAGGAACAGAGGTGACAAAGAAAAACCACCTGGAGATGGCGAAAAAGTATTCCTCAATGGTATTTCAGCAGTTTAACTTATACCCCCATCTCACTGTTTTGGAAAATCTCACATTGGCGCCCATGAAACTGCAGCACGTTTCCAAGGAGGAGGCAAGGAAAGACGCTATGCGATGCCTGGAACGTGTCGGCTTAAAGGAAAAGGCAGGGAACTATCCCGTCCAGCTTTCCGGCGGACAGCAGCAGAGAGTAGCCATAGCCAGAGCTTTATGCACCAAACAGCCTTTGATTCTTTTTGATGAACCAACCTCTGCTCTGGACCCTGAAATGGTTCAGGAGGTATTAAACGTTATGATAGAGCTGGCTCAGGAAAATATTACCATGATCTGTGTAACTCATGAAATGGGCTTTGCCCGCCAGGTAGCTGACCGCGTGATCTTCATGGACGGCGGCTACATTCTGGAAGAGGGAACCCCGGAACACTTCTTTACATCTCCGGAACACGACCGGACCAAAGCGTTTTTAAGCAAAATCCTTCACTAAGGACGTTGTTTAAATAATAAAAAATGAGGAGGAACAATTATGATGAAGAAAATGTTATCACTTGCACTGACCCTTGCCATGGCGGCATCCTTAACAGCCTGTGGTGGTTCAAAAGCCCCGGAGGCAACAACAGCAGCTCCTGCAGAGACCACAACAGCGGCAGGTACTACAGCAGCAGGGTCTACAGAGGCAGCAGGCGGAGCCGCAGCGGCAGACGTCCAGAAGATTATTGACCGCGGCGTTTTAAAGGTAGGCTGCAAGGTTGACATTCCGAAGTTCAGCTTACAGAACACAGCAACCGGAGAATATGAAGGCTTTGAAGATGATCTGGCATATGAGATCGCAGGAACCATCTTCGGCGTTACAGCAGCAGAAGCAAAAGAAAAGAAACTGGTAGAATTCCAGGGCGTAACCGCTAAGACAAGAGGACCTCTCCTTGAAAACGGCGAAATCGACCTTGTAATCGCTACATTCACCATCACAGCAGAAAGAAAAGAAACCTATAACTTCTCTACTCCATACTACACCGATGCTGTAGGCTTACTGGTAAATAAAGATTCCGGCATCAACTCCATCGAAGACCTGGATAAGAAGATCATCGGTGTTGCCCAGTCTTCCACAACCAAGGACGTATTCAAGAAGTATGTAGAAGAAAAAGGCTATAACGTAAATCCTGAATTCCAGGAATTTGACGGCTACCCAGCACTGGCTCAGGCTCTTGCTACCAAGCAGATCGACTGCTTCTCTGTTGACCGTGCGATTTTAGCAGGCTATGTCAATGACGGAAACCACATCTTAGACGACCGTTTCGCAGAGCAGGAATACGGAGTGGCATCTGCAAAAGAAAACACAGGGCTGGCTGCTCTGGTAGAAGAAAAGGTCACTTCCATGCTTTCTGACGGTTCTTTATTAACTCTTCAGGATACATGGGGATTACAGTAATCTGTTTCGTAAAGGAAAACTGACATGATAAAAGGTCTTTTTGATGCAAAACGCTGGGATGCCCTGTTTAAGGCATTTCCAGACTACTATATACCAGGATTTTTTATGACACTTAAAATATCATTCGTAGGGCTGGCCGTAGCGCTGGTCCTGGGAGTGGTATTCGGTATGTTTTCGGCGACGAAATTCAAACCGTTTAGAATACTTTCACGAATTTACGTGGAATTTATACAGAATACGCCTCTGGCTTTGCAGGTGATGTGCTATTATTCCGTACTCCCCATGCTGTTTTCCAGTTCAGGCTTTAGAATTCCCAAATTCGTTCTGGGAGTAATCGGGGTGGGAGTTTATCACGGCGCCTATATATCCGAGGTCATAAGGACTGGAATTGAAGCAATTCCAAAAGGCCAGTCTGAGGCTGCGGCATCCCAGGGATTTTCTTACCTGGAAACCATGTATCATATTATACTGCCCCAGACCATAAAGATTATCATGCCGCCCCTTGCAAATCAGGCTTTAAACCTGGTGAAGAACACTTCCATTCTGGCTATGGTGGCCGGTATGGACTTAATGTACTTTACCGACTCCTGGGGTGCTGAGCGCGGATACTTTGCCCAGGCATACTTTACCAGCGCCCTGATGTACTTTATTATCTGTTTCCCGCTTGCAAGGCTGGCCCGTTATCTGGAAATTCGTTCCATGCGGCTGCCGGCACCCAAAAGGCTTGACTTACAGGCGGATGAGGAGGTCGCATGAGAGAATTATTTAACCAAATATTTACAGTGGCTAATGTGACCTTTATGCTGAGGGGACTTAGAATGACAATTATGGTGGCTATCCTGGCCACCATAATCAGTATATTTTTCGGAACCCTTTTAGCCCTGATCCGGACCTATTCAGCAGGGAAATGGAGATGGGCGGGAACCCTTGTGGCTGTCTATACAGAGTTTTTCCGCTGTACGCCCAACCTTTTGTGGATACTTTGGATTTATTTTACCGTTAAGGGAAATAAGGTAGCAGTAACCGTGTTTGCCATATCCTTGTTTACCTCGGCAGTTATGGCTGAAATATTCAGGGGAGGTCTTAACTCCATTCCTCAGGGACAGTTTGAAGGGGCCCAGTCTCAGGGCTTCAGTTTCGTTCAGACCCTTTGGTATATCGTACTCCCTCAGATGTATAAGAAGGTCATTCCAGCCATGCTCAGCCAGGTAATCACAATTATCAAGGATACATCCTTCTTAAAAATGGTGGATGTGGCAGAATTCATGAGAAACAGTGCCGTTGTCATGGGAAGCATATACGATGTGCGAGGCATGTTGATGCTGTTCGCTTTTCAGGCTCTCTGTTACTTTATCATCTGCTTTGCTTTAAGCTGTGTGGTACGGGGTTACCAGAAAACCCTTGTAACCGGTTAGGGAGGGAATTTTTAAATGGAGAAGTTTACAATTACCATTGCCCGTGAGTTCGGAAGCATGGGACGTCCGATTGCCAAGGAACTGTCCAAAGAACTGGGCGTGGAAATCTATGACAGAGACATTGTGGAGGCAGTTGCCAATCAGCTGAAGCTCCCTGTTTCTACCATAAGCAATGAGGAAGAACGGGCAAAACAGGCTTTTCTTCCCCACATGTTTCCTTTGGGAACGGATGAAGATTACATGCAGGATATCATATTTGAGGTTCAAAAGGGAATCATTCTGGACCTGGCAAAAAAATCAAGCTGCATTGTAGTGGGAAGGTGTTCAGATTTTGTGCTGGCAAATGAGAAAAATACAGTCCATATTTATATCTACGCCTCCTATACAAAACGGGTGGAAAACTGCGTAAAGACTCTGGGAATGACGCCTACCGAAGCAAAACGGGCGATCGCTTCCGTTGACAAGGCCAGAAATGCCTATCACAAAAAATACGCGGGCTACTTACCCAGTGATCCCAAACATAAACATCTGATGATTGATTCCTCTCTTCTTGGCGTAACCGGTACGGCAATGATGATTGCAGGAGCTGTACGCCAGCTCTATCAGGATAAATAAATCAGAATCAATATAAGAGGCCCCTCTGGTAAATATTTTGCCATAGGGGCCTCTTATATTGACATTACGGGCTCCCGGAATTAAACTGAAGGAAAGAAGCCGGGACAGGACAGATTGCCCGGAAACATTCATATTGTGCGGCAGGAGGAGAAAGACGTGCGCTATCGGTTAAAGAAAAAACTGGTTCCACTGGAACCGGGAGAAGCAGCCATACCGGGGGAGGCCCTGGTGGAGATCATGAGCCGGGAGGAGTACCGGAAGCTCCACCATACCCGCTACCAGGATCATCTGCTCATAAAGAATCTGGAAAATGCCCGGTACAGCAGGGCCGACTTATTAAAGGACTGCATCATCGGAACCTTTGTGATTCCGGATAAAAAGGACCTGCTGGGAAGTCCGGTCATATTCGGCTATTACATGGACCGGGAAAAGCTTGTATTTGTGGATGACAGCGGGGAAGTGAAGAAAATCCTTCATGAAATACAGCGGGAGCAGATATTGGAAAAGACCAGCATCTCCCACCTGTTCTTTGAACTCTTGGAATTTCAGGTAAAGGATGAGGCGGAATTTCTGCAAAGCTATGAGGAAAGCTTAACAGAAATGGAAGACCGGATCATGAGCGGAGAGCACAGCCGGCTGGATGTCCCCGCTTCTATATTAAAGGTGAGAAAAGAGCTGGCCAGGATTTCCTCCTATTACGGACAGCTTCTCAACGTGAGCCAGACCCTGACGGAAAATTACAACGGGCTTTTAAAGGAAGAGGAATGCGCATTCTTTCGCCTGTTTGCCGGGCGCATGGAACGGCTGGTGGAGCACGGAAGGGAGCTGCGGGAATATGCCCTCCAGCTTCGGGAAATGCACCAGTCCCGGATGGAGGCCAGAAGGAACCATTCTCTTTCCTTTTTAACCATGGCAACTGCTGTATTTTCCCCTCTGACCCTGATTGCAGGCTGGTATGGGATGAACTTTAAAAATATGCCGGAGCTGAACTGGGCCTATGGGTACTTTGTATGCGTCTTCGTCAGCCTGTTTTTAATATTGGCAGAAGTCTGGTATTTTAAAAAAAGCGGCTGGTTTCGAAAATAAAAACACGGTCATGCCCTTGACATGAAAAAAGAAATCTGTTATAGTTTATGATTGTGTGAAACGAGAGGATGAAGGTCTGAAACGTGCCTGATACCTCTCGTTTTGTTTGCGAAAAGTGTGTGTGCGGCAGTCGGCAACATGGGAACCCGGCTGGCCATGAGAAAGGAATTATTCATTTATGGAGACAGTTAGATTTGATGAGTTACAGTTAGATGAGAGAATTCTGCGTGCAGTGGCAGATATGGGATTTGAGGAGGCATCTCCGATCCAGGCCCAGGCCATTCCGGTGCAGATGGAAGAAAGGGATATTATCGGCCAGGCTCAGACCGGAACCGGTAAAACAGCAGCGTTTGGAATTCCCCTTCTGCAGAAAGTTGATCCAAAATCAAAAAAGCTTCAGGCGGTTGCCCTCTGCCCTACCAGGGAGCTTGCTATCCAGGTGGCAGATGAGGTCCGCAGGCTTGCAAAATATATGCATGGCGTTAAGGTCCTCCCAATTTACGGAGGACAGGACATTGTAAAACAGATCCGTTCTTTAAAAGACGGCACTCAGATCATCATTGGAACACCCGGACGTGTGATGGATCATATGCGCCGTAAGACCGTGAAATTCGACCAGGTCAATACGGTGGTCATGGATGAAGCCGATGAAATGCTGAACATGGGATTCTTAGAGGATATGGAAACCATTTTAAGCCAGCTTCCGGAGGAGCGCCAGACCGTTATGTTCTCCGCTACTATGCCGCCGGCTATTATGGAGATCGCCAGAAAGTTCCAGAAGGAGCCTGTTACCGTTAAGGTGGTTAAGAAAGAGCTGACCGTTCCAAAAGTGACCCAGTATTATTATGAAGTGAAGCCAAAGAGCAAGCTGGAGGTTATGTGCCGTCTTCTCGATATGTATGCGCCCAAGCTTTCCGTTGTTTTCTGCAATACCAAAAAGCAGGTGGATGAGCTGGTACAGTCTCTTCAGGGACGCGGATATTTTGCAGAAGGCCTTCACGGCGATTTGAAGCAGATACAGCGTGACAGGGTCATGAACAGCTTCCGTAACGGCAAGACAGAGATACTTGTGGCTACCGACGTTGCAGCCCGTGGAATCGACGTAGACGACGTAGAAGCGGTATTTAATTACGACCTTCCCCAGGATGATGAGTATTATGTGCACAGAATCGGCCGTACAGGCCGTGCAGGCCGTGACGGTATTGCATTCAGCTTTGTGGTTGGCAAGGAGGTCTATAAGCTCCGTGACATTCAGCGCTACTGCAAGACCAAGATCGTTCCCCAGGCCATTCCTTCCTTAAATGACGTAACAGCCATTAAGGTTGACAAGGTTTTGGAGAGTGTGGCAGATACCATCAATGATACGGATTTAAGCAAGATGGTAAACATCATTGAGAAAAAGCTTCTGGAAGAAGACTACACCTCTCTCGATCTGGCAGCAGCCCTGCTTAAGATGATGCTGGGCGAGGAAAATGAGGATATCATTGATACAAGAGAACCACGTTCCCTTGACGATCTGGACAATTACAGCAGCACAGGCCGGGGACGCGGAAGAAATGGAAATGGAAGCGGAAGCGGCAATGGAAACAGCCGTGGCGGCGGCAGCAGATATGATTCCTCCTCTTCCAGAGAAGATATGGCTCGTCTGTTCATCAATATCGGAAAGAACCAGAACGTGAAGCCGGGAGATATCCTCGGAGCCATTGCCGGAGAGTCCGGAATGCCGGGAAGAATGGTTGGAAGTATTGATATGTATGATAAGTACACCTTTGTAGAAGTGCCGAGAGATACTGCGGATGCGGTATTAAAGGCTATGAAGGATGTAAAGATCAAAGGAAAAAATATCCACATGGAAAAAGCCAACGGAAAAGGCAAATAAATTTCCGGGAGCGGGACAAAAAAGGAAGAGATTATATATCTTTCCAGGAGCGTCCCGCTCCTGTTTTTTTTATTATCTTGCTTCTTGGGGGGAAAGAGGGTAAAATATTCACGAAAGCAATGAGCAGTGCGAAACGGGGCGTAAGGAAATTTTCGTTGTGCTTGCACATAAGAAAATTTGTTTATGTCCTGTTTCATAGGGCGAATGCCCGTAAGCCATGGAATCCTCCGGATTCCATGGCCTGCACCGCGGCCCTCACCCCCACAACAAGCTTTTAAACATGCAGATTGGAGAATACAACACCATGGCAGATTGGAAGAAGAATGACATCATAGAAACACTCATCGAAGATATAAGCGAAACCGGAGAAGGCATAGGAAAAACCGATGGCTTCACCTGGTTCATCAAAGATACAGTCATCGGCGACAAAGTAGAAGCCAAGGTCATGAAAACAAAAAAATCCTACGGCTTCGCAAAACTGGAACGAATCATCACCCCCTCCCCCGCCCGCATAGAGCCCCGGTGCCCGGTAGCCAGACAGTGCGGAGGATGCCAGCTCCAGGCCATGAGCTATGAAGAGCAGCTTAAATATAAAGAGAGAAAGATTTATAACAACCTCACCAGAATCGGCGGCTTCAAAGACATCCCCATGCTTCCCATCATGGGAATGGACGAGCCCTGGAGATATCGGAACAAAGCCCAGTTTCCCTGGGGACTAGACAAAGAAGGAAATATCATTGCCGGCTTTTATGCAGGAAGAAGCCATACGATTATTGGATGCGACGACTGTCTTCTGGGAGTAGAGGAAAACCGGGATGTTTTACAAAGAATTAAATCACATATGGAAAAGCACGGACTCACCCCCTACGATGAAGCATCTCATAAAGGCTTAATCCGCCACACCCTGATCCGCAAAGGATTTAAAACGGGAGAGATCATGGTCTGTCAGGTTATCAACGGAAAGAATTTACCTCATAAGGACGAACTGGTTGAAAGCCTGCTCGAAATCCCAGGAATGACCAGCATTTCCCTTAACATAAATACGGAACAGACCAATGTAATCCTGGGAAATAAAGTAGAAAACCTTTACGGTCCGGGTTACATTACAGACTACATCGGAAAAGTAAAATACCGCATTTCCCCATTATCATTTTACCAGGTAAACCCAGTGCAGACAGAAAAACTATACGGCACAGCTCTTGAATACGCAGGCCTTACGGGCGGAGAAGTCGTATGGGACCTTTACTGCGGGATCGGAACTATTTCTTTATTTCTAGCCCAGAAAGCAAAAAAAGTATATGGAGTAGAAATCGTCCCCCAGGCCATTGACGACGCCAGGGAGAATGCCAAGTTAAATGGCATCGAGAATGTGGAGTTTTTTGTTGGAAAGGCAGAAGAAGTTCTACCGGAGCAGTTTGAGAAAAATCACGTATACGCCGACGTAATCGTAGTAGACCCGCCCAGGAAAGGGTGCGATGAAGTCTGCCTGGAAACCATCGTGAAGATGGCGCCTGAGAGGGTGGTGTATGTGAGCTGCGATTCAGCCACATTGGCCAGGGATATGAGGTATTTGGCGGATAGGGGATATGAGGCGGTGAAGGTGCGGGGGTGTGATATGTTTGGGTGGAGTAGTCACGTTGAGTGCGTGGTTCTGATGCAGAATTGTGGTTTGGAAAGCAAAAAGTAGGCGTTGACCACAAGATATAGTGGTTTCAGAGTAAAAAAAGGGCTAAAATCGGGGTGAAAAATGCACGATTTTTAGCCCCTTTTTCAGCGAAAAATACTGATGCAGAACGACATTTTACAGATATGCCCCTCAAAATGATGCAGAAAAAATTTTGAGATATAGGATATTTCAGAAGAGAGATATAATAGAAAAATGGATAGGGCCGGAGAACGAAGTGCGATTTAAGCACTCTGATTCTCCGGCTTTTTTTATTTTCAGAAAGGAGAACCTATGTTAATCAGCTTAATAAATTGAAGGGGGTGAATTTCAAATGTTTATATGGGATTTCGTTCTTGGGAGCGTTATGGGCTAGATCATAGAATCATAAGTTGGATGGCGGAATGACAATGATGTAAAAGGAGAGTAGAAGATATGAAAACGATTAGTATCGAAAACGACGTTATTGTCTATTATGGCAAGCGTGTTGGTAAGGTGATAGATGGACAGGCTGTGGTTGATCCAAAATTTGAGGGAAATGAACTAAATGAGTTTTTCAATAAACAGAGTAACATCCACGGAATTAATTGGAAAGAGGGGATGTTTGATCAGCTGGCAAGCGATTCAAAAGATAACTGTGAAAGACAGGCATTGAAAAATTGTCGTGTCTGGCAGCTTCATCCAGACGCTGACATCCGGATGAAATTTTTTGGCTACGACGAAGTATGCCGGCGGTTTGGTCCGCCTGATCCAGCCAATTACCAGCAGGTGTATGATGGTGCGGTGGAAAAGAATAATCTGGAGACTCTTTATACCAAATTCAATAACGACCATCCACTCGGTTATGCCGGACATTCCCTTTCGGTGAGCGATGTGCTTGAATTATATGATGAATTCGGCAGTACCTTTTACTTTGTTGATCACCGTGGTTTCAAACAAGTCGATTTTGAACCGACCGAACAGTCAATTATGCAAGGCCCTTCAATGCAGT
This sequence comes from Lacrimispora sp., assembly GCF_047605665.1. Taxonomy (GTDB): domain Bacteria; phylum Bacillota; class Clostridia; order Lachnospirales; family Lachnospiraceae; genus Lacrimispora. The sequence goes on along the minus strand of NZ_JASGFH010000003.1, from coordinate 236,638 downwards.
TTTAGCAAGTAACAAATGTTATTAGCGTTTGGATGAATAGGCACAGAAATGATACCTTTCTAATGAAAACATAGGAAGAGAGAGGCATAATCATAAATTTCATTAAAGACGTAATGGCCGGAACTGAAACTGAGCGTATAGATATGGGGTATGAGAGAAATATAGCTATGATTATTTACTAAATTCGGAACCAATTATTAAACCGGAGAATTGAGGTACAGAAATGCACTTCTATTTTCCGGCTTTTTTGTTTTGATAGAAAGGAGCAAATGATGTTAATACGCTATAAGAGAAATAAAAAACAGGCTTGTTATGATTCAGATGTCCTGATAACAACAGGAAGAATACCTTCAGATAAAAGGACTCAAGGACCATTCAAAAGCTGCGGCGATTGCCCATATCCTTCTCCTGGATTCATTTGCCACAGATCTGAGGGAAACTGTCTCAGAACCGAAATGCAGAAAATTCATCAGAAAAACAGAGTGGAGGGAAGATAATGTTAGAAATAAAGCTTAGGAAACTTGATGCCCCTTTTAATTGTACAGCAACCATTTCATTCCCTGCTTCTGAACCAGACCTGCAAGAAGAGATGGATAGACTTGGTATTGGTATTACAACTGAAAAACAATGCCTGGTTGAAGCGGTGCGCAATGAAAAGGGAGGATTGCAGGCATTGATAGGAAAACTGGTCAATGCAGATGAAATTCAATTCCTTGCTAAAAGAATGGATAGTTTTGATAAAAATGAACTAACAACCTTTTATGCAGTAGCAGAACATGAAAGGCTGGATGAGGTGAAAGATCTGATTAATCTCACCTTCAATCTCCATTGTTATTCATTAATTAACGATTTTTCTGATATTGCCGCTATTGGAAAGAAATATGAGTTAGATCGTCGTACAGAGATGACAGTGGAGGAAATAAAGAATATAGATTTTACAGCTATAGGCAGAGAACTCTTTAACAGAAAAAGAGGTGTTATCACACCTTATGGCGTTTTATATTCCACAGACAATATACCGGAGTTAGTATATGATGGTAAGAATTTTCCGAGGTATTGTTGGAGTGGAGCTGATGTGGCCACTGTTATTCTGGAACCTGAAGAAAACCCCTGCTCCGGGAATCAGGAGTATTTATATCTGCCATGCAGTGAAGTGGAGATTGATAAGGCGATAAACCGAATGGGATTAAATATCCCCTGTTACTGCACGACCCAACTGGAGTGGGATGAGTTAAATGATCAGATTTACAACCTTTTGACGGAGAAATTCTTATTGTTCGAACACCTATATACGGTAAATAAGCTGGCGGAGAATTATGCATGCTTTGATGAGGCATCACAGAAGGCTTTTCAGGCTATTGCTGAGATGGCATGCCCAGAGACTCCGGGGGAATTAGTTATACTGGCAGATAATTTCTATGAATTTGATGTAATCCCTGGAATAAAAACTTCTGAGGAATATGGAAGGTATATGATTACAGGCTCCGGTAAATATGAAATCGATGAGGATCTGACAGAATATTTTGATTTCAAGAAATATGGGGAGAAACGTATTCAAATGGAAAATGGAGTGATTACTGATTATGGTTACATTGCATACAAAGGAAACACGCCTGAGGTGGAGAAAATACTAGGTCAAAATGATTTACAGAAGATGGAGATTGGAGGAATGCATCTTTGATAAAACTTTATTTGACAAGGGGCAATAGCCGTGAAAAAGTATGTATATTTTTGCCTGCCACTCCAGGTGAGGTCGGTGAGGCATGGGGATCATTGGATTGTATAAGTGGTGATGTTGCTTCTACCCGTATAGTCAAGGTTGTCTGCGATGTGTGGGGCATAGAACAACATTTCAAGAATGCAGATATAAATGATTCCGAACAGTTCAAAAAGATGAATCAAATTGCAGAAGTCATCGGGAGTTTAAAAAATGATGGGTGCCGCATATTTGAGGGGGCTTTGGACATCGAAGATGTGAGAGATTTGGATGATGTCATAAATATTGGAGGGAGACTGGATCAATATATTCTGATTTCTAAGGCCACCAGTATTTCTGAACTAGGAGTTTTTCTTGTCCAGTCAAGCATTGTGAACTTCGATAAGAGCACTATATCTGATCCGGATTATACCCGTATCGGTGTAGAATATGGTTTAAAACATCACGGTGCATATACTCCAGGTGGTTTTGTGGCAAGACGCAATTGTGTAGAGCAGGATTTAATTAATATGGTTGATAAAGATATAAGACAAAAGTCCTGTGAAATGAAAATGGGATAACTATTTTATTATTTCTTCTTATAACCATCAGTACAAAAAATATATATAAATTTTAATTTTTTATTGGAGATATAGGTGGTTGGATAATACGATAGTTACTAAATATGCAGGAAGGAGAGCAATGGATAAACAAGAATGGGAGTGTTGGCTGTCCATTACGGCAGGTAGTACCCATAAATGGGTGGAGGATAGTATATTTCGCCTGAACGGACGGGGTGTCATGTATTACACAGGCGGAGAAGATGGTGTTTATATTCAGATATCAAAAGATGGTATATTGGAACTTGGGATTTATGAAGGTGCTTTGCCTCATATTGGTGAAGCATTTTTTGATGTAATGAAAAAGGAAAAATTTGTTGATTTTAATGAAGCATTCCAAATGGCCTGCCAAATCGGTGGAAAGAAGTTTCTGATGGATTTATTCTCAACAGACCAAGTGCCTCAGAACTTGATAGAAAATGACAGCATACAGAAAGATGATTTCTGCATGAATATGTAGCTGAAGTAAAAGCCTGTAAATAGAAAAAGAGGGATGTAAGAGATGAATGAAATAACAGTAAATGATGTCAGTAAGATGACCAATATAGAAGGTCTCGTACTTCAGGGTTGTGGTGGTGATCCTCAGGAATGGATTGACGGTATCAATAAACTTCTGACCGAACAGGGCATATTGCTGAAGGGGGATACGTTCAAAGAAGTGTCCTGTTTTAAGCATGATGGTCTCACAAACTTGATCTTTCATATGGACAGTATTGAGTTAGACCTCGGAAAGCTTGCGATATGGAGGCTTCAAACCAATGAACAGTTTGGCGGGATGTGGTTATCAGACTATTTACACAATTATCTGGGAGTCCTCCCTGATCAGAAATTGGAAACGGAAAAACCGGATTGCCCAATTATTGGTGCCGATGGGAATATCTTCAACCTGATGGGGATTGCTTCCCGGACTTTGCGAGAACATGGCATGGAAAAAGAAGCAGAAGAAATGTGTTCACGCATAAAAGAGAGTGACAGCTTTATTGTAGCACTTTCAGTGCTTATGGACTATGTAAATCTCATCAGTATTGATGAAGAGAACAAAGAGATGGGTATGGAATATGGCATGTAGGCAGGTTAAAAACATTCTGTCGGAAAGGAGCAAATACTATGTGTGTTAATCCCGGAGAAGAAAAGCAGGGAGATATTTCCCCCCCTACAGAAACGAATGGGAAACAGGAAAAAGAATCCCTGCCCGGTAATCCTAAATTTACTTTCCGTCCTGCTTTGTCAGAAGAAGCAGGGCTTTTTTATGCACTTACAAAGGAAAGGGATATAGAACTGGGAATGATTGGCCATGTGCGGATTGATTTCGGAAGTGGTGGAAAAGAGTTCTGGCATACATGGTGGCCTCGTGGAAAAGAAGATTTAAACAGCCCCCAGTTTAGAGAAGAATTGGAGGAACTGGTCAATGAACTGAGAGAAAACGGTCCTTTAAAAGATTTAAGGGCTATGTACCATTACTGTGCCAATCATAATGGTGCGATTTCAGGTGGCTGGAGGCAGAATTACGGATATGTCATGGAAACTGAAAACTACCGATATTGTCTGCGGTGTAGTCCAGGGCGAGGTGATTATCACGCATATCTGACTGCATTTGACCTGCATGTTCAGAAGATAAATATGAAACAATCCAATCCTGAGCAGGAATTTGGACTCACCGAAACAGGAAAGCAAATGCTCCAAAATGCTGCAGATCATACAAGGTCCCATAACTACAGCTGGTTTGTGTTTCAGGATTACAATACACCAGGCGAGAAGGTTGACAGAGGCCTTACACTTCCAGAAGCTATCCGAATCTATAATGATATAAATAGCAATAACAAGCGTTTGGGTGTGATGAAAGATGAAGTTGCAGCAGTGGATCTTATTATCACCTTAGATGGAAAACAGCGTTTCTTAAAGGATTATGTTTTCCTCGCAAGTTTTTCTTCCGATCCTATCATTGCCCAGGCGGTTGAAACACTAAAGAATGAAATCGTTGAACAGGTACCTGACGAAAGTATGGAACTGGGAGAGCAAACGCTATAGAATAAACCGGATGTGATAAGCTTCGGTTAAAAGCAGCTGCCAAAAATCAGAAAGATAGGAGGCTTGGAAGAATGAAATATAATTCAGATGAAGCAGAACTTATGAGGAAGAAATATCCACCAGGAACCCGCATTAAATTGATATCAATGAATGATCCTTATGATCCTGTACCGCCTGGTACAGAAGGGACTCTTGATTTTATTGATGATGCCTGCCAGATGCACATGAAATGGGATAATGGACGTACTCTGGCACTCATACCCGGAGAAGACCGCTTTTCAATTGTTTTGCCTCCCTTACAGGCGCTTAGGCTATATATGCCACTGACCATTAATGGCCATATGCGTAACGAATATGGTGATCTCGAAAATGACCTGACAGAACTTAATGCTGACCATGTTCTAAAATATGAGGATATAATTGCTTCGGAACTCCTTCGTGAACAATTACCAGAGGAAGCGGAGCGGGGGCTTATGGTCTATTACAGCGAAGATGACAGTGTAAACCGTAAAGTGAAGTCTTATGTCTTTAAGGTGGAGCGGGTAGCAAACCAACTGATGGGCGTGGCAGAATGCCAGGTTTATGGTGAATTGTCTGAGAAAGAACTGGAACAGCTTAAGGAAGATGTTTCTAATCAGGCAGCGGATGGATTAGGAAAAGGAGTAGAGCAGCGGCCTATTAAAACGGAAGAAGGGGAAATGTATGTCAGTCTGTGGAACAGTGGAAAAAGCTGGAGCCTTTTAACACAGGAAGAAATGAAACGAAATATGCAGATGGGAGGTATGAAGCTTGAGTAAAGGCAGAGAAATAAACAGACTGCCCCAGAAGTGCTTTGCGGTTCTTCCCTATGATGGAAGGCTTGTTACTATTACCCAGGGAATACCGGGATATATAAAATCGCCTCTGGATAGTGGTGACCGGTATAAAAATCGTATCATTGCAGACGAGAAAAACGATGAACTTGGCGGTGTTACACCCGCAGATGAAAAAACAATGATAAAAGGCGCTTTTTTCGGTTGGGAAATTGTAAATGCCGTGGTTGGCAGATCTGAAACACCAGATTGGATATTCCGGGTTGAGATCAGCCGTCCAGGTTTATTTGGAACCAATACAGCCACTATCGTCATGCTGCCCGCGACCCCTTACGAGTTAGCAGATGCGCTGGAAAAGGCCCGTTTAACCGATGGGAACGTCATATATTCCTCAGAGGTATGTGGCTGCAAATTGGAGTATCTTCCAAAGTATATCAGCCCGAGCGTTAACATTTATGAACTAAATCATTTGGCCCAACGGCTGAAAATACTTCAACAATGGGAACTGGACTGTTTCGAGGGTATGGTCAGGATGGAGGCTATTCGGACAGAAAATAAACCAGTTGATGTGGAACGGCTTATCAATATGACTCATAGCATGCAGGATTGCCGAATCCTTTACAATATATATGATGACCAGGCCCTTGGACAGTTTTATATGGATAACGACTTTATTTCTGAACTGACAGATTTACCTGATAAAATCTTCTCCTGGTTGGACAATGAAAAAATAGGAAAGGAGATGCATGAGGAGGAAAGGGGCATATTTACCTCCAGTGGTTATGTCGTACAAGATGCTGAGATTATCCAGATTTACAAAAGTGGAGATGCTATTCCCTGCTATATGCCTGATTATACAGTGCTGATTAAAATTAAGAGGGAGAGTGAAAATGGCTTGCGGATTGATAATCCGGTGTCAATTCTGGGACTTCCTGCCAGTGATGATGAACTGCTTCAGGCAGTGAAAAAATCTGGTGCTGCATCACTGGAGGAATGTATGCTTATAGCTGTGGATTGCATTATTCCCTTGCTGACAGAGGAGATTAATCATCATTTTGAAGAAACAGATGGCAGCAGTTACAATCTTGTTAACGAACTTTCGGAAAAACTGAAGGAATTGAATGAAGCGGGCGATTTACTTACCTACAAAGCAATACTGGAGACATGTCAGGAAAATGTTTCTTTTAAGGAGGCACTCGAACTTGCCTCCTGGACGAAGGAGTTTTCTTTGATGAAGGAACTTGCAACTCCTGTAGACTATGCACGGCTGGAACTTGAAAAGATTCCGGTTCCTTTAAGGGAAGAACTGCTTAAATGTACGGATTTATATTGTTATGGAGAGAAACTCATGGAGCATAAGGGCGCTTTTGCAACAGAATATGGAATACTTGTCTCCCATAATGGACAAACCGTAAAGCAATGTCTTGATTGCCCCGAACAGAGCATGAGAATGGGATAGAGGTGAAATAGAGAATGGATAATAAGAACTTACAGGCTGAATTTATTGATAAGGTAAATGCACTTCTTCCTTCCATAGATTTCTTAAAGCTTGATAAATCCTGTAATTCCAATGATGATGGATATGCAAAGGAAATCTTGAAAAAGTTACATGATGCATTTATTGAAGCCTACCACACAGATAACCTGGAGGAAGGCAGTTATGACTTTGTAGAACTACCTGCTGTCATAAGGGGGCGCAATACAGGGCATATCGGACTTGGAATTGTAACGCTTGATTTAGAGGCTTCAGGAGAGCACTGGGGAACCTTCTTTTTTTCACCCAAAGGTGTGATTGATCAGGGCGGCAGTAAAATGGACCCTGGTGAATTCCAATATTTATCAAATGTGTATATTCCATATGATTACTGGTATACCGTTTCTCTTGAATGTGACATTCATATCGATTTTACCTGTGTTCCCCAAAAGGTTTCTGAAATGCTGGAACACTGCCATAACAATCAGCAGGAAGAAAAACAGACTCCCGCCCGATTGGATGGAACGGTTGAAATGAGGTGAGTCTTTTGAAAAGATACCCTTATCCCTATCAATCCTGATTCTGTCACGAATTTATATTTTGATTATGCTGCATATTGCAGGAATGAAATTATGCAGGGTGGGTTACAGCCGGGTTGCCATGGCTATATTTCGAGAAATGACAAGGAGTTTGTATATCAATTTTCTAAACCATACAACCATCAACAGGGATTGTTTTTCCCTATATAATTTGTTCACTTGTGGTATAGCTATTTTCAAAAAGGTGTGGCATTGTGTTGTGCAGAAAGGAGGCGTGCATATGGAGAAAGATCTCAAGGAATTGTTGGAACAAAGCATTGAAGAACGATCACAAACCATTTTTTCACAGATACGCCAGTCTGCACCGGAATTGAATGCCAGACTTGAACGGGTTGTAGCGCTTAGCGAGGAGGTAGAGCATTGTATCAGAATCAGTGCGGAAACCAGAGAATTGATCCGCCAATTTATGTCCGAGTCTGCGGAGATAGATGCTGAATTCCAGAAAATCCTGTACATTCAGGGAGCCAGGGATTGTATCTCAATTCTTCGAGAATTGGGTGTTATAAAGTAAGACGGATAAAGATCTGTCATGTTTCATAATGAAAAAGCAGGGCCGTTTTCCCCAAAAGGGTAGCGGCCCTGCTTTTTTGTGCCTTTTTTCGGAAGATGGCCTGGGAAAAGGAGACATTTGATGTTGGACACAGAAGTTATTTCATATATGAAAAGATTCCATCATGGAGAAAATCAAGCCGCCCACAGCCGAAAGTTGGAAAAAGCGTTTGGCATCCGCAGCCGGGAACTTCGTGATGTCGTAAGCCGCTTGCGTGTAAAGGGGATTCCTATCTGCAGTTCTGATTATGGATATTTTTACGCAGCAAATGAGGAAGAACTCAACCGTACCATTCGGCAGCTTACCAGCCGGATATCAAAAATTGCACAGGCACGCAGTGGGCTGATATACGCCAGGAGCCTCTATTCAGATGATGGGCAGATATGTCTGGCGTTGGAGGGAGGTGATCATACTTGAACAGCTTTATGTCATGGATCGGGGGAAAAAAATCTCTGCGTGAGTTGATTGTCACTCTGTTTCCCATCTATTACGAGAGATATATTGAGGTGTTTGGCGGCGGCGGATGGGTTTTGTTCCACAAACCTCCGGGCAATGATTTTGAGGTCTACAATGATTTTAACAGCCTGCTGACCAATCTCTATCACTGTGTCAGGGAAGAACCGGATGAACTCATGGAAGCCTTACGGTATGTTCTTAATTCTAGAGAAGATTTTGACCAGACGCGGGAAGCCCTTGCCCGCGACAGCCCTGCAAGCAACGTGCAAAAAGCAGCATATTTTTATCAGCTTATCCGCTACAGCTATGCTTCGGGCCTTACCAGTTTTGGCAGTCAGCCCCATGATATACGTTCCAATTTTCCGCTTATTGAACAGGCACATCGCAGACTTGCCAGGGTTGTTATAGAAAATAAGGATTTTGAAAAACTTATCCGGCAGTATGACCGTCCGGTGAGTTTTTTTTATTGTGATCCTCCGTATTACGAAACCGAAGGCTATTACAAGAATGTAGGGGAGGATGGTTTTCGCAAAGAGGACCATATCCGGCTCCGTGATGCATTGATGAGAATTGAAGGGAAATTCCTGCTGTCTTACAATGACTGCGGTTTTATTCGTGAACTGTATGATGCGCCGGGTATCCAGATTGATGCCTATATCCGTATTAATAACATCAAACAAAGATATGACAATGGGGCGCAGTTTCCTGAGATTCTTATTGCAAATTATGATATGCAGGAGAGAAGTAAGAACGCTCCAGCGCAATTAAACCTTTTTGATCAGGATGGGTTTATGGAATGAGACAAAGGGAAGGCTGGCTGTATTTTCCCTCTTCTTATAAGACATAAATAAAACTGCCAGGATCGTAAAACAGAAAAAAAGCTTTATTATCGAATAGATATTTTAAAGGAGGATAACCAAATGAAAAATAAAAAGGATCAGAATGAGCCTGAATTGATGCTCCCGGAATGTGCCTGCAGTTTTTGCGGATTCACGGAAGAAGAAACGTTGGAGATCCATGCAGTCAGGGATGTGCTTATTATTTTAAGAGATAAGATGACCGCGCTGGAACTGATAAATGCAATCCATGCACTTAGTGAAATTGCATCAGGACTGACTGTGGATCTTGCAAAAGCATGTGGTATCTGTAATCACTGCGGTGATGAGGGACCGGAACTTTGTAAAGGCATCAATGAATGTGATGAATCCTGTGCCTCTCTCCATGGATGCGACGATGGTCCGGTGGAATGGGTGGCAAACTGTTCCCTTTGCCACGACTTATTGGATGAAAGCCAGAATATCCACATCCCTGATTATATTCTGGAGGCCGCGGGTATCCCCAAGGGAACTAAGCTAGAAGCCTATGCAGATGGGGGCAATGGAGAAATTACAGTGGTAGAGGCCGAAAGGCAATCCGGCATCACGGATGTTCCTCCCAGTATCCTTGCTATATTAGCACAGAGCGGTGTATGCCTTGCGGAACTTGATGAGTTGATTATGCAGGAGGCAATTATTTATGGCAGCTGATTTTTTATCTGTATATCCTTACTCCCTGGAGGAAGCAAAGCGGTTGAAAGAGGTCTCTTTATGGCGGAAAAGCCATAAAGAGAACGTTGCCTGCAAGGAGGCAATCAGAGAAGCTATCTGCCAGGATTTTGATGGGAAGTATTTGAAAGCTGAATGTGCGGAACGTGTCATTGCGTTGTATGGCTTTCGGCGGGTAAGCTGGGTACTGGCAAATACCGTTCAGCATAAGGATCATGACGGACGCTTTTCCCGTGAGAATAAGCTGTGGGCAGAGGCGGCCTTTATCCCGGAGAACAAGAATCATTTGGGAAATCTAAGCAATAATATGGAGTTTGTCGTAGACAGCCATCCCGCAGTGTTAGATGGCTTTATCAATCAGTACCGCCGTGCCTACCAGGGACTTGGACTGTTTGATCATAGCCACTGCGAGCCGAATTCAAAAAATCTGGATTATACCGGAAAGGTGCTGGTCATATCTCTGGATATCATGAAAGAAAGCTACTGGAGTCAGCAGAATCAACTCTGGCTTGCAACCGGTGGATTTGGCTGTCATCCGGATTCTTCTGGGCGGGCAGTTTTTTCCATCTGTTTAAACGATGGCGAAAATACCCGTTGGAACCGCTCTGATTTTGTAGGAATCCTCAAGGAAGAATTTCTGCCTGATTGGGCAAAAGAAAAGCTGATGGAATATCAGAAACAAAAACAGGAGCCTTCTGGTATGGGAGGGCTGGAAATGAATTGATGGAGGTGAAACTATGCCAGGCATTATGCTCCAGAATGGCCTGATTTCTTATTATGGTAATCCTGCGGGGTACACACAAAAGAATCAAGCTGTGGTTGACCGCATTTTCCAGTCTGCGGAAATGGTTCATTGGTTGAAAGGCCGGGGACTTACACCAAGGTGGACAGAAGGTGTAATGGAACGGATTCTCTCTGGTGAACGCCAGGGAGAGGAAGAATATGCTGTGTCGCTTAAAAGTGTCCGCATCTGGCAGCTTTGTCCAGAGGTCGATGTGCGAATGAAATTCATCAGCTATGCAGACATGGTGGAGCAGTTTGGTCCTCCGGTTCAGGAGGATTACTGTATAGCATATGACGGACAGCCTGGTACCAACGATCTGGAAACAATCTATGAAAGGTTTTCCAATGGTCAGCCTCCCGGCTACTGTGGTAATCCTCTTTCAATGTCCGATGTGATTGAACTGTACGAGCAAGATGGAAGTGAGTTTTACTATATTGATCGTAAGACATTCAGGCCAATTGATTTTGAGCAAAGGGAACAGCAACTCAATATGGATATGGGAATATAAAGCAGCTTTGGTTGTTTTTAATGCCCCTAATTTGGTATGAAAGGAAGAAATTTAATGTTTCAGCTTTTAAAAATCAAGGCGGCTAAAGCTGCCCAAAGTTCAGAAAGGAGCTTATACCATGACTAAAACAATGAAGGAAACCGCCCCAAAGTTTGATGTGAAAATCCATTCCATTCACCCAGAGGGTACTATTCGAGCCAACGCTTCTGTAAACATTCACGGGGATTTTGCTGTCCGGGGGGTCAAGATTATGGAAGGAACTAAAGGCCTTTTTGTATCTATGCCCAGTTATAAATCAGGTAATGAATACAAAGATATCTGCTTTCCATGCACCAAGGAAGCAAAGGCAGAGTTTGATAAAGCGGTAATTGGAGCTTATCAGCAGACATTGGAACAGGGGCAGAAAACGGCATATTTACAGGAGGCTTCTCCTCCTCAACAGGAGCAGGGTCAGCCTGTTATGGGCGGAATGTAGGAGGCAGTATTTATGAAAGAAAAAAAGAAAAAGCGTCTGAGTACCCTGTTGGTTCTCTGCCTTGTACTTTTTCTTCTGTTAGTAATTATTTTTGCTGTTCCTCTGCTGTTTAAAAGAGGGAAAAATCGCTGGACAGAGAATGCCAACAATAATCTTGTAAAAGAAAATGCTCATGGCGGAGCAGTGTATCCGGAAGATTTTGCCGTATGGTTTAGCTTTCCTGATGCAGATGATTTGTCTGATGCGAATCAGGGGTCTATGCAGGCAGGCAAAAAGTATGGTACTGCAACAAGGCAGTCTAATAGAAATTCAAAATCGGGAGGAAAAGTTACTCATGATGAAGCCAGTGACAAAATAGGAGAATCGGAAAATACAGAGGATCAGATAATGGCTGAAGAATCGAAAAGTCCTACAGATCAAAATCCGGAGGATAAACCCAAGAATCCTGGTACTTTAAGTAAACCCGGCGGAGGTTCTTCCTATATTCCGGCACCGCAGTTTAACTTTATCCTTCCTCAAACCGCCTATACCAATACAGAAATTAAAATCCAGCCAGAAAGCCGCTATGTAAAGAGTGTGACCTGGACGATTTCAAAAAATGGGCTGCCGGTTTCTTTGTCTGACGTGCTGTCTGGCACACTTTCCGAACAGGGAGGCAGTGTGAAGTTCAAGGAAACAGGCAGCTTTACGTTAATTGCTACAGCACAAAACAGGCGAGGTAAAACAGCGATTTATGAGCAGACGGTTTCCATTTATCCGGTGGTAACTGCTTCTTTTTTTCTGCCAAAGACCACTCACACAGATGGCTCAGTAGAGATTAATCTGAGGACTTCAAATCTTGGAAACAATGCAGTGACGTGGTCGATTAGAAGCGATGGTAAGTCAGTTTCTCTCTCTGATGTGTTGAATGGGGAACTTACATCCACAGGCGGAACCGTGCAGTTTCGGTCTCCGGGTAAATATGATCTGACTGCCAGTATCATGGATGAGTTGGGAAAAAGAATTACAGCCAGTGGATCTATTATCGTTTATCCTGTAGCAGAGATAAAGCTGACTTTACCGGAGGTTACGCATATCGATAGAACCATTATCTTACAGGCAGAAACAAAAGAGACAGACGGGCTGGCACTTGATTATGGGTTGACCCGAAACGGTGAGTCTGTAGAGATTACCGACTATATTGAAGGTAATTTATCGGAAGGAAGTGTTCGCTTTAAGGAGAGGGGAGTGTATGCCCTGACTGCCTCCGTGACCGATACAACTGGGCGGATATTTTCTGATACGGTAAATATTACTGCTTATCCTGTTGGTTCTGCAGGTTTTTATCTGCCGGAAATTTTCCATACGGATAAGAGCGTCATCGTAGAAGCTGTATTTGATGAAATTGAAAGCCATACTGCCAAATGGTCACTTATGTCAGAAGGAGAAGAAGTTGTATTTTCAGAGGTGGCCGAAGGTGAACTGGATAACAGTGGCGGCAGACTCCGGTTTAAACAGAAGGGGAATTATACTCTAAAAGTTGAATTCACCGATGACGGAGGAAGGACTTACCGCTATCAGCAGGACTTTAGAGTTTACCCAGTTCCTAAGGTAAGCTACAGTCTGCCCCAATATGCCCATACAGACAGTGATATTACGGTAAAGACCGATACGGCAGATATTGATGATCTCACCATTGAATGGCTTGTTGATAACACCTTTGGCTTCCAAAACTGGTCTACCTATGTAGGTGGGCGTCTTACCAATGAGGGAGGTACAATCCGTTTTAAGCGAGCTGGGCTTTATGAACTGGTGGCAAGGATTACTGATGCGACCGGGCGGGTCTTTCTGTATGAAACTGGTGGTAAATGTGAGGTACTTCCTGTTTTAAATATAGGATTCGATCTTCCTGATCTGGCCCATACGGATACAACCATTGACTTGAGAACCCATGGAAATAATAATGTACTTCCTTTAGAGTGGTCCATTACCCGAAACGGCAAGGATTTATCTCTTTCAGATGCTCTTTTAGGAGAACTGAATGCCTATGGTGGAAAAATTACTTTTCAATCCGAAGGTGAATATGTCCTTACTGCAACAATGACCGATTATCTGAAACGCAGCTATTCCCATAGTGAGAGTATTCTCATATTACCGGTAGTGCAGTACAGATTTTCTATGCCGGGAGCTATTCATTATGGCACAGAATTGGATGTTCTTGCCGAGGATGTGCAGAATCTTGGCACCAACCATGTTGTCTGGGAACTGAAAAAGAACGGAGAAGAGGCACAGTACACCGGATTACTGGGGGATGAGGGCGGTAAGATATCTATCCGTGATACCGGCATATTTACGCTGAATGCAACTATAACAGATCGTGGCGGCCGCATAACCAGGCATTCGGAGAACATCATAGTCACCAATATGGCCCCTGATGCACCAGAGATAACCATCAATCAGACCCGCACGATGAAGGAAGGGAAATTCCTTGTAAATGTCACCGCCAGTGCCACAGATCCGGATGGAGATGCTGTGACCTTAGAATATGAAGGTACAACTACAGATGGTTATTATACAGTTGGCACACACAGCATCAGGGTTCGGGCCAGAGATGAGGCGGGAGCTTATTCTGACTGGACTTCCAGGACTTTTACTATTACCAGTACAGCCCCGACTGTTACGTTATCGGCAACACCTACCCGAAATGCACAAAGTGGAAAGTTTCTGGTAAATATCAGTGCTTCGGCAGCGGATGCAGATGGAGACACAACCACTTTAGAGTGGGATAACAAAGCAACAGATAACCGTTATCCTGCAGGTACTCATACCATCAAGGTAAGGGCAAAGGATTCTACCGGACTTTATTCGGCATGGGTATCCAAAACCTTTACCATTACAAACTCGCCTCCTACAACACCGGTCATTAGTCGAAGTCCGGGAGGCAACTCCGTGGTTCCGGGAACGCAGGTCACCATTACTGCTTCCAGCAGCGATCCAGATGGCGATCCAGTTACCCTCGTCTGGGAAAACAGAAATGCCCAGACACAAGCCTATCCGCTTGGAAGGAATCTGGTGCGTGTGAAAGCGGTGGATTCTACAGGTGCGGAATCTCCATGGGCAGCAATAGTATTTTTTGTTGCATCATCAAATGGTGGAGGCGGAATGACTCTGACTGGCCCAGATTCGGTGATTATGGAAAATGGGCTTGAAGGTGCAACAATTACAGCATATACCTTTACCGTACCGCCTGTCAGCGGACATAGTGGCTCTGACTTTGGAAGGGTGAGGGGCTATAACAAGCTGACCGGGCAGTGGGATCAGTTGGACTATGGAACTACCACAAATGGCATTACATTCAATCGTACTCTGGGTGCAGGAGTATATACCCGGCTGGAATTTTACTACTACACAAATCACGATTGCATGTACAACAAAAGTAATATTACCTATTCGGTAAATTATCATTTTGAATAATGGAGGAAACGTTTATGTTTAAAACTTTAAAAAGAGCAAAAGATGAGGCCACAGTAGGGACCAGAACAGCGATGTCTTCTGCCGGACTTATGCTGTTTAAAGCAAAGTCAGCTATCTCTAATAACCGTGCGGAAGGTTACGTAGATACTGCCGTAAAGATTTTGATGGCTGTCGTAATTGGAGCACTGGTACTTGGCGGACTTTATTCCCTGTTTGGTGAAACAGTACTTCCCACACTTACGGAACGCATTAAGGAAATGTTTAATTATGGGGGCTGACAGCATTGCACAAGCGGTGCTGTTTTTTTCTTTGCTTTTAGCTGCATCGCTATGGGATATCCAAAAACGAATAATACCCGACAGTCTATGCTTTTTTATACTTTTGACAGGTTTTCTTACCTTTACGTCAGAGAAACTATTTGGCATTTTACTTGGCCTGCCTTTGCTTATTGCCGCTCTTTTAAAAGAGGGTGGCATGGGGGGAGGAGACATCAAACTGACTGCTGCCTCTGGCTTTGTTCTTGGATTTCCTCTTGGTATAGCCGGGCTTATATTAGGATTGTGTCTAGTAATTTTGTGGTATTGGGGAAATCGAATTGTACGGAAAGCGGAGAGAAAGGCACTCCCCATGGTGCCATTTTTGGGAGCAGGATTTCTATGTGTGTATCTTTTTGATGCAGGAGAAGCTTTCCTATGAAATAAAAAATTAAATGGGAACAGGAGGAAATGGTATGTCAATAAAACGTGTAAATGCTAACTCAATGCTTTTTGAACCTGGAACCCTTAATGGAATCCCTATGATTGTAACAGGTGCACTATTGGAGCATGAAACGGTTCCTGCCGGATACTACTGTTATGACGTCTGCACTCCAGATGAGTATCCAGAGGTAAAAAACGCTACTGTATTACGGGATTTATCAGATCATGCAGATGGGTGCATTATTCTTGCAGAGCCGTTGGACTTCCAAGGAAAAGAAGAACTCAGCATGGAAAATCTGATTGTTTATGAAGACCGCTACATGGTTGGTTTGGATGAGTTCATACGCCAGAGCGAGGAGCAGAAAACTTCGCTTGATCAGGAGCAAAATACCTGCTTGGTACAATCCATGTAGCGGGGAGGGAGGGCTCTTGTTAAAGGTAGATATCAAAACCAGCTATAGCGAGGAATCTTTTATTATTCCAGACTGGCAGCCAGATGTACACTCCAATTATTATGGGCGTAAATTCTTTGATGAAGAAGACTATGCGGATTTTTATCTCCGTGGTCCATTATGCTTTTGCTGCGATTTTGAGATTGTAGATCTGAGAAAGGCAAGCCAGGAAGAAGTTGAAGAATATTGTCAGAGACATGAAAACGATCAGGAGGATCAAGTAAAAGAAATAATGAGTCTTAACAAATTACAATAATAGAAAGGGGGTCGGAGTTTCCGGGAAGATGCGCATCGGCTCCCTTCTAAAATGAATTATCAAATGCATCTTTTTAAGGGCGCACCAGATGATGAAGCAATTAAAATGATCCAGTATTATGAGAATCTGGCACTTGAGTATGATCCAAGAGGTTACTGTGTCTGCAGTTCAGAGGGAAAGGACAGCAGGGTATTAGGACATCTATACCGGAGGGCTGGTGTAAAACATTTTTATCTGAATAACATGACTGGAATTGATCCTCCGGAACTTGTGAGATTCCAGAGGAAGAACTTCCAGGAATATCGGGATGCCGGATATTTGGCTTATAGTGTAAAATACCTTCGATCTATATGGGAACTGATGCTAAAAAAGAAGATTCCGCCATTACGAACTGTCCGATACTGCTGTGCAGAATTAAAGGAGAGGAGGGTACAAGAACAGGGAAATGCACTATTATCGTTTGGTGTCAGGAAGCATGAAAGCCGGGCCAGAGCGCAAAACCGAGATGAGTTGGAAATTGTCGCATTTGGCAAAAAAGGAAGAAATATCATCATGCCATATGATAATGAGGAGAACCGCAGGACGTTTGAAGTCTGCTATGCGAACAAAGAAAAGCGGTTGAATCCCATCGTGGACTGGTACGATGAATATATCTGGGATTACAGCCGGTACTGGAATTTGGAGCAGTGCTCTTTATACTGCGAAGGGTTTACCCGATTGGGCTGCATCGGCTGTCCAATGGCAAGAAAGGCAGGTCGTGAACGGGAATTTGCCCGTTGGCCAGGCTACAAAGAAAAGTACCTCCGAACCTTCGAAAGAATGATTGAGGCGAGAAAAGCAGAGGGACGTATCATATATGATTATGCCAGGACCGCCCAGGATTGGTTTGACTGGTGGCTGTCAGACCGTCCAACAACAGATAAGGATGAGGCTCAAATGGTACTTGAGTTATCAGAGTATTAAGATAAAAGGAGAGATTTCATATGAGAATTATGAGGAACAGAACTGTGATGGGGATTATTTGTATTCTTTTATCCCTGATTATCTGTTTTGCAGTAACCCCGCTCTTTAACAAAAGTGTGAGCCAGAAGGTGGAGATTGTGAGAGTTGCAAAGGAAATTAATAAGGGAGATGAGATTACAAAAGACATGATAAAATCCGCAGAGGTCGGCGGATACAATCTGCCGGAAGACGTAATCAGGGATACCGAGAGCATCATTGGGAAATATGCATCTTTTGATATGGTTCCTGGAGACTATATCCTGATATCTAAGATTGCAGATAAGCCCTCAGCCGAAAATTCCTACCTATATAACCTTGATGGGACAATGCAGGCTATATCAGTAACCATTAAAAATTTTGCCAGCGGCTTATCCGGAAAACTCCAAAGCGGTGATATTGTATCAGTTATAGCTGCAGATTACCGGAAACAGGGGGCCACCGTCATTCCTCCTGAACTGAAGTATGTGGAGGTCATTGGGGTGACTGCTTCGTCTGGTTATGACGCTAATACAGGAGAAGCCCCTGCAGAGAACGATGACCGTGAACTACCCTCCACTGTAACATTATTAGTAAATCCGGAGCAGAGCAAGGTTCTCGCAGAACTGGAGGCAGATGGAAAACTCCATCTGTCTCTTGTTTATCGTGGCACATCAGCCAATTCTGTAAAATTTTTAGAGGCACAGGACAAGATGATTGCTGCATTGTATCCTCCCGTGCATCAGGAGGAGGAAACCAACGAACAGACTACTCCGCTGCCTGATGTAGAACAGCCCGTGGAGGATGGAGGACAGTAATGCTGAATTTTAAGAAAAACAGTATTTTTTTCAAGCACAAAACTGGGGCTGAGGAATATCAGGATCAGGAGATACAGGGGGGCATGCTGGCTGTCTGGGGATCACCCGGTTCAGGAAAGACTGTGACAGCTGTAAAACTGGCAAAATATCTGGCGGATAAAAAGCATAACGTGGTGCTTCTCCTTTGTGATATGACAGCACCTATGATGCCCTGTATCTGCCCGCCATCTGAACTACAGAGTGAACATTCACTGGGCAGTATCCTGGCAGCGGCCCATGTGTCTGAACTGCTCATTAAACACAATCTGGTTACGCTGAAACGGCACAGCCATCTCACTCTGCTGGGCATGAAAAAAGGTGAAAATGAATATAGCTATCCCCCTTACTCTGAAGTACAGGCAAAGGAGCTGCTTTACGGACTACGTGAAGTGGCTCCTTTTATCGTGGTCGATTGTGGAAGCTATATTGCTAATGATATTTTATCTGCTGTGGCTCTTTTGGAAGCAGACAATGTCCTGCGTCTTGCCAATGCGGATTTAAAATCGGTCAGCTATCTTTCCAGTCAGCTTCCTCTGCTTCGTGACAGTAAATGGGATGCGGATAAGCAGTATAAGGTAGCAGCTAATGTAAAGCCGCAGCAGGCGGGAGAGCAGGTTGGACAGGCACTGGGATCTGTGTCGTTTACGGTACCTCATTCTTTTGAACTGGAGGAGCAGTATTTGGCAGGAAACCTGCTTGCGGATTTATCCTTGAAAGACAGTCGTCAGTTTCGTAAAGAGATTGAGAAAATAGCAAAAGAGGTGTTTGGATGTTAGGAAAGAAAAGAAGTCATTCGTTGTTTAAAGAAAATACCATGGAGGAAGTCCCTGACTCATCTTTTTATATAGAGGAAAAAGAGGCATGTAAAAAAAACACAGAGAATACAGAACAATCAGAAAGCCCTCATGATACGGCAGAAAAAGCTGTTTCTTTCTCATCAGACAGCGGAGCCCATTTCCTGTTTTTCACTCCGGAAGCTGAAGGGAAGGACTTTTCTACTGTGCTTGCTGAGGTACAGAAATATATTACGTCCAATTACAGTACCCTGCTCACCGGAACCAGTGCAGATGCCAAAATGCAAATAAAGCGTTATATCAAAAATTACATTCAGGATAAACGCATTGTTGTACAGGGCATGAGTGAGGAAATGCTGATGGATGCTCTCTACACCGAAATGGCGGAATACGGATTCCTCACAAAATATATCTTTGGAACAGGGATAGAAGAGATTGATATTAATTCCTGGCGTGATATAGAGGTACAGTACAGTGATGGACGTAACGTAAAGCTGGATGAGCATTTTGACAGTCCGGAACATGCAGTTAATGTCATACGCAGGATGCTTCATGTTAGTGGTATGGTACTGGATAATGCCAGTCCTGCGGTGTTGGGACACTTAAGCAAAAATATCCGTATTGCTGCACTGAAAAGTCCTGTTGTGGATGAGGATGTGGGGGTATCGGCATCAATTCGTATCGTAAATCCCCAGAGTATGAAAAAAGAGGATTTTGTCAGGAGTGGAACGGCAACAGAACCCATGCTGGACTTTTTATCCTTTTGCCTCCGTTATGGCATACCGGTGTGTGTAGCAGGAGCAACCAGTTCTGGCAAAACCACACTGGCAGGATGGTTGCTGACCACCATCCCGGATAATAAACGAATATACACCATTGAAAATGGTTCCCGTGAACTGGACCTGGTGCGGGAAAAAGATGGGAAAGTAGTTAATTCCGTCATCCATACCCTGACCCGTGACAGCGACAATGACCGTCAGTGCATTGACCAGACTGACCTTTTAGACTATGCACTCCGCTTTAACCCAGACATTATTGTGGTGGGTGAAATGCGTGGTGCAGAGGCAAATGCCGCTCAGGAGGCTGCCCGGACCGGAGTGGCAGTGCTGACCACCATCCACTCCAATTCCAATGATGGTACCTATCGGCGGATGGTGTCTCTGTGTAAACGTGCTGTAGATATGTCAGATCAGACCCTTATGGATTACGTTACTGAGGCATACCCCATTGTCGTGTTCTGCAAGCAGCTCGAAAACAAGAATCGTCGTCTGATGGATATTCAGGAATGTGAAATTCTCCCAGATGGAAGGAGAAATTTCCGTCCGCTGTTCCAGTATATTATCAGTGAAAACCGTGTAGAGGGAAGCAATTTTATTATAGAAGGCCATCATGAACAGGTAAATGTAATTTCTGACAGCCTGGCCAAGCGATTCCTGGAAAATGGAATGCCTCAGACTATCCTGAATCAGATCCAGAGAAAGGAGGAAGAGGTTGCATGACAAGCATGTTACTGTTTGCCTGTATCGGGATGATTACAGGTTTATTTATTTTATTTGGTATTTCACCCATGGAATTCACCAATTCATTGTTTGCCCGGCTTGCTGATAAGCCAAAATCCTTGAGAGATGAGATCGAGGAAGTGACTCATAGGCAGCGTCCTTCGTATCTGCGCAGGGAGATACAGGAGGTGCAGGCAATCCTCAAAGTTACTGACAGGGAGAGACGGTTTCCCGTTATATGTGCGACAGCTTTACTGCTGTTTGCAGCGGGTGCTTCGATTGCCGTTATGATCTCAAATTTTTTTCTTATGCCTGTGATGGCAGCAGGATTTCTGATGCTGCCGTTCTGGTGGGTAAGGCTTACAGCGAGCCACTTCAAAAGAAATATTGCCTCTGAATTGGAAACCGCGCTGTCTATTATAACTACGGCATATCTCAGGAATGAAGATATTCTCACTGCCGTGGAGGAAAACGTGGCATACCTAAATCCGCCAGTCCTGTCTGTTTTTCAGAGTTTTGCTTCCAGAGTAAAATTGGTGGACCCAGATATTATATCGGCTCTTCACGACTTAAAACGTAAAATAGAAAATCCAGTTTTCAAAGAGTGGTGTGATGCTCTTATTTCCTGCCAGCATGACCGTAGTTTAAAATCCACCTTAACACCTATTGTCAGTAAACTCAGTGATATGCGGATCGTTAATGGCGAGTTGGAAAATATGGTCTTTGAACCAAGAAAAGAATTTATTATTATGCAGATTCTTGTGATAGGTAACATTCCACTATTGTATTTTTTGAACCAGGACTGGTATCACACTCTGATGCATACTCCACTGGGGCAGGTGATCCTGACTGTTTGTGCAGCTGTAATTTTTATTTCCACAGCATTTGTTATCAAGTTAACCCAGCCCATCGAATACCGGAGGTAGAGGATGATTGCTTATATGATTTTATTCGGAGTCCTTCTTAGTGCAGGATTCTTTTTTATTGCCGCCGATATTTTTTGCCTGCCGAAACTCGCTACTCAAAAAGCTATGATGGAGGCGGGGAAGCAGGCAAAAGGAAAGTCTAAAATATCCGATACCCTGCTTCATTCAGCAGCGGTTAAAATATCAAAATATATTCAGATTGATGAGTACAAGAAGAGGCGTATGAATAATGTGCTGTCAGCGGCAGGAATTCAGATGACACCGGAACTGTTCACAGCCTCGGCATTAGCAAAAGCCGGGGTTGTCGGACTTGGTGCATTTCCAACCCTGATGATTCTTCCGCTTCTGTCACCCGTCATTGTATTTCTGGCAGTCCTTGTATATTTTAAGGAGGTCAGAAAAGCGGACGAGACACTTCAGGCCAAACGGGGAAAGATTGAACAGGAGCTTCCCAGATTTGTAGCAACTATTACCCAGGAGTTAAAAGCTAGCCGGGATGTATTGTCCATGTTAGAAAATTTCAAGAAAAATGCCGGGGAGGATTTTGCTGGTGAGTTGGATATCCTTACTGCGGACATGCGTTCTTCCAGTTATGAAGCAGCACTGACCAGGTTTGAGGCGAGGATCAATTCTCCTATGCTTTCAGACATTACCAGGGGACTAATTGGTATATTACGGGGAGATGACGGAAGTGTATATTTTCAAATGCTTACCCATGACATGAAACAGCTGGAACTCCAACGACTCAAGGCTCAGGCGATGAAAATACCTTCTAAAATTCGTGTATTCTCCTTTGCCATGTTGATGTGCTTCTTACTAACTTATATGTCAATCATTGTTTTTGAAATTGTCAATTCTCTCGGCGGGATGTTTTAGGAGGCGGCATGATGCAGGATCAGAATTTAAAAGAAAGGTTTGTAAAGAAAATCCGGGATAATTATGAAAATTTCCTGCGGGACTGGTTGACTCAGGATGCGGAAGAATTGGTGTCTGATGCAGAGGAGATTGCTGCTGTAAAAACACTTTATAATATTTTACCGGATATCGCCTCCTCTGATGATATGGGGTATTTGCTTCGGTTCGAAAATCCTCTGGAAGTAGTAAGGGACGGATGGTTAGCTTTTAATAACACTGACTTAAGCGATGAATTGATTCATGTATTGTGGTTTATAAGCAAAAACCCTTCAATCTGGGAGGATTATAAAATGGCTGAAGATTCGGACTTGCGTGAAGGGCAGAACGTAATCTTGTGTTGAAACAGCTCCAGAAAATGAAGTGAGGAGAGAAAATGATGAACTCATAGATCTTTCCATATTGATTCAGGAGGATTTTCTATGAAAAATAAGCACCAAACTTTGCTTTGTGACGGATTGCAGGAAAAACATGTGATGAAGCGAATTTTAAAAAACCGGCGAGGTGAGGGGTACATTGATGTTGCGATACTGGTGCTTTGTACCATGTTGGTCATTGCTCTTGCTGTCCGTGTATTCCCTGTTTATATCATAAAGCAGCAAATTGATACGTTTGCTTCGGAGTTAATGCGCGAAGCAGAAATATCGGGGCGTGTTGGTACAGAAACCAGCCGCCGTGAGCAGCTTTTAAGGGAAAAAACCGGACTCAGTCCCACCATATCCTGGTCTGACACCGGTAAGATCCACTTAAATGAGGAAGTTACGGTAACGGTTACCTATCAGACCAACATCGGACTATTTTCCGGATTTGGATCGTTTCCAATTACACTAAAAGCCAAAGCTGTAGGAAAATCAGAAGTTTACTGGAAGTAGGTGATGATGTGAAGAAAATAAAACGATTGCTTACCGATAAATGTGGCTCGTCTTTTCCTCTGATTGTTGCTGTGACCCTTGCACTGACTCTTATTTTTAGTGGCATTTCGGAATATTTCCGATTGATGATCATTGCCCAGGGAGTGAGGGATGCCATGCAGGATGCAGTTATTTCTGCCGTCAATGATAATTATGATGACGTATATCATAGCGTGAGAGAAGGATATTCAGGAGCCTATCAGCCGATGGCAGGAGACTTTGAGGAATCACTGGATTATGGGGATATTTATGAGCAGATAGATAGTATCCTTGGTCTGAGTAGTAGGGGGGGATATCATGAAAAACGTACATCAGGGGGAAAACTGGAATTCAAGATATGGAATCTGGAGGTAGATATGTACAATGCACCATTTGCCTCTGGTGATAGGTCAGCGGAACGTTTTAAGGTAGACAGTACAATAATGCTGGAGGTTCCTGTATCTTTTGGAACAAAACTTCTTCCGCCTATGCAGATCAGAATTAAAACCAGTGCCGGTTATACTCCTAAATTTTAATTTTTTGATCCGTGTTTAAAATGAAAGTAGACTTTGAGAGATAATTGTGGTAGGGTGATGAATAAGAAAGGTTATCGTGATTTAATAATTGTCAAGTGCTCTAAGGAGGGATGTTTATGAATATGAATTACAGGAAGAAAAGAGCTATTATTGCTGGTGGAGTGGCAGCAATCCTCTTGCTTTTTTCATTGATAAGTAGTCAATTTCGCAAGCCTGTATCTGAGGTAGAAGCAACGGAGACACTGACTTCATCTGAAGCAGAAATCGAGGTTGTTCCCAGTTCAGAAATAGAAAAAACAGTTGCTGCAGTTATCGCAGAGAGCAGTGAAACAAAAAAAGAGACAGAAACTTTACCGTTACAGAGTGACCAGGTGGTGCAGGAAATACAGACGGAGGCAACAAAACCGGCAGAACCGCCAAGAGAAAAGACAACAAATCCAAACCAGAAACCGAATGGAGAAACTGTGGCTGACTCGGAACCGGTGAAACATGAAGAGGTTATGGTTCCGACTGAAGCCCCCAGGGTGGAAGAGGTACCGGAAACGAAAACTGCAGAATCCGCTCAAAGCAGCGAGCCACAAGGTGGAGAAACGGGGGCAGGAGGTATCTATGTTCCGGGCTTCGGTTGGGTGGAAGAAACTGCAGCTGCTTACGGTGTGACAGCTGAAGACATGTATGAAAATGGAAATAAGATTGGTATCATGGACTAAATGATACAGGCAAGGCACAGGCGAAATGTCTGTGCTTTTTTGATTGGAGGAGATTCATGAAACGTTTATTCCATGTACTTTTATTGGTTATTATGATATCAGTGTTTCCTTGTCAGAATGTCTTTGCAGTTGGAGAAGGAAATATTAATAATGGCGGTGGTGGCTTAAGTACAGGAAACAGTTCCAATAAATGGACTCCGGGAAATGAAGGAGTTCGTGTTACGGTAGTAAGAGAACGTGATTTAGCGGTAGTAACAGAACCAATTGATATAACGAATAAAAAGCCATCCGGTTTAGTTCACTTTGGTAAGGTTTCCAAGCTGCAATATAAAAATGGTGCAGTGTTAACCTTTAATTCTTCGCCTTATCATTATATTAATCCGGCTCAGGCTTTACCCCGGATTATTAGCAGCAAGAGTCTTGGTGCCAGTAATATAGAAGAAATAAAAAGTTATTTTACTGATGAACAGGTCATCCGTGTGATTGCCAGTTCTGTTGGAATGGACTTTGATATTCTTATTAATGGAGATTACAAACTCTTGATTGAACCAGTGGCATATATAACTTATGAGGGTTTGTTTTTTGGAATGACAGCCACAGAGGCAGCCCTTTATGATGAAATAACAAACGGTGGTTTGCGATCCATGCTTCCAAATGTTGGTTTTCAAAATCTTCCCTTAGCGATGTTCTTGGAAACTCCAGATTTGGGTTATCCGGCCTGGGATGGGCCAAGAACAGGAATCCGATCAAATCAGGAAATTAAATCGGCATTGGGACTTGGTATCATCCGGTTTAAGGAAAGAGAAACAGAATCTCCGGAAATTATCAGTTATGATTATGAGTACCGGGTCAACATAGAAGTCATTTCTGCGGTCAGAGTCAGTGGTGGACAGTCCGATCCCGATCATCCAACACGAGTTAAATTTCATATTGGTGGCCGAAGCTATCAAGTAGATAATGTCTATTATCCAGACGGTGACAGTCAGATTGTATGGGTAAAATGGACTACTCCTGCCACTGAACAGAATGTGACTATTACTGTTTCAGTATCCGGTCCCGGCAGAACGGAGAAGGGGACCATTCATGCGAAGATTGTGAATTTGGGAAAAAATACTCCGCCCAATCCGGTTGCCGATGACCGGAACGACAGTTTTTCTCCTGCTTCTGTTCCTAACAGGACAGTAAAATCCTTTGCAAGTTGGACTGTATGGCGCCCCTGGTGGCATGAATACTGGGTCTGGCATGATGGCGATGATGAGGACGATGATGGATATTGGTGTGATCATGGGTGGTGGGAATTTGATCTGGATTCGTACCAGGCTAACCTTTCGTCCGGCATGAGTATTAAATGTGACAACAAAAACCCCACATCAAGTGGCAGAACCATGAAATCCGGCTATGGGATTAATCAAACGGTAACTGGAAGTGTCAGTTCCAATCAGAGTTCAGCGGTTACTCAGCCTCAGAATGCAGTCAGTTATTTTCCGGAATTTGGTTACAAAACTTATTGGAGATTGCTAGAGCGCATGGGTTCCGGACGGTTTGAGTTTCAAAAGAATTATTATTCCGCATATAAAAACCGTACACATTTCTCACCGATTTGGATGCCAGATGGGGCTTATACAGTCAATACTTGGCTTATAGATGCGTGGACTCCAGAAGGAATGTTGTCAGCTAATCTTACAGACAGCCTCAACATCCGGGGGAATTTATGGCAGGATTGGCATATAAGTCCCCAGAAACCATAAAGGAGATAATGAGATGGCGTATGAATATATTCCGGCACCAAAAGGCTGTCTTTATCATTATACACAAAAAGACAGACTGGATAGTATTTTAAAAGATGACCGAATAAGTTGTTTCCATGATCGGGAATGTTGGTTCTGTACCTCACTGGAAGACACCTTACGGCTTATGGAAATGACCATCATGAAGGAGGGGAATCCATATGTTGATGCCCAGGGGATATTACGCAAGTATCCTGCTTTTGTTCCAGAAGATTATGTTATTTTAAAGCTGGAACAGCGGTATCAAAATGGAGACTGGGTAAAGTGGAATCAGGAGATGTCTCCTGACAGTTCCCATGAAATACTTGCGGAAGCCAAGGAATTTAGTAGTCTGAAGAAAGGGTTTCGAGGTGATCTAAAATTTTGTCAGTATCCGCAGGTCATTGAAGTATCTTTATTTTTATCAGAACAAACTTCGGATATGGATATGACTATGAAACTATAAAGCAGAAAAGAAATGGAGCCGTGGGTATAGTCCTATGGCTTTTTCTATGGAAGAAAGGCGGACTTTATGAAGAAATATAAAAAGATTATATTTGCCGTGGGCATGATCATTATGGCCTCCCTGATGCTTATTACTCCTGTATTTGCATCAGGAACAGGAAATGTAGCCGGAGCCATTGAAAGCACATGGAAGGATGCTTCCGCACAGATAAAGACAGTTGTTAACAACGTTGTATTCCCCGCTATTGATTTAATTCTGGCAGTATTTTTCTTTGCAAAGTTGGGCACGGCGTATTTCGATTATCGCAAGCACGGGCAGTTTGAGTGGGCGGCGCCATCCATCCTATTTGCCTGCCTTGTGTTCACCTTAACTGCACCTCTTTATGTTTGGACAATTTTGGGGATGTGATAATATGGAAAAAAAGGATAGCAGTATGCTCCCAATTATTGGAGAAATAACTTATTTTGAGAATAATGAAGTTATGCAGTATACCGATTCAGAACAATATTTAACGGATATCCAGAAAAATTTCAATGTGCTTGGTATTAATGGCTGGCGCTATAAAACAGTCGCGAAAGATCCGGCGTTGATTTTATCTGTCCGGAATATTGAACGCAATGAGTATGGTTTGGAGCCGGAGGAAGAAATGGAACTCATTGCGCCATCACAAGATGATGAACAGAGAAGAATAGCTTCAAATAAAGCCCGTAATGCATCGGATATGCCAGAGTGCATCCGCCTGCTTTCTGCTCTTGAAGAAGAATTACAGGGAGAAAAGGGACAAGTCGGAGAATGGATGCGGATTTCTTATGAATTAAATGAAGAGTATGAGGTTTCTCCTGCTGAAATGGTCCAGGAGATATGTGATGCATTTAGGAAAGTGAATCATCAATATGGCAACCATATTGCCTGTATCTTGTATGCCAGCCAAAGTATTGTACTCCCAAATGAAATTGTTCACGCCGCAGACTATTTGAGCATGGGAGGAAGGTTTCAGGATATTCGTAATTTAGCTGAAGTTGGTATATTCATGGGAGCTTATGATCTGCTCGGATACGATTTGAAAACAGATCTGGTCGAATTCATTAACAACGGTGGTTCAGCTGATGAAGTATATACATTCTTTGATTTGCAGGAACTGCGGCAAATGAATGATCAGTCTGAGGATATTTCGCCAACCTTAAACCAGTATTGAGTAAGGGGATTTGGAGTGCAGATTATGAGAAAGGAACAAAAGATGAGTTAAGGAATGAAAAATAATGGCAGATAATCAGTGAAGTTTATGGATATAGATATTTGAATATAGGAGAGGAAAATGAATAACAAAGAAAAGCCATGGTTTATGCGTTTGACTATACAGAATAACAGGACTGGACAGCAATCCTCAGCCATATATCCATGTAATAAGTACGAGATGTTAGAAAATCTTAATTGGTGCCAGATTCCCTATGGAAGTGGTAATTATAGTCACCTTGCAACAAGTTATATTCGTGTAGCTGCAGACAGTTTACAGGAGGCTCTGGCCGGAATCATTGAAAATAAAGATCATCCTCCATCTATCATGGAATTAAATTGTCTGGGAGAGCAGATACAGCGTATGTCTTCACAAACGCGTATCTGTTTGGAGAAGGACATTTCAGAAAAACCGGATGCCACTATTGTGGAAATCATCAACACGGCATATCTACTTCTGTCAGAAAATGTGGTGTATGATGGGATATCTATGTCGGACCGGGCTGTGCTTCTGGGTGATGATGAACCGTATTTTCGGATTCAACTCATCGTGGACAGTGACACTGAAGAACTGGGGGAAGAAGATGGTATATGGATAAACTGCCCTGCCAGTGAGAGTGATCTGGAGTCTGCTGCCAAACAGCTGGGAGTTAAATCATATTATGATCTTGAAACGGGGGCCATATATGGCGTCATCGATGAATTTCTGGCAGAGGAGTATTGTGAAGGTATGCCATATACTTTTGATGAAATTAATGAACTGGCACGGGCTATGAAAGAATATGATGTGATCCGGGATCTTGGCAAATACAAGGCTATTTTAAACTATGAAAGCTATGTAGACATAAAAAAGGCTTCTGTATTAGCTGAAAAACTGGATAATTATGAATTTTATTATGGAGAGGAACTGGGTGAGGTAGCTAATCTTTACAGGAATCATAATCCTGATAATCTTGATTATGAGGAATTAATTGAAGAACTGGGCTTTGAAGATACGAACTACGGTATTGTAAGGACAGCAGGTGAACCGGAAATAAGACAGCGTGGTCCGGAATTAGGTTGATTTACAACCACGATATTTATATGGCATTATTCGGATGATTTAAAACTAAAACTTGAAAGTTTCTTTTGAACATAGACAGGCGGTCTTTCTATCCGCCTGTCTATTTGCATTGTGAGAAAGGAGGTTTATCTCTTGTTCATTTGGGATTTTGTTCTTAGTACATTTATGGATCAGATGATCGAATGGTTCTATGGACAGCTAGTTGGATTTCTTTCTGATTTTTTTGCCTTAATGGGGAATATGGGCGTGGAGCTGTTTTCAATAAAATGGATAGAGTCCATCATCCTGTTCTTTTCTTATCTGGCCTGGTCCTTATATGTAACCGGACTTGTGGTGTCAGTGTTTGAAACTGGCATTGAGTACCAGTATGGCAGAGGAAACGTAAAAGACGCTGCCATAAATGCTATTAAGGGTTTTATGGCTGTATCCCTATTTACTGTTGTACCGGTAGAACTGTTCAAGCTATCCATCAACCTTCAAAGTAGATTAACGACGGGGATCACTGGGTACCGAAGCGGCTTTGGAGAGCTTGCTAAAAATATTATTTCAGATCTTGGCAGTTGGTCAGAACTTAGTAGTGTGATAAGTGCTGGCATTTTTGGAGGGCTGTCTTCTATTACAAATCCGATTATGATGCTTTTTATAATTGTAATGATGGGTTATGCAGTGATAAAAGTCTTCTTTGCCAATCTCAAGCGGGGAGGTATATTGATGATCCAGATTGCCGTAGGCAGTTTGTACATGTTCTCCATTCCCCGTGGTTATATTGACGGATTTACCCAGTGGTGCAAGCAGATCATTGGCCTGTGCCTTACTACATTTTTGCAGGCTACCATTCTTGCTGCCGGACTTATGATCCTCAGAACTCAGGCCCTGATTGGACTTGGCCTAATGCTTTCTTCCGTAGAGGTTCCCAGAGTTGCTGGGGCTTTTGGAATGGATACAAGTACAAAAGCCAATCTGATGTCTGCCGTTTATTCTGCCCAAACTGCTGTTAATACCACCCGGACGGTGATACAGGCGTTTGCGCCGAAGTAGAAAGGAAGGGCTTATGAAATTAATTTACGTGGCATCTCCTTATGCAGGAGATATTGAAAAGAATACGGAGTTTGCCAGGAAAGCATGTAGATATGTATTGGAACAGGGACACGCTTTTTTTGCTCCTCATCTGCTATATCCGACAATTTTAAGTGAAAGTATACCGGAGCAGCGTCAGCTTGGGATTGATATGGGACTTACGATACTTGCAAAATGTGATGAATTGTGGGTCTGTGGTGATATTATCAGCTTTGGTATGCAGGTAGAAATTAATTTGGCAAAACAACTTGGCATTCCAATCTGTTATGTTTCTGCAAATCAGATCTGCGGCATAACGAAAGGTGCCTATGCGATATGGGCAAGGTCCCGAACCGACAGCCCCCTTGCAGGACAATCTGGCTTTTTATGTGAGGGTAACCATATTTTGATTTTTCAGTCACAGAATGACGCTGAGATCAAAGCCAAGGATATACGCAATCTATGCCTGAATGCTTCCCCAGTTGCTGAATTTCAGTGCCTGGCTTATCCTGCTGATTATGCATCAGAGAGCTATATTCATCTGGAAACAATTCAAAAGTTGGTCATGATTCCATCTTTTACGCCCAATACGTTTGAAGTCAAAAGTCAGATATATGGTGATACTGGTGGACATTGTATGGTTGGCACAGTGCAGTTTTATCTTCCTGAACTTGATAAATGTGTATGGATCAGCTGTAATGATGAATGTGTGATCATTTCTTCGGCGGATTCTACCTGGAATGAAGACGGGAGTGACAGTTGGGAAAGGTATGAGGACGTCATGCTTTATATGACACCATTTGATCAGGAGATTCCAGAAGATGCCCGTCCCTGGCTCCCTATGATATATAAAACTTTGGAATATACCATTGAACAGGAAACAAAGCATTTAAATAATTATGCTTTTTCATTACCAGTAGCGTGGCTTCCCGAATCAATCAAGAAAAATGCAGATCTGGAATATCTCACATGGCTTCAGGCTGAGGGGAAAGAGGCACAGGTAGTAAGGGGAGGAAAGATTCAAATTGAAAAGGATTATCTTCAAAGGAATCAGAACACATTTAACATGAATGGTTCCATTTAAAAATAACACTCGGTTAGACCCTATAAAATAAAATGTGACAACAAAATAGAAAGGAAAATTAAATATGAAAAAAGCAAGAAATGAACGAGAAAAGAATTCTGTTCCTGCTTTAATGAGTAACTGTACATTTAAAAAAATCTAAAACTAAATCTGGGAAGTCTTTTTGATGGGATCGGAGGATTTCCTCTGGCGGCGATCCACAATGGCATCGTACCTATATGGGCAAGTGAAATTGAGACTTTTCCTATTGAAGTGACGAAAATAAGATTTCCAGATATGATCCATGTTGGGGATATTACGAAGTTGAATGGAGCGGACCTGCCACCTGTGGATGTCATTTGTGGCGGATCTCCCTGTCAGGATTTGTCTGTAGCCGGGAAACGTGCCGGGCTTGCTGGAGAACGCTCTGGTCTTTTCATGGATCAAATCCGTATAATAAGGGAAATGAGGAAAGCAGATGAAAAACGAGACATACCAGATCACCTTGTTCGACCTCGATACCTCGTTTGGGAAAACGTGCCCGGAGCATTCAGCTCCGCAGAAGGCGAAGATTTCCGGGCGGTTATCGAGGAGATCATCCGCATTAAGGACAGTACCTGTCATGTGCCTCGACCTCAGTCCGGGCGCTGGGAATCTGCTGGGGCTGCCATTTTGGGAAATGAATTCAGCCTGGCTTGGAGAGTATTGGACGCTCAATACTGGGGAGTCGCCCAGCGCCGCCGTCGTATCTTCCTTGTCGCAGATTTTGCAGGACTCACCGCCCCAGAAATATTATTTAAGCAGGACAGCCTGTTTAGGAATATTGCGGAGAGCCGAAGTCAGGGGCAAGGACCTGCCGCCTCAACTCAAGGAAGCACTACTGATACAGGCTGGACTTGTCTGACTTCGTGTGATATACAGACAGATGAAAATGTATTATTAGCATTTGCTGCAAGTCAACGCGATGAAGTTCGTAATTTACATGACATTGCGGGAGCAATACAGGCTCAACCCGGAATGAAGCAACAGACATTTGTGGCAGAGGCTGAGAAAATTAATGCATTTCATATTAACCAGAGAGATGAGGTAATCAATCTGGATGGAGTGTCTGGCGCTTTACTGGCAACCCGAAATATGCAGATGCAGACTTTTATAACAGATTCGCTTATATGCCTGAATGATCATGGCGGAGAACGAATGGATATTACAGAAGAAGTAACTCCTACGCTCCGTGCAGGTATGGGAGGACATCCTCCTCTTATAGCCCAGCCAAATTGTTTGGATGGAGAGAATATTCAGAAAAACAATGTTTTTACCTCTGAGAAGGGAGAACATGCACCTGCCAAAGCAGTTCCATCGGTAATCTGTCTCAACGATCAGGGCGGAAATCAGATGCATTGTACCGAAGAAATTACTGGTACACTTCGTGCCCAGGAACATGGGCATCAGCCATTAGTCATGGAAAATCAGCCAGTATTGTTCGATAACCATGCTAAAGACTGCAGATATACCGGACCACTAAATGTAGCGCCAACCGTGACATCAACTTATGGCACCGGGGGCAATAATGTTCCTTTGGTGGGCAATTCTGCTGCGTTTTTTCATTGTTCAAATGAAATAGATACAGTACAATCAGCAGACACTTGCTCAGACTGCAGCCAAATGGATATTAATAGGACCAATGAAACTAGTGAAGGGCATATGATATTCAGCCGTCAGCGGAGCGATGAATTTTCTGAGAATGGTGTGGTAGCGACACAGAGTGCAAGGCAGTATAAAGATGCAACTGATCTTGTATGCCAGCCATACCAGGAAACAGTTGGAACTATTGGTTACAGTGATCACAAGGGAATCAATAATCAATTTGTATCAGAGGACAAGTGTATTGTAGAAGGCAGGAACCTCATTCGCAGGCTTACTCCTTTGGAGTGTGAACGTCTGCAGGGTTTTCCTGACGGCTGGACTCTGATTCCAGGTGCATCAGACAGCGCAAGATACAAGGCGCTTGGAAATAGTGTGGCGATACCATGTGTGGACTTTGTCCTCCGGGGTATCGCTTATTTTTTACGGAAAAGTTATGAAGAACAGGAGGAGTTGCCATCATGTATATCTACCCGGACAATCTAACAGCAAAAGCCACGTTGTGGCTCTGGGATCTGCGTGACATTGGTATTATTGGCGTAGGACTTTTATTTTCTGTATTCGCCCTGGCCCAGTTTTATATTTTGTTCCCCTCTGTTATCACAGCTCTCTACGCATTTTTAACGATACGCATTGAGGACATCAATATCCTTGATTTTATTCATAATGCGGCAGCATTTTTTGTTTTTAAACAGCAGACCTATGAATGGAGGTCAAAGGAATGAACAGAAAAAGGAAACAGAATGAAAAAAATTCTACCCGCCAACTCATAGGCATTACGGATATCACCTTTCACAGTTTGGTGACTGGATATGGAGAGTTGGTGTTTTTTATGATCAAACCTACCAATATCAGTGTACTATCTGACAGCAGCATCAGTGCAAGGATATATGCTCTTATGAATGTATTAAAAGGGATTGCCGAGATTGAGATGCTTTGTTTGAATTCAAAAGAAAACTTTGAAGAGGTAAAGTCTAACTTAAGAAGCCGAATGGATAAAGAGCAGAATCCTGCAATTTGCAAGCTGTTAGAGCAGGATATGACTGCTCTGGACCGTATGCAGGTACAGATGGCTACAGCGAGAGAATTTTTAATTATTATCCGCCTGAACAATGAAAAGGAATCCGATGTCCAGCCGTACCTTTCCCGCATTGAGAAGAGTCTTAGGGACCAGGGATTTACAGCTAAAAAAGCAGGAGAAGCAGATATCAAACGCCTGCTTGGAGTTTACTATGAGCAGAACGTGACTACAGAGAAATACGAAGATTATGATGGAGAAAGGTGGGTTATTTTTGGGGAGTAAAGCCAAAAAAAATGGAATACCTGAGGCGGAATGTGTGAGGAACAAGGATTTTCTCGACATGATTACACCGGGTATCATCAAATTCAATACGGATCACTTTATATGCGGCAACACATTTCGATGCGTATGGGCGCTCAGAGAATACCCAACCAATACCTCAGAACAGGCTATTCTGCGTCATCTCGGAGAAAAAGATGGAGTGACCCTCCGAATCTATACCAGACAGGTGACTGCAGCAGAAGAGAGAAAAATCATTCATAATGCTGCCAACAAAAACCGTATGGACAGAAACAGTACCAATGATCTTCAACAGACAGTCACTGCGGAAAGTAACTTGCAGGATGTAGTAACACTGGTGTCATCCATGCATAGGAACCGAGAACCGCTCATTCACTGTGCTGTGTTCATTGAATTGACAGCACAAGATATGGATATGTTAAAGCTGCTCCAGACTGATGTACTGACTGAACTGGTTCGCTCAAAACTTAACGTGGATCGCCTGATCCTGAGACAGCAAGAGGGTTTTTTATCGGTAGGTCCTGCAGGGAGGAATGTGTTTGGCAGCCAGTTTGAGCGTGTGCTTCCGGCAAGTTCTGTAGCAAATCTGTATCCTTTCAACTATAGCGGCAAAACAGATGCCAAGGGATTCTGCCTTGGCCGTGACAAATTTGGCAGCAATATCATTGTTGATTTTGATAAGCGTGATGATGATAAGACAAATGCTAATATCCTCATACTGGGAAACAGTGGACAAGGCAAGAGCCACCTCTTAAAACTCATTTTATGTAATGTACTGGAATCGGGGAAAAGCGTAATCGGATTAGATCCCGAACACGAGTATATCGACCTTGCAGAAAACCTTGGTGGCTGTTTCATTGACTTGATGAGTGGCCAGTACCGTATCAATCCATTAGAGCCGAAAACATGGGATGAGGGAGGCAGTCCAGGTGATGAGGACGCACCCCTTGCATTTCGTCAGTCAACTAAACTCAGCCAGCATATCAGCTTTCTCAAGGATTTTTTCCGGTGCTATAAAGACTTTTCTGACCGTCATATTGATGCAATTGAGATCATGTTGGGTAAGTTATATGAAAAGTTTGGCATCAGTGATGGCACTGATTTTAAGACGATGGAAGCAACAGACTATCCGATTCTCTCTGATCTATATGCGCTTATTGAAGATGAGTTCAAAGGTTATGATAAGTCCAGATACCAGCTTTATCCTCAGGAACTTCTGCAGGAAATTTTATTGGGGCTGCACTCCATGTGCAAGGGCGCAGAGAGCCAGTTCTTCAATGGTCATACCAACGTAACTTCTGACCGTTTTATTGTGTTTGGTGTCAAGGGTCTTTTGCAGGCCAGCCGTAACGTTAAGAATGCCCTGCTGTTCAATGTACTTTCTTTCATGAGCGACAAACTGCTGACGGAAGGAAACACCGTTGCCAGCATCGATGAGTTATATCTGTTCCTATCCAATTTAACTGCAATTGAGTATATTAGAAACTTCATGAAGCGGGTTCGTAAGAAGGACTCAGCTGTTATTTTAGCATCCCAGAACTTAGAGGACTTCAACATTGAAGGAATCAGGGAACTAACCAAACCGCTGTTTTCTATTCCGACTCATGTCTTTTTATTCAATGCTGGCAATATAGACAAGCAGTTTTATATTGATTCCCTACAGCTTGAGGAAAGCGAATATAACTTGATTCGATTTCCTCAACGTGGCGTATGTCTCTACAAATGTGGCATAGAAAGATATAATCTTGTGGTTCAAGCCCCTGCATATAAGGAGAAACTATTCGGAAAGGCAGGTGGAAGATAATGAAGGGAGGAAATGCTATAAACAGACTTCAAATACAGAAGAAAAACAAAGCGGGTATCATTGAAGATATGGGAAACAATCAAGAACCAGAATATGAGAGTCCGGTTGGGTTTAATAGCTGGAAATGGTGGTGATAAGATGGCTGATCCAGGAACCTTGATAGCAATCGCAAAAGCTGCCGCAGTTGCACTCTCAAATGAACGCATCCGAAAATTCACAGGCTGGATTATTGCAGCAGTTCTTTCACCGTTCATTCTTGTTATTGTGTTGGTCTGTTCTCTGCTATCCGGCACGGCAAATCATAACAATGCGGCAGTAGATATGAGTTTTCATACAGGAGACATTTCCGCAAGTATGCCCGCGAATTATCAGGAGTATATCGTGGATATGCGGCATAGCTTTAGCCTCATAGATGGAACCATGGCGACAGTAAATGCACAAATGGAAGACGGTGACAGCCTTGACGAGTACATGGTCAAGGCTATTTTTTATTCTCTGTTCTTCGGAACTGATTCCCCTTCTCAAGTAGAATATCAAAAATATGTGGACAGCTTTGTGACCTATGAGGAGCATGCCCGCACCATAGATAATGGTGACGGAACAACTTCGGAAGAAACCTATATGGTGGCCGTTCCTATTACCTCCCTGCCTACTATCTATAATAACATCAATAAGGTATTTGGCAGAGGCATCACTTATGAGAGCCAGGCCAATGCCAACGAAATCTATTATCGTGCCTTGTATGGCACTGGAGCACCAAACGAAAATGATGATTCTACCATGTGGGAGGATTGGAACCCAGATCAGCTTAATGATTTCTTTTCTGATTTGCCATCTGGTGAAACGGGTACAGAAGCGGTACGACTTGTCCTTTCCCGGTTGGGTGATCCATATTCCCAAGAACGGCGAGGGCAGGGAAGTTATACCGACTGCAGCTATCTTGTTCAGTGGGTGTATAGAAAACTGGGTATCAGCCTTCCTGGAACAGCAGCAGAGCAGGGGAGATACTGTGTTGATCATGGGCTGACAATTTCCAAATCAAACCTTGCTCCTGGTGATTTGGTATTTTGGAGCTACAAACCAAACGGTAGATATTTAAATATCACGCATGTGGGAATCTATGCTGGGAATGGTAAGGTAGTTGACGCTTCATCCTCAAAAGGAAAGGTTGTTCACCGGGATATATTTGATTCTGGAAAACAGGTTCTGTACGGAAGGCCCTATGCAAAATCAGAAAAGTTATATGCACTCCGGAGTGGGGGCTAAGGATCATGTGGGTATTCAAGAAGTATTTCTATGCCAATATCTTTATTTCGCATATTGGATAAGGGAAGGAGTTTTAAATATTTTTCACAGGAGAAATAACTGTTTTGAAATTTCTGAATATTTAGCTTGATTTCAGAGAGAAATTAGTTTATTGTGTGGTTGCGCACCGGAAAACCGGTTCAAGAAAAGGAGGAGATTATATGACAGATACGAAACTGAACATGCCCCAAACCGCTTCGCTGGAACCAGAAAAGCTTCTTGAAACATTGATGATAGCCAGGGTTGATTACATCCAGCTAGTGGGCAAAGACGAAGAAGAGAGGGTGGTTTCCCTTCTGGATCAGGCACTCCCCATCATTACAAAAGCATGGGGACTTCCACAAGAGCATCTTGATGAAGCTCAGAAAATTGTTCGTACTGAACGGGAAAACATGCAACGTGGTGCGGAAACAGGTGAGTATGCACCATGCAGCCTTCCAAAAGAAAAGGTGCTTCAAGGAATGTATGGAGATGAGATCCTGCAAGTAATCTGGAGCCTTTTTGAAACAACGGCCCGCACCAATGATGCTGAAGAAAGAGATCATCTAGTGAAAACAGCCCACTTCCTTAGTGAATATTGGGATCTTCAAGAATGGGTTAAGAGATGAATTTTCAAAAATGAAATCTGGCCCCGTCTATTTTAGACGGGGTCTTTTCATGCTACGATATGGCACAAAAGTCCCGTGAAGGACAAAGGAACCAAAAGTTATAAACAGTAAAACAATATGGACAAAGAGGAGATTCAATATGTCACGCAGCATTTATGCTATTATCTCAAATGCAAGAACGTCATATTATCAAACAGAAAACTTCGGGAGTCTGATAGGACTTCTTTCCCTGCTAGAGGAGGTTCATACTGCAAAGGAGAGGGTCCCATCACTCCTCGGCAGCAATGCAGAACGGCTGGTCCTGTACTCAAAAGAGAGGTTTCCGTTTTGTCCGAGCGGTTATTATCGTCTGTTTCAGCCGTTGGAACCTGGGCTATATTTGGAACAGCTTCAGCAATTCTCAGAACAAAGTACGGAGGAACGTCAGTTTATTCTTGATTATGATAGTAATCGTCTTTCAGTTAAAATGTGGCTGGGAACCAGGTTGATAAATCTTTGTGGGCCTTTGGATGACATCATCTCAGCTTACTCCGGTGCTTTGCGAAATAAAAATACCAGGTACCCATATCTTAATAAAAATGCTTTTGCAGCTGAACTTGAACGTATTTGTGAAGTCATCACCCTAAAGCCTGAGCAGGATAATGAACAAATGTCTGGAATGAATTTGCAACTTTAAGTGTTTAAACATGATGAAAGAGGATGGATTTTTAAGAAACTTTTCAATAAAACCTTGAAAAGGAGGAGTCTCAAGATGAAAAAAGAATCTGTTACCATACAGATGGAAACGGAAAAACTCCGTGCAGTAAAACGCTACATGCAGAAACGGGAGGCAGATCTGGAGCAGGAGTTATGCGATTATCTCCAGCGTCTTTATGAAAAATATGTCCCGGCTAATGTGCGGGAATACATTGATGAAAGTTCAGATAACGAAGTTTTGTCAACCTCTTCTCCTAAAAAACAGAAAGAAAAAAATCAGATAACAGAATCCGGTCAGCAACAGGAGAGAACCTGATGAGTGAATATAACTCTGTAAAACTTCAGCTTAACCGTTATAAGTGGGAGGCACTGGAGCGAGTGTTGGAAGAACAGGGAACAGATATTGAGACGGTTATGCAAGAGCATCTGATAGAACTTTATTCTGATCATGTTCCGGTGGCTGAACAGATGAATATTCGTCAGTGGTTGGATGCGGAAGTCCTGGACCAGCAAAAGAGACATGGCACCAGAGAGGTGGTATCTGGCAAACGTCTCAATGAAAATGATATTTCTTTCAGTGATGAAATCATGAGAGAAATGGGGGCTCTTAACTTCTACATCAATACTGATTTTAGTGTAGATACGGTATTTGGTACAAACGTAGAAACGGTTGAAAATGATGACTGGCTGAATGTGTATGCCAGCTTTGACACTGTGTTCAGAGAGGTCTGCAACACACTGGACATTGTATTGCACCATGGCGATGGAGGAGAAGAATCTCTCAGCTACATGCTAAATGATGCAGAAAAAGAAATACTCCATGCGAAAATGGATGAATACTGCCAACAGCAGAATGGGAAATCTCTGGAGGAGTATTGCGATGAACTTTTGCAGGAACAGTGCCCTGGGCAGATGCTTACGGTGGGATGAACCCTTGTCCCCACTGTTGCACCCAGTTTGCCACCGTGTGGGCTTTTGTGATGCCAGGTGGCAGATTTACCCACAATGCAGATAAAAACCAGTTGTGAGGGTTTTGTGAAGGACGTTTGGAAACCGGATTGAAATTAAAGTATAGGGAAAACCAGGATTTTTCTACGGTCGAAAAACAAGCAGGAGAAAGGAGGGTGGTCGCAAGCGACCGCCCTCCTCCCACTTCGCCCAGCAGTGCTGGGCGTTTTTGGCACTTTCCCATGAGGTGGTCGGATTAAAGGTTTGTCACAGCCTGGGTGGTCGGAATCAGGAGATTTGCGGGAAAATAAAGGCTTTCTAACGGTCACCTCCGGGGTAGACGTTATGCATTAGGAGGATATCGCATGAAAAACAAAAAAGAAAGAACCGCTGTCTGGCTATATCCTGAAACGATGGATCGGATGGATGGCTGGTTAGAAAAAGACAATTGCAGGACCCGCAGCGAATTCATAGAAAAGGCACTCTGCTTTTATATGGGTTACCTTGGAACGGAGGATATCACGTCCTATCTTTCCAAAGCACTGCTCTCGGCTGTTGAGGGGACGATGCAGAAAACTGAGAATCGGGTGGCAGCCAACCTTTTTCGATTATCGGTGGAAATCAGTATGATGATGCATTTGTTGGCAACCACGCTTAATATCACAGATGAGGAACTGCACAGGTTACGTGGACGATGTGTTGCTGAGGTGAAAAGGACCAGAGGTAAAATCCGTCTGGATGATGCCGTGGACTTTCAGAGTAGAGCGGATGATGAAGAATAATGGCACGAATTATTATAAAAAACGGTTACCTCAAGGGAGGCAGTGAGAAAGCTGCTGCTCATTTAAATAACCTGGTCAAGTATATCGCTACTCGCGATGGGGTGGAGAAAATAAAGAGCGGACGTGAACTTTGGCATGCCACGAAAAATCAGCAGGCTCTTATCAAAGAAATTCTCGAGGAGTTCCCTGACACCAAGGAACTGTTTGAATATGAAGATTATCTCGCTTTCCCTAACCGGGAAAATGCTTCAGAGTTTATCACTATTGCACTGGAACAGCATCTTGATAAAATCGGTGACCGGGAAAAATATCTGGACTATATCGCCAATCGTCCCCGAGTCGAAAAGTTTGATAACCACGGTTTGTTTCATAGTGGTGATGAGCCACTGATCTTAAATCAGATTGCGGATGAGCTGTCGGCGTATCCCGGAAATGTGTGGATACCGATTATTTCCCTGCGAAGAGAGGATGCTGCCCATGTGGGCTATGACAATGCGCTTGCATGGAAGGCAATTCTTTCCTCCAAAGCATTGGAGATTGCGGATAATCTGAAAATACATCCAGATCATCTGAAATGGTATGCGGCTTTTCATAATGAGTCTCATCATCCCCATGTGCATATGATCTGCTACAGCACTGACCCAGGAGAGGGATACTTAACGAAACAGGGTATTAGGAAAATGAAATCCTCACTGGCAAATGAGATTTTCCGTCAGGAACTTATTCCTCTCTACGGTGAAAAGTTCCAACGAAGGGATGACCTAAAAGAACAGGCTGGAAAATCCTTGAGAGAATTGGTCGGTCAGATGAAAAGCGGTGTATTGCAGAACGACCACATGGAGCAACTCATCACAAATCTTGCTGAACGTTTACAAACAGTCGGTGGTAAAAAGAAATACGGTTATCTTAAGGCAAATGTGAAGAATATGGTAGATGAAATCGTAGATGAACTGGCAAAGGACAGCCGTGTTGCTGAAGCTTATCGTCTGTGGTGGGAGATCAGAGGCAGGATCGAATCCATCTACACTGAAACACCGTCCGAACCGCTGTCTCTTTCTCAATGTGAGGATTTCAAGTCTATCCGTAATATAGTCATTCAGGAAATCATGCTGATTGGAAGTATGACCTTTGAAGAGCCGGAAGACACAGAAACAGATCTGCCAGAGCCGGAGAATGATCTGGACATGCCCTTCTCTGGTATGGAGGAGGACCAGGGCGTTACCAATGAGGAATCATCTGATTCATGGTGGACGGACAACTATATACAGGCGAAACAATATTTGTATGGCGATGAGGATAATGAAATCCCACAGGACTTTGAAAAAGCCCGTGAACTCTTTCTGGCAGAAGCAAAGGCGGATAATCCTATTGCTTTGTATGACCTTGGGCGAATGTCCGCTGATGGCCTTGGCTGCGAAGCTGATGCTGATGAAGCCTATCTTTTGTATGAAAAAGCCCTTGCTGTTTTTCATGCCGCCGAAGACGAAAAACCGTGGAAGTATACAGAATACCGCATTGGCAAAATGTATGCTGCCGGGCTTGGCACAGAACAGAATTATCTGCAGGCGGTAGATTGGCTAACCCTGTCTGCAGATGAGAATTATAGATATGCGCAATATTCTCTTGGCGGTTTATATTACCATGGAAAAGGTGTAGAGCAAGATTATG
Organism: Lacrimispora sp.; assembly: GCF_047605665.1. Lineage (GTDB taxonomy): Bacteria > Bacillota > Clostridia > Lachnospirales > Lachnospiraceae > Lacrimispora. The sequence goes on along the minus strand of NZ_JASGFH010000003.1, from coordinate 194,711 downwards.
AAACTGCCTTCGTTCTCTATACACGCTCGGCAGATCAGAAATTTCCCTATGCTAGCTTTGAACTTGGAAAAATGCTGCGTGATGGAATAGGCTGTATGAAAAATCAGAAGGATTCTGACCGCCGTTTCAAAGATGCCTTTCTGGGTTTTGTGTCTTTGGAAGAACGGGGACATGATGATAAACTCCAGTACCGTCTTGGTTGGATGTTACTAAATGGTGTAGGTACCGAAAAAGATAAAGTCCGGGCGAGGGAATATTTTGAAAAGGCTGCATCTGTGGGAAATCTATATGCAAGTTATCAGCTTGCGAAGCTTATCCTTTCGGATGAAGAATCACAACCTGAGGAAGTGGAGAAAGCTCTCGGCTATCTTAGGAAAGAAGTGGATACTGAGAATCCCTATGCTGCATATTTTCTTGGAAACCTTTATGAAAAGGGGCGGCACGTTCCACAGAATGTTGCGGAGGCGATGCGGCTCTATACCATATCAGCAGAACAGGACAATGAATTCGCTGCATACCGGCTTGGAAAGTTATACCTTGGAGGAGAAGGCGTACTGAAGGATGTGGAGTCCGCTGTCCATTGGCTGACTTTCGCTGCGGACAGAAAAAATCAATATGCTGAATATGCACTTGGTGTTCTTTATCTAAAAGGGGAGGAGGTTCTAAAAGATGTCCGGAAAGCAGTGGAGTACCTAAAAAAATCTGCCGGAAAGGAAAATCAGTTTGCCCAGTACCGATTGGGCAAGCTTTATCTCATGGGCCAGGAGGTCCCTAAGAATGTGCAGATAGCCCTGCAATACCTGAACTCCGTTGCAGAACAGGGAAATCAATATGCGCAGTATGTCCTTGGTAAGCTGTATTTGATTGGAAAAGATATACCAGAGGACAAGGATACCGCCATTCATTGGTTTACACTTTCAGCAGCACAGGGCAATATTTATGCGCAGTTTTTTCTTGACCATATGGACAGTATATATGGTTCCAGGGCGCCGTCCATCATGCTTATGGGGACACGGCTCCTGCATCACATGAGCCGTATTTTTTCAGATCATACTCCACCGCTGAAACCAACCAATCCCAGAATTGACCGAAAACGTCGCCTCAAATTAAATGATAAAAAGCGTGCGGCCGGCCACGCTCAAGGTGATCACGAGCAGACAATGTCATTATAACAATAAGAGGATATTCATGAATAAACAGAAAATGATAATTAATCAGTTATCCATTAAAGAGAGGCCACTTCAGAGACATGTGTCGTCCGTTAAGAAGGCCGGCTTTTTTATAGAATTGGAAACTGCTATAAGTAGGAGGTGCGGCTATGGGGGGCTATGTGCATTTTACAGACGATCAAAAATATCGTGCCAACAATGTTGATCTTGTAGACTTTCTTCAACGTCAGAATGAGAAGCTGCTTCCCAGTGGCAGCGATAAACGTCTGGCATCTGACCGAAGCATCACCGTCTGTGGAAACCGATGGTACGATCACTCCGCAGAAGAAGGTGGTTATGCAATTGAGTTTGTGCAGAATTTTTATGGTCTTACTTTTCCAGAAGCAGTGACTATGTTGCTGGGGGGTGAAAAGGGTGTGATCTATCCACCTGCCTCGCAAAACAAACAGGAGTCGAAGCAGCCATTTATCCTACCTAATCCTCACGGTGATATGCGCCGTGTCTATGCTTATCTGGTAAAAACCCGCTTTATCGACAGAGGAGTGGTCAATTACTTTGCAAGGGCAAAACTTTTGTATGAAAGCTTTGAGAAATCTAAGGATGGTACGAAGGAATATCACAATGCGGTATTTGTGGGATATGATGAAAATGGAGTTCCCCGACATGCTCATAAGCGGGGACTTTATACCCAAGGAACTGGTTTCAAGGGTAACGTAGATAGCTGTGATCCAAATTACAGCTTTCACTATGTGGGCACTAGCAACAGACTCTATGTGTTCGAAGCTCCCGTTGACTTATTGTCCTATATCACCTTACATCCCCAGGATTGGCAGAATCACAGCTATGTGGCACTCTGTGGAGTTGCACAGAACGCAATGCTGAAGATGCTGGAACTGTATCCCCATTTATACCATGTAGTATTGTGTCTGGATCATGACGAGGCAGGAATCGAATCATCGGAGAAATATCAAGATCAGTTATCTAAAAAAGGAATTTCATGTGATATAGAGATGTCTGTACACAAGGATTGGAATGAAGACATCAAAGCAAACCATGGTTTACCGGCAATTCCGTCGGAGGAACATCCTCAACATTTGATTCGAGATAAAATATGCAAATGGCTAGCTGAAGAGACTATGAAAGAGGAATTAAACTGTAACGGAGACGTTCTGTCGACCCTGCTCACGAAAGCCCGTTCCCACATGCATTGGGGAAGGTTTTCCGATGTAGATGATTGCTTGCGTGAGATTTGCTGTCTATCATTGACTGCCGCCGTGAGGGCGTATCAGCAAACGGATGACAGTATGGACGTCGCAACTGTACAAGCAAGATTGCGTAACGGTTTCAAGACTTATGAGAATCGTGGGCATCTGAAAACGAGGATTAATTTGTTGGAATCAGATATTATGTCCCTGCGGGGAATTGAGCGTGTGGTGTCTGTCAGTGAAAAGAATAGTCTGGCAGAGTGCTATGAAAGTATTGCTGCCCAGAGCTTCAAGGGGATGATTCTATTGGAAAAAAACAAACAAAAGATGGAGCAGAGTCAAGAAATGAAATTATCCATGTAAGCCCTGATGAATAAAACGTTATCTCCGCTTCTGACATTTTAAATCAGTTCAGAGGAAGGAGAATACGATCATGCCGACTCAGGTTTATATTTTAATTGCATCAGCCGCTGTGATGTTTTTTGTCATTGGAGGTCTTTCTCTTTTGGCTCATTATTATACCTTAAATGGAATCAAATCCCGCACTGTAGGAGATGGACAACATGGAACGGCACGGTTTGCTTCTAAGCAGGAAATCAAAAATACCTACCGCCATATTCCTTTTCAGCCAGAGAAGTGGAGGAGAGGAGAGGACCTGCCTACAGCAGACGAGCAGGGAATTATTCTCGGCAGCATAGAGGTAAAAAACAGGGTCATAGCATTGGTTGATACAGATGATATCCACTGTCTTATGGTTGGTGCGTCAGGTATTGGGAAAACTGCCTTTTTTCTATATCCTAACCTAGAGTATGCCTGTGCCTCTGGTATGAGTTTTTTGACCACTGATACCAAAGGCGATCTTTACCGCAATTATGGCACCATTGCCCGTGACTACTACGGCTACCATGTGGCTGTTATTGACCTAAGAAATCCTACACGCTCCGATGGTAACAATATGCTTCATCTGGTCAACACATATATGGATCAGTATCTTGCCAATGAAAATAATCTTGTGGCAAAGGCAAAAGCTGAAAAATATGCCAAACTTATTTCTAAAACCATCATTAATTCCAGTGAGGAAAATTATGGCCAAAATCAGTTTTTTTATGATGCCGCAGAAGGACTTCTATCTTCGGTGATTTTACTACTTGCTGAATATATGCCACCTACTAAGGATGATGGAAAAAAAATGGACTGTCGCCATATTATCAGTGTGTTCAAACTGGTGCAGGACTTATTGACTCCCAGCAAGGTAAAAGGTAAAAGTCAGTTCCAACTTCTCATGGATAAACTGCCGCCTGATCATAAAGCCCGCTGGTTTGCCGGTGCCGCCCTTAATTCTGCGGAACAGGCTATGGCGTCGGTACTTTCTACCGTACTTTCCCGGCTCAATGCCTTTCTGGATAGTGAGATGGAACAGATTCTGTGTTTTGAAACAGCTATTGACGCAGAAAAATTCTGTAATCAAAAATCTGTGTTGTTTATTGTATTGCCAGAAGAGGATACAACGAAATATTTTATGGTAAGTTTATTTTTACAACAGTTGTATCGAGAAATTCTTGCGATAGCTGATGATAACGGAGGAAAGCTTAAAAACCGAGTCATATTTTATATGGATGAGATAGGGACCATACCACCAATACAATCGCTTGAACTAATGTTTAGTGCATCGAGATCACGCGGCCTGCTTCTGGTACCGATTGTGCAATCGATAACGGGACAGTTAGTGAAAAATTATGGGAAGGAAGGATCGGAAATAATTATAGATAATTGCCAGGATGTTATATTCGGTGGATTCGCTCCGAACAGCCAGACTGCTGAGGTATTGAGTAAAGCCTTGGGCAGCCGCACTGTCATGAGTGGTAGTGTGAGCCGTGGAAAAAATGATCCTAGCCAATCCCTGCAGATGATGGAGCGCCCACTTATGAATCCGGATGAGTTAAAATCTATTCCTAAAGGGAATTTTGTTGTTATGAAAACAGGTACTCATCCAATGAAGACGAGGCTGAGATTGTTTCGAGACTGGGGTATCCGTTTCGGAGAACCTTATACCGTGGTAGAAAAGGCACACAGAAGAGTCGTGTATGCTGATAAACAGACGCTGGAAGAAAACATCGTCCGAAAGCATACCGCCTGTATGGCAATAGATGAAGAAACTGGAGAGATATTAGGAGGATCAACGGGATTATTTCATGCACAAGTACCAGAATCTCCTGAAGTGCGCCGCCGTACCATACTCAAAACGTGAAGAGGAGTTTTCATGAGTTATTTCAGCCACATTTATTCTGCTTCGCCTGCTGAACTTCCCCATCGGGCGAGGGTTGTTTACATGTATCTGTATGACCGTTCGGGGAAGAAATCGGACTGTTGGCCTGCTGTAAAAACTATTGCTTCTGATTTGCATCTTTCCTGTAGCACAGTAAAGCGGGCCATGAATGATTTGGTTAAAGCAGGGCTTATTGAAAAAGAACCAAGATACCGGGAGAATGGCAGTAAAACATCTAATCGAATAATTTTAAAGAAATAACAGATTGAAGTTCGGTAAAAGGACGGATTTTCCTCCAAGGGGATAATTCGTCTTTTCGCTGAACTGAGGTAGGGTTCATTGTGACCCAACTAGAATCACTCACTTTATAAATATATTTATCACAGAAAAATAGAAATATATTTTTTATTTTATTCTCATTGATATAATTTGAGAAATATAAAGATGTGAATGAATTTATGAAAGAGAGGGGGGACTTAAAGTATGTAGACGATGGCATTCTCGAAGAGATGATTCGTTATATTTCATAAAACTTAGATATGGAAAAATCCACTTCACCGTAAAGTCCATCTTTTAGGGGCCATATCAATCATATTATGCCCCCTCCGATTTGGACAATCTCAATTTACTAATGATTTAAATTTTTTTGCCCCAGATATTATTACATTGTCAGTTATAGGAAATAACCACAACTTTCTCGAATGATTAGCTCATATGGGAGAAATTCCTGACCACCTGTAACGGGCTCATTCTGCAAGAGTGCCAGCAATTTTTGGAAAGCTCTTCTTCCAAGCATTTCTTTTGGCTGTCGGATGGTGGTAAGTGCCGGTTCCCAAAAAGCAGAAAGGTCAATATCATCAAAGCCAACGACAGCACAGTCTTCAGGAACACGCAACCCCTGATCCTTTAGTGCTTTCATTGCACCAATCGCCATAGTATCACCTGCCGCAAACACGGCTGTGATTGTTTTTTTCTTTGCCAGCAATGACCACATCTGATCATACCCACCTTTGATAGAGGGTTCTCCGTAACTAATCAGTTCATTATCAACAGGAATATTGTGTTCTTCAAGTACAGAAATATAGCTGTTTAAACGATCTTGGTATGGACTCTGTTTTGGATCGGCAGAGATGTGTGCAATGTTGCGGTGTCCAAGTCGGACGAGATGGGTCATGAGTGCTTTTGAAGCAGCCACATTATCAATGGATATACTTGGTATTGTGTGATCAGGAACGCATTGTGCCACCATAATCAAAGGATATTTATCGTTAAGTAGTGTTTCTAGTTTTTTTGTCATATTGGCAGAAAGAGAGATGATACCGTCTACCTGTCGTTGCTGGATCGCTTCGAAATAATAGCTTTCGAGTGAAGGCTGACTGTTTAAATCAGCAATAAGCATTTGATATCCCAGGCTTTCCGCTTCTACGCCAATCCCAGATATAATTCCCTGAAAAAAAGAGTTCTTTATAGTTGGAACAATAACGATAACTGCTTTTGTTGTCTGGGTCCGAAGCTGACGTGCAAGTACGTTTGGCTGGTAATTCATTTCTTTAACAATTTGAAGTACTCGTTCTCTTGTCGCAGGTTTGACCATATCCGGATTGCTGAGCACTCTGGATATGGTTGCAGCAGAAACTCCAGCAGCATTTGCCACATCTTTTATAGTTGGTGCATTCATATATATCCTCCAAATAAGTTATAAAGTGTCGAAAGGATTTATGGATTTTTTTCTGAAAATAATTATTTGTGTAATGGATTTCATTATATAGTAATTCAATTATAATTGCAAGAAAAACGTCGAAACTAATATGGTTTGATGCATTTGCTTTTTACAATCGATTACATTTTCTTGAATATCTGTTATAATATTATTAGACAAAAGTTACAAATTAAGGGTCTGAAAATTAGAAGAAATACATAATTGACAACGAATATAATGTGAATTATACTTAAAATACAAATGTAACCGATTTCAAAAAAAGAGTAAAGGAGGGTAAAATGACTTGAAAACGGTTAGATATGGTGGTTGCATGGATTGAGGACATTATCTCAGCATCCTGCCTCACAGCTATCGTCATTATCGCAGCAGGGAGTATATCTTGAAACGACGTGTTACATACAGGTTTTCTTTGGACAGATAAGGTGAATCTCCGGTACTTGTCACCTTTGTTCTGACGATACTGGGATACCGAGTGATATAACCTGTTTATTGAATTCAATTGAAAAGGGGAAAAATATGAAGCTAAGTGCTTGTACTGCAGCCTTCGGCATGGCAGATTTGAAAAAAATTATTGAAACTTCCGCTGAACTCGGGTTTGATGCAGTTGAACTGACCGCAGCACTCCATTTGCCAGTAGAGTCTACAATAAAACGTCGTAAAGAAGTTTTAGGCTGGATTCATGATGCTGGAATTGTATGCAGTGCTCTTCATTATATTTTTGATGGAACCATTCGGTTATTGAGTGTCGATCCAGAGATGATGAAGAAGTCTGTTGCCTATATGAAACAGATAGTGGATCTTGCATATGATCTGGAATGTCCGACCGTTATTGTCGGCAGCGGTGGAAAAACCAGAAGTTTCGAGCCTGACTGGGACAGAGTCTCAGGCGTGAAGTGTATGACTGAGGTAATCCGCCAAGCAGGTCTGTATGCGCAGGAAAAGGGAATCACCCTGGCGATAGAAGCAATCAACCGTTATGAAACCAACTTTCTGAATACCTTGGAAGAGGCGGTAGACTTTGTAAATATGGTCAACCTTCCAAATGTCCGTACAATGGCAGACACCTATCATCAGAATATAGAAGAAGTAAATCCAGCGGATACGATCCGCAAGTATGGTCACACACTGGCAAACCTGCATCTTGCAGATTCCAACCGCCAGGCTCCGGGGGATGGGCATTTTGACTTTGCAGCTGTCGCAGAGGCGCTGCGTGAAGTGGATTTTCAGGGATATTGTTCCTTTGAGGTATTCGGGCTTTATCCATGGAAGCTCTGGTATGACACCTTCGAGGAGTCGGTGGAACATATGGGTAACGGTATCAGACATGCCCGTTCCATTTTTGGCTAGGTATATATTTCGGCTGCACAGTTTCTAAACTCAGAAGCATGGAAAGGATAGATTTTATGAGAAGAGTAGCATTAGTTGATTACGGAAAATTAGAATTACAGGAAAACTGTGAGAGCATTCAAGCACTCAAACCAGGGACTGTAAAGATTGAGGTAACTGCCTGCAGTATCTGTGGAAGTGATATCGCACTTTATCACGGAAAGCGTTCCCTTGAGAATGAGAGATATTTCGGACATGAGTTTTCCGGTATTGTCATTGATGCTGGGGATGGCGCAAATGGAATTAAGAAGGGAATGCGTGTAGCAAGTGAGCTGTCCAGAGCCTGTGGACACTGTTGGAATTGCCGCAACGGACTGCCGAATTATTGCAAGAGTATGAACGACGCGCTTCTTCCGGGAGGATTTTCAGAGGAAACGCTCGTCCTGAATACTCCGGAGTACAGTTTCATCAGCCCGATTCCAGATGCCATTGATGATATTACTGCAACGCTGCTGGAGCCGGCGAACTGTGCTTATCATGCGGTGCGCCAGGCAAATATAAAGCATGGCGAAACTGTGGTTGTCTTTGGCATGGGACCAATGGGCCTGATTGCAGCCCGGATTATCAAGAGCATGGGTGTGGATGTTGTTGTCGGAGTGGATAAGAGTCAGGCACGTCTCGAAAAAATACGCCAGCTTGGATTTGTTGATGTTGTTGACAGTAATGATGAGAACTGGCAGGAGCAGATTCTTGAACGGTGTGGCGCGGAGGGTGCGGACGTAATTATTGAGCTTACCGGCGCACTTCCGGTTTTGCAGAGTGCATTTCAGGTGGTTCGTCGCGGTGGACGTATTGTGGTCGGCAGTGTTTACAGCGGTTTTGCAGATACGGTAGAGCTTTTGCCAATTATGCGCAAAGAGCTGACCATCATAGGATCCAAAGGACCGTATCCGCATCTTAAGACCGATGGAACCTCTGCTGCAGTTGATATTCTGGTAAAACTTCAGGATGACCTAAAGCAGTTGATCAGCGTTTATGATTATAAAGATGCACTTTCGGCGTTCGATGATATGATGTCCGGATCAGCAATCAAAACGGTCATCCGGTTTTGTAAGTAAAATAGTGAAAGAAAAAAATTCAGAAGGAGAAATTGTTATGACTAAAAAAGAACATGTAATGAAATATGGAGGAAAATTCAGCATTGGCGGCGGCGAAGTATGGACAATGCCAAATGGGCATGATGTACATTTTGCATTAAACCCGAAGATGGGATGTCGCGGAGCCAATATTGCAGTTGGTTTCCATAAGCCGGGAAAGGAGTTTGCTCCCCATAAGCACCCAATCTCTGAGGAAATTCTGATCATCCACAGCGGTAAGGGCGAGTGCTATCTTTATGATAAATGGATCCCGGTTGAAGCGGGAGATATTGTATTCGCACCTCCTGGTGTCGAGCATGGAACACGTAATCCGGCAGAAAATACAGAGGACTTTGTTACACTTGGTATCGCAACTCCGCCTCAGTTGGATCTTTATCTGCGTGCGGGCTATGACATCTTGGAGGATAACTCCGGGGAGTATATTGAAGAAGCATAAAAAATTAAATTGGAGGAAAGAAGCATGTTTTTTGATAAATACAGTGAAATGTTAAATGAAACGATTGAGGGTCTTAAAAGAGAGGATATTCAGCAGCTCTTTGATTTGATTGAAGAGACGAGAAATAACGGAAAGCAGCTCTTTTTACTTGGCAATGGCGGCAGTGCGGCATCTGCCTCCCATTGGGTATGTGATTTTGGTAAAGGCATTAACACCGGCGATTCCAAACGCCTTAAGATTTTTTCACCGGCAGATAATGGAGCAATCTTCAGTGCACTTGGGAATGATTGCGGTTATGAAAACACTTTTGTTGAGCAGATGAAGAACTTTCTGGAACCAGGTGACTTGGTATTGACCTTCTCTGTTTCCGGAAGTTCATCGAATCTCGTTGAAGCACACCGTTATGCAAATGAGATTGGTGCAAAAACTGCATGTGTAGTAGCGGATAAGGGCGGTAAGATTATTGATATGTCTGACTTTGCTATGATTATTCCGTCTGGCAATTATGGTGTGGTTGAGGATATCCATGTGATTCTGGGTCATGCGATTTCACAGCAGATTTATGCGGGGAATGCAAGTGCATAAGACATGCTGGAGGATAAATCTATGTATATTGCAGCATTAGACATTGGAGGAACAAAAACCATTGCCGCTGTTCTGGATGAGAAAGGTGTGATTTTAGCACAGGAAAATTTTTCGTCAGTTACTGCCAATCATGAGACACATCTGGAATTGTGTGTACAGGCAATGAAGAATCTAATGCAACGCATGGATTTGATGGCAGAGGACTTCATTGGTCTGGGTGTGTCACTTCCCGGTATCGTGAATAATGAAAGTGGTGTTCTGATTTATGCCCCTTATGCAAACTGGGAAAATGTTGCAGTAGCAGAATTTTTTAGGACAAATATCGGTATTTCAAAGGTAAGGTGCGAGAATGACGTGAACGCCTGTGCCATTGGCGAGCAGAGATTTGGTCTGGGAAGAAATTATACCGATTTTATCTGGATGACAGTGAGCACAGGGGTCGGTGGCGCAGTGGTGGAAGGTTCACAGCTGGTTCGCGGAGGTCATGGTTTTGCCGGTGAGCTGGGACACCTAAAAGTTGAATATAAGACACCGGCACATTGTCCATGCGGTCAGTATGGATGTCTGGAAGCACACGGTTCAGGAACAGCACTGATTCGTGAGACGAGAAAGCGTAAGCTTGAATCACCTGCTTTTGCAAAAGCACTTGATGAGATGGGATTAAAGCCGGATGGAGTTGGATGTGCAACACTTGCAAAGGCAGGAAATACGGATGCTTTGGAGATTATGGATCAGATCGGTACATACTTAGGACGCGGCATTTCCTATTGTATTAACATTTTAGATATTCAGGCAATTGTGATTGGCGGAGGTGTGGCGGCGTCCCTTGACCTTCTGCTTCCATCCATTCGTGCCTCCGTACAGCAAAATGCATTTAAACGGATGCAGGATATTGATATTATAAAAACTCCGCTTGGCTATGAAGCAGCACTTCTTGGCGCAGCATCCTTGGTTCTGGAGAAATAAGAAAAGCGGAATATGAGAGAGGAGGAGGATAACGTGGCGAGATTAAAAGCAGCAGTTATCGGTTCGGGGTTTATTGGTGCAGCACACGTGGAGGCGCTTAAGCGGGTGTCCGGTGTGGATGTAGTTGCACTGGTAGATATTATGGATCCGCAATGTAAGGCTGAGGAATTGGATGTTCCAAATGGATTCGCAGATTATCGTGAGATGATCGAGATGACAAAACCAGATTGCATTCATATATGTACACCAAATAATACTCATAAAGAAATTGCGATGTATGCATTTGAACATGGAGTAAATGTGATCTGTGAGAAACCAATGGCAAGAAATGCGGGGGAAGCGGCAGAAATGCTTACAGCAGCAAAGGCAAGCGGTCTGATCCATGCAGTAAATTTACATAACCGTTTCTATCCGGCGAACCATCAGCTTCGCAATATGATCCAGGATGGTGTCCTTGGTAAAATCTACGGCGTCCATGGCGGATATTTACAGGATTGCTTTTCACAGAAAACAGATTTTAATTGGCGGATGTTATCAGAAAATGGCGGGAATACCCGTGTCACATCCGATATTGGCTCCCATTGGATTGATCTTGCAGAGTATGTGACTGGAAGCAAAGTGAAAGAGGTATTTGCAGAGTTTCAGACTGCGCTGCCGGTCAGAAAGATAAATCAGGCAGGAAAATTAAAGGATGTCCAGGTAGATACCGAAGATACTTCCTATGTTACGGTTCGTTTTGACAATGGTGCAGTAGGAAACGCCGTATTTTCGCAGGTGTATCAGGGCAGTAAAAACCAGACAACGATAAAAGTATCCGGTTCTGAAATCTCTGCTGAATGGGACAGCGAAAGCATCAGTGAGCTGAAGCTGGGGTACCGCAATGAGCCAAATCGCCTGCTGACTAAAGACCGGACCCTGGCTCATCCGAAAACAGCTCCGATCATAAGCTATCCGGGCGGACATGTAGAGGGATTTCCGGATGCATTCAAGCAGAATTTTATTGCCATCTATGGAGCAATTCGTGGAATAAAACCAACAAATCCATATGCAACCTTTGAGGATGGATTACATCAGATGCAAGTGATTGATAAAATGTGTGAAAGCGCAAAAACAGGTCGCTGGATTCATGTTGATTAGGTAACGGGAGGAGGCAATAATAATGAAAGTAGGCATTGTTGCTAATATTTTGCAGGACAAATCACTTGGAGAGGCTCTCGAATATTTCCAGAAAATGGGGATTCAGACAATCGAACCGGGATGCGGTGGTTATGCAGGCAAGTCCCATGTGAATCCTGCAGTTTTACTTGCGGATCAGGAAAAACTGGCAGGTTTTAAGCAGACAATCGAGGATTCCGGTATGACAATCAGTGCACTTTCCTGTCACGGCAACCCGATTCATCCGGATCAGGCGATTGCAGCTGCCCACGATACAGATATGCGAGATGCGGTCCGCCTTTGTAAGGAACTGGGACTTAACACAATTACCTGTTTTTCCGGGTGCGCCGGAGACGGTCCTGACTCAAGATTTCCAAACTGGGTGACTTGTTCCTGGCCGGAGGATTATCTTAAGATTCTGGAATATCAATGGAATGAAATACTGATACCATATTGGAAGGAGTTTGCTGCTTTTGCAAAGGAAAATGGGGTGACTAAGATTGCATTGGAGCTGCATCCGGGATTTATGGTGTATAATTCTGAGACATTGAAAAGGCTCCGTGCGGCAGTCGGATTGGAGATAGGCGTAAATTTTGACCCAAGCCATTTGCTTTGGCAGGGAATGGATCCGGTTTCGGTGATCAGGGAGCTTAAGGATGCGATCTATCATGTGCATGCGAAGGATGTAAGAGTCGATCCAATCAATACTGCCATCAATGGTGTTCTGGATACCAAGCATTACAGTGATGAGATCAATCGTTCCTGGATATTTCGAACGATTGGTTATGGCAATGATTTAGCTTATTGGAAAAATATCTTTTCCACTTTGCGTGCAATTGGATACGATGGAGCAGTGAGCATAGAACATGAGGACAGTCTGGTAAATCGGTTTGAAGGTTTGGAGAAGGCTGTTCGGGTGATTAAAGACTCTCTGATCTTTGAAGAAAAAACAGAGATGTGGTGGGCGTGACCCAGTAACATTACATTTAGGGTCAAAGCAACTATACCAGGCTTGGTTTGCCTGCCAGCAACATATATATTATACCTATACAAATAAGCCTGTTTTATTTCCGCCGCTGGTGCAGCAGAAACAATAAAAAGCATAAAAAATGGTGATTACCGAAGTGTTAAATATCGGGAGTCACCATTTTGCATTTGAAGATGATAAGTTTTTTGTTCATAACATGTGATGGAGCAACTTGATACTACGGAAGAAGCTGAAACGCCAGAAGAGTTGGATATAAGATAGGTTGTAATTTAGTACCTGAGGCTGGTCTGACGGCCATGCATAAGCTGCTCAATAGTTTATGTCATGGCCGTTTTTGAGGGATATAAGGGGCAATAAAATATTCAAAACACAAATAGCATCTTTACTTTTTTTTATCTCTGTGTTGCTGTGAATATCCGCAGCTTTCTCTAATAACGATTTCGTATTCTAAAATATCATGGACGTTTGTCAAAGGTTCCATATTCATCAGGCTGAGAAGTTTGTTAAATGCCGTTTTTCCAATCAGACGTCTAGGTTGGCGGACCGTTGTAAGAGGTGGCTCCCAAAATGAAGATATTTCGATATCATCAAAGCCAACAACTGCATAGTCTTCTGGAACTCGAAATCCTTTATCTTTTAACGCCTTAATTGCACCCAATGCCATAATATCTCCAGCAGCAAAGATAGCACTAAAGGATTTTTTTGAATCCAGAAGCCGCCGTGTCTGGTCGTAGCCGCTTTGAATAGAAGAACTACCATATTGAACAAGCTCCAAATCAATAGCTATTTCATGCTTTGTCAGTGCGGATATGTAGCCATTCATACGGTCGCGAAACAGTATAGAATTAGGATGTCCAGTAATATGAGCGATCTGTGTATGACCGAGTTGAATCAGATGCTCTGTAATTGAGAAAGCTGCGTTGCTGTTATCAATCGTTACATTGGGAATGTTGCAGTTCTCAAGATACTGGCATGCAACAACAATTGGGTATTTTTCAGCAACCTGTTCCATCAGACTTTTGGCAATATTGGCCGACAAAGAGATGATCCCATCTACAGTATGCTGCTGAATCGCTTGAAAATAATAATCTTCAATGCTGGGTTGATTTTGCATATCTGCAATTAGCACACGGTAGTCATGCTCTTCTGCACACTGTTCAATACTGAATAATATTTCGGAAATAAAAGTATTACTAATATCCGGAACAATCACAATAATTGTCTTTGTTTTTTGAGTGCGCATCTGACGCGCTAAAATATTAGGTTTATAATCCAATTCTGCGATAGCTTTCATGACGGCATTATAGGTTGCTGGTTTGACGGATTTATCGTTATGTAATACACGAGAAACAGTAGCGGTGGATACACCTGCAACTTTGGCGACATCTGTTATAGTAGTCAATGTAATATACTCCTCTTTAAATCGATTACATAATTGTCTTTTAAGTAAACATAACAGTGAAATACAATTTTGTCAAGTTGTCTTTAACATAAAATGAGCTTTCCAAAAATATTTTATATTTTAATTTGGAAACAATATAAGTGAAAGGGCATAATAAACAAAAAAATAGATTAAAATTTAGATAAAATTCACATATCAAACAGATTGACAAAGGAAAATAGTAATGTTATGATGTGTTTATAAAATGTAATCGAATACATTGTATCAATAAAAAAACCACTAAAAAACAAATGATACTTAGCAATTTATTCTTTTTTATTATATTTTTTACACGTTTTTTAGTGAAATGATGCAAAGAAAGGTCATTTATTATTATGTTTTTGACACTAAATGTAAAGGATTACATTATGCAGTATGGCATTTATATTTGAGAGTTGAAAGAATAATCAAATTCCATCAGACCTTCTCTAATAGTACGTTGATAATTAAATACAATCGTAAAGTTGATTTTTAGACTCTCGTAAGAGGCTATCGCCAGTTTGTTTTATCTTTTGACTTGCGGTACCTATTGGTGCTGACGGTTTTGGCGTTGTAATTCAGGGGGGTTATCGGCTGAGTGATCTAGAGATTATGTTGAGGTATAGTTGGTTATTGATAGCAGAGGAAACCGAAAACTGGTTCTAAGTGGGCAGTTTTATATTATGTTTACACAAGATGTACATAAGTGTTGTGGAATGATAAGTAGGACTTCCTGACTTTACAGAAAATAGAGAGGAAACAGGGAGAATATGAGAAGAGTAGCACTAATTGATTATGGTAAATTGGAGCTTCAGAATCACTGGGAAGGAGTCGGACAACTGCGGCTTGGAACTGTCAAGGTGAACGTCAGTGCCTGTAGTGTTTGTGGAAGTGATATTGCTTTGTTTAAAGGTAATCGTTCTTTTACAGAGGAAAGGTATTTTGGGCATGAATTTTCAGGAGTTGTGGTAGACGCAGGAGACGGTGCAAATGGTATCGCACCAGGGACGCGCGTAGCTAGTGAATTGTCCAGGACTTGCGGGCAATGCTGGAACTGCCTAAATGGATTGCAAAACTATTGTAAGAGCATGAATGATGCCCTGCTTCCAGGCGGATTTGCAGAGGAGACGCTGGTTCTCAATAGGCCGGATTATAGTTTTATTAGTTCACTTCCACAGGAAATTGATGACGTTACAGCCACATTGTTAGAACCAACGAACTGCGCATACCGTATAGCAAGACAGGCGAATATCATACCAGGGGATCATGTTGTAATATTCGGTATGGGAACGATGGGCTTAATTGCAGCACGTATTCTAAGAGGCATGGGCGCAGATATTGTGATCGGGGTAGATAATAACAATGCCAGACTGGAAAAGATACGTCAGTTAAATCTTTTGGATGTGGTTGATAGCAATGCTCCAGACTGGTTAGAACAGATCAAGGAAATGGTTGGAGACAAAGGTGCTGATATTGTAATAGAAGCGACAGGCGTTGTATCAGTTTTGAAACGTGCATTTGAAGCTGTTCGGCCTGGTGGGAAAATCGTTGTTGCCAGTGTATACCACGAGCTTGCTGGTACACTGGAGCTAACACCAATTATGCGGAAAGAATTAACGATGGTTGGGGCGAAGGGGCCATTTCCCCATCGTAAGACAGACGGTTCGTCTGCATCGTTGGAAACACTGGTTAATATTCAGGATGATTTGAAAAAGTTAATTACTGTTTATGACTATAAGGATGCGCTGAGGGCTTTTGAGGATATGATGTCGGGAGATGCAATTAAGGCAGTAGTAAAGTTTAATTAAAGATAAGATTAAGAATCACTTCCAGCAAGAAAATGAAAGGCGGGTGGTTTTTATATAAAGGAATCAATGAGCCGTATATGATAGGGGCTTAGATTCCAAGAAATTATTATATAAACGGAAGGGGGATAGTAACAATTCAGGCAATTTTTATTTTATCAGGTACTAAGGGAAGAGCATCTTCATAGAACACATTAGAAACAAAAAATTATAAATATAATAAGGAGAAGTGTATTTATGAAAAAAATAATGAAAAGATCGGTTGCTTTTTTAATTGCTGCAGTTATGTGTATTTCTCTTGCGGCTTGTGGATCCACAACGGACAAAAGTAATCCAGCAACAGACAGCGGTAAAGAAGGGGCTAATTACATCAAGGTGGTTATTGCATCTGCAGCTGATCCCGGAAACTATCTTCCGTTTAACGCTACCAACTCTGTAAGAGATCAAATGTCTTACGTTTTCTACGAAGGTCTTTTCGAGGATTATTATAAGACTGGCGAACTGACACCTGTTATTGCGTCTGGATACGAGCGTACCGGGGACGGTGTATATCTCATTACGATGAATGAGAATGTCCATGATTCCCAGGGGAACCCGATTACAGCGGACGATGTTGTATTCTGCTATAACAAGATATTGGAAATCGGTGAAAGAAAGAATGATTGCGGAGAACTTCAGTCAGTAAAAAAAATTGACGACTATAAGGTTGAGATGACCTTTACTCCTGACCTTGTTGGTGCTTTTGAAAGGGTCGTGACAGCGGTTAGTATCGTTTCTCAGGAGGCTTATGAAAAGAGCACGACCGGATTCTCCAGTGATCCGATTGGTACCGGCCCCTATGTTATTAAGGCGTGGCTGCCTGGCTCTTCGATCACCTTTGTAAAAGATGAAAGTTACTGGAACAAGGATGGGGTACTGAATAACCAGAACTGTGATGAAATTGAAGTTCGCTTCATTGCTGAATCAGCTCAGGTGGCGATCGAGCTTGAGACAAGATCTGTTGATTTTGCATACAATCTATCAACCAAAGATGCGGCTGCTTTTGATAACAAGCCCGGTTTTGCCACGGAAACAGTTCCTTATACTATGGTCAGATCGATTGGCTTTAACTGTGACGAATCCAATGTATTCTCTAATCAAAAATTGCGACAGGCTGTCAGCTATGCGATTGACGGGGCTGCTATTATTCAGAGCATTTACGACGGCAAGGGGGCGCTTCCTAACGTTGCGGCTGTTCCTGAAGGCAACTACTTTGTTGACTATGTTGAATCATGGAACGATAGCATTCCTTATGAATATAATCTTGAAAAAGCAAAAGAGCTGATGGCAGAAGCCGGCTATCCTGACGGCGGAATAACCGTTCGACTGATGACTAAGGACATGCCTGAATACCGATCTACCTGTGAGGTCATCCAGGCATATCTGGCGGAGATCGGGATTACGGTTGAAATACTTACTTATGAAAATGCTCTTTACCAGACCTATCGCTATCAGCCTGAGGCATATGACTTTTATCTCTGCCAGGTTGCACCTAACGGTCAGAGCTATGTTCCCTGTGGTTGGAAATGGTATCTACAGGCAGGAGAAGATGGCAAGAATACCTTCTTTTCGGATGATCTTCATATGCAAGAACTACTGACTGCTGCTCTGGGCCGTGATACTCACTCCGAAGAAACGGTTGATGAACTTTGGAAATATATTGAAGAAACCAACTGCATGTATCCATATGCTTACACTTACACCAACTATGTTCATGTAGACGCCATGAAACCATTTATCTTCCTGGGGCAGGACTGTCTGCCTAACCTGAGCACTTATTCTGATAGCTGGGCTAGAAACAAGTAATATCCCTTGTTTATGTTATATGCTAGCCTTTGAAAAGTAGACACTTTTAATTATTGAATGAAAGTGTCTACTTTATGAAAACAGAAAAGGAGTTTTTTAATGAAAAAGTTTATTGTTAGGAGAATCTTCATGATGATCCCGGTTCTCCTGGGTGTTGCATTTCTAATCTTTGCGATTATGTCTTTTACGCCCGGTGATCCTGCTGCAATTATCCTGGGGGCGCAGGCTACCCCGGAAGCGATTCAGGAACTTCGTGAAAAACTGGGATTAAATCAGCCGTTCCTGAGCCGGTTTTTCTACTACATAAAAGGTGTCATAACCAGATTTGATTTTGGAACATCGTATATCAATGGCAGAAATGTGCAGGAAGAAATTCTGATGCGATTTGGCTATACCTTCCGGGTTGCTCTGCTCAGCATGGCATTTGCTTTGGGGTTTGGCGTTCCGCTGGGGATAACGGCTGCTGTTTACAGGAATACCTGGAAGGATAGAGTATCGATGACAATTGCACTGCTGGGTATTTCCATGCCTACCTTCTGGTTTGGTCAGATAATGTCTATTGTTTTTGCTCTTAAGCTCGGTTTATTTCCTGCCAGTGGTGTTGGGGGAATTCAGTTTTATATTCTTCCCTGTTTTACGGTGTCGATGATGGGCATTGCGGCAATGGCAAGAATGACCAGATCGAGCATGCTGGAGGTAATTCGATCGGATTATATTACCACCGCCCGTGCTAAAGGGCAGGAGGAAAGAAAGATTATCTATAACCATGCACTCAGAAATGCACTAATCCCTGTCGTTACCCAGGCCGGTGCGACCTTTGGTATATTGCTTGGTGGCACACTGGTGGCGGAAACTGTTTTTTCCATCCCGGGACTGGGAAGCTATATGATTACATCGATAAATTCCCGTGATTATCCCGCGATCCAAGGTTCTGTCATTTTTATTGCGGCTGTCTTTGGCGTGGTGATGTTGTTGGTTGATATTCTTTACACCGTGATCGATCCCCGAATCCGGGCAGAGTTCAGTAAGGGAGGTAAATGATGAATCTACAGAAAGAAAGCAAGACTCTTAGCAGTCAGACTGCAAAAAAACAATCGATGACGGCAATTATGTTACGCCGATTGAAAAAAAATAAAATGGCAATGGGCGGTCTGTTTATTCTGACATTTATGATGATGATTGCAATTTTTGGACCTCTAATTGCTCCTTACTCTTATACTGAAACAGACTTGTTTCATACGTTTGGATTGCCGAGTCTGCTACATCCCTTCGGCACAGATGAACTTGGAAGAGATATCATGAGCCGTCTGATCATCGGCAGCCGTGCTTCTCTGAAGATTGGTTTTATTTCTATGGCTGGAGCTTCCGTAATCGGTATTATGCTTGGCTCGATCTGCGGTTATTTTGGCGGGAAAGTGGATGCTGTTATCATGCGGTTTATGGATGTTTTTCAGGCACTGCCACCACTTATCCTGGCGATTGCCATCTGTGCGGCGTTAGGTCCCGGCCTCAATAACTGTATTCTCGCAATTATTATAAGTAATATTCCTGGTTTTGTACGTATGACTCGTGCATCTGTCTTAAATATCCGGCGAATGGAATATCTGGAAGCTGCCACAGCTATCAATTGCAGTACGACCAGGATCATTGTAAAGCACATTCTTCCAAATGCTCTGTCGCCGCTAATCGTTCAACTTACTATGGGTGTTGCAAACGCGATTATATCGGCATCAGCAATGAGCTTTATTGGATTGGGCGTTCAGCCGCCGAATCCGGAATGGGGCGCAATGCTGAGTGCGGGCAGAAGCTATATTCGTAACTACCCTCATATGGTGACTTTTTCTGGCATTATGATTATGCTTACAGTGCTGTCATTGAATATGCTGGGTGACGGCCTTCGTGATGCATTGGATCCCAAACTGAAAAACTGATAAGGAGAAAATTAATATGTTGAAAGAAGAAATGAAAACTAGTGATTTTCTGCTTTCGGTTCGAGACCTGAAAGTGGTTTATACATCTGCTGGAGCAACTGTACATGCTGTGAATGGTGTTTCACTTAACATCAAGCGTGGTGAAAGCCTGGGGCTGGTTGGTGAGACGGGCGCCGGAAAGACGACTATTGCGAAATCAATTCTCGGCGTCCTGCCGAATCCGCCTGCAAAAATTTTGAATGGAGAAATTATTCTTGAAGATAGTGACTTGCTGAAACTTCCCGAAAAGGAAATGCGGAAAGTACGAGGTAACAAGATCTCGATGATTTTCCAGGATCCGATGACAGCCCTTAACCCGCTTATTACAGTTGGTGACCAGATTGCGGAAGTTGTTTCGCTTCACGAGTCTGTCAGCAAAAAAGAAGCAATGGATAAGGCAATGGAAATGTTGGAAATGGTAGGCATACCAGCAGATCGATATGCAGAATTTCCACATCAGTTTTCCGGTGGTATGAAGCAGCGCGTGGTCATTGCTATTGCGTTAGCCTGTAATCCGGAACTGCTGCTGGCTGATGAACCTACCACTGCTCTGGACGTAACGATTCAGGCACAGGTAATGGATATGATCAGTGCGCTGCAGAAAAAACTGAATACTTCTATGATTCTTATCACCCATGATCTGGGTGTTGTGGCTGAATCATGTGATAATGTGGCTGTTATCTATGCGGGTCAGATCGTTGAATATGCATCCAAGGAAGATCTGTTCCTCGATCCGGTTCATCCTTATACAATCGGTCTGTTCGGTTCTATTCCCAGCCTGGACAAAGATGTCAAACGGCTAACGCCCATCCCAGGCATGCCGCCGGATCCTGAGAATCTGCCCGATGGCTGCAGCTTTCATCCCAGATGCAAGCATGCAACGGAGGAATGTAAACACGGTGATGTTCCTTTCAAAGAAGTCAGCCCGAATCACTTTGTGCATTGTCATATGTGCCATTGCGACAAGGATGTTTAATATAATAAAGGAGCGATGATTATTATGGCAAATACTTTAATTGAAGCAAAAAATTTGAAACGATACTTTGACATACCCAGAGGTACGCTTCATGCTGTGGATGATGTGAGTTTTAGCATTGAAAAAGGAACTACAGTTGGTATTGTAGGTGAGTCCGGCTGCGGCAAGTCTACTCTTGGAAGAACAATGATTCATCTCCTTGAAAGCACGGGTGGTCAGATACTGTTTAAAGGCGAGGACATTACCAAAGTGAACAAGAAGAAGCTTATCGAGCTCAGAGAAGAGATGCAGATAATCTTCCAGGATCCTTTTTCTTCCCTGAATCCCAGAATGACAGTGAGTGAAACCGTTACAGAGCCGCTGCTTCTGTCAAAACGCTTCAGTAATAAGGAGGCAGAGGAACGGGCAGATGAGATTATGAATACGGTTGGTCTCGGTGCCCGCCTCTGGAATTCTTATCCTCATGAGTTGGATGGAGGAAGACGGCAGAGAATCGGTGTAGCCCGTGCTATTGCTCTGAACCCTTCGTTTGTAGTTTGCGATGAACCGGTTTCTGCACTGGATGTGTCGATACAGGCACAGATCTTGAATCTGATGCAGGATTTGCAGGAAAAGCAAGACTTGACCTATATGTTTATTACTCATGACCTATCAGTGGTGCGTCATATTTCTCAGAAAATCTGCGTTATGTATTTGGGTCAGATGGTGGAATCCAGTCCATCCAAAGAATTGTTCCAGCAGCCACTTCATCCTTACACCAAAGCGTTGCTGTCGGCGATTCCTTCTATCGATGTTCGGCATAAGAAAGAACGTCTCCTGCTTAAAGGAGAGTTGGTTTCGCCAGTGAATCCTAAGCCGGGATGCCGGTTTGCTGCGCGTTGCAACTATGTCTGTAACCGCTGTCATGAGCCGCAGACGCTGACCGAAGTATCGCCTGGTCATTTTGTTTCCTGCTGCCGAGTCGATGAAATAAACTGATCAATTCGATTTTACCATGGAGTAATGTGAGGTTTGGCATTTCGCAAACACTTACAAACCATCAATTAAAAAAGGAGAAAAGATTATGTACGAGAAAAGATTGAGAGGCGTAGTTATTCCTACTATTACGCCCATGAATGAGAATGGAACAATTGATGATACTTCTTTAAGGAATTTTACAAATTATCTGATAGAGGCAGGAACAAATGCGCTTTATCCCAATGGTACAAACGGTGAAAGTCTGCTAATGACAAAGCAGGAGCGTGAACATGTTGCTGAGGTTATGGCTGAGACCAACAATCACAGGATTCCGCTTTTTATTCAGTGTGGCAGTATGACAACGGAGGAAACTGCTTCACATGCAAAACATGCAGCAGCAATTGGAGCAGACGGTATTGGCATTATGAGTCCGGCATTCTTTGGTATGGATGAAGAGTCGCTTTTTCAGTATTATGCGGCTGTAATTGAAGGACTTCCCGAAGATTTTCCAGTCTACGTGTACAATATTCCCGGATGTACTACCAACGATGTTAGACCTTCTCTGCTGAAACGGTTAATGGCTGCTTATGAAAATGTAGTCGGTATCAAATACAGCAGCCCTGATCTCATGCGTGCAGAAGATTATCTCAATACGGTGGGTAGGGTTCCCGAGCTGTTGATTGGATGTGACAGTTTGTTTCTGCAATGCATGATGACTGGCGGGGTGGGGACAGTTACCGGTCCTGGCAGCATTTTCTATGAGAGATTCAACCGGCTGTACAGTCAATTTAGTGAAGGCGATTTCGCCGGAGCAATGGAAACCCAGAAGAAGATTGTAGAAACTGATAGAAAACTGGTGGGGATTCCCGGCATTCCTGCTCTGAAACACTTGCTGAAACTGAGAGGCGTGATCAGTACTGATATATGCCGTGCACCCCACAGAGCACTCTCTGATGCGGAGAAGCAGACTCTGGCGGAAATTTATGCTGAGTATTGCAAGGAGGAGATATTGTAATGAAAATTTCAGGGCATACGATGGGGACACCAGAGTATACGGTGATTGAAGCAATAAAGCTGTTTCATGATATCGGTATTGAAGGTGCAGAGATCGTTATTCAGGATGGATACTGTAGCGGTATTTCCTGTGCATGCAGTAAGGAAGAACTTGCTTTGGTAAAAAAGGCTGCAGAAGAAAATAGGATAGAAATCTCATGTCTTACACCATACAATTCATATTTTAACTCTTTGGATGAACAGATTAGAACTGCTGAAATTGATGCAATCTTAAAAGTGATCGATGCGTGTGAATACCTCGGCGCTCACTTTATTCGGATTTATGGCGGAAATCTACAGGCGGGCGATACAGCGAATTTATTGGAAAGAAGAGCAAAACTTGTTGAATCGATGCAGTTTCTGGGGGAACGGGCGGCAGAAAAGGATGTGACGTTGTTAATTGAAAACCATTTCAATACAATGGCCGTATCTGCAAAGGAAACTGTTGACCTGATCAGGGAAATTGATCATCCGGCTGTTCGTATTTTATATGATCAGGCGAATCTGAATTTTACCGAACAAGAAGATTATAAGGCGGCAATCGAGATTCAGCAGCAATATGTGGAGTATATGCACGTTAAGGATCTGGTGTTTAAAGAGGGTGTTGCGTTCAATTCATCTGAAGTTTCCCATCCGGATGAATCTGAAAGAAATGTGTATACGAGGATTGTCGGTGAGGGCATTATTCCATGGGCGGAGATTTTGAAGATGGTAAAAGAATATGGGTATGATGGATGGCTTTCTCTGGAATATGAGAGAAGGTGGCATCCGGATGATATACCTGATGCTTCCATTGGTATGAAAAAGTCAGCGGAATATCTTAAAAAGATAATTACTGAACAGGAAAAGGCGCTTCTTTCCCGGAATAACTGGGTTATCACTTAGTATTAATTTAGTCATGTTTATTGATGAATGGAACAATAGGCAGAGCTATGTAACCACTTTAAAATATTTAACGGAAGGCATCAAATTTGCAGATTCTTTGATGGAAGCGCCCGTTGGAAGATATGAAGCAGGACATGGTATTTTTGCCTTGGTGCAGGAGGGGATGACAGCAGATCTGGATAAGAATCTGATGGAATGCCATAGAAAATATGTTGATGTACAATTAGTTATCGATGGCATGGAAAGTATAGAATATGCAGATAGAATGTCATTGAGCCTGAATACCTCTTATAATGAAGAAGTGGATGTGGAATTATTCAGTGGAAGTGGGGAAAGAAAAATAGTTACAAGTGGGCAGTTTTATATTCTGTTACCGCGAGATGTACATAAGTGTTGTGGGATGGTGAATGGAGTTTCTTGTCATTATAAAAAATTAGTATTGAAGATTCCCTATATAGTATAAAGTATGACATTTTTTGACGATGGAGAGAAAAGTGAGGGAAATTATTAAAAGAGTAGCAATGTCATGTACGAGGATTTTGGTGCTCGGTTGAATATTACCATGTCAGAAGCGTTTATTCTTTTGTTTCTCAAGCAGCAGTGTTACTTAAGCATTGGTATTTGCCTTAGGAAAGTATAATCCGTTTAAAGTTTTGAAATATATGTTTCTGCTGTGGGTTGTATTAGTATTACTATTAGTATTAGTTACAGCAATCAGTATAAGAATTGTATTCCCCCATTTTTAAAAATAGAATATGATGCTTGATAAAATTATGGAAGATATTATACAAGGAGAAATTATAATGAATAAGATAAGAGTTGGTGTTATTGGTGCTGGGTATGTTTCAAAGAATAATTTTTTACCGGTTTTGCCAAGATTTGACGATGTTGAGTTCGTTGGCCTTATGGCCGGGAAGCTTGAAGAAGCGAAACAGGCACAGAGGCTGTGTGGAGCACAGAATGCGGTAGAAACCATGGAACAATTCGTGGATTTGGGTTTGGACTGTGCTTTTGTACTTACCCCAAAGGAGTGTCATGCAGATCAGATATCCTTTCTACTTCATCACGGAATAGATGTATACAGTGAGAAGCCGATGGCGACCACATTGAAAGATGCTGCGCATATTGCTGATGTGGCAGAGAAGACCGGTCAGAAGTTAATGATCGGATTTAATCGTCGCTATGCCCCGGTTTGCCAAAGAGCCAAGGAAGTATATACTGATATCCAGCCAGATGTCATTATCGGTCAGAAGAATCGTCCGAAGACAGAATATCGAGCTACACTGGAAAATGCCATACATATTGTTGATCTTATGCGCTTTTATGGTGGCGAGGTTCGAAATATTAATGCTATTTCCAAGTTCTCAGATCCTTATTATGAAACATTTACTACTGCACAGATGGAATTTGAGAACGGTGCATCAGGTATACTTGTAGCAGACAGAAGTGCAGGTCAGTGGGAAGAAACCATTGAGATGCATGGAGGCAGTCGTTCGGTATTGATTAAGATGCCTGACAGTGTGACTATAACCGATGAACGTGAAAAACATACGATGGAGATGACTCCATTAGCTATGGGGTGGGCGAAGTCTGAGGATAAGCTGGGATTCTCTAATGCAATTAGACACTTCCTGGATTGTGTGAAAAATAATCAGACCCCGATTACCAATGCGGCGGATGCTTTTAAGACACATGAGTTGCTGGATCGTATTTTGCGAAGCGCAGGCCTTCCTGCGATGGATTAAGGAGAGTTGGTATAAATGATTATAACTTCTGACATCAAAATAGCATTACTGGGGGTTAGCCACTGGCATGTGCCTTTATATTTGAGTGGACTTCCAGAAAACTCTGTTGTTGCCGTCAGTGACGAGAATGAAGCGATTGCATCTGAA
The DNA here is from genome assembly GCF_047605665.1 of Lacrimispora sp. Lineage (GTDB taxonomy): Bacteria > Bacillota > Clostridia > Lachnospirales > Lachnospiraceae > Lacrimispora. Next base: position 168,935 of record NZ_JASGFH010000003.1, on the reverse strand, counting down.
TATGCGATGAAATATAGATGTCCTGGATATCAGGATTATCGTAAGATGCTGATGGAAGCGAAGCCGGACTTTGTCTTTGCATTTGCGCCTCATTATCAGATGAAGGCGGTGGCAGATTATCTGATTGATAGCAAAATTGCATTTTCTATGGAAAAGCCGGCTGGATTGAATGGTAAAGAAGTGGAGAGCCTGTATCACAAGGCAGAGCAGAAGGGGGTATTCTGTGCGATTCCATTTGTTTGGAGATATAGCGACACGGTAAATGATCTGAAGAACAAGTATCTTACAACAGATATTCTCCATATGTCATATAAGTTTATCGCTGGGCCGCCATCCAGATACTTAAACACATCGAAGTGGATGCTTTCCAGTGAGACAGCCGGAGGCGGATGTATGACGAATCTAGGGGTACACTTCATTGATATGGCGCTATTTCTTACAGACAGTAGGTGTGCAGATACGTTATCTTCTATCTATCAGTGCGCATCAGAGTATGATATTGAGACCTATGCATCGTCTATGCTTCGTATGGAATCAGGTGCATCTCTCTTGCTTGAGAGCGGATATGCATACCCGATGTCAGAAGATTCCAAGAGAGAAAATCGGTGGACTATTGTAACGAAGAATGGTTATTACGTACTGGCTGAGAATAATCTTGCCATCCGGGAATATGGAAGTACTCCCACGAATGAATTGGTAAATACAGATAGTGATGTATATTATTCCATCTTCACCAAGACTACACTGGATGATTTTATGAATAGCAGGAAACCTAGAGCGTCTCTTAGCGAGATGCTGGTAGTTAGAAATATTTTGGACGAGATGAATCGCAAGGCAACTGGAAAATAAGAAGGCTGGATAACAAGGAGAGTGTATAAATGAAACTGGGCGGATTTGGACTCATGGGTGATTATCCTAAAATTAGCAAAGCGGGCTATGATTATGCAGAACTGGATATGCCGGAGATAGAAGAATTGAGCGAAACAAAATTCGCGGAATTTGTTAAAGAAGTAGAAGCAAAAGGATTTAAAGTGCTGATAGGATCAAGACTTTTCCCGATTACAAAGCCGACATTCTTTGCAGATGGTTTCTCGCCGACAGAATTAGTTCCATATTTGGAAAAGGTGTGTAAGAGAACCCGTGCATTAGGCATCCGCAAGATTATTCTTGGTAATGGAAAGGCACGTTTACTCCAGACACCAGCGGATTTACAAAAAGAACCATTATTTATTGAATTGCTCAGAGTGATAGCTGATATTGCGAAAACCAATGGGCAGGAATTGATCTTGGAACCATTAGGGCCAAAGTACTCAAATTATATTAACACGATTCCAGAAGCAGTAAGTATCATTAAAAAGGTAGATCGACCTAATGTATTTACAATGGCGGATCTCAGACACATGGTTGGTAATGAAGAACCTTTTTCAAATGTTGTAGAGTATGTGTCTTATATCCATCATGTTCATATTGATTATCCGATTTCTTACCCGGAACGAGAATATCCTGTACCAGAGGATGGTTATGACTATGGTGCTTTTTGGGAGGTGTTGAAACAATCTGGTTATGACGATACCGTGACAATCGAAGCGGATATTCCAAAAGATTGGAATCTGGCATATCAAAGAGCAATGAAAGCTTTTGGCAAATAAAGGAGATTTTTATGAGAATATTATCGTTTGGATCATTGAATATTGACTATGTGTATTTGGTAGATCATTTTGTGTCTAAGGGAGAGACCCTATCTGCTAAAACACTAAATGTGTTCATTGGAGGAAAGGGCCTTAATCAGTCAGTTGCACTTTCTCGTGCCGGAATTGTAACTTATCATGCGGGAGCGGTAGGAACAGACGGCCAGTTCCTTCTGGACGCGTTGGTTGAAGCCGGGGTGAATACGGATTACGTAAGGACCAGAGCGGATGTACGTACTGGCAATGCGATTATTCAGAATAATGCAGATGGGGATAATTGTATCATATTATATGGCGGGGCGAATCAAGCCATTGAACGTGAACAGATTGACGAAGTATTCGAGCATTTTACTGGCGAGGATTATCTGCTGATTCAGAATGAGATCAACAACTTGCCCTATATTGTGGATAAGGCAAAGCTTGTGGGAATGAAAGTGATTTTGAATCCGTCACCAATGGATGAGAAAGTGCTCGCACTGCCTTTGCATCGTATTGATTATTTCATTCTCAATGAGATTGAAGCATTCCAGATATTGGGAGAAGAGCACGAAGATAGTTTTGATGGGGAGCAACTGGCGGAGCGACTAAGAGTGAGGTTCCCAGAGGCCACGATTGTCCTGACTATGGGCGGTAAGGGTTCGGTTTGCCTTACTGGAACTGAGTGTATTAATCAACCAATCTATCAGGTCCAGGTTATTGATACAACTGCGGCAGGAGATACATTTACTGGGTATTTCCTGGGAGGTTTATTATCAGGGGAAACGTTAACTGATTCCATGAATATAGCCTCTAAAGCAGCGGCTATTGCAGTAAGCAGAGCAGGTGCCATGCCATCCATACCACATAAGGAAGAAGTGAAAGTATTTGCTTAAAGAGAGTTAAGCAAAACAATATGTGCTGGGTTAGGTAGGTTTGAGGATTCTTAATGCAACGAAAGACAATGTGGGTTCCGTTTATCACAGGATTGATTATCCCAGGGTGGCAATCTGTGCATGCAGTGGAAGGCGAAATGGGAATATTTGTAGGAAACAGTTATGAGCGTGGAAGAGGTCCTGAATTTGTAAAAGTAAATATTTCAGAGGTATCCAATCAGGTACGGGCTTTCCCGGTTCAATGGATTGGTTTAGAAAATTGTCAGATTAAAAAGGCTTATATGGATTATCTGAGCCCGCTAATGGCTGCAGACGGCATGATCCGTTTACCAGAATATTTAAGGAGGAATGATACATGAGATTTTTTATAGACACAGCAAATGTTGATGACATCAGAAAAGCAAATGATATGGGAGTGATCTGCGGGGTAACCACCAATCCTTCTCTTATTGCAAAAGAGGGCAGGGATTTTAAGGAAGTGATCAAAGAGATTGCGGACATTGTGGATGGGCCGATCAGCGGGGAAGTGAAGGCTACGACCATTGATGCGGAAAGAATGATCGCGGAGGGGCGGGAAATTGCTGCGATCCATCCCAATATGGTTGTCAAGATTCCTATGACTGTAGAGGGCTTAAAGGCAACAAAGGTTCTGTCTTCTGAGGGAATCAAGACCAATGTTACTCTTATATTCTCAGCTGCTCAGGCACTCTTAGCAGCTAGGGCGGGGGCTACATATGTTTCTCCTTTTTTAGGACGGCTTGATGATATTTCCACATCAGGAGTACGGTTAATTGAAGAAATTGCGCATATTTTTCAGGTGCATGATATTGAAACGCAGATTATTTCCGCCAGCGTGCGCAACCCTATCCATGTCATTGATTGTGCAAGAGCAGGTGCTGACCTTGCGACTGTTCCCTACAGTGTCATTGTCCAGATGACAAAACACCCCTTAACGGATCAGGGAATTGCAAAATTCCAGGAAGATTACCGGAATGTATTTGGTGAATAGAGATCGCTTAAGGAGGTTAGCGTATGAATAAAGAGTACCAATCTGTAAATGCAATCCGCGTGTTAGCAGCAGATTCCGTGCAAAAGGCAAACTCCGGCCATCCGGGGCTTCCCCTGGGAGCTGCTTCCATGGCATATGAATTATGGGCTCATCATATGAACCACAATCCGGCCAATCCAAAGTGGGAGAACAGGGATCGGTTTATTCTGTCAGGAGGCCATGGCTCCGCTCTTTTATATTCTCTTCTTCATCTGTTTGGTTATGGTCTGAAAAAAGAAGATTTGATGCAGTTCAGGCAAATGGATTCTCTGACACCGGGGCATCCGGAGTACGGACATACGGTAGGAGTAGAAGCCACTACTGGGCCCCTTGGAGCAGGCATGGCCATGGCGGTGGGAATGGCAATGGCTGAGGCCCATTTGGCTTCCATATTTAATAAGCCGGATTATCCTGTTATGGATCATTATACCTATGCGTTAGGCGGAGACGGCTGCATGATGGAGGGGATTTCTTCGGAGGCATTTTCCCTGGCCGGAACCCTGGGGCTGTCAAAGCTCATTGTCTTATACGACTCCAACAAAATCTGTATTGAGGGAAGCACTTACATTGTTTTTACAGAAAATGTCCAAAAACGAATGGAAGCATTTGGTTTCCAGACCCTGACCGTAGAAGATGGCAATGATCTGGCGGCCATTGGAAGAGCTATCGAAGAAGCAAAGGCAGATTATTTGCGGCCTTCCTTTATTACCGTAAAAACACAGATTGGATATGGCTGTCCAGGAAAACAGGGTAAGGCCAGCGCTCACGGAGAACCCCTGGGCTTAGAGCATGTTGATGCCATGAAGGAGAATTTAGGCTGGGAAAGCAAGGAACCGTTTTTTGTCCCTCAGGCCGTTTATGACCATTATAAGGAACTGGCAGAGCAGGGAGTCAGGGCGGAGAAAGAATGGCTGGATTTATGCCAAGGATACTGTATCGCTTATCCGGATATGAAAAAACTCTGGGATCAATACCATGATCCTGATGCTGCAAAGGCAGTTTTAGGGGATGAAAGTTTTTGGGCTTATGAGGACAAGCCTCAGGCAACCAGAAACTTATCGGGGATCATGATCAACCGTTTAAAGAATGTTCTTCCCGGCTTGATTGGCGGTGCTGCAGATCTGGCGCCTTCAACGAAGACGTATATGCAGGATGAGGGAGATTTCTCCAAAGAAAACTATAGAGGAAGAAATATACACTTCGGGGTAAGAGAACTGGCCATGGCCGCCATCGGTAATGGTCTGGCCCTTCATGGAGGTTTAAGGCCCTATGTATCCACCTTCTTTGTATTCAGTGATTATGTAAAGCCTATGGCAAGGCTGTCTGCATTGATGAAACTGCCAATTACCTATGTATTTACTCATGACAGCATTGGTGTGGGCGAGGATGGGCCTACTCATGAACCGATAGAGCAGCTTGCTATGCTCCGGGCCATGCCTAATTTTAATGTATTTCGGCCAGCCGATGCCACAGAAACAGCAGCTGCCTGGTATTATGCGGCTGCGGCAACAGATGGACCTACTGCTCTGGTATTAACAAGGCAAAACCTGCTCCAGCTTGAAGGGTCCAGCAGGGAAACCCTCAAGGGAGGCTATGTTCTGAAGGATTACGGAGATCACACTCCTGATGCGATCTTGATAGCCAGTGGTTCCGAGGTATCTCTGGCAGCAGAAGCTGCTAAGGTGCTGAAAGACAGAGGCACAAACGTCCGGGTAGTCAGCATGCCTTGTATGGATTTATTTGAACAGCAAAGTGAGGAATATAAAGAATCGGTGCTCCCTAAAGCAGTTCGCAGGAGAGTTGCGGTTGAGGCTCTGTCTGATTTTGGTTGGGGAAAATACGTGGGTCTTAACGGTGCTTACGTGACAATGCATGGATTCGGAGCTTCGGCTCCGGCACAGACATTGTTTGAGAAATTTGGATTTACTGTTGAAAATGTAGTAAAGACAGTGGAAGATCTTTTTTAATATAGTTTCTACGCTTTACGTAAAAGCCTGCCTATCTAAGTCGGAAAGGCGGGCTTAATCTTTTATAAAGATTAATATTTACATGATGTAGATCAATGAAAAACTGCTAATTACAAAAAAACACCTTAGGTATAATAAAATTCAACTTCGATTCAATGTAGTATTTGAGAAAGTGAGAAGTTTTTTTCCAGAACGAGTGAGAGGTTCTACCCACGAATATTGGTGGAGGGTTGTCCTTTTCTCATAAAAGCAAGTTGCTATATCATAGCGATCATGGAATGGATTGCAGATAAAGAAAAAGTCCCTGATGTGCGGTGGCACGAAGCTAAAGATCTAAGGTGCTTATTGTACTTGATAGTCTGGCTGTTAAAACAATATAAAGCCACTCCTTTGTCAAAGGGAAGGCTTAAATATTTTACTACGATTTCTATGAAAAGCCAGAGCGTCATGTTTTACATCTAATTGACGAAAGGTACTTCTATGATAAATTGGTCTCCTACCAATCAAATGGTTGGAAATAAGAATAAAACAGTTTTATACGCATAGCGTTTTAAATATCCAATTTCATAGTATTAATTTAAAAAAGTCAGTATTTTGCCATAGGCAAAGTGCTGACTTTTTCTTTTCGACAAAATACTCGCTTATTTTACATGTTGTACCCAATATAAGGCTTGAGAATGTTAACTCGATTCAACCGCGTTGCCGTTCCCCTCCGCTTCTGACATTTTGATTGATTTTCAAAATTCAGAAACGGAGGACAAGCCATATGGCAGAAAGAAAAGAATATCAGATTAATATTCAGGGACAGTTAGTTCCTGTCAGTGAAGAGGTATATTTAACTTATTATAGAATGAAGAGGCGGGAATTGTATCTGGAGGAAAAGGATGCAAGACATGGTGTATTTCATTACAGTGCTCTGGACACAGATGAAACTAACGGAGAAGATGCGATTCCTGATTTAGTTTCCAATTGTGTCGAAGACATGGTTGTGGACAAGCTGGTTGCGGAAAGTCTCTATCAGTGTCTTGGATTGCTTACTAAAGAAGAGCAGGAACTAATTTTTACATTGTTTTTTCAGAATAAAAGTGAACATCAGATATCCAGAGAAACAGGTATACCTCAAAAAACCATTCATAACCGAAAGGTTCGCATCTTGGCTCAATTGAAAAAACTTATGGAAAGTTAAAAACACATTGGCTCAATCCCCTCACAAAATTGGATTAGTAGTGAGGGGAAGAGTCTCTGTTTTCCCAAGCATACCTTGGAAAAATCATATTCAACAATTTGGATATGAAAATAGTGATTCCTAAAAAATACAGGTCTGAAAAGGAGAGGAAAATGGAAGAAAAGATTAAAGCCGGATGTATTTGTGAGGGAGATGTAGTAAGGTATTTTGACAGAAATGGAGATGAATTACATGATGGGGATGTTATAGAGTATGCCAGTGGAAGAACAGAAGTATTATATCTGACGGATAAAGGAGAACTCGGAACTGATGCAACGAATCCTGAATGGATCAGAACAGGCAGAGCCGAACCGGGTGAGTATGGCCTTTATCCCTTGACGGTTGCGGAGTTAAGGGAGATTGCATTAAAAGAGCCGAAGATAAAGGCAGAGCAGAAGACAGAAAGTTCTTTGGGATGGTGCGGACATGAAACGTAAGTGTTACTGAAAAAGAACCCCCAAGACTGATTCATTTAAAAATTTATGAAAAATTAAAAATAAGTTGGCTCAACCCCCTCACGAAAGTGGATTAATAGTGAGGGGGTATTTCTTTTCCCCAAAGGTACTTTGAAAATTTAATATCCGATGACTTGAATACGTTAGCTGACAGACCTGAAAAGGAAAAGCGACCTTGGAGGATGCGCTAAGACCACCTGTAGGAAAGCGGAGAGAAAAACAAAATCACTTATTCTTGTTTGTTTCTTTCTGCACCTATCAAAGACGGCCAAATAAGGTGCAAAGCGGTACCCATCCGGCCAGAAAACAGACTTGGCAGTCTGTTTTGCAATAATCCCGTCAGCCTATATTGATACTTCTGCCCAGTCACAGCCCCCTCTGACCAGGGGATCACGCAATGAGGGCAGCCGGCAGAGATCCTGCTGGGGGTGAGACTCCCATGATGCGGTTTACTATGCTTGCATAGTATTAGCCAGCTGCAGTTTAAGCCATCGCCCTATGAGCTACGACATAGTCGCAGTCTTGTGTGCTTGGGAAGTAGTGTCGAATTAAGCACAGTTTTTAGATGTTAGATTATAAAGACTTAATGTCAGAAGCGATGGGGATCACTCAGCAATTTTGCTTTATTTAAGAGCGAAATGAGTGGTCCCTGTATTTGTGCCATTAAGCAAATGAAAAGGAGGTTCATATTTTGCAGGAAGAAAAAAGAGCCATACGGCGTGGAAACATTTACTATGCTGATTTAAGTCCGGTGGTAGGCAGCGAGCAGGGAGGCAGCCGCCCCGTTCTTATTTTACAAAACGATATCGGGAATCGATACAGCCCCACGGTTATTGTTGCAGCCATCACAAGCCGGTCTAAAAGGGAACTGCCCACTCATGTTGAAATCGGGTGTATGGAGGCTCTCCAGAAGAATTCAGTGGTACTGTTGGAACAGATACGCACGATTGACCGCCTCCGGCTCTTTGAATACATAGGCAGTTTGGATGAGTCGAAGATGCTTTCAGTGGATCAGGCACTGGCACTCAGTATAGGGCTTAACAAGCCGATGATACAGTAGAAATGCAATTATAAAGAGAAAATTCTGTCAGTATAGGAGGAGATGTTTATGTCTAAGGAACAGGCGGCTAATGAAGTTAAATATAAGATCACACTGAAGTTCTTAAGAATTCTGCTTCAGAAAGATCTGATTACCAGTGAAGAGTACGAAAAAATCGATGATTTAAACCGGCAGACTTTCCAGCCTCAACTTGCAAAAGTATATGTGTAATAACAGTAGCTATTTTGAAGATTGTGTGGTAATGTATGTTGCTAACAGGAGAGAATCCTGTTGGAAAGGAGGAAAAAACCATGGCAGGCAAGCAGGAAAAAATTAAAAAAGTCATCAAAATTAATCCTGTAAAACCTCAGGTAATGATGCAGCTTCAGCCCCAAAAACGTGTCTGTGCCTACTGCCGTGTCAGTACCGATTCCCGAGAACAACACAATTCTTTTACCGCACAGACAGCCTATTATGAAGAAATGATCAGAAAAAGGACTGACTGGCAATATGCCGGAATTTATGCGGATGAAGGACGAAGCGGAATGAAACTACAAAAACGTGATGACTTCCTGCGTATGATGAAAGACTGTGAAGCAGGAAAAGTTGATCTGATCATCACAAAATCAGTTACCCGGTTTGCCAGAAACACCGTCGATAGTGTCGAAGCAATCCGTAAGCTGAAGTCACTTGGTATTGCAGTATTTTTTGAGAAAGAGAATATTAATACATTATCTGAGAATAGTGAAATACTGCTGACCATCTTAAGTTCTCTGGCACAGGGTGAAGCGGAAAGCCATTCAAGTAATATGAAATGGGCAGTGACCAAGCGGTTCCAGGATGGAACATTTGTTATATCCACTCCCGCTCTGGGATACAATAATATAGAAGGAGAATTGAGGATCAATGAACAGGAGGCAGAAGCGGTCCGCTTTATTTTCAAAGAATATCTAAATGGAAAAGGTCCTTATACTATTGTAAAAGAACTGACTGATAGAGGTTTTCCGGCTATGCGGGGTGCCCAAAAGTGGTCTAAAAGCACAATAAATGATATTCTTAAAAACCCGGTTTACACTGGAAACTTAATATTGCAGAGATATTATACTACTGAGGTAGTTCCTTTTAAGCAAAAAAGAAATAAAGGGGAACTGCCTCAGTATTTTGTCTCTGGAAATCACGAACCAATCATCAGCATAGGAGAAGCAGAAGCAGTCAAAGAGATTTATGAATACCGCCGAAGACAGATGAAAACAGATGGAATAAAATCACAGAGTCGGTACGCATACAGCAGCAAAATTATATGTGGTAAATGTGGCGGAGTATTCAAACGGCAGAAGATATATATCGGAAAGCCCTATGAGAACGTACAATGGTGCTGTACTCAACACATCGAAAATAAGGAGAAATGCAGTATAACAGCAATCCGGGAGGATATCATACAGCAGGCATTTACCCTGATGTGGAATAAACTCTCCAGTAATTACATAGAGATCCTTTTCCCACTTCTGGAATCTTTAAAAAGACTGCGTGCAGATGAGCACCAGGAAAAAGAAATCAGAGAGCATAACGAAAAAATAATGGAGTTATCAAAGCAGAGTCATATCTTGAGCGGAGTAGCCGCAAAAGGATATCTTGACCCTGCTATTTTTATAGAGAAACAGACTGCTCTCCAAGTAAAAATGGACGCCCTTCGAAAAAACAGACAGATTCTTCTGGAAGGGAGCGGATATGAGAATGAGATTTTTTATACGGAGCAGCTTATAGAACTTTTTGAAATCCATCCGGGGATACAGGACCGCTACCGTGAAGATTTGTTCCTGCAAAGTGTAGAGCAGATCATTATCAAAGAGAAGAAGAGCGTAACCTTTCGCCTGAAAAACAAACTGGAACTTACTGAGAACTGTTGAAAGGAGGGCACCTATAATGCAAAGACATATGCCAATGGGATACCGTATGAGAAACGGGAAAATATTTCTTGAGGAAGAAAATGCAAAGATTGTAAGAAAGATTTTTTCAGATTACCTTTCGGGAATATCTGCCTATGCAATAGCCAAGGAGTTGAATGTTAATGGAGCTTTGAATGCTAACAATAAACCTTCCTGGAGTCATAATTCTGTAGGCAAGATTTTAGAGAATGTTAAATATATGGGTGATGAACTATATCCCCAAATGATTGAAAAGGAAATTTTTAATCAAGTACAGAATCGCAGAGAAGAAGGAAAACAGAAGATTAGACATGTTATGCAGGTCAGTGGAAGGAGCAACAAGAACCCATTCATAGGCAGAGTTTGTTGCGGAGAATGTGGAGAGATTTTCCGGAAGTATGTGGAGAACTGTGGAAAACCTTCAGAAAAAAGTAAGTGGAAGTGTAAAAAGTATATTTATAAGAATCGTGTCCATTGTATCTGCGGAACTATTACAGAGGAACAGATAAAAGAAGTCTTTGTCCGGGCTGTGAACCAGATAATAAAAACCCCCTCGCTATTGGAAAAAAAGCCAAAAGAATGCCCGAGGCGTTATCCGCCAAAGTTTTGGAGAGTGGATCAGAGGATAAGGGAACTGGAGGCAGATGAACAATTTTCTTCGAAAGAACTGGCGATGCTGATTTTTCAAAGGTCAGAATTACTTTATCAGACGGCACAGGTTTTTGATTATGAATACCATACGGAAAATATAAAGCAGGCTCTTGCTCATAAGGAACTGCAAACAGAATTTCAGGAAACTCTGTTTTTACAGATTATAAAACGCATGATTATTTATAAGAATGGACGCATTGAAGTGGAATTTATTAATGGACTAAAGATTCATGAAACATATAAAAATGAGGCAGATGAAAACGAAACATATAAAAACAGAAAGAAAGGATGAGGATCGTGCAAGCGGTAAGAAAGAAAAACATATCCATCATACCCCCACAAGCTACTTATGATAGAAATGTCAAGGTGCAGTTTAAAGCCCTGCGTGTAGCAGCGTACTGCCGTGTCAGCACACAATTAGAACAGCAGGAAAGCAGTTATGAGGCCCAGATATCTTATTATACCGAGAAGATTCAGAAGAACCTTAATTGGAAACTGGCAGGTATCTATGCTGATGATGGAAAATCTGCTACAAACATCAAAAAAAGAGATGATTTTAAGGCCATGATTGAAGACTGTATGGCTGGAAAAGTCGATCTGGTCCTAACCAAATCCGTCAGCCGTTTCGCAAGAAATACAGTGGACTGCCTGCAGACCATACGGAAACTTAAGGAAAAAAATATAGGCATCATTTTTGAGAAAGAAGGTATCAATACACTGGAGGGATCAGGTGAGATATTAATCACCATTTTAAGCAGCCAAGCCCAGGAAGAAAGCCGTAATCTAAGTGAGAATACACGTTGGGGAATCGCCCGAAAATATGAAAATGGGGTAGTAATGGTCAACCATAAAAAGTTCTTGGGATACACAAAAGATGAAGATGGAGAACTTATCATCGTACCAGAGCAGGCAAAATTAGTCCGGAGGATCTATCGCCTTTATATGGAAGGTTTAAGTACAAAGCAAATAGCAGACACCTTTATGGCAGAAGGCATCAAGACGGTAACCGGAAATGACAGATGGCATGATACCGTTATTGCAAAGATCCTCCAAAATGAAAAATACATGGGCGATGTCCTGCAGCAAAAGACTTATACTACAGATTTCCTCACAAAGAAGCGAGTGAAAAATAATGGTATCGTACCCCAATATTATATCGAGGATAATCACGAAGCGATTATTCCTAAAGAACTCTTCTATCAGGTACAGGAAGAGAGGACGAGAAGGGCAAGCCTTCATAAGCCTTCCGTTACAAAGCGGGCCAAAAAAGAGAAGAGTAAGTACAGTTCAAAATATGTACTCTCAGACATCCTCGTATGCGGAGAATGCTCCCATCCTTACCGCAGGCAAACATGGTCAAGAAATGGAAATCTTACCCCTGTGTGGCGCTGTGAGAGCCGCCTGTTAAAAGGAACGAAAACCTGCAAGGGTTCCGCTACCTTAAAGGAGAAATCCCTGCAAGAAGCGATTATGACTGCAGTGAATGATGTAGTAGAGAACCAAAGGGAGGTTGTGGGAGCATTCAGAGAAAATTTTATACGGGTGATAGGCGATTACACAACCCAAAATGTAAAAACAGAGTTTGATGAGGAAATTGATAAGCTGCAAAAGAAGCTTCTGGCCCTGATCGAAGAGGATGCGAAACAGTATGCCAACAGCGAAGATTTTGATGAGCAGTATAGGGAAATTGCAGAAAAAATACAAGCCCTTAAAGTAAAGAGATTAAATCTGGCAAGAAGGCAGAAAATGGATGATGAAAGTGAACAAAGGGTAGAGGGTATGAGTTCATGTTTAAAAGGAGTAAGTTGTAAAGTAGGAGAATTTGATGAGGATTTAATCAGACGATTGGTACTGCAAATCAAGGTAGTCAGTGAGTCAAAAATAGAAATACACTTTAAATGCGGCATTATCATGGAACAAAAAATAGGGCTTTATGATGATTAATGGCGCCCTATAGATGAAACATGAAAGGCAGGGAAGGAGGTAATGACTTCTTTGAAACGTAGATAGAAAATAGGATGTTGATATAGCGGTCATGTAATGGATTATTTGAAAAATGGGAGGTTATGATGACATTAGAAAAATATTTAGAGCAGGTAAAAGATAAAATAAAAGGTTATCTTCCGGAAGGGTTAAAGGATATGGAGGTAACCATTGTCCCTCTGGAAAAAAATAATGGGGTACTTTTTCATGGAGTATCCCTTCATCGTTTAAATGATCCGGCTGCGCCGCTTCTCTACGCAGAGGATTATTATGGACTTCATGAAAAGGGGATAGATGTTGAAAGTACCCTGCGTTTCATGGCCAGTGAATATGTTGCGGCACGGGACGAAATAAAAATACGGAATAATATTGATTTATCCTATGATCACATAAAAGATCGTCTGTTTCTCAGTGTTATCAATGCAGAAAAAAATCATGCATTATTAGAAAATATTCCACATCAGAAGCTGGAGGATCTGGCAGTGACATACCGATACCTGGTTTATAATGATGGAGGTCCATTTGCTTCTATGCAGATAGATAATCGCTTTTTAAAGCGTTGGAATATAGACCAGGGGCAGCTCCATGAACAGGCAGTGCAGAGTATGGAGAAATTATTTCAGTCTGATTTCTGCAGCCTGAATCAAAAAATATTTGGAATTATAGGTATTTTTCCTTTAGAGACTCCGGCTGATAGAAATCTTTTTGTACTGAGCAATCAATATGGTTATTATGGTGCAGCGTATATAAGTTGTCCGAATGTATTGCAGGAGATCGGTGAGAAAATTGGAGGTGATTTTCTGATTTTACCTTCTTCTTTGCATGAGCTGATTGTTGTGAAGGAAACAGAGGATATCAATGTTGCTGATCTTATCGATACTGTGAAGGCGGTAAACCGGACGGAGGTTTCTGAGGCGGATTTTCTTTCAGATAATATATACAGATATGATAGTCAAAACCAGATTTTGTCCATGATTGATGGGAGTGATATGGAATTGGGAATGAAAATGCAGTAATGATGTTTCTAGCAGAGTGTGGTATAACATGTGGATACGTAGTTTTCATCAAACAAAACATTATAGCGTAATATTATAATATGAAGCATTTAGAAGGAAAGGGTTTCATATCTTCTGAAAATGGGTAAGGTTAAAATTTCCAATACATTTGAAATTTTAGCCTGACCAAATTAAATATCAAAAAATATAGGAAGATCTTATTGTCAGAACTTTCCTTGACACGATACCGGAACGTCAATATAATGGTTGTAGGTGATGAAAATGACGATACAACAACTTTTACGCAATATGCAAATGTCCCGTTATCGTTTATCAAAGAAAAGCGGGGTTCCATGGTCAGTCCTCGCAGATATTTATTCTGGAAGAATTGGGTTGGACCAATGTGGAGACGAAACACTTTCCAATTTATCCAAGGCTCTCGGACTATCTACGGAAGAGTTGCTGGAATTGGAAACAGATTGGGACACAAATACTTTGGTTGGACAGGCAAACGGAAAAACTTATCTGGAAGCCGGACTGCCAGATAGTGTTCAAAAGGCAATTAAGGAATATTTGCAGGGTGAAAAGGAGCAGGTACTCTATCTTGACTGTCTGTGGGGAGAATTATATGGAGCCATTAATTCTAACCTTTGGGCTGGTCTGATTACAGAGGAACAGGCAGACTTTCTGCGTGTAAAATATCTCGGTACAGAAGGAAAGGAGGAGATGATTCATGATTGATTTTACATCATGCGAGGTAAATAAATTCAGGGCCTATGGTGGTGCAAACGGAAATAAGATTAATATTCTTTATAATGGAAACAGCTATATGCTCAAGTTTCCTCCTGTCCCAAGTCGTAATAAAGCTATGAGTTATACCAAGGGGTGTATCAGTGAATATCTCGCTTGCCATATCTTTGTATCTCTCGGATTTAAAACTCAGCAGACTTTGCTTGGGACCTATACCGATCCACGTGGGAAGGAAAAGATCGTCGTAGCTTGTGGAGATTTTACAGAGTGAGGGAAAAAACTCATTGAGTTTGCACATTTGAAGAATACCTGCATTAGCAGCGAACAGAATGGACATGGTACAGAACTTTCATCTATTCTGCAGGCGATAGATGAACAGACACTTTTCCCTCCTGATCAGCTGAAGGTACTCTTTTGGGATATTCTTACTTTTCTAAAGAATCTAAATATCTTTGCATCAGAATGCAAGTAATATTTGTTGGATGAGAAGTTATCTCAACATATGAATAGATTGTAGAGCAAGCTGGTTAAGTTGAAAAAGAAATATTGAAAACATAGAAAGGCATATTTATTCAAAAGAGATACAAAGTTAAAATATACTTTTAGAAGTAAAATATAGATAGTATAAGAAAAATATAGATCAGACATTTTCATTTTCTAAATGGGGGTGAATTTATGACAATAAAATTGGATTCAAATATTTCTATTATTTCTATAATTGGTTTTTTTATTTTTTGTACCTCTTTCTTTTTCAATGTTGGCATTTGGATAGAGATTAATGGGAGTGATTTTCTGGAAAAATACGATGATAGGAAGAAGCTTATGGATAATGCCAGAGAAAGTCTGTTTAATTTATAAAAGATGCTTTGAAGAAAATAATATGTCTCTTTCCATATTTTTCTTTTGTAGTGTTTTGTTTTTTTGTAACTCCGTTACTAATCAAGTTTATAGAAAAAGATTTTAAAATTTTATTACCAACAGAGTACCAAATATTTATTTTTTTATTCGTGTTCCTGTTTGAGATATTTTCAATTGGACAGGCATTTTGGGGATTAAACGGAATTTTTGTTAATAAACTTTCGATGAACGAAAATGGAGCGTTTTTTACTACTTTATTCCAGTATGCTCTACTTTTTGGAGCCCTTTTATTGGATCAGTCACTTGATGCAAAAGAGAAACAGTCTATAATGGCATTTCTACATATCTACAATATTGAGTCATTTCAACTGATGTATATATTTGTTGAAATTACATTTTTAAGTGCTTTGTTTATTATAAGGCCGATATCAAAATATATTGTTTTAAAGGACAATAAGATATTCATAAAGCATTTAAAAGGAATAAATTATTATTATTCATTCTATGGGATGGCAAATTTAATATTGTCACTCTTAATGATATTTGCCTCCATCTTTTTAGGTGTTCAATATTCAACATGGAAAGATATTAATATTTTTACAGTAATGTGTGTTATTTTTATGATGATGTCGCTAAGTGTATTGGCGGGGCAAAGAGATTATTATGTATCTATAACCAGAAGAAAACATATTATAGCAGAGAAAATATATTATCGAGATGTAGATGGAAAAGATAGATTAATTGATATTAAGTAGTAGATAAATCCTAATCTATAAGGAGAGATGATGGTAGAACTAGAAATAGTATTTTATTGTAAATCACTAAGACTAAAGCTCTCAGTACGCTGAGAGTTTTATTGTCAGAAGCTTTTATCTTTAACTAAATATGCATCAATAGGTAATCTATTAGCATGTGGGATTGTGGTGCATCCTATCGTAGAAGAACCGAGCGTGTCAAAGTGTTATGGAGATGTGCAACTGGAATTGAAAAGGGTAAAAATGAGTGTAACTTATCTACTACGTTAAATGAAGAATGGTTAAAAGAACAACTCACAGCACTAATTTGTGATGGTATTTAATATGATGGGGCAAATATAAAGGTTTATCTATAGATAAAAATAAAATTAAAGATATAATTTTGTTCGGGGATTGTAGTAAAACAAAAGTGGACTACTATTAATAGGAATTAAAACAGGAGCAGGGTGTATTTCCTGCTCCTGTTGAATTTAAACTGCTAAGAATAAAGTCCTTAAAGTGCAGAGGACTTTATTGTTGACGGTTTCGCTATTATAATTCTAAATTATCTGTAAAATTGTATCTAATATAACGTTTTGCTGTTGTAAAATTTTAGGAAAAGATATACAATTGTAATAACAATGTTGTTTATATCATTATCTCAATTAGGAGGTATCATTTTGTCAACAGTAAATGAATTGTTAGAAATAGCAAAAATAGAATTAGCTAACCTAACTGATGATATGTTTTCAATCACAAATAATAGCAATAATGAGTAATTGCAGTTAAGGCTACTATACCTCCATATTTGAGCCTAGTTTTTGAAGTTGGGTTCCTTAAATGTCTGCATTCTACTGAACTGTGCATTATTTAGTGTAGAAAAATAGAAATCATAACAAATACGAATAGAGTTTAAATTTATTTAAATGAACTTTGAAACACTAGTGAACGAGGTGAAAAATTTGTCCCAATTATCTTTTATCCATCTTTCAGATATTCATTTTGTGAAATCAAGTAATGATCCATCAGATATAGATAAAGATTTGCGCGAAGCAATAATAAAAGATTTAGAAATAAACGGAAGAGGAAACTTAAAAAATGTAGCAGGAATATTGGTTACTGGAGATATTGCTTTTTCAGGGAATATAGAAGAATATGAAATTGCCAAAGAATATCTTAACAGAGTTTGTGATGTTTTTCATATTAAACCAAGTGATGTATATTGTGTTCCGGGCAATCATGATGTTAACCAGAATGTAGTAAATAGTTCAGATTTAATCTTTGCAGCACAAAATGCTGTTGATGAAAAAGAGACTATAGATGACGCTGATAAAACATTTAGTAAATATATTAGTGACAATAATTTTAATGCTTTATTTAAACCTATAGACGAGTACAATGAGTTTGCTAAAAGATTTGAATGCGATATTTCCACAGATAAGATATTTTGGCAAAAGGATTTTGTACTTGAAGAGAACCTGAAGCTTAGAGTTGTTGGGATAAACTCATCTTTTTTATCTAACAGAACGGATCATCAAAAAGATAAGCCGGATCGTCTAATGTATATTGGACAAGCTCAAATTCCTTGCTATGAAACAGACGTAGCTACTTTATTGATGTGTCATCATCCACCCCAATGTTGGAAATTCAAGGATGATATATTGCAACGTATAAATAAAAGGGCTGATATACAGTTGTATGGACATATGCATTCACAATCTGTAGAGATTATGGATGAAAACGCAATACTATATTCTGGTGCTGTACATCCCACTAGAACTGTTGACTGGTTACCTCGGTACAACTGGATTACTATAAGCAGTAAAACAGAAACTGATGAACGGATATTAGAAGTTGAAATCTACCCTAGATGTTTAACAGCTGACAGGGACTCATTTGCCATCGATAGTACCTGCCCTTCCGGTGAAAATCATATATCCCATGAAATAAATATAGACCGCAAACGTAAATCTGCATTGCAAGATCGTAAAAGAGAAGCGTTCGTTAAAGATGAGATTAAATTATGCACACAGAGTATGTCAGTGACCGAAACTTCTGCGTTAATAGATGAACGTAAAATTATTTACGATTTTTATGAGCTATCTTGGATTGAGCAAATTAATATTCTTACACAGTTATCACTAATCACAAAGGAAACTTCAGCCACATTGGACTCGAAAATGATAGGTGAAGCAATTAACCGTGCAAGAGAACAAGACAGACTCTTTGAGTTACACAACAAGATATTAAATAAAATGGAGGGAAATTTATGAGAAAGCAATTTGCTGAGTTGTATTTTAGAGTATGTGCAGAATCAAAACCTGAGCAACTAGAAAAAAGATGGCAAGGAATAGAGGAATATTGTGATCAAGAAGAATTTGACATCTATAATCTTATAAAAATGGCATATTCATTAAACGCTACTGATGAATTTAAAAATGAGTTTATTACTATATTTCAAAATATTGATATATCATTTCAGGCTAATTTTACAAAAGAACAGGAGCTTCTAGCGTCTATTTGTTTAATGAAGCTTATGGAGGACTCAGATCTAAGTTTACATATTGCACTTGCGGTAATGTGTGTATCTAAGTATAATGTTGAAATTTTGGTTCCTGAATTAGGAGAGGCAGCATATAAGGTTTTTGGTGAAACTTCTGCTGAAATCAGAGAGAAGTCAGTAAAGTACCAAAACTGTTCCACTGTAAATTCAAATAAACTCATTGAGTCACTAAAAGAATTAACTGTGTTAGAGCCTAATCATATAGTAGGGCTTTCAAATGCCTTAACGGAAATAGTTAGAGACATTAAAATTATTGTCCAAAATCAATATAAAACTCTTGAGATTGTTAATATTGTACAAGAGGATTCAGATATTTTATCTTGGATAACTGGAAGCTGGAGCAACGAATTAGAAAAACCAATTACAAAGGGAACCTTACAGAAAGATATTGCTTTGCTTCTATCAAAAGAGTTAGCAGATTTTGTACAAGTTATTCCGGGGCCTTATGCATTCGAAGCATTCCTAAAAAAAATGTTAGATACCTGCAAGAAAGAAACAAAAAAATATTCGCTTGTTACAATGGTGGATTCAATTGACGATGCACATAAATCATCTATTCTTTCGTGTTATCAAATGGATGGCGTTAAACAAGAAAATACCCCGATACTATTTTCAATAAAATGTGCATTAGATGCAAAGCAACCGGATGTATGGAAAAGCATGGCTGCCAATAAACTTTCTATTAATGTTGAATCAACAGAATATGAAACTTTAGAATGGGCAAAATTGCTATATTTTGAGTGCTTACTTGTTAAAATAGAGGGTCGTGAATAAGTTATGGAAGATAATAATGTAGAAAACAAAATGCCAACGTTAGAAGTTGAGCAATCCTCGGATATTGATAAACTTATAAATGACGATATTGAAACATTAGATTCAAATGAAATCATTGAAGAAGATGGGAGAAGCGGGTTCATAAAGTTACCACATGGACTTGCATTAACAGTAGCAGAAACATACCCCATTACTGCCTCAGAAGTTAGCAAAATGATTATTCTTATAGGCCCATTCGACAGTGGTAAAACCACAATTGAGACAACCATATATCAATTGTTTCAACGGAAGCCTTTTGCAGGGTTATATTTTGCGGGGTCTCAAAGTTTATTTGGCTATGAAGAAAGATCATTTTACACTAGATTAGAGTGTAAAAAAGAAACAGCAACAACGCCACGAACAAGTAGATTTGCTGACGAGATATTTCTGCATCTTAAATTGTATGATAGTACAACAAAAACAAAAACCAATTATTTATTTGGGGACATCTCGGGTGAGGAAATTTATTCACATTTAGGTAATGTAGAAACAATTTCTGAAAAGATGCCCTATTTAAAGTCGGTTGATAGTTATGTTTTTATCCTTGACGGGAAACAGCTTGCTGACAAAAATAAAAGAAATGGTGTAATAGATCAAGCTTATAATATGGCACGGACGATATTTGATGCCAAGCTATATTCGTCATCTACAAGGGTGCAAGTTCTAATTAGTAAATATGATATTATTAAAAAGAATGATGATGCTAATCTGGAAACCACGATTGATAAACGTCTTGACTGTATAGTTGATTTGTTAAAGAAATATGTAAGTGAAGTAACCCTTCATAAAGTAGCTGCTATGCCAGAACCAGGTGATTTTGAAGTTGGTTATGGTCTTGAGGAGCTGCTTAGCACATGGAATAAACCGCGCACTGATAATCAAGTTGTTGAATCATATATGATTGACTATCAATTGGATTCAGAGTTTAATAAGCTTATTTATAAAATGTAGGGAGGTTGAAGCTATGTATAAAAAATGTTTTATAGCAGGTTTACCTAGTGCGGGTAAAACTACTTTTCTTGCAGCTTTATGGAATCTTATAAATCATGACCCTGATGCTAAGTTAAAATTGAACAAAATTGAAAATGGACAATATCTTGCGAATCTTAGCAATAAATGGGCTAATATGGAGCCTCTGGAAAGGACAGTGCCATCTGGCGAGCAAGCAAGTATAAGCATTAAATTAGAGTTGCCTAATAAGACTACTTTTGATTTACAACTTCCCGATTTGTCTGGAGAAACATTTCAAAGCCAATATGAAATGCGTGAAATTTCAGAAGAAGTTGTGAAATATATAGAAGATGCGGATGCAGTACTTTTCTTTATAAATGTGAATAGCATTAAACTTTTGGGATTGATTTCAGAGCAAACTTTTCTTCATTCAAGCACTCCAGCAATTAATAATGATATTATAAATCGTAATCCTAAAAAAGATGATCCTATTCAAATACAGGTGATTGAATTACTACAGTTTATTCTGTTCATAAGAAAAAACAAGATGCTTAAGATAGGCTTCATGTTTTCTGCATGGGATTTAATAAAATCTAGCTTGAATGATATTAAGCCAGAGCAATTTCTTGAGCAACGAATGAATATGTTATGGCAATTTTGCCAATCAAATGATGATATTATTAAATATCAAACTTGGGGAATTAGTGCTCAAGGAGGCAGCTTTGATAAGAAAGATTTATTGTTAGATAAGGAGTATCCTTACGAAAGGATTTTTGTTGAAGGGAATGATGGCTATCAAGGCTGCGATTTAACACTTCCTTTATATCTATTAATGGGTGATATGGAATGAACGAAAAGAGTATAATTATTCATCAAACATTACATGGCTACTCTAATGGTCACCATTTATTAGAAGCATCTATTTTATTATCGGATGACTCAAAGAGGAAAATGGATATTTTGAGCGATCTTTCGGGGACGGATGTTACAGATGGATTTGATTTTTACTATTCTGGATACCATCTTGAAAACGAAGAGCTGGTAGTATTATCAAAAACATGGTATGCACCCGAAATGTCTAGACCCGGCTGTGTATGGACACATTCGCTATTAATACCTATCAAGGACTTGGCATTTTGTGCTGCTAATATCAATGCGTTATTAGCCAAATTCCAACGTCCTGGTATTAGTGAGAGTCAAACAAAATATTCTGAGTCATTAGTAATTAATACACATGAAGATATATTGCAGAAATATGATGATAAAAAAATTCAGTATCTAATTTGGAT
Organism: Lacrimispora sp.; assembly: GCF_047605665.1. Classification (GTDB taxonomy): domain Bacteria; phylum Bacillota; class Clostridia; order Lachnospirales; family Lachnospiraceae; genus Lacrimispora. The sequence goes on along the minus strand of NZ_JASGFH010000003.1, from coordinate 147,129 downwards.
TATGATTGGTCAAACTCCACCTAATTATATTGTAACAAAAGACTCGGAAGAATTTATTAAGGAACTTTTGTTTATTTGGTTCATGTGCTACAGCGAGTTAAGTTATGACTATTCCTTTATTACAGGAACAAGTTTTATAAAAAGTGATAACAGCAATCTAATTAGCTTACAGTTCTGCACAAAGCAAGTTCGGAATAAATTAAGCCATTTATCAAGTAATATTACATTAATGAAAAGCATAGATGATGTGCAGAAGTTTCCACAATGGGTAATAAATACACATTCGATCTTGATAAATGGAGAGTGGAGTAAATTTTTAGCGTTTAAAGAACTATTATGTGATGGGAGTTTAAGCGAAGTAAGCCTTACATCCTTCATAAAATTGTATTCTTGCTTTTACAATGAAAAAAACTCCATTGATATCTATGCTTCGTTGGAGTTAATAGATAAACTTTTTAGAGAAGATAGGTCAATAATAGGAAACAAATTACTTGAACTATATTTTCAAGGTGCTTTTCAAGAATGGGGCATATATACTGCGTATTCAAATATAGTTATTGCAACAATAAAGTTTCTCTGGATCGATGTGCTACCAGAAACTTTAGAATTATTAATTCAAAAAGGGTTTTCTACAGATTTTATCGGTTCAAAAAAAATAGTGCAATATCTTGTTAAAATTGATGATTCACCACTACAAGAGAAATATTTACCAATATACGCTAGCTTATTGTCTCCGAGTTCTTTTGAAGAATTTTCAGATATGGATTACAGTGTTTGTAATGTTCTAATCGCAATTAATTCGACATTAGCTGAGTGTGATGCCATTTGGAAGCAATCTAGAGGCTTCCAACATGGAATATTGAACTCTTTGCAAATTTGTAAAAAGGAAAATAGGCTAGATAATAAAGTGCTTCGAATTATTCTAGATGATAGTGAGTTCGATTTTTCTGGTGAGATATATAATATATGGGGTGAAGCAGCCATATCTGTTTTTCTTGAATATTTACTTGGCATAGAATATCTGCGTCATAATGATACTTCTAAAATGGTCGAATTATGTAAGCAACATTCTCATATTGCTGCAAATTTGTTTGAAATGGATTTAGAAAGATTTAATTTTGAACAAATATTTGAATTAATGAGGATAGTTAATCCATTTACAGATAAACTGTCATCAAAAAGGTTGATTTCAGCGTATTCATTATTTGACATAAATAGCCTAAATGAATATCAAAAAAATGAAATAGCAGATTTTTATTTGCCATTTATAATATGTAGCAAGGATATGTTTCCGTATGAAATTGTATCATTTGCTGTGCCCAATGTTCATGATCGTCTATCAAAACTTGCTTATCCAGAAGAAAAGTGGGAAAAACTTCAGAGATCATTACCACCAGTAACTGTATTTAATCAATGGGATAGATGCAAAAGATTAAGAAAGGCAATTAAGAAAAAGGGATACGACATTAAACTATTAAATAAATATAATGATAACGAGTTGGATCTTCACTTACTGTAGAATAAAGACTAGTCCAAACATTCTTTAATTTTTTTGAAGGTTATAATCACTATTTCAGTATTAGCTTTAGTATACTCCTTAGATTTGATTTTGTATAATAGAATGGCAGTATCAAATCTAAAGAGGTATTTTAAATGTCAGAACAAAAAGAAATCACTATAATTCCACCAAGCCCAAAGCACGATAGGCATGTATGAGTTGAGCAAAAATAACTCAAGGTGGTTGCCTGCTGCAGGGTAAGCATACGCTTTTAACAGCAGGAAAACAGGTATGACGCCCAAGTGAAGTACTATACCGAGAAGATAGCTGTGAATCCTAAATGGAGCTTTGCAGGAATATTTGCTGATCCAAGGCAAACCGGCAACCAGTACCAAAGAGAGGGAGACAACTTCAACGATATAATTGTATACTGCTAAAAAAGAACCGGAAGTAAAAACATTGGATATTCTGAAAGGAATATATGAAGAATCTGAACTTGACGAGTTATTTAAGAAATTAGAATCTAATTATTTACTGGAGAACTTCGAAATTAATGATTTGCTTATTAAAAAGTACTATGATATTTGCGGAAACATAGATTTAGTATTAACTTTACTTAATAAAACGCATTATCCAAGTAGTACTCAACAATCTTATAATAGTAGGTATTTTTGGATGACGGTTATCTCTGCACTGAAAAATTAAAAATCAAAAAATAGTATGGTGACTTTCTTGTAAAAAGTGGCGGTCGACAGGACAGATTTAGTGAACTAATAAAGATTTATGGGTTTTTGGAAGATAAAGAGGTTTGTATAGGAGTTTCTGATACGATGCTTAAGGCCATAGAGTTTTTATTATGTTAATAAATCGTTTTATTTCGATGATATGGCAGAATTTTAAAAAACTATATAATGCGGAGAAAGAATAATGTCAGAACGAGCATACAGTCTAGAAAAAAGGATAAGATGACAGCTAAGAAAGCAAGTTCATTAGCATACAGAAAGGAATTAAACGATAAGAGAGCGTTTATATGCTGCGATGAAAATTGTAAAATTGGATTAACATGTTCAAACTGGGGGATTTTGAATGGTAAGAAATATTATTTTAGGCCTTCAAGTAATGATGAATTACACATTATTGGATGTACAGAGATATCATCAGATGAAGAAAAAACACAAATAGAACAGGAAAAGAATTGTGCTAAAACAACGATAAATAAAAATGGCTTTATAAAAATGATAAAATCAGTTAATAAAGCAAGAACTGACATTGGTGTACATCAAGGTAATGAAGATGCACCGATCAACAGAGTACATAAGAGAACTGATGGAAAACTAGCTGGAACTAAGCGAGAAAGTAGAAACCTTTATTCGGTAGCTAGCTTTGTGGATCTGTATAGTGATGCCGAGATTAATCATACTGATAAAATCATTATGGTGGATAATGAACTATTAAGCTTAAATGAGTTATTTGTTGATTTACAATCCACCGTTGAGTTTGATAAATTTAGAATATTTTATGGAAAAGCTATCATAAGTAAAGGATTTAAAGAAAGTATGTTACAGATTGATTTTGTTCAACATGAAAATTTACGTGTGTATTCAAATATAGATGCTGTAATCAAAAGGAGTAATGGAAGAATAGTAAAAAAGTATCTTGATAAGAATAAGAATGTCTATGTCTACTTACGCGAGAAAATTACATCAGACGGGTTAAAAGAAAGGTTTGTACCATATAACGATTCTGTTTATAAAGATTTATTCTGTGTAGAGTAAAAGAAATTGAAGCGGATACGGGAAAGCCAGTCATTACGAGAAAGAACGCTGTTGATTTTTCCAGGCTTATTGCTGATGCTAATTAAGAACCTGATGACAAAGATAAGTAATTGTATCGAATAAAGCCTTCAAGATGCCAACCTGCTTTTGAAGGTTTTATTGCTTTCAATTTTACTTAAGCTGTAAAGAAAAGCAGACGGCAAAACACTGAAAAAGCGGTCTGTCCAGGTGACTGTTTCAAAAATATACCCCTCCACCAAGGAGTCAGAGGATCCTCGCCTCATCTTTATTGTCTACTCAAGGCATGTGAGTCCATACCCTGTTGCAACGCAGAAACACCTGATAAATAGTAGTAGAACTTTAGATGGAAATGTGATGCTACCCCTTGACGATGAATTCTCGAATAATACGGAGCTTTACTGCATCATGACCACTAAGCCAAATGAAACTTAAAAGAAATAAACCAATTTATAATGTAGCAATGTTTACAAATTGTGCGTATTAAAAGAGTAAAATGCGTGGCATAATGACCTGAATACGAGAGGAGGTTTCATATGGACTATAAAGACAAAGGGCATTGGGAAATAGATTTTAGAAAGCGGTTGGATGAGTACAGAACTTCTGATGCACAAGGTTTTCCTATTTCAATTAAAATTGGTGTTTACAGTGGGTGTTTTCACAATGAACATTCTCCTAATGCATATCAAGAAATCTATGACTACATGGAAAAACACCAGTTTGATTGTGGTTATGAAGAACATGAAAGTGGCCCGGAAGTATTAGCTTGGATTGCACTTGGAACAGCGGGACTTACTCTGAGTAAGAGTGTTGTAGATTTTGTCATCGCAATAATAAACGCGAGAACAAATGGGCGTAAAAAAGGTGATCGTTCAGACGGAAATATAAAGCTTATCGTTCGACGCTATGGTAACAAAGGTAATATAAAAGAGGAAACCATTTTAGAAATTAGCGATACAAATACTATTACAAACGATATTGTTGAAAAAGCAATACTTACGGCTTTAAAAAAGGATTATAATAACAAATAGCAGTTATCAACATTGTTAGAAATGATAGTGTTTTTTCACTTACTATGCAACAAAAACCAGGGAATAGTCAAAAAAGTATGTCCGAAAATAACCAAACACTTTTTAATACTAAGCTACTAAAATCCAATTTACAAAAAGAAATGATAAGCAGAAAGCGAGATATCGGTTTCTGCTTAAAACTGCTAAAACTAAAATTCTCAGTATGCTGAGGGTCTTATTGTTGGTAGCTATTATTTTATTAGATTATATCGAAAAATGATAGTTATCATGTTATGATTAAGACCGCTATTTTATAAAAAAGGAAAGGTTGAGCGGCGGTATTATTGAAAATATACTCTGACACCAAGGGGGTACCAGGCTCCACCGTCATCAGAATTACAGCAACAAGGCATGTGGAGACCGTAATCCTGTTGCAACGGAGAATGGATAACAAGTGATAATACGTCAATTATGTGGGTTGCTGAGGAGGGAAAGACACTGAGAAATATGAAATCGGGGGAATGGTTGGAGGATGATGCAGTGGATAACTATGGAGAAATTATAATCTATCAAACGGAAGACGGTTTGACGAAAATAAGTGTCAATATGCAGAATGAAACAGTGTGGCTGTCGTTAGAACAGATGGCTGATTTGTTTCAAAGAGATAAATCCACAATTTCAAGGCATATTAAAAATGTTTTTGATGAAGGTGAATTGTTTAGAAGTTCAGTTGTTGCAAAATTTGCAACAACTGCTTCTGATGGGAAGACATATCAGGTTGAATATTACAATCTTGATGTTATCATCTCTGTCGGATATCGTGTGAAATCTCAGCGTGGTGTACAGTTCCGTATATGGGCAGCATGCATATTAAAGGAATACATTAAAAAGGGCTTTGTGATGGATGATGAGCGTCTGAAAGAACTGGGTGGTGGCGGATATTTCAAGGAACTGCTTGAAAGAATTAGAGATATCCGGGCGTCTGAAAAGGTGTTTTACCGTCAGGTACTCGAAATCTATGCAACCAGTGTTGATTACAACCCCAAGGCAGAGGTATCCGTTCAATTTTTTAAGAAAGTACAGAATAAAATTCATTATGCCGTTTCCGGAGAAACTGCAGCTGAGGTAATTTACCATCGTGCGGATGCAGAAAAAGATTTTATGGGGCTGATGACGTTTTTAGGTGACCAGCCTACACTGCGCGAAGCAAAAATAGCAAAGAATTATCTGAATGAAAAAGAATTACGAGCTATGGGACAACTTGTTTCGGGGTATTTGGACTTTGCGGAGAGACAGGCAGAAAGAGGAATCCCCATGACAATGGATGATTGGGCAAAACATCTTGATGGAATTTTGTCTTCAACGGGAGAGAATCTCCTCATGGGAAATGGGACCGTTAGCCATCTTCAGGCTATGGAAAAGGCACAGACAGAATACAAGAGATATAAGACAAAAACGCTTAGTAATGTGGAGAAAGATTACTTGGATAGTATAAAGTCATTAGAACAAAAAGGTAAAAACAATAATTCTAGAATGTAAAGGGTGAACTATTCGGAAGTTCCGGATAGTTGAAACTGTTGGAAGCAACTATAAAAATTTTTTTAATGAATGCTATGTCTAATTTCAGTGTGGGATGGTAAGGTATAGGGGTCAGACAGTATTCCTGTTGTAGTGTATATAGATGAAAATATATGATTGACATAAAGAATGATGGCAGAACTGTACGGGGATGATCGTTTAGTGATTACAAGATATTTAAAAAAGGTATTTTTGGACGATCAATTAGAGGAGAATTCAGTATGTGCAAAAATTGCACATACTGCTGGTGAAGATGAAAAACACTGTATTGTGCAATACCAATTATTCAAGAGTGGTTTTGATCTGTTTTTAGAAAGTGATGATGAGTAATTCTGTTTAGAAATCACACGCTTTATGGAAATTTAAGGCTCTCACATCTGATATGATGCTGAAAATATGTCCTGCCACCGAGGAGATATCAGATATTGCGGTCATCCGAATTACAGCAACAAGGTATGTGGAGACGGTTGTGCTGCTGGAGAAGAAAGACCAGTAAATCAAAGCGATTCGGGGGTTTGAGAAAGATATGTAGATGTGTTTTTCGTGGTCAGTTTTACTGGAATATGTTTCCGGTTACTGTGGTGGGGTAAAGAAAATGAACATTTTGGCCAAAGAGTTGAATTTGTGTTAAATGGTATGTATGAATAAAATGAAATTAAAAGTGAAAGAGAGATTTTTGTTTTTGGTACATAGAAATAAATAAAAAAATATTTATATAATTTATTTTAACTTTTTTAAATGCCATAAGAGGGAACAATAAGACATGATAAAAAATAAAAAAATTATACAACTTATTTCTTGCTTAGATTTAAATGTTTGGAAGTGTTTATTGTTAATCAGACAAGCATCTAAAATATTTAAACCAATTTATAAGCAACTAACATTATATGATTTTTTAATAGATAATGATATTGGAGAACCACTAAATGAAACGCCTTGGGATATTGTTGTTAATGCAATAAATTCAAATTCTGAAGATTATGTTGCTGTAATTAGATATGCAATGACATTGATAACTCCGCGTTTATCTATTTTTGAGATGTTGGAAGATGAGTTACAATTTGTGAAAATAGACAAATCGGCTTTTTGTGAAATTGTTGATTTATTGTCAGATGTTTCTTTGGATGATTTTTCTTTGCCTACTCTCTATGAATATGGATTATCCAAAGAGTTACAAGCAACTGCTTCTCTGTATGGCGATTTCTATACACCTTTAAGTGTTGTTGAGTTTATGTTGAAAATGCTAAATATAAAAAGTCAAGGGAATATTTATGATCCTTGTTGTGGAAGTGGTGCTTTGTTAGGCCGAGCAGCTCACTTATTCTCTGATAGGGAGTTAAAATTGTTTGGTCAGACATTGGATAGCGCTTCTTATCAAATATGTTTGATGAATCTTTTTCTGCATGGTTTATATGCTGATTTAGGAGATCGCCCAGCCAATACATTACTTGAAGATTTACATGCAAATCGTAAATTTGATTATATCATTGCCAATCCACCATTTAACCATCGTGACTGGTGTGGTAAAATGAATATTATAGGATTTGATAAATGGATATATGGCTTACCACCGCGTAAAAATGCAAATTATGCATGGATTCAACATATTATTAGTCATCTAACGGACAATGGATACGCAGCAATCATATTGCCCAATGGCACTTTGACAACCCAAAATCAGCAGGAATATAAGATACGTCAAAAAATTCTTTGTGACCAGTTAATAGAATGTATTATCACGCTTCCAGCAGGACTTTTTTACAATACTAAAATCCCCTGTTGTATTTGGCTAATAAATAAAATCTCTAAGCCCAGTAAAGATATACTCTTAATTGATGCCAATCGCATGAAGTTGAAACAAAAAAATCACATAGATATTCAAAAGCTGCTGGAAGTAATACAACAGTATCGGATGGGAATCTTGCGAGAGAAAACTGAATTATATGCAATTGTTTCTTTAGCGGAAATCGAGCAAAACAATTATAAGTTAAGCCCTAACTTCTACACCAAAAAGGAATCATTACCATTACTATCTATACGAGAAAATAGGTTGCGGTTTGAAACTATGGTTGACACATTATATCCTTATTTTACTGATGAATCTTTGCGTGCATGTATAAAAGAATGGAAGACTAAGAAGATTTCTTTTGACTGGAAATGGGCGTTTTTGCCAGACTTATATGACATATTTGGTGGTGTTTTGAAAGGAAAGGAATCATTTGGTCATGGAACACCGATGGTGGATGTAAAAACTATCCTGCGTCATCCATTTCTCCCAGATATGCTATCATCGTTTGTCGCGGTATCTAAGGAGGAAATAGAAAAATATAGTATAAAGCGTGGTGATGTTTTATTAAATCGAACTAGTGAGTCGATTGGTGAGCTTGCCTGTTGCAGTGTTGCAACGAAAGACTGTAATGCGGTTTATGGAAACTATGTTAAGCGGTTGCGCCCTAGGAACGACGCACTTCTTGATCCACTTTATATGGCAGGCTATTTTCGCAGTACGATATACCGACGAGAAGTAGAAAAGGTTTCTCCAGTGTACACAACTCGTGCAAATATGAATATAGATAGGCTTTCTTCCATATCTGTTTATTATCCTGATTTAGAAATGCAGCACAGGATTGGAGAAACTATATTCAACTTATCTAATATTCAAGTAGCAAATAAGAATAAAGAAATAAATGCAAAGATTGAAGCTTTTATACAGTTGCTGATTGAACACTTCATTACATATCCAGTGTTGTACCTACAAAAGAAGAGGAAATAAAGATGAATCAACAGAAACAAATGCAGCTTGTACTTCTTTTCACGTTAAATGAATTAGGCGGAGGTGGGCATCGAAGGCATGTACTGCAGTATATAAATGATAGCTGCTATTGGTTTAAGAATGACCAAAACGATAAAATAAGGTCTTCTCGTAATGAAAATGTGTGGAGAAACAATTTCTCATATGAACGACAGCATCTGAAAGAATTTGGATATATGAAAAATTGTACAGATGGGACATGGGAAATTACGGAGGATGGAAAAAACCAACTTGCGTTAATGGTTGAGGAAGCTAAAAAGTTAAAATTAGATGCCCATATCTGCTTTACACCCGTTTTCTTTCAAAAGATATTTTCTGTACAGATATCTGCCGAAGTAGAACAAGAACAGTGCCTTATAGAACACATATCCCAAACTGGTAATAATTCAGCAGACAAGTTAATTTATCTTTCAAATGAGCCGCAGCCAATAGGAGCGATACTAAATCCTTCCACACAACATAGGAACTATTTGAGAAGCTATTCTGTGTCAATACAGGCACTTAAAAGAGCGGGGCATTTATGTGAGATAGAGCCAACACATAGATCATTTCTGCGAAGGAATAGTACAACTTTGTATATGGAGCCTCATCATCTGATCCCGATGTCGTTTACTGATTACTTTGGTGTAAATCTTGATAGAGAACAGAATGTTTTTTCACTCTGTAGTAATTGCCATAATCAAATCCATTATGGGCTGAAAGAAGATGTTCAATGGATGGTTTCTAAACTATTTTTATCTCGGGAATTTGAGATTAATTCAATTATAGGAAGACATATTAGTATAGGAGAACTTTATTGGATTTATGGGGTTTTGTGATATGATGAATTTATTTTTTATATTTAGCGAATATTTGCGGTTGATGTAGAGTTAAGGCCGGAAAATGCTAATTTGATAAATAAGGTGAGGTGAAGACCAGCTTTTGCCATGGAGTATGAAGAATACCTTACACCGCAAGCAAAAAAATGCTGTCTGCTATACAAGGTAAAGTAAGAAATAAATAATAAAGATAGGAAAAAGTATAATGGAAATTATAATGAATTTACTGCTTATGTTAGGCGGAGTCGCTGTATTTATGTTTGGAATGAAGCAGATGAGCTCTGGTCTGGAACGAAGCGCAGGATCAGGAATACGGAATCTTTTCAAAAAGATCAATAAAAACAGAGTCGTTAATTACGGAATCGGAATCGGGGCTACCGTACTTGTTCAATCTTCTTCAGCCGCTTCGATCATGACAGTCGGACTCGCTCATGCGAATATTGTAACAGTCAAGCAAGGTTCAGGTTTTATCTTAGGCGCAAAAGTGGGCACCACTCTTACTGCGTTTATGTTTGCCCTTTCAGGCGTCAGCAAAGGCGGCTTTAGCATCAGCTCTGTTTTTGCAGCGGTTGCGTTTGTCGGCGTCATGATCATTTTTTCCACTAATAACGAAACCCTTAATAAAATTGCGCCATTTTTAATCGGATTTGGAATGCTGTTTATCGGAATGGAAGTGATGGAAACCGCAATCGGAGGATCAGATTCAACTCTGAGCATCCAGCTCTCTAAAGTGTTCAAATATGAAATCATGCAAAATCCCATCTTGCTGGTGATATTAGGAATTCTCTTTACAGGTATCATACAGTCCTCTACGGCAGCAACTGGTGTTTTTATCGCTTTCCTGGCTGCGGGAGTTATTCACAATATCGATCAATCATTTTTCTTAGTGATGGGAGCAAATATAGGAACCTGCAGCGACGGCATTATGGCCTCTCTGTCCACGAACGCCAACGGGAAACGTATCGCATTATTCCATCTGATTACCAGCGTAATTGGTGCTGTGGTTTTTTCGATTGTTCTGGTTCTTTTCAGAACACCCATCAGAGATATGTTTGAAAGTCTCTTCCCCGGCAAACCCCAGTTCAGCCTTGCAACATTTAACTTAATTTATAATACTCTTTACACCTTAGTGTTACTCATATTTATGGACCCGTTAGTCAATTTAGTCACAAGTTTAGTGAAAGATAAGCAACAGAAGCTGGAAGAGTTGTCATATATTGATGAGCGTTTCCTGCAAACTCCAGCGGTTGCCATTGAACAGGCATTAAAGGAACTGCACGATATGGCGACTCTTGCAAAGGAGAATATTGACCGTTCCTATGCTTCATTGATCAACGAAGATATGAGTGAAAGCAAAAAAATTGCCGATACGGAATATCGTATTGATTTCTTAACAAATAAGCTCACAAACTTTTTTATCAAAATTTCATCAGTTACTAAATTTGCTGATGACGAAAAACTGATCGGCGGATTGCATCATGTAACAAACGATATTGAGCGTCTGGGCGATTACGCGGTACTTCTGGTTAAAGAAACCAGCTACATGAAAGAAAATAATGTGAAGTTTTTAGATCAGACCAAAGAAGAGCTTGACTTAATTTACGGCCATATATCCGAAATGTTCGACTTGGGGTTTGATGCGTTTACAAAGCGCAGAACTGTGAATTTTAAAAAGATTTCAAACCTTCATAAGGAAATTAAAAAACTAATATCCGCTACGCGTGACGAACATGTGGTACGCCTTAGTTCCGGAATGTACCCTGTTGAGGTATCAAAAAGCATTTATTCCGTCCTGTTTTCATTGCAAAGAGTATCGGATCATATTGTGAACATTGCTTTCTCGATCCGATCCACCACCGGAAGTAAAACAGAAGCGTTGCGGGCTATTGAGATAGAAAAGAAAAAAAAGGAAAATGCAGATCGTTAATCTTCTCCGGAATCCAATATAAAAAGTGGAAAACCTCCGAATTTAAATCTGGATTTGAGATAGATATGCCCTTTCTCCACGTGGAATTTGTCAATTCCTTGTGCTATTATATCAAACCATGCCGATTTTTGTATATTTCCACTATTTTATTTTTTTAATAGTTTACAAGTTGGTTATAATACACTAAAATATTAATACGAATTATTTTTATAAAATAACTTGCATTAAATATGAGTAACAGTCATTTAGAGAGGGAGGTACATGCATGAAGGGAAATGTAATCGTCGGACAATCAGGTGGGCCAACAGCTGCTATCAATTCAAGTCTAGCGGGGGTATACCGTACAGCCAAAGACCGGGGGGCCGGCAAGGTTTATGGAATGCTCCATGGTATTCAGGGACTGTTGCAGGAAAGATATGTTGATTTAGCGCAGTTCATCGTCACGGAACTGGATGCAGAATTACTGAAAAGAACTCCTGCCGCTTTTTTAGGTTCCTGCCGCTATAAACTTCCGGGAATCCACGAGAATAAGGAAGTGTACGAAAAGATATTCAGCATTCTTGATAAGCTTGAGATTGAAGCCTTTATTTATATTGGCGGAAATGACTCTATGGACACCATTAAGAAACTTTCTGACTATGCCATTGTCACCGGACACTCAACCCGTTTCATCGGCTGCCCCAAGACGATTGACAATGACCTTTCCCTTACCGACCACACGCCAGGTTTTGGAAGTGCGGCAAAGTACATCGGAACCTCAGTAAAGGAAATTATACGGGACAGTTTCTGCCTGGAATATGAAAAGGGACTCGTATCAATTGTGGAAATTATGGGGCGCAACGCCGGCTGGCTGACGGGAGCCGCTGCTCTTGCAAGAGGTGAGGACTGCGCTGGCCCCGATTTGATTTACCTTCCCGAACTGCCTTTTAATATAGAGAAATTTTCCCTTAAGGTACGGGAGATTCTTTCAAAAAAATCATCAGTTGTGGTGGCTGTATCGGAAGGCATACGCCTTGAAGATGGACGTTATGTATGTGAGCTTGGTCAAAGCGTTGATTTTGTAGACGCATTTGGCCATAGACAGCTTTCTGGTACCGCAAATTATCTGGTGAGCTATATTGCAGGAGAGATTGGCTGCAAAACACGCGCTATCGAGCTCAGCAGCTTACAGCGCGCAGCGTCACACTGCGCCTCACGGGTAGATATTCTGGAAGCGTATCAGGTAGGCGGTGCAGCAGTAAAAGCTGCCGACGAAGGGGATTCCGGCAAAATGGTAATATTGAACCGCCTCTCAGACGACCCATATCAGAGCGGCACAGAATTAAAGGATGTCCATAAAATAGCTAACGATGAGAAGCTAGTTCCCAGAAACTGGGTCAATGAAGAAGGAAACTATGTAACGGATGCATTTATTAATTATGTTCGTCCTCTGATTCAGGGTGATGTATCTCCGGTCATGGTAGATGGTATTCCCAGACATTTGTTCCGTTCGATATAAGCCATTTCCGCTGTTGTTCAGTCGTGTATAAATATTTAAATAAAGTCTTGTAAAATAACTGCAATAGGCAGGTAGTTGCAGCCTGATAAACAGGAATACAAAAAGTTCATATTCAGGCTTCCTGATAAAAGAGAAAATGGAATTAAAAAAATGGTTTTATAGCTTTGGGTGTGCGGCTGGATTACACACTCAAAGCATGTGAAGCCACTGATTCTGATGCAGAAACTTATGGGAATTGTTGCCATGGCCAATAGACAAGAGATTCCAATTGATGATATAATTGGTATAGAGAGTCATATATTTGGATTATGTGTAATGGATGGCTGCCGATAAACTTCAATACATAACCTTGAACCACATTTTTCATTGTGATTTATCCTGGCTGTTTCCTTATAAAATATTTGAACATTTTGCAGAAAAGAAATTAGTTATTATATGCCATAATTCGGGTATATTAAAGTTTAAGCTTAAATTAAAGGAGGATTTATCTATGAACAAATTTATTTTTAATGATTATTTTCATGAGCCAGAAGGAAAAATTGCCAAGCGGATGCTTTTCAAAAGTGATGATGTAATTGCCTTTGTTCTAAACATTGCCAAAGGGGAAATACTGCCGGGACACACTCATATGCAATCAACTCTTTTTCTGCAGGTTATGGAAGGCAATGCCAATGTTGTCACAGATGGCAATGAAACTCCGTTGCAGGTAGGCGAGTTAATGCAGGTTGATGGACAGGAAAGCCTGCAGGTTATAAATACCGGTGAAGGTGTTCTGCGCCTTTACGTCACAATTTCACCAATGGGTTCAGAGGCTTTTGCAACAGATGCAAACGTTTAATGGCTTATCTTTCTTGAATATACATCGATCACTGGGAGCTGCTATCTTATAATTAGTGCAGCTGATTTGTAGAAAAGAAAGTATGAGCGCCAGAATCATTGATTTATCAGCTTAAATGTAATATACTTTAAATGTATAAAAATAAACACGAGGTAATCAGTTAAAATGATCATATAATCTTATCCATTTTTTATGAGTTATAGTAGTATAGACAAAGCGGACATATCTTTTAATATTCAAGGTATGCTGGTTTGTGTTGCTTAAACTGCTGTAAGTTTCGGATAGGATCATAATGGGGTCAATTTAACTGGAATTTATATAATATGAAAGGACTATTTCTGTTTTAAAATAGTTCTTTATATTAAATTTCTATAATGAGACTTATAACCTTTCCGAGACTTTCAGTTTAGGAAAGGTTTTTTATTTTTAAAATGAAAGGATAAAAAGCGAGTGAATATAAGCTTCCCATGGAGAAATCAGGACCATATGGAATTACAGCAGGCCATGACGGGGCTATGTGGTTTACAGAAAACAAAGGAAATAAAATAGGGCGGATTACAAAAGAAGGTAAAATTACAGAATACTTTCTTCCAACTCCACACGCAGAGCCTCTGATCATAACAAAAGGAATTAATGAAGCTATATGGTTTACAGAATATAAAGCCAATAAGATAGGAAAAATTACATTGGAAGGAAATATGACAGAATATGATATACCGACAGCCGGCTCAGGCCCTTGTGGAATAACATCAGGCCCTGATGGAGCAATGTGGTTCACAGAGATTAACGGCAATAAAATTGGAAGAATCACCGTGAGTGGGGAAATTACAGAATATGATTTACCTAATCCCGGTTTATTTCCATCAATGATTACAGAGGGGCCAGATGGAGCCCTTTGGTTTACCGAGAACCAGGGCAACAAGATCGGTAGAATTAGCGTATCCGGAGATATAACTGAATTTGACATTCCAACTCCAGCTTCTGGTCCCGTTGGAATCTGCAAAGGAGGAGATAATGCTGTCTGGTTTGTAGAAATAATCGGCAATAAAATAGGCCGAATCACCACGTCAGGCCAAATTACCGAATATTCCCTGCCAACACAGGATGCGAAACCTCATGCAATCATACCGGGTAAAGACGGCGAACTTTGGTTTACAGAATGGGGAAGTAATCAGATTGGCAGGATTAAACCGTGTGGCGAAATAATTGAATATAAGATTCCTACAACAGATTCGGAACCTCATGGCCTGGCTCTAGGACAAGACGGAGCAATATGGTTTACTGAGGAATGCGGAAAAATTGGTCAATTAATTTACTGGCAGGCTGGATTCACATCTTTATCTACAATTTAATTAGACTGGAAGGAGCGAATGGTTATGATTGGACCAGATAAGAATAAACTTTATCCAAATGAAAATATAAAGACGGTTTGTTATATAAGTAATCTACCTGAAAGGTTAAATGTTGAGATTGGAGAATATACCTATTATAGCGATAATAAGAATTCTCCGGAGAAGTTCTATGATCATATAGAACATCATTATGAGTTCCTGGGGGATAAATTAATAATAGGCAGATTCTGCGCAATAGCAGAAGGTGTTACGTTTATCATGAATGGAGCAAATCACAGAATGGACGGAATCACAACTTATCCGTTTAATATCTTTGGCGGCGGCTGGGAAAAGGTCACTCCGACAGTGGAGCAATTGCCTTTTAAGGGTGATACTGTGATAGGCAACGATGTTTGGATCGGGCAAAATGTGACTATTATGCCGGGTGTTAAAATTGGCGATGGTGCAATCATTGCCACAAACTCTACTGTAGTAAAAAATGTTGAACCTTATACAATACATGGCGGGAATCCGGCTAAGTTTATCAAGAAACGATTTAGTGATGAAACCATCGCATTTTTGCTGAAAATTCAATGGTGGGACTGGGACGAAAAGAGGATATTTGATAATCTTGAAAAGCTGACATCAGAAATCGGTTTAAAACAGTTAATGGAACAGGACTTTTAAATGGCTGGCTTAAAGGTGATGTGATAATTTAAAAAGTTAAATAAAGAGCTTGTCTGTATTCAGGTTTTAAATGAATTTCATAACTCAGTGGTCTGATGTACTATAAATCCAGTTTTACTGAAATATATGCCGCTATTGAGTAATAGCCAGGTTTTGGCTACGCATCCATTGAATCCGCAAGGCATAGAAAGAGGGTTTGCTTGCCAAAGAAAAATAAAGTGGAATGAAATGTCGGTAATGCGGACTTATATAAAATTTTAGATATTCCAGGAGGATTTATTATATGGAACTAAAACAGTTAACAGAACACGTTTTTTATACTATGCATAGTAAAGAGGCTGATAGACCGGCTCTTGGATATATAAGCGGACAAAAATATTCTTTAATGGTGGATTCAGGGAACTCCAGAAGACATGTTGAATTATTTAATGATTCTATAACTAATAAAGGCTTAAGAAAACCAGATTTCATTGCAATTACTCATTGGCATTGGGATCATACTTTTGGTATGAATGCAGTGGAAGGCATTACAATTGCCCATAAAAAGACAAATGATAAACTTGCAGAAATAGCTGAGTGGAAATGGACAGATTCCGAAATGAAAAAGAGGTTAGAAGCAAAAGCTGAAATTGAATTTGCCGACACCTGTATTCGTAAGGAATATCCGCTGCTTTCGGAGATACGGGTAATGACTTCCGATATTTCTTACAGTAAAGATATGGAAATTGATCTGGGAGATATTGTTGTAGAATTACACCATATCATATCCCCTCATAGCGAAGATTGTACTTGCATATTTGTACCTCAGGAAAGAGTGTTATTCATAGGTGATGCTGTTGGCGTAGATTATTACAATAATTGCTGCTTAGATAAAGATAAATTGCGCTCTTTGATTACAGCGATTGAAGAATTTGAATTTGATACTTGTGTAATGGGACATGCTGAACCGGTAAGTAAAGCGGATATTCTTAATATCATGAACTCTCTTCTGGATCGCTGAGAAAATATGACAGCATATGAAAAAGATGAGTAAATTTTGCTTCTGAATAATTTAAATTGGTAATTCACAGGCATTTTTGGCTGCGAGAGCAGTCTGAAAAAATCCATGCCTAGTGGGCAAAATAATATGATCACAATTGCGCAGGCAGAGTAGATATTTGAAACTGGCTGAAAGCAGAAAATACAGCCGAAAAGTTGAGAGAAGACCGAAGCCTTCAAAGATTGCGGAGCAGTCATCGGCTGTCTGCTGTTAGTAATTTTTCTCAAAGGATTTCATATCCAGCCGAAAGAAAAGCATAGACAAGTATATAATATTGGGTGTACTATACAATCAGAAGCATTACAAGCTCATAAGGAGGCATTATGAATAAATTAATTAAAAATGGCATGATTGTTACAGATTCGGAAGTGTTTCAGGGAGATCTCCTTATAGAAGGTGAATTGATTAAGGCGATCGGAACAAACCTTCCTGATGAGAGCGCTGAAGTGATTGATGCCACGGGAAAATATGTAATTCCGGGCGGTGTGGATGTTCATACCCACATGGATTTACAAGCTGGAAAGTATCGTGCGGTAGACGATTTTTATGATGGTACGGTTGCAGCAGCATGCGGAGGAACGACGACCATTGTAGACCATATGGCATTTGGCCCGGTTGGATGCAGTCTCTGGCATCAGGTGGAGGAATATCACAGACTGGCTGATGGCAAGGCGGTAGTTGACTATGGATTTCACGGTGTGATTCAGCATGTCAATGAATCCATTTTGAAAGAAATGGGTGAAATCGCCCGGAAAGAGGGAATTACCAGCTTTAAGGTTTATACAACCTATAATTTAAAGCTGAATGATGATGCGATCTACCAGGTTATGAAGCAGGCAAAAGAGGATGGAATTGTGATTGCCGTACATTGTGAGAATGACGGTGTTATAGAGCATCTCAAAAAGGCCTATGTGGAAAAAGGCTGTACACAGCCTAAATACCACCCCTTAAGCCGCCCGGCCCGCTGCGAGGCAGAAGCAGTGGACAGACTGCTGCATATCGCATCCATGGCAGGGGATGCACCGCTTTATATCGTGCATTTATCCAGCAAAGAAGGTATTCTTGAAGTCATGAAGGCTAGGGCCGCCCATCAGAAGAATTTTGCAGTGGAAACCTGCACCCAGTATTTGGCCCTGACGGATGAGATGTACGAGGATGATATCGAAGGATTTAAGGCAATCCTTTCTCCGCCCCTTCGCAAGGAAGAGGATATTGAAGCCATGTGGCAGGCGCTGCAGGACAATGTGCTTGATACCATTGGAACGGATCACTGCCCCTTCCATTTCACTACAAAAAAACAGGCGGGTGCCAATGATTTTACCGCTTGCCCTAACGGCGCTCCCGGCGTGGAAGAGCGAGTGCTGGTTGTTTTTTCAGAAGGAGTACAAAAGGGAAGAATTACACTTCCTCAGATGGTGAAATATTTATGCACCAATCCTTCCCGCATGTATGGCATATATCCCCAGAAGGGAACACTTTTACCGGGTTCTGACGCGGATGTGGTGATCTTAGACCCTAATAAGGAGCGCACTTTGACTCATGGGGATATGCATGGTGCCTCTGATTACACCTGCTATGAAGGGATGAAGGTTAAAGGTGATATTGACCTTGTACTGCTGAGAGGAAATGTCATTGTCAAAGATAATGAATTCCTTGGAAAGAAAGGCGACGGAAAATATTTGAAACGCCATAAGAGCGTATTAGCGGAGGCTTAAAACTGCTGATTGTTATATCTATAGAATAGCACTGGATTCACTGCAAAAGTGGAGGGTCCGTGTTTAATGAGAGATGCCGGTGTTGGCTTTTTTGGAACACCGGCACCTTTTAGACTTGGGCAGAAAGATGTGAAGAAAGGCCGTCACTTCCCCGTTTGGGTCAAGCTTGCCACCTGTAATGGCTAGGAATGGTGTGTTCTCTAAACGGATAAGCTATGGTGCATTACGCAATTCTTATACGATGATTTTCAATGCTGTCCTCTGCATCTTTTGGTCTTTGCAGCGCTCTTTAAGATACTTAGTACACAGAGGGGTTTATTATTGGCAGCTTTTATTATATTAATTGGACATCGAAAAATAGGAGTTGTCATGTTATAATTGATATTATCACTTGAAAAATAAGAGGTTAGTGTTGAAACAGTTGTACTTCTTTCCTACACAAAGATAGATACATATATCAATGTAAATGTAGAGTTTAGTGAGGGAGATGGTGAGACCCTGTTAGAACGGTTGCTGAAAAGGCAGAAAAATATAGAAATAGCTAAAACGTTTCCCATAAAATGATAACAGAATATATGGAGAATAAATACGGTCTTAAAGTACACTTGGTTTATAGTGCGAAAGTAAAAAGGATTTAAGTACATCGATTTATAGGGTATCCGATGCAATAGAGGAATTAAAATGGTCAAGAAAAACATTCTATACCAGAAATGGTGGGTGTGATTAAAGAGTATTCAGGTAGTTTTCAAATAATATAAAAGAATACTAAGGAGAATTTATATGATTAATGTATTTATAAGCCACAATTACAAAGATAAACCAATAGCAAGAAAAATAGCTAAAGAGTTAAATAAATATGGGATTAAATCATGGATTGATGAGTCTGAAATAAAACTAGGGGATTCTTTGATTGAGAAAATAAGAGATGGATTGGATCGTGTGGACTTTTTGATAGCATTAATATCAGAAGATTCTATTCGTTCTGAATGGGTAAAAAGAGAATTAGATATTGCTATGAATAATGAAATAGAAGGGAGAAGGATAATAACTGTTCCTGTTCTCGCAGGGAAGTGTGACTTACCTGGGTTTCTAAAAGGGAAATTATATGCTGATATGTCTACAACTAGAAAATATAATGAAAATATATCAGCTTTGATTAAACGTTTTGATATTAGTGAGATAAAAGATGATGCAAACGAATTTACAGAGTATAAGTTAAATGCAGTTCAAGTAATTGAGAAAATTGAAAACACTGAAAACGAGAATGAACTTATAGAGTTCTTGGAAAGTTTTAGATATTCTGAAAGGAATTTATTTTATAGGGATACATTTGTTCAAACATTAAATAAACTATTTGCGGATACAAGAATATCTATAGATGCATTAACCTCATTGATAGATATCTGTAGATACTGTCCTAATGATGCGATTGTAAAGTTAGGTTTAACACAATTACTTGAAAAGAAAGAAAGTCAAGTAATTGAAAGCACAATAAAAGTTTTGGAGAAGACTAAGAGTTTAAAAATACAACAGAAAAAGATATTGAAAATATTGAAATCATGTAAAGAACAGGATTTAGAGAAAAGTATTTGGAATTACTTTCTTAATACACAACTAGATATCGATATAGCACGGGAATTGTGGGAATTTATTCAAGAACAGCCGAGAGAAAAACGTGATAGTAAGATTATTATGTGCATGTGTAAATTATATAATCGATTAGGTATTGATGAAATTTTTGAGGAATGGTATATTCTTTGGAATAAATCTAATGAAGAGGAGAGGTTGAATCTTGTAAGTATTTTGTGTGAATATGGATTTCAATCAGAGGGGGTTTTCATAGTAAGTCCAAAACTTAGAAATGATATTAGAAGAGTGCTATTTGATTCATTTGGTGAAAATGATATTCATAATGCCAATTTAATGATTGCTTTATTGACTGGTGCAGGTAACCTTGTTGAAGGTAGTAGGCAGATATGGAATAAGCTCATACAATTGGATGCATATTCAATATTGCTTACACTTGAGACTTTAAGAGATGAATATAATATCGCATATATTTTCAATTCGATTGATGATGTAGATGCTTTAAAAACATTTACTGATTCAACAAATAAAGAAATTAAACAAACAGCCTTAGAGGTTATTGCCGAAATTAATTTAAAAGAGTCTCTTGAAATTATAAATAATTCAAAAGATTTTCTATTACAACACTATAATGCGACTTCTCTTTTATATACAATTGTAAAGGAAACTAATGTTGAAGAATATAGAGAACTATTCTCGATAGTAAAAGAAAAGATACTTGATGGGTATTATAACAAAATTGAAAAAAATTTAATAATTATAGGTGACTATTTGTTAGGAAACACCAATTTAGATGCCTTGATAAACGGAATTGATATTAAGCTAGAACGAAATCAAATTCGTATGGATGATACAATGAGGAAGGTTAAATTAACTATTGAAAAATTATATGTATTGATAGAAGCGTGTAATGCTAATCAGAAAAAGAAGATACGAGAATTGATTCGTGATGGGGAAGCTTTATATAACAATTTCTAATTTTCAGATATGATACTGCCCCCTTATTATCAGTAGCGAATATAGAACTGCTTTTGTAGAACATTATTTTGAATTTATATGCTTAACGAAACAGCCATAAATACAAAAACCGTCACAGAATGGAGAAACCAGTGAATACAGCACAAAAACTAAAAGATCTGCGGAGACACCCGCTAATTGAATTATTAAAAAACAACAAAGGAAATCCAAGAACTTTGATTTTCATGGAACCGCTATGGGGTATTCCCCATAACTTAATCGCCCCTTTTGCCACACTATATATGTACACCCAGGGAATAACGGACGTTCAGATCGGATTGATTCTGTCGATTTCCATGGTTGTTCAGGTGCTTTTTTCTTTCTTTGGCGGGATAATCACCGATAAGCTGGGGCGTAAGGTTACAACCATGATGGGCGATTTCTTTGGCTGGGGTATTGCTTGCCTCGTATGGGCTGTTTCGGGAAACTTTTGGCTCTTTTTAATTGCCGTTTTATTTAACAGTTTTGAGCAGATCAACCAGACGGCATGGTATTGCTTATTGATTGAAGATGCGGATTCCAAAGATTTATTAGGAATATATACCTGGGTGAATATCGGCGGCCTGATTGCAATCTTTTTTGCACCGATTTCGGGATTGCTGATAAATTTCTTTACCGTGGTTCCGGTTGTCCGTGTTTTATATTTGGTTTTTGCCGTGAACATGGTGATTAAGACGATTATTACTTTTCGGCATTGTGAAGAAACCCGGCAAGGAAAGATTCGCATGGCCGAGACAAAAGATACTCCTGTTTTAAAAATGTTATACGAGTACAAGGATTTGATACCTAAAGTGCTGATGAATAAAGAGATTATGAAAGTGCTTATTGTTTCAGTGATATTACATATAACGAATCTCATCAGTATCAATTTCTTCAGCTTGTATGTGACACAAAGACTGGGCCTCGCGGATCGTTATCTGGCCTTTTTCCCTATTTTGAATGCGGCAGTGATGCTGATTTTCATGATTGGAATACAGCACCGTCTGGAATCAGTGAAATTTCGGATACCCATGTGGATCGGTCTCGTATTGTACGCCGCATGTTCCGTTCTTCTGATCCTGACGCCCATCGGCAATATGCTGTGTGTTATCATTTATGTCTTTCTTGTGGCAGTAGCCAATGCTCTTGTAGTGCCTCGTAAAGATGCTTTGCTCCAGCTAAACATTAATCCAAAGGAGCGGGCCCGTATTAATGCTTTGATTATGTCTTTTACCATCGCGTTTGCCTCACCGTTTGGTTATTTAGCCGGATGGCTGTCAAGTATTGACCGCCGCCTGCCATTTGTGTTTACGTTCACTATTTTTGTCGTGGCGATTATTATCGTTGGCCGTATCCGTGATCCTGAATTCGCTAAAGTGTATAAGGAAGCGGATGATTCTGCGGCTTGCGGTGCAGGTGATTAAACTTAAGCTGTTACAGCAATGAGAAAACCGCCCCAGGACTGCTGTCCATATGCTTTCCTGAAACAGAAAATAAACAACCATAACCCGGTGTGTTTCCCCTGAAATGACATAAAAAGCCAGTTGTCCGTTCATAATAACAAAATGGATTTTCAGAGAAGCGAGTGAAAGCGTTTTAAATTCCTGTCTGGGCCAGAAAACGAAACAAAGGAGAAGAAATCATGATTACACCTTATCTTACATTCAACGGTAACTGTAAAGATGCACTGAATTTCTACCGCTCCGCCTTTTCCTGCGGAGAGCCAAAGGTCCTGCCCTATGGTGATTATATGCCGGAGGGGTCAAAGACACCGCCTGAACTGCTGCGCACCTGGGTTATGCACGCCGAGATGTCTATCTGCGGTACGAACGTCTGGTTTGCTGATGAAGCGATACCGAACAATAACGGCAATAACATCAAGCTGACCGCCACAGTACCTACGGGCAAGGAAGCGGCAGCTATTTTCGACGCGCTTTGCGCGGGCGGCGAGGTGACGCTTCCGCCGACTGAGACTTTTTACAGCGTGTTCCACGCCGCAGTAACAGACCGGTTCGGTGTGAACTGGAATGTAGTCGCTGAAGAAACGCCTGGACAATTGGAGGGATAAAAAGTGGATAACCACCGTGTATACAGAATGAAAGTCTCCAGCGTTTACCCCATGTATATTCAAAAGGCCGAACGTAAAGGGCGCACGAAAGAAGAAGTCGATACCATCATCAAGTGGCTGACCGGCTACAGTGAACAGGAATTACAGTCTCAAATGGATAAAGAAGCTGACTTTGAAACGTTTTTTGCCGAAGCCCCTCAAATCAATCCCAACGCTCCTAAAATCACCGGAGTGATCTGCGGAGTTCGTATCGAAGAAATCGAAGACCCGCTCATGCAGAAGGTTCGCTGGTTAGACAAGCTGGTGGATGAACTGGCAAAAGGTAAGGCCATGGAGAAGGTGCTGAGAGACAGATAATTCTGCAATAATTATGTAAAAAGGAATTTTGAGAGATAGGTATTGATTCCAGGCCACCTGGAAGATGGGAGGCCGTAATTGGATTACCTGGCTTTCAATAGAGGAGATGAAATGACTAACTGGAAACGTAATGCAACATTATATATCATTGGGCAGTTCATGTCAATGTTCGGCTCGATGCTGGTGCAGCATGCCATAACCTGGCAGATCACGCTTGAAACGAAATCGGGTGTGATTATGACGCTGTTCACCTGCGCTGCGTTACTGCCTATGACGCTGATTTCGCCGTTTGCGGGCGTATGGGCCGACAGGCATAACCGCAAACACCTTATCGTAATATCCGATGCGGGTATCGCACTGATAACGCTGGGCCTGGCAGTCGCGTACATTTCCGGATACAAAAATGTATGGCTTATGTTCATCGTTGTAGTTGCCCGGTCCTTTGGGCAAGGCATACAGCAGCCCGCCGTATCCGCAATGATACCGCAAATCGTTCCAACGGACAGCCTGCAGCGGTTCAACGGCATACAAAGCTCAATCCAGTCGCTGAATATGTTTGTCGCACCCATGGCGGCGGGCGCATTGCTGTCGTTTCTGCCCATTGAGTATATTTTCTTCATTGATGTGGTAACTGCGGCAATAGGCATAAGCATCGTTTTGATATTTGTTAAGGTGTCCCAGATTCCGCATATAGGGGAAGTAAAGACTGGTGTAACGGCATATTTTCACGAACTGGGGGAGGGCCTTAGGTATATCAATTCCAAGGCGTGGTTGAAAATTATTATCATTTACAGCGCATTTTTCAGCTTTTTTGCGTCTCCCGCAGCTTTACTCACTCCGCTTCAGACAGCCCGTACATTCGGCGATGATGTCTGGAGATTGACCGCAATTGAAATTGTATTTTCAATCGGTGCAGTCGCAGGCGGCATATTGATTTCCGTTTGGGGCGGTTTCAAAAATAAAGCCCATACGATTGTTATGGCTTGTGCCTCCTTCGGTTTAACCGGATTTCTGCTGGGCGTAGTGCCGGATTTTTGGGTATATTTGGGTGTCATGCTGGTTTGCGGCGCTACGATGCCGTTGTTTAACACGCCGAGTATGACGCTGCTCCAGAGTAAAATCGATCCGGATAAAATGGGGCGCGTATTCAGCGTGATGATGATGTTCAGCGGGTTAGCGATGCCCCTCGGAATGGCTGTATTTGGCCCCTTGAGCGATATTGTGCGAATTGAGTGGCTCCTGATTGGAACCGGCGTGGTAATATTTGCCAGCGGTCTTGCATTGCTTCGGGCCCATTCATTGATTGAGATAGGCAAATCGTAGTGTGAGCATTCAGGGATATGATTTCTAAGGCTAAGGCTTATGTTAGAAACTTCGAATATATTCACACGCTAAAGTGAGACCAGAGGCAGTGCTGTGTGGATATATCTCAAGGAGGTGGGTGATATGAGGAGGATACAAATCATATGCGCTTTGATCCTGTTAATAACTACGGGATGCAGTGCAGAAAATAAAAATAATGAAGTGACGGCACAGGAACCGGAAAGTTCCATAACAAGTACCGATAATGCAGGCAATGAGACAAGTGATCCCGGCGTATCCATAGTCAGGACTGATAACTATGAAAATCTGGAGATTTCTGACTGGCTGGATTCGGATACTGTCATTGTTTCGAAAGAAAATGAGTCTCTGGGAAAAATGACGCTGGAAGAATTGGCGGACTCTTATCCTAGAAGCCTGTACCTGTATGATCTTAAGACGAAGGAATATAAGCTGTTAAAAGAACAGGAAGAACTTAATCTGGGCGGGGCAAAGCTGTCGCCTGATAAGAAAAATCTTTTATACCATGGCTACAGTCTGGGCGATCAGTCGTATCATGTGCTTAATATGGAGAGCCTGGAAGGTTTTGACATTTCAGGAGAACCGATTGGAAGTGCGGGGAGTGCCAAGTGGGCTGATAAAGATACGATTATTGGAGCCGGATATGTGAATGGCGCCTATTACGCAACTGCTGATGGACACATTGCTTCTTTTGAAGAGCTGGACCCAAAAGCTGTATTTATTATTGAGAAGATAAAAGATACCGTTTACTATAATACTGCTGATGATATGACTTTAATGGCTCTGAATCAGTCTGATAAGGAAACAGTGAACCTCGGTTTGACCAATATTTCCGGCGTATATCCCTCTCCGGCCGGAGATCAGATGCTGGTTTTGCAGTATAACGGATCAAAACAGATTCTGCTGCTCTGTGACATGGATGGAAAAAATGTTAAAACAATTGCGGAAGGAATTGAGCTTGGCGGAATATCCTGGTCTCCTGACCAGCGGATGATTGCTTACAGTGTAATGGGAGAAGAAAGCAGTACCGGGGCCGGCATTTTATACATTTATGATATGTTGACGGATGAGTCTGTTCAGGCTGCGGCAGATGCCGGAGCTGTAGTTACCTGCTGGAGCCCCTCCGGTGAAGAGCTTGTTTATTCCCAGTGGGATGGAAAACAGTACCATAGCAGCATTGTTTACCTGGAATATTCCTTAAAGAAATAACGGCGATCATAAAAACCGCATTGATTCAGTTCTGTATAATTTAAATATATCTTTACCCCAAGGGGATGTCAGGCTCAAACGACATCCCCTTTTTGACTGCTCAGGGAATGAGGAGTGCATGATTCTGATGCAGAAGAAAAAAGTTCGTCTCGTTTTGCTTTCCCAATGTTGTATTCTTTCGTTTTCGGGTATATGATATATTCAATGGTTTATCAGTGCGAACTAAAGAACAAAAGGTGAGGTGTTCACAATGAATAAAAAAGAACAAATAGAAATGATACAGGAAGATTTTAAAAACGCACAGTCAATTTTAACCGCCATTGGCGATGAAACGCGCCAGATCATACTCCTGGTTTTAATGGAATCCGATTGCGAAAGCGGAATGCGTGTTGGTGAAATCACAGCCAAAACACACCTCTCCCGTCCTGCCGTATCACATCAATTAAAAATATTGAAGGATATCGGAATTGTAAAGATGAGAGAGGAAGGGACTAAAAACTTTTATTATATCAATGTTTCTCCGAAACTAAATATACTGAAAAAATTAGTTATGGATATTGAGCATTTGATGAAGGAGTTTTATCAATAAATAGTATTAGCTGTAAATCTCCATATGCATTTGTAGAAGGAAAAAATTTGCGCTGTAATGAAATCAACTATATAAATAAGAATATTGAGGTGTGAGTGATGAACAGTACTGTAAAAATTGATACAGAAAAATGCATCGGATGCGGGTTATGCTGCAAAGACTGTACCAGCCGTGTGATTGTACTGCAAAAGGGAAAAGCCGTGATGATGGCTGAGAAATGCCTTGAATGTGGACACTGCGTTGCCGTATGTCCAACAGATGCCTTTACCATGAGCGGATACGATATGAGTGAAGTCAAACCGTATGATGAAAACGTCTTCGGCATTGACGAAGATATTCTCCTCAACACAATAAAGTTCAGACGGTCGGTAAGGCATTATAAAGATAAGCAGGTAGAAAAGGAAGTAATCAAAAAGATCATAGAAGCCGGGCGCTTTACCCCTACGGGAAGCAATAAGCAGAGGATAAGATATATTGTTGCACAAAAAAGCATTCCCATGTTTGAAAATGAGGCGCTGAAAACATTCAGGTATTTAAAACGCCTGTTAGAAATGGTGAGCAGATTTGTTAAGCTCCCCTATGACGTGAGCGGATATAAATTAAAACCGGGCTTCTTTTTCCATGGAGCGCCGACAGTCCTTTTTGTCATTTCAGATGATGATGTGGATGCCTCCCTTGCATCGATGAATATGGAATTGATGGCTGAAGCCATGGGGCTTGGCACGCTGTACGTGGGATTTTTCGTGGTGGCAGCGAAAATGAGCAAAAGAATCAGAAAAAGGCTTGGCCTCGCTAAAAAAGAAAAGGTGGTAACCTGCCTTGCAATGGGATATCCCGATGTCAAATACATGCGGACGGTTCCCAGAAAAAAGGCTGAGATTGAATGGAGATAAAAGCAAATATTAAAACAGCCATATAAGAATAATTGGAGGTAATTTCATGCGCAGTGCAATAGAAAATAGAGTTTCACGGAGAAAATTTGAAAAGGAGCCCATAACAGGTTCGAAAAAGGAAAATATTATTTCTCTTATTGATCAGCTAAATGAGGCCTCCGGTCTAACCATGGCATTCATGGAGGACGGAAGCAATGCCTTTGGGAAGCTGAGAAAAAGCTATGGGTTATTTACCAATGTGCGTTCTCTTATATTGATGAAAGGCAGGAAAGATGATAGAGATTTAAAAGAAAAGATTGGATATTACGGAGAAGATTTAGTTCTTTCTATAACTGACTTAGACCTTGGAACATGCTGGGTTGGAGGCACATTTGATAAAGAAGAACTGCCCGTTGAAGACGGCGAGGAATTGGCTTGTGTTATAGTGACAGGTAAAGCAGCAGCGCCTTCCCTGACAGAAAAAATGGTGCGTTCAGCTACGCATAGAAAAGTAAAGAGCATGGAAGAGCGAATTATGAGCGATCAGCCTTTGCCTCAATGGGTAGAAAACGGAATGAAAGCTGTACTGCTGGCTCCCAGTGCTAAAAACACACAGAAAGTGATGTTTAAATATGAAAATAACACCTTAAGCGCTCAAATTGCAGATGACTATTCCATGGACTTAATTGATCTGGGCATTGCGAAGAAGCATTTCGAGATAGGAGCAGGGGGGAAGTTTGAATTTGGGAATGGAGGTATTTTTCATTTAGGATGAGCAATAGACGTTAATGTTTAGAAAGCGATGGCACCAGGAAGATGGCCTGGAGCATGGCCCTTCAGAAGAGGATGTCCGTTACATCCGATTTTTGGGGGCCATTTGTGGTTGGAGATAGCAGAACCAGAAAGATATATAATTTCCAGTAAATACCGCTTTGCAATTTAACAGTTGACAATAATCCTACTCTTATAGTATGATAATATGCGGTTAGTTAAAACTAATACAAGATAAATAAAACTAACTAAATACATATACTCAATGAGGAGAAGATCATGAAATTAACTAAGTTTTTAAATGCAACCGCTATTGTGGCAGTCACCGCTTTAATGTTATCAGCCTGCTCAAGCCCATCAACCCCCAATACTACAGTTGCAGAAAGCTCTCAATCTTCAGCCCCCGCAGAAAGCACAGAAGCCACGGAACCGGAGACAGAGAAGGCCTCAACCGTTGAAATCAATGATGTTCACGGTACGGTTACAGTTCCTGTCAATCCTAAGAACGTGATTTCTCTGGATAATAGAACCTTCGAGACATTGTCCGATTGGGGAATCGCATTGGCAGCAGTTCCAAAGGGAGTAATGCCGGCAGATTCACCGTATGTGCTTGATGAGTCAGTTCTGGATATCGGAAATCACCGTGAGCCAAATCTTGAAATAATAGCAGCCGCAGACCCTGAACTGGTCATTGTCGGTCAAAGATTTGCTTCTTTTTATGAAGACATAAAAGCTTTGGTGCCAAATGCAGCCGTGATTGATTTAAACTTTGACGTTTCCGAAAAAACGGATACACCCGGAGAAAACTTAGTTAATGGACTTAAGGATTCGACAATCGCCTTAGGAAAGATTTTTGATAAAAATGAAGAAGCTGAAAAACTGGCAGCCGATTTTGATCAGTCCATTGAAGCTGTAAAATCCGCATACAACGGAACGGACACAGTTATGAGCGTTGTGGTTTCCGGCGGAAATATCGGTTTTGCAGCTCCCCGTTCCGGACGTGTCTGGGGCCCTATGTATGAAGTGTTTGGCTGGGTTCCGGCATTGGATATTGCTGATGCCACTTCCGATCATCAGGGTGATGAGATTTCCGTTGAAGCCATTGCACAGAGTAACCCGGACTGGCTTTTTGTCTTAGACCGTGATGCTGCAGTATCCTCCACAGCCGATGCGGTTCCAGCTCAGGATGTTATCGATCATTCACCTGCTCTTCAAAACGTAACCGCTGTTACGGAAGGAAACATCGTCTATGCGCCGGCTGACACTTACACAAACGAATCTATACAAACTTATCTGGAGCTGTTTAAAGACCTTGCAAAAGCTCTGGCTGAGTAATGGCAGGAGTATAGGCCGTGTTTAAGAAAATAAGGAAAAAAATGATTGGGGCTGAGAATTCTCAGCCTCAACGCTATAATCACAATAAAATATGGACCATACCTTTCGTGTCAGCGATTATGGCTGTTGCTGCTTTAGGTGTGATATCCCTGTTTGTCGGAGTTTACGATATATGGGGCCAGGCAGACGGGATGGCCATGTTTTTCATAACCCGCATTCCAAGAACGGCGGCACTCATGCTTTCCGGAGCAGCCATGTCAATGACAGGCCTGGTAATGCAGTTGATTACCCAAAACCGTTTGGTTGAACCCACTACAACAGGCACGGTTGAATGGTCGGGTCTGGGACTTCTTCTTGTGTATATATTAGTCCCTGCGCCGACTTTAGTATTGAGAATGACCGGGGCAATCGTGTTTTCCTTTACAGGAACCATGATTTTCTTTTTATTTTTACGGAAAATCAAACTGCGCTCGTCTTTGATCGTTCCCATCGTCGGGATGATGCTTGGTGCAGTTGTTTCGGCATTTTCCACGTTTATAGGACTGACCTTTCAAATGACCCAGAACATTCAAAACTGGTTTATCGGTTCCTTTGCAGCAGTCCAAATCGGCAGATACGAATATTTATGGCTGATTATCATCGTTACGGGTCTTATTTTCATCTATGCCGACAGGCTGACCCTGGCCGGTTTAGGGGAAGATGTGGCAACAAGCCTTGGTGTCAATTACAATAAAATGATTATTTTAGGGACTGGTCTCGTTTCTGTTGCGGTTGGAATTGTTACGGCTGTCATTGGAAACCTGCCCTTTTTAGGTTTAATCGTCCCCAATATTGTTTCCATGTATCGGGGCGACGATTTAAGAAGCAATCTGCCCTGGGTCTGCATATTGGGGATGGGCACAATCACCCTTTGCGATATCATTTCCAGAGCTATCATAATGCCTTTTGAGGTGCCGGTTTCCCTGATCCTTGGAACCGTGGGCTCAGTCGTGTTTATTGTTATCTTATTAAAACAAAGGAGGCGCAAATGAACGAAACAGGCAAAATCAATACCAGCCTCCCCTCTGTCTGTCATGAGAACCGGTCAGCAAAGGCCTTCCGCTCAAAGAGAGAAGAGAACAGATATTGGATTTTACTCATAACGCTGATTATTCTGGGCATTTTTGCTTCCTATGGCCTTTTGGTCTATAAAAATCCTGTTCCAATCGAATCTCCTTCCTTTATCCCGGTTGTCAGAAGAAGGCTGTTTGCCCTTACGGCGATGATTATTTCGGCGGTCTGCCAGAGTTTATCGACAGTCGCTTTTCAATCCATTACCAATAACCGGATCATAACCCCCTCACTTTTGGGCTTTGAAGCGCTTTACTCGGCGATTCATACCGGTACAATGTTTTTCTTCGGTGCCAGCGCATTTATCAGTTTCAGCGGCATGGAATCCTTTGTATTTCAGGTTGTTGTTATGGTGTTGATGTGTCTGATCCTTTATGGATGGCTGCTTTCCGGAAAATACGGCAATTTACAGCTCATGCTTTTAATCGGCATTATTATGGGAAGCGGGCTGAGATCGTTATCATCTTTTATGAAAAGGCTTTTGGAGCCGTCAGAGTTTGATATTTTACAGGCCAGATTGTTCGGTTCTGTCAATAATGCGGATTCGGAGTATTTTCCCATCGCAATTCCGGTTGTAGCCGTTACGGCATTGCTTCTTCTTGTGTACTCCAAGAAGCTGAATGTGGTGTCACTTGGAAAGGACTGCTCCACTTCTCTGGGCATCAAACATCAGACCAGTGTGATTTACAGCCTTGTACTCGTTTCTGTTTTGATGTCTATTTCCACGGCCCTGGTGGGACCGCTCACTTTTTATGGTTTTTTAGTTGCAACTTTGAGCTATCAGGCAGCGCCGACCTATGATCATAGATATGTTTTCCCAATGGCCCTTGCGATTGGATTCTTAATCATAACAGGTGCATACTTTTTAATGTATCATGTATTCAATGCTCAAGGCGTGGTTTCCGTCATCATTGAAATGTTTGGCGGAATAACATTTTTAATTGTATTTTTAAAGAAAGGTGCTTTATGATAATTATTGATAATGCCAGAAAATCATACGGTGAGGTGGAGATAGGGCCTTTGAATATAAAAATACCGAAAGCCGGCCTCACCTCCTTAATCGGTCCCAACGGTGCCGGAAAGTCCACCACACTTTTGATGATTGGAAGGCTTTTGCATATGGAAGAAGGCCATATCAGGGTGGCGGATATGGATGTATCAGAATCAAAATCAGAGGACCTTGCAAAGGTTTTGACCATTTTACGGCAGGAAAATCATTTTATGACAAAGCTCACTGTCAGGCAGTTGGCCGGATTCGGGCGTTTTCCTTATTCCAAAGGGAGACTGACGAAAGAAGATGAGGCTGTTATATCAAAATATATTGATTTCTTAGAATTAACGGATTTGGAAAACCGGTATCTGGATGAGCTTTCCGGGGGCCAGAGGCAAAGGGCGTATGTGGCAATGGTTTTGTGCCAGGAGACGGAATATGTGCTTTTGGACGAGCCTTTAAACAATCTCGATGTTGCCCGTTCCGTTCAAATGATGGAGCATTTAAAACATGCGGCTGATAAATTCGGAAGGACAATCCTGGTTGTTTTGCATGATATAAATTTTGCAGCTAAATATTCTGACCGGATTTGTGCCATGAAAGACGGAAAAATCGCCGCTTTCGGTACGGTGGATGAGATTATGGATTCCGACGTTTTAACGGACATTTTTGAAACGAAAATAGAGATTATGGATGGACCTCATGGGCCAATCGCGATTTATTAGAAAAGTGTCCTCCAATATCGTATAAACAACTCCTAAGACAATATGTGAACGCAATGTGCTCACACATAAAAGCTCCAAATAATCCGCAGTTTGTGGTATAATAAATCCTGAATGACAGGAATCCGGAATGATAAAAAATAAAATTGAGGAGAGGGTGCAGATATGATAAGACATATTGTCGCATGGAATCACAAAGAAGAATTTACAGAAGCTCAAAAGAGGGAAAACGCTGAAAAAATAAAAAAAGAGTTAGAAGCGCTGCCTCAGTGCATGGAGGGAATTATTGAATTAAGAGTTCATATAAATACAATGCCTTCCGGTAACAGGGATGTTGTTCTTAACAGCCTTTTTCATAGTGAAGAAGCCTTGGAGTCTTACCAGATTCATCCGGAGCATAAAAAAGCGGCTTCCTTTATTGGAGCAGTGATGCAGGACCGCATTTGCATTGACTATTACGAATAGGCAGCATTACAGGATTGGATAAGAGTGGCTGCGCTGCGGCTTTAGAAAATTTTACCATGAAAAAGCAGGAGGCTGTATGGAGAAAGTTTACAATTATACGATAACGAATCAGGAAATATTTGAAAATGTTTTTAAAGATGAAAAGCTTCTTATGAATCATGTGGTTATTCCGGCAGGCAAAGTATTTCCAAAACATCCAACGGATGCAACGGTATATGCGTTGATTACCCAGGGGGAGTTAAGCGTCACAGTGGAAGATCAGGAGACCAAGACTTTCAAAGCAGGCCAGCTCGTCAATATTCCCAAAGGAGTTAACTCGGAATTGGGCAATAAATCTGATGCAGCAGTGGAATTATTCGTTGTCAAATATGAATACGATGTCTGAAAACAGGGGCTGGAAGGGCCGTTTCCAGAGGAACCTAATTAAATTTTTGGTTAACTAAAAATTTTTTAGAAAAACCTATAGTCAAAATGAAGAAAGCCTGTTATAATGCAAATAGAGTAACCATTTGGGGAGGTTACATCGCAAAAAATATGAAAAAGGGGAATACTATTATGAGCGGTTATAACGCAGTATTAGCAAGAAACACAGAAAATGCTCCAACAGGTATCGGTCCATACTCACAAACAGTAGCTTTCTCTCACTACAACAATCTTTCAGCTCAGTTACCAATCGATCCGAAAACAGGTAACGTGGTAGCCGGCGGTGTAAAAGAGCAGGCTGAACAGTGCTTTAAGAACATCAAAGCAATTGTAGAGAGCATCGGCCATGTTATGAGCGATGTTGTCAGAATCTCTGTATTCGTAAAGAATATCAAAGATGTTGACGCTGTAGACGAAGTTTATAAAACATTCTTCCCAACTTATGTTCCTACACGTACAACCGTTGCAGTTGCAGCTCTGCCAATGGATGCTCTGGTACAGGTTGAAGCGCTGATTTCAAACGGTGAAGGCACTATTCCAAACGCACCGCAGTCAGGCGATCTGATCAAGCTTACAAATAACACAGCAAACGCACCAACAAGCGTTCTGTCCACACAGACAGTGTCTTTCTCTCATTACAATAACCTTACAGCTCAGTTACCGATCGATCCAAAGACCGGAAGACTGGTAAGCGGCGGTGTAAAAGAGCAGGCTGCACAGTGCTTGAAGAATATTAAGGCAATTTTAGAGAGCATTGATGTTCCTTTTGATGATATTGTTAAGACTACCATCTTCGTCAAAGACCTTTCCGATATGGAAGCTGTAAACGAAGTTTATAAAACCTTTTTCCCGGATTCCGCTATTGCAAGAGCCGTAGCTTACGTTCCTGCACGGACAACCGTTGAAGCTGCAGCTTTACCAATGGATGCCCTGGTACAGATCGAAGCAGTGGTATCACACGGCGACGGTACACCTCCTCAGCTTGTAGAAGACAGACATGGAATCATCATCGAAGCAAACAATACAGAAAATGCACCAAAGTGTTCTCTTTCCACACAGACAGTAGCATTCTCCCATTACAACCACATTTCAGCTCAGTTACCTGTTGATGCAAAAACCGGTAAAGTGGTAGCTGGCGGTGTAAAAGAGCAGGCTGAGCAGTGCTTAAAGAATATCAAGGCAATTTTAGAGAGCGTTGACCACGCTATGGAAGATGTGGTTAAAGTAAACATTTACCTTAAGAACATTGCAGATATTGATGCTGTAAACGAAGTTTATAAGACATTCTTCCCAGAAGGAACACCTGCAAGAAGAATCGTTGGAGTATCCGCTTTATCTGAAGGTGCTTTGATTCAAATCGATGCAGTTGCAGGAAACGAAGAAGGAACACCTCCAATTAAATAACAGGCATTATCAAAGTTACCTATTAATGTTGGTGGCGAATAACAAATCATATATTCTAATTATAAGAGGGGCTGTCTCAAATAAAAAATTGAGACAGCTTCTGTTTTTTTATAGTGTAGATGAAAGAAGATTAATATTTTAATTAATTATAGTAGAAACTTTGCTGTTTTTTGTTTGAAGGTGCAAGAAGTGGGATGATCGGTGAAACTATAGAAGTGGACTTTATAGAAAATAACACTTAAGATTTGGGGTTAGATACTGTTAGAGGTATATGTTGCGTAGTCATGTACTTGTATTTTATCAAAAGGATATTGTTGATATTATGCTTTTATATAAATTATATGATTGTTAAGATAATAAATATAATAGTGTTGTTATGATCTCTGGATAAGTAGCTGCAATAAAGTGAATTTATAACAATATAAAAGTTAAATATAATAATAGTATTAACAAACTCCTATTTATGAGCACAATATATAGAAGTTGTAAAATAAATGTTGTATAAAATATTTTTTACAAAACGAAGATATCTGATTTTTGCGATATATGAGTTATTGTTAAGCGATATTGCAAGTTGTACAAAATAAAATATTGACAAAGGAATACGTATACGATAAAATAAATAAAAATACACAAAAGGGGAAGAGGTATGAATGAAAATAGACAAATAGAGCTTTTAGAAGAAATTTTGGAAGAAATACAATTATTAAGTGTTTCTATTAAAAGTGATGCCTTACAAAAGTTTAATAAGGAATTTATTACTTCGGATTTAAAGCAAGAAATGTATAATAGCTTTGATGGAATGCGTACCCTCCAGCAAATAAGCGAAGATATTAAATGTAAGATAAACACTCTTCAAATTTTTGCACAACAGTTAATTGAAAGAAATTTAGTTGACTTTACTGTTCAAGGAAAATCTAGAATATTAAAAAAGTCAACATCGAAAATAGCTTTATATTATACAAATAAATCATTAGAAGATGGGGGAGGAATTAGTGGATATTGAACAATTAGGTTCGTTATTTGAAGAATTTCTTAGAATATATAAGTTGGTTAATAGAAAAATAATTATTGATTTACTTACAACAGAGCTTAATACTTCACAATTATTAAAACTATATGAATTAACTGATGGAGAAAAACCTACTCGTGAAATAGCATCACTTTTAGGTAATATTTCACACGTTACGGTGGCCAATATATGGAAACGATGGGCTATTATTGGTATTGTTATTCCGGCAGAACGCAAAGGTCGGTATAAAGCAGCTTTTAATCTTAGTGAGTATGGTATTATTTCAGTTGAAAATGAATAATAGGAGAAACTATAAATGGATAATAATGAAAAAGTACTAAATGAACTTATTGCAATAAAAAAGTTATTAACAATTTTATGTCAAGATAAAATAACAGCTTTTAACGAGTCTATTAAATCTAAATATCTTACAACAGATCAAAGACAAAAAATGTACGATTTATTTGATGGTACTAAAAGCCTTAAAGAAATAGCTGAAGAAGTTAATGTATCTTCGGAAGCAGTTAGACTATTTGCGGTCACTCTGGAAAAGGATGGACTTATAGAATATATTAATGTGAATGCAAAGCTTAAGTATCCCAAGAGGCTTTTTTAAGGAGTAGTAAATTATGAGTGAAACTGATGAATTGTTTGCAAGCGTGAACTATATTAAGCATAAAGTTGATACACTAGAAAAAATTGAATTACTTAGTTTGAGGTCAAATAAAGTTCTTCTAGATGAATATGTAGCAGAATTTCAAGCAGATATAGTGCTACTACAAGTATACAAAAGTATTGATGGTAAAAGGGCCCAAAAAGATATTGCTCAGATACTCTCTACAAATGAAGTAGCAGTTTCTCGTAAAATTAAAAAGTTATTGGAGTTAGGATTAATAGAAATTAAAAAGGTCGTTGGAAATAACAAGATCTATATGCATTCTATTGCGGAAAAGGCTTTTAAATTAACTAAGGTATTATAACATGAGAGGGGATATTTCAAAGTCAATTATTAGAATTATTCATGATTATTGTTTTGCAAATTCTGCAAGTGTACTAGTGGATAAGTTTGCTTTATCTGTTACTCCTAAAATTATAGTTTATTTGAATAATAAAAATTTTAATACTAAAACTTTATGTGATGCTGCTAAATCAAGAAAAGATTTTTTTGTAGCAAATGATCTTAATGTAACAGAATTTTGTAAAGGATTATTTCTATTTATGAAACAGGAATTAGTATATTGTAAGTCGGAAAGGTTTTTTGATAGCGTAATAAGGTTTAAACATAAAGTTGAAGATGGAATTTTTAAAAGTTTAATTGAAAGCGATGATTCTGAAGATAAGCTTCGTCGTTTGCTGGCGATGTTCATTTCTGAAGAAACATTTTTAGAACCAGAAATGTCTGGTGGCAAATGCGACATATGTATTCCAAGGGAGAAAACTATTATTGAAACTAAGCTTTGGAAAGGTGAAATATATTATCAGGCGGGATTTCCAGAGTTGGATTCATATCTGAGTGGTAGAATGTATAATGAAGGATATTATGTCATCTTTGATTATACAAAGAATGGATGTGATTATTTTAATAAAAATAACGGGGTTTTTGATATAACATTTAATAATAAGACTATTCATGTTATTTTTATAAGGATGAATCCTGTTGCGCCATCTAAAAAAAGTAAGCTGTAAGCTTAATATTATGATTATACTGTTGTCTGAGAACAATAAAGAATCAATAATTTTTATGTTATATAAAGTGATGTGTGAATATGGTTTTTAGTAGTATAGGCACTCAAATTTCATGTGGTTATCGTGTAAACGCTTTAGATATATGTTTTCCAAAAGCTGATAAAGATATCCGAAAAAATAAAGAATAGATTCCATTGTCAAGGGGATATGGGAGAGGTATGACATTTTGGACTATTTAAAGTATGATGAGATAATAATATCATTAGAGAAAAGATAAAATAAACAATAGGATTACATATAAAGAGTAGGAGAAGGAATTTAAATATGAGTATAGCTGTTTTATATGAAGTTCCAAATGCACAGGAATATAATAATTTACGAATCATTTCTGGCCTCAGTCCCAAGGATGAAACAGCATCGGAAACAGGATTGAAAAATTCTATTTTTATGGTTACGCTAAGAGATTCGGATAAACTGATCGGCATGGGCAGAGTGATAGGGGATAAAGGATGCTTTTATCAAATCGTGGACATTGCGGTTGCGCCTCAATATCAGGGAAAGGGATTGGGGAAACAGATCATGTCGGAAATAAACATGTACTTGGAGAACCATGTTCCTAAAGATTCTTATGTGAGTTTAATTGCTGATGTTCCGGCAGATAAATTATATGAAAGGTTCGGATTTGAGTATTCGGCACCAAGGTCTGTTGGTATGGCGAAAAGATATTAAAGTGTACTGGCAGGCGTGTGAGTAATTTAATATGCTGTAATCAGAGAGGGTATTTAAAACAGAATAAAATCATGAAAAGAGGCGATACCATTGATACAGAAAACGGTACGCCTTTTTAATTATTCTTGTAGTAACTCATAAATTATAGTATAATAAAAATAGAACGTACATTCGAAAACGAAAACCCGTCAGGAGATTCTTATGAACACAAACGAACTGATTATATATAAAAAAACACTCCCGCCCCGCACAGGCGACTACGTTGAACACCCCCATAACCTGTCTCCGGAGCTCTCTCAATTCTTAAACGAAAACGGAATGAAATCCTTATACTCCCATCAGGCCGAGATGTTCACAAAGGCAGTGGAGGGAAAGAGCATTGTCATCACCACTTCCACAGCCAGCGGAAAGACCCTCAGCTTTCTGCTGCCCGTCATTCAGGAAATCCTGGAAAATCCACTGGCAAGAGCTATCTTCATATACCCCACAAAGGCCCTGGCAAGCGACCAGTACAGAGCTATCAAGCCATATCTTGACTACTTTGGAGCGGACAGAATTTCAGCAGGAGTATATGACGGGGACACTCCGGTCAATGAGAGAAGCCGGATAAGAAAGAGCGCCAACATAATCCTGACCAATCCGGAGATGATAAACAGCGCCTTTTTGCCCAATCACAGCAACTTTGGCTTTGATTTTATTTTCTCAAATTTAAAATACGTAGTCATTGACGAACTCCATACCTACAGAGGCGCATTTGGCTCCCATCTGGCAAATGTGTTCCGCCGTCTGCAAAGAGTCTGCAAATATTATCACTCCTGCCCAAGGTATTTATGCAGTTCTGCAACCATAGCCAATCCTGTGGAATTGG
This sequence comes from Lacrimispora sp., assembly GCF_047605665.1. GTDB lineage: Bacteria > Bacillota > Clostridia > Lachnospirales > Lachnospiraceae > Lacrimispora. Next base: position 108,050 of record NZ_JASGFH010000003.1, on the reverse strand, counting down.
CATCAGAAATCTGCGGCCAGTCCTTTGTATTAATCGACCGGGATGGCTCCCCGTCACCGGAAAAAAAGTATGCAGTCATCCAGCCTCCGAGCATTAAAGGAGCACAGGATAAGGATTACGGAAGAATCCCCATAACAACCGTAGCCGCCCATCTGGTGCCGGAACTGGTTGTGAATGACAAAAGCTTCATCACCTTTGTAAAATCCAGAAAAAATGTGGAAATCGTATTAAAAGAGTCGAGGGATAAACTGGAGTCAGAAGGGATTTTCAACGCCTCCATGACCGATAAGATATCGGGCTACCGGGGCGGTTACACTCCCAATGAGCGAAAGGAAATTGAGCACAAGATGGTTTCCGGAGTCTTAAAAGGATTGATTTCCACAAATGCGCTGGAGCTGGGAATTGATATCGGAAAGATCAACACCACTGTGCTGGTGGGATACCCCGGCACAAGGGCTTCTTTCTGGCAGCAGACCGGCAGGGCAGGAAGAAGCGGGAGAGAATGCACCAACTATTTAATCCTGGATAACCAGCCCTTTGACCAGTATATTACCATTGATCCGGATTGGCTGTTTGAGCATGACAGTGAAAATGCGGTAATCGATAAGAACAATCTGCTGATCCAGTTAGCCCATATCCGGGCAGCGGCAGCGGAACTTCCCCTGACTTTAGACGATATCTCCCTGTTCCCGGACCTTGGAGAAATCATCCCGGTTTTGATGAAGGTCCGGGAACTGACCGGCATGAACGGCAAATTCATCTGGTCCGGCAAGACATTTCCCGCAGGGGATTACAGCTTGAGAAACATCGATAAATCCCGGTATAAGCTGATCAATAAAGAAAACGGAAAAGAAATTACCGAGATGGATGAGATGCAGGCATTCCGCGAGATTCACAACGGAGCCGTGTATATGCATGATGGCGTTCTGTATCAGGTCATAAAGCTGGACTTGGAAAGTAAAACCGCCCAGGCGGTTCCCTTTAACGGCAATTATTACACCATGCCGGGAGGAAATACTTTTATCAGGATGATCCAGCGCTTTAAAGATACGGAATATAGGCGAACCCATATCGCCTTTGGTGATGTCAATGTAGACGAAAGTGTGTACATGTATAAAAAGCTGCAATTCCATAACCATCAGAACCTGGGATATGAGCAGTTGTCAGAGCCGTTATCAAAGGACTACGACACGGAAAGCACATGGATCAAAGTCCCCTCCGACGTGGTGGAGGTGTTCAGAAAGCTTTTGCAGAGAAATGAAACCGGCCAGGTGGTGAGAAATAACCATTTTGAGGGATTGTGCCACGCCATTAAAAGTGCGGCCATGATGGTGACCATGACAGCCCAGGACGACATTGATGTAAATGTATCCAGCAACGCTATAACCCCGGACGGGGTCATGGAATTTGATGTTGTCATTTACATATATGACAAGTACGTGGGCGGATTAGGCTATTCTGAAAAGATATATGATTTAACGCCTAAAATTCTGGAAAATGCGATCAGGATGGTGAGCGGCTGTCACTGCAAGGATGGCTGTCCCGCATGTGTAGGTGATTATAAGCTGGACAAGGGCATGGTCAAATGGGGGCTGGAAAGCTTTCTTGAAAAGCAAACTCCTCCTGCGGGCATGAAGGCCGTTGAACCCGATCTGGAGACCACGGTTAAAAAGCCCTTCCGCTTTGAGCAGTTGCAGGAAAAATGGCCGGAATTCTGCCGGTATGTATCCGGTCAGGGTGATGCGTTTGCCGGATTTTTAGAAAGCGTCCCCAAAGCAGAAGTGTCAGGCCATATGCTGACGCTTACGGTTACCAGCCCCTTTTACCGTGACTGGGTCATGGAAAAAACGAACAAAAAGAGTCTGGTCAATATTATCCGGTATCATGCAGAATGCCCGCCTGGGATTGATATTGCCATCTGCGTTGACGGGAATACGCAAGAGCATTCAAATGTCAGGAGCAAGCTTCAGAGGAGATATGAAAACCTTACGGAGTAGGTGCAGGAGAACAGAATGAAGTATGAAAATGAATTCAGCAGGCTGAATGAATATCAAAGAGAAGCCGTACTTGATGAAAGTGAGGCCTGTGTTGTGAATGCAAATGTAGGAAGCGGAAAAACTACGGTGCTGATCGCTAAGATCATCTATCTGCACTATGAAAAACGTGTTCCTTATAAAAACATGGTTGTATTGACCTTTACAAATAAAGCGGCTAATGAAATAAAGGAGCGCCTGTTCCAGTTAGACAGTGAAATCCCCCAGGAGGAACTGCTGGGCTTTGGGACATTTCACAGTGTTGCGCTCAATCTTTTGAAGAACGGTCTGCCTTTGGAAAAAATGGGGTATACCAGGGACTTTGCCGTGATTGAGCCGGATGAGGAACTGGATATCGCCATGCAGGTGATTCAGGAGCATCATCTGACGATAAAATATAAAAACAGGTTAAAAAAGAGGCTGGAACAGGAAATGATGTCAGCCCAGGAAGGCAGGCAGACGTCAAAATACAATGATGATATTTTAACGCTGGTCAGCCTTTTAACGGAAGAAAAAAAGAAACAAAATAAGATGACATTTTTCGATCTGCTTCACGTGAGCAATGCGCTGCTGGCGGATTACTCCGCTGAACCGGAGTGGATTATTATCGATGAGGTGCAGGACAGTGATAAGATTCAACTGGAGTTTATCGATAAGCTGAAAGGCCGGGAGACAAAGCTGTTTGCTGTCGGAGACCCCAATCAGGTGATCTATAGCTGGCGGGGAAGCAGTATCAATGTTTTCTATTCTTTAAAAAGAAAATATTCTGCAAAAGAATTTACCCTGCCCATCAATTACCGTTCTTCTGCATCGATTTTAGGGGCTGCAAGGTGTTTTCTGGAAAACGGAAGCCAGCTTTCCGGCATACGGGACCAGGGCAGTAAGATTGTGATCAAGAATCACTATAATCCCTTTAACGAAGCGGAGTATCTGGCGGAAAGGCTTCAGGATTTACATAACAAAGGCGCAGAGTACAGGGAAATGGCTGTTTTTTACAGGCTGCAGAATCAATCCCATACCTTTGAAGCTGTATTCACAAAGAAAGGCATCCCCTACGAGGTTTCCCTTAAAAAGACCATCAGAGATATTCCCGTATTAAACTGGCTCATAAAGGTTCTGAGGTTTTCTGTCAATCAGGAGGACTTATCTTCGGCGTTATACGTGCTGAAAGACCGTTTTTACGGCGAAGGCTTATCGGACTCCATGGCAAATAAAGCGGTGAAACAAGGCATGGTATCAGAATCCAGGCTTCTGGAGCTGATGCTGCAATTTAAAGAGAGCTGTGCCGGTATTGGGACAGGTGAGGATTTGTATGAGTATTTTAACCTTGATCGTTATATAAGGCCAACTTCTGCCTCTTACGGGGAGGATAAAGAGGCTGTTGATGCGCTGTTAGATATTATTGTCGATTATATCGCAGAGAAGCAAATGGATTTTGTGGCCGGACTTGCAGACTTTATTAATTCCTCTGCATTATATGGGGTGAACATATTGCAGAAGGATATTAACAATCAGGCGGATTCCGTAAAGCTGATGACTCTTCATGCGTCAAAAGGGCTGGAATTTAAGTATGTGTTTATTGTGGGCATCAACTATGGCCTGATTCCTCTCCAGACCAGAGGCTTTGAAGAGGAAGAGGAGAGGCGGTTATTTTTTGTGGGAATAACACGTGCCAAAGATTATCTGGAATTGTCCTATTATACCAATCCGGAGAGCTATAAGGCGATGCCGGGGGCAAGCCGGTATATTGACATGATTCCCAGGCAGTTTGTAAGGGAAGGCATGGAGGGAGCGGAAGAGATCAGCTTACAGGATTTGCGCAAGCAGGTGGAAGCGGCAAAACGGGAAAGCCAAGAGGAGGCTGCTGTAACGGTGCTTAAAGTCAAACATGAAAAGTACGGCCTGGGAACCGTGGTTTCAGAAGATGACGATATGATCCTGGTGGATTTTGAAAGTTACGGGCAAAAGGAATTTATAAAAGCATTCAGTGAACTGTCCTATGTATAACCCCTTTGGGATTTCGGAAATATCTCCTTTATATTGATATGTTTTTCTTACTAAGTTAATTATTTCTGTGTTATTGTAAAAGACGTATTTTGTACTATAATAATATAGTGAAGCAGATTCCAAGCCTATTTACAGGGACGGTAACGTGTCTGTTTTGAAAAATTACATCTATAAAAAGGAGATTAACGATGAAAGCATTAGTTCTCTATTATTCTTACACCGGAAATACGGAAAAAATTGCCCGTCAGATCAGCGAAACCCTAAACTGCGATATGGCCGAAATACAGCCTGTAAAGGCTTATCCCGGAAGCTATAATGCGACAGTGAATCAGTCAGAGAAGGAAATTAAAAACGGCTATGAGCCGGAAATCAAGCCGTTAAAATATGACCCGCAAGATTATGACACCGTTATTCTCGGCTTTCCGGTGTGGTGGTATACCTTTGCTCCGCCAATAAAAACCGCCCTTTCTTCTGTCAATTGGGAAGAAAAGACGGTATATGCTTTTGCCACCAATGCGGGCTGGCTTGGACACAGCTTTCCGGATGTGGAAAAAGCCTGTCAGGGGGCTGATGTAAAAGACGGAATTGACATCCGTTTCAGCGGAAAGCGCCTTGTTACTGCTCAGGCTGAGATTGACAAGTGGGTGGCCCGGATCGGAAGATGAGACTGGAAATGCTCTGCTTTATCCAACCATCATCCCGATCCTGTCAGAACCCGCCGGGCAGACTCCTGTCAGCCATTTCTGGCACTGGATTGCGTTGGCCGTGACTTCCACGGCCTCGTCGCTGATGACCCGCTCCATGGACTGTCCGTCCTTAATGGCAGTGGGTTCATCGATCCCGATTTCCTTTAAGGCGTGGGTCAAGATACAGTGGCGTTCAAAGATATTTTCAGCAATGGGTTGCCCTGAGTCGGTAAATACCAGGTCCCGGTCAATCTTTTGCAAATATCCCTTTGAACAGAGATTTTGAACGGCCACTGTGACGCTTGGCTTTGAATGCTCCAGGTAATTTGCCACATCAACAGACCGGACAGAGCCCAGGCGTTTGGCCAGAATATAAATTGCTTCCATATAATCTTTTTCTGAAGGGCTTAACTGCACCATGTTGGGTTCCTCCTTTCAAATCTGCTGTGGCCATCATTTCATTGCGCTCAATGCGGTCCGTGCAAAGGCTTCGGCCTGCTTTAAATCACTGCTGTCCGGTTTGCCCTTGTGAACGGCGGAAAATTCTCCCCAGCAGTGAAAGCTGTGCTTTGATACGGGAATCCCCTTATTTTGAAGAAGCTTCTCTATTTCCCGGTCCGGCTCTTTTTTTAAGGCTGATGTGCCGAATACGGCAACACATTTCACCTTTGCCGGGTCAAGCTGGTCGATGAATTGTCTCAGTTTTTTGTCTATTCCGCCCCAATATACAGAGCCTCCCAAAAACAGTAAGTCAACCGGTTCTGTAAGGGCTTTGGAACAGTCCTTTGCTTCCACTCCTGCGGCTCTGGAAACCGCGTCAGCGACCTTCTTTGTATTGCCTCCGCGTGTAAAGTAACGTATAGCAGTATTCATGATTAAATCCTCCTTTTGATCTATAATTTAATTTGCAGTTCATCTTATATATCAATCCCAAGCAGGGACTTTGCGAGAAGCCCGATGACAAAGGAAATAGCCGCAACGCCTAAGCTGATGGATGCCATTTCCCCAAAACGCTTTAAAAACGGCTGGTCCTGGGCTATGGAAATATAATAATTAAATAACAGGATAATCAGCACCACCACGGCCAGCATGATTGCGAAAGCCAGGATATAAAGGCTGTTTGGCAGAAGCAGGTAAGGCAGAGCCATGAAAGCGACGGTTACCAGATAGGCCATGCCCGTATAAAGGCTTGACTTTAATGCTTCTGCGTTGCCGCTGGCCCGCTCCGCCAGATAGTTGGAGGCCGCCATGGAGAGGGTCGCAGAAACTCCGGTGATGATTGCGGAAAGGGCCACAAGGCGGGTATTTGCCAGCGCAAATGTGAGTCCTGCAAGAGTTCCTGTAAGCTCCACTAAAGCGTCATTAAGGCCCAATACCATGGAGCCGATATAGTGCAGCCGCTCCTCATCCACCATTGCCATCAGGCGGTTTTCGTGTTCCTCTTCCTCCTGGACAATGGCCCGCGCTTCCGGCACTTCCTTTTCAATTTCCTGAAGCTCTTTGATTCCAAAGTCTTCGCCTTTTTCAAAGAACTTGATCGTAAACGTATCGCCTAATATGCGGCTGCAAACCTTGGCAATGGTAATTTTTACCCAGTCAGGCTTCACATCCTTGCCTGTATAGCTTTTCCATGTTTCATAATGGCTGAATTCTGCCTTTGAAATTTCAAGCAGAGCCAGCTCGTTATTCTTATCTTTTTGTCTTCTGGCAATGGATTCATACAGGATACTGCCGCTGATTTCATTTTTCTGGAACTGTAAAATACGCTTGTGCAAAGCCGGACTTAACTGCTTTGGCATACTCCTCCCGCCTTTCTTATATAACAGATTTTTACAGGACTGCCTGCTTTACTTCATCTTCATATTGAAATAAAGTGCATCCGCCCTTGTGGTTTAATGCTTCCGCCGCACTGATTTCCCGGACCCTTTCAAAAAATGACGATTGCAGTACCGTCAATAAGGACTGCTCCTTTAAATTCATTTCTGAATAAGGAGAGAAGGGGCAGGGCTCGGCTCCGCCTGTGGGATTGATGTGAAAGAATCCCCGTCCGGCGGCCAGGCAGCCTCCCATGGATTCCTCGTCGCCGGGGAAGGAGAGGATGATCATGCCTTTATTTTTCTTGCTCTTTCGCAGGCTGTCAATCTGTTCTGCCAGGATGTGCAGGTGCTCGTCATCTAAAACGAGATGATCTGTATTTTTCTCCACTGGAACGTACTCCACATAGAAGACGAGGCCGCACCCGCTTTCCCGCAGGGCTTCGGCAAAGGCCGGGTCTGTCACTTCATCTTGATTTTGGGAGGTCACGGTGATGGAGTTTCCGAAAAGAATTCCCCGTTTCTTAAGGATTTTGGCTGTCTGTTCAAGCTTTTCTGCCACACCCTTTCCCCGCCGCGCATCTGTTTTTTCCCCATCGCCTTCAATGCTGAGGACCGGAATTAAATTGCGGTGCCGGTCAAATAGGTCCAGATACTCTTCATCAATCAAGGTTCCGTTGGTGAATACGGGAAAGATGATATGTTCAAACTCTGCCGCCAGCATGATGATGTCCCGGCGCAAAAGGGGCTCCCCTCCGGCCAGGAGAATAAAGGATACGCCGATGTCTGATGCTTCCTGAAAGATACGCCGCCAGTCTTCAGCATTTAGCTGTTTGGGCTCCTGTCCGCTGCCGCAGGCGCCGGAGGCCCATGCGTAACAGCCAGTGCACCGCAAATTGCAGTCAGAAGCTATGCTGGCAATCAGGAAAGGCGGAACATGGGTTCCGTTTTCCTCGTGCTGTTCTCTTAGTTTTGCCCCTTTGTGCAGGTCTGATACCATGTGCAGCATGAATGCCTGCCCCCGGCGGCTTCCCAGATAGAAGCGTCCGGCAGTCTCAGAAATGTTTTTAATTCCGTTGTTCAGAAAGTTGTTTAAGTTTAACATGGCATATATACCCCTTTTCATTCTCATTAAACCGCTGATCGTGCTCTCATCGCTGAAAGAACTTGTATTTGAATATCTCTTGTGATATAATTATAAAACAAAATAAGTTTTTTTCAATAACGCAGAAAAAACAGACTTAGTAATAAAAAACTTACTATGGGAGCAGAGGAATAGAAAATGAGTGACAAAACCAATCAGACAACAGAAGAATTACTATGCCCAATCCGCCATTTGATGAGCATATTCAGCGGGAAATGGAAGCTGCCTATTGTGTGCATCCTTTCAGGCGAAACCCCTCTGCGCTACAGCGTCATCAAAAGAAAGCTGGGGGATATTACCAATGTGATGCTGGCTCAGTCCTTAAAAGAGCTGGAAGCAGCAGGAGTCATTCACAGGGAACAGTATAATGAAGTTCCACCCAGAGTGGAGTACACTCTGACGGAAAAGGGCAAGCACATTCTCCCCATACTCGCACAGCTTGCAGGTTGGGCAATTGAAGATATGCAGGAGACAGCTTCCTGCGGCATTTTATGCAGCAGATGCCAGTCAGTCAGTTGAAAACAGAGAAAATCAGGGTGTTTTAACTATAAAAAAGCCGGCAGCGCGCCGGTTTTTTTTGTACAAAAAGATGATCGGTAGATTCCTGGAAAATATTAGGTTACAATAAATGTCATATGGACCGAAACGCCTTGTATTAACCGCCCAGCTTTGCTATAATATCAAAAATACACTTCTTTGCAGTCCCCTTGCAAAGGAGATAAAAAGAAGGATTTTTGAAACCAATATGAGAAAAAATGAACCTTTTCCTCAAAAAGCAAGCCCGCTGCTGGTTTCCATGGCTGCGGTTATTGTGCTCTTATCCATCTGCCTGTCTTTTATTCTGATGCTGCACAATAACATCAGGCAGAGAGCAGTCCTGGAAACGACTGACCGGTATATGGTATTTGAAAGCAGGGTCCAGAGGCTGATTTACTCCAATGTCACATTGCTTCAAGGCTACGAGGCTTATATCAAGCTTCAGCCGGATTTGATCGCAGATATCTCCTACCGTTATATGGATGAGCTTCTTTCCACAAACTCAGATTATATCCGCAATGTGGGCGTTCTCAGGGATACGACTATCATATGGAATTATCCCCAGGAGTCCAATTCTGAAGCAATCGGGGTGGACTTATCCACGGTGGAAGGGCAGAAGGACCTTGTGCTGAAGGTGAAACACGAGCTGAAACCTATTTTGCAGGGGCCGGTGGACTTAGTGCAGGGCGGGAGAGGCTTCATCGTCAGGCTTCCCATTGTCATGGAAGATATGGAGTATTGGGGACAGATTGCCATTGTGCTGGAACCGGAAAAAATACTTGCGGAGATTGAGTCCTATGCCGTAAGCTCAGGGCTGGATATTGCGATTTTTAATCAGGAGAACAAAACGACCCCATTTTTTGGCTCAGTTGATTCTAATGTGAATTCCAAGCTGGAATTCGCTGTGGACCCGGACTTCATCAACTGGAACATTACAGTCAGTTCGTCAAACGGATGGGAGGGTAATCTGCCTTTATTTGTGCTGTTGTTTATCTTCTCAGTACTCCTTTCTTCTTCCGGAGGGATTCTGGTATACAAATACATAAGGTCCAACAACAAGATCATTATCATGTCGGTTTACGATTCTTTGTCAGGCCTGTTTAACCGGCACTTTCTCAACAGTTATCAGGCCAATGCCTTCGCGGCGGCAAAGCGAAAAGAATACAAACTGGGAATCCTGCTGCTGGACCTGGATTTTTTTAAGAAGATCAATGATACATATGGGCACAGCGTAGGAGATATGGTGCTTGTTGAGACTGCGCGCATATTAAAAGAGAGCACCGGGCCGGATGAGATGGCCTTTCGCTTAGGCGGAGATGAGTTTTTGCTGATACTGCCGGAAATTGAGAGTATGGAAAGCCTTCGAAAGGCAAAAGAACGGCTTCTCAACCGCTTTGAAGAGGAGTTTCATGTTCCGGGTTACCCCATCAAGGTATCGCCCAGCATCGGATATGCCATATTTCCGGAAGACGGAAGTGATCTTGACACCATCCTTCACAGAGCGGATAAGCTGATGTATCTGGAGAAATCCAAAAGGCGGTCTGCGCTGAAAGAAAAAGAATAAGACGTATCATAAAAGATAAAAGAAACGGCAGAGGATATGCTCCTCTGCCGTTTCTTTATAAGATTTCCATCAATTGATTACTTTAAAAGCTCAAGACGGCCAGGATCGTTTGCAAATGCTTCCTTAGCATTGTCTTTTGTAACTACCAGAGGAGGAAGCTCATAAACGCCAACATCCTTCTTGCCGTTGTTTACGCTGGTATCAGGTGCAGGCATACCCTTGCCTTCCTGAAGGGACTTGATGATTTCTACTGTCTTGCCTACAAGAACATCGGTTGGTTTTGCTACAGTTGAATACTGTCTTCCGGACCAAACCCATTCAACGGATTCGTTTTCAGCGTCAAGACCTGAAACAACAGGAATCTTCTGGCCAGCCTGCTCAGATGCGGTGATGATCGCACGGGCAATACCGTCGTTAGGAGAAAGAACACCGTGAATTTCCTTGTCTGCGTAGAAACCGGAGAGCAGGGAGTCCATACGTGCCTGAGCCTTGGAGTTATCCCAGTCAAGGGTTGCGCACTGTGTGAAGTCAGTCTGTCCTGATACGACTACAAGTGTGCCGTCATCGATCTTTGGCTGAAGCACTGACATAGCGCCTTTGAAGAAGTTAGGAGCGTTGGGGTCAGCAGGGCCGCCGCCGAATAACTCGATATTGTAAGGGCCTGCGCCTTTTTCTTTTGCTAAACCGTCAAGAAGCGCCTGTCCCTGTAATTCACCGGTCTTGATGCTTCCGAACTGTACTACGCCTTCTACACCGGTGGTGTTCTCAAGGAGACGGTCATAACCGATTACGGTAATGCCAGCGGCTGCAGCTTCTTCTAAAACAGAACCAAGCTGTGAACCGTCAACGGGACCAACAACAATAACTTTTGCTCCATTTTGAATCATGGACTCGATTTGCTGCTGCTGCTGAGGAACCTTGTTGTCAGCGGCCTGAACGATTGCCTTAAAGCCTGCGGCCTCTAACTGGGTCTTGAACATTTCGTCAGCTTCTTTCCAGTTCTGGGTGCCCAGCCATGGAAGGGAAACACCGATGGTTGCACCGGCTTCAAAGCCTGCAGCTTCTGCTGCTTTCGTTTCCTCGGCTTTTGTCTCTGCTGCCTTTGTCTCCTGTGCAGGAGCTGCTGTTGTGGTCTCCGGTGCTGCCTGGCGTCCGCCGCCGCAGCCCGTCATCGCTGCTGTCGCAACTAATGTTGCCGCCATAAGCAGAGATAATCGTTTCTTCATTTTCATAAATAACCTCCTTTTTAAAGTCATTCGACTATATAAGGCCCAGACCTGCGGTTTATTGCGAATCACCGCCGGTTGGCTTACCTTCTTTGGATTTGTTTTCCTTGTCAGGAAATAATGTTCCGATGATGGAACGGCGGCCATGTGCTTTGTTGTAAACATCAAAAGCAACAGCGGCCAATAATACGAAACCTTTAATAACCTGGGTGCGGTCTGCTCCAACACCCATGAGCATGAGCCCTGAGTTGAGAACTGCCATTACCATACCGCCTACCATGGTGTTGAGAACTGTACCGATACCGCCTGAAACGGCTGCACCGCCGATAAATACGGATGCAATGGCATCTAACTCCCAGCCGGTTCCGTCAGAAGGACCGGCAGCCGTGGAACGTCCCACGAACATGATTCCTGCCAAAGCTGCAAGGAATGACATGTTGAGCATGGTGAGAAAATAAGTTCTCTGAACATTGACACCGGAGAGAGCGGCTGCGCTCTTGTTGCCTCCCACTGCGTAGATGTGGCGGCCAAACTGGGTGCGCTGGGTGATGGTGTGGTATATGATAACTAAAATAACCAGAATCAGACCGGGAACGGGAAATGATGTTCCGGGGCGTCCGCTGCCGAACAGCCAGGTAAAGTAGCCGATGATGGCTCCGCCCAGACCGATTCTTACTGCAACCGGCCAAATAGGCTCTTTTGCTCCGGTGAGACTGGCGGAACGGGCATGCCGTCTTAGCTGTATGTAAGCGAGAGCTGCGATTGCGACGATTCCAAGCAGCAGTGTGGAATTGTTCATTCCGGTAAATGCAGGACCCCATTCAGGCAGGTATCCGGCGCCGAACCATTTAAGCTGCGGCGGTGCGGGCACGGAAATGGACTTGGATATCCAGATAACGCCGCCGCGGAAGATCATCATGCCGCCCAATGTGGTGATAAAGCCTGGGATGCCAAGCCTGGAAAGCCAGAATCCCTGCCATGCTCCGGCTGCAACGCCGATTGCAAGGCTGACAAGAACTGCGAGCCACCACGGAAAGTTTAAATCTCTGGCTACCAAAGCCATGACCATTCCGGAGAAGCCTGCTACAGAACCAACGGATAAATCGATCTGTCCGATGACAATGACCATCAGCATTCCGATAGCCAGCACCAGTACGTACGCATTGCCGGACAGCAGGTTCTGGAAGTTAGAGGAAGTAACCATTCTTCCTCCTGAAGTGATATTGAAGATGATGATAAGCGCCGCCAGGGCGATCACCATGGTATACTGACGAAGTTCACCGCCTAATACTTGCTTAATATATTTCATGATGGATTTCCGTCCTTTCCTGATTCAGATTCTGACGCAGAGGTGTCTGTCATCATTCTCATAAGCCTTACCTGATCGGCCTCGCTGCGCTCTACCTCGCCTGTGATGCTTCCCTCGAAAATGGTGTATATCCGGTCCGCCATGCCTAGCAGCTCCGGCAGCTCGGAGGAAACCATTACCACCGCTTTTCCCTGATCCGCAAGCTCATGAATCAGGCGGTAAATTTCATACTTGGCGCCCACGTCAATACCGCGGGTAGGCTCATCGAGAATCAGGACATCCGGCTCCGTAAACATCCACTTGCCCAGAACAACCTTCTGCTGGTTTCCTCCGGATAATGTGTTCACGCCGATACCCACGCTGGGGGCCTTGATCCTTAAGGACTGGCGGTACTTTTCGGCTGCCTGGTACTCTTTGTCCGGGTCCAGAAGCCCTCCCCGCTTAATCGCCTTTAGGTTTGCCGACACGATGGTCATGCGGATGGAGTCGATCAGATTGAGACCCAGGGTCTTTCTGTCTTCCGGCACATAGGCAATGCCCTGTCTGATGGCGGAGGCAACGGAGGTGATGCGGACCTGCTTTCCTCTGACTTTAATGGTTCCGCCAAGGTGAATGCCGTAGTTGCGTCCGAAGATGGACCGCATGAGCTCTGTTCTTCCTGCTCCCATAAGACCTGCAAATCCTACGATTTCACCGGCTCTTACATAGAAGGTGGAGTCCTTGCACACCAGACGCCCCGGAATATGGGGGTCTTCCACACGCCAGTCCGATACCTCGAAAATGACTTCTCCCGGATTGGATTCGTGTTCAGGATACCGGTTTTCGATGGAGCGTCCCACCATGGAGCGAATGATACGGTTTTCATCCACCCGTCCTGCTTCCACAGCATAGGTGTCAACGGTGTGGCCGTCACGGATTACGGTGACAGCGTCCGATACTGCCGCAATCTCATTGAGCTTGTGGGAAATCATGATACAGGTGATGTCCCGTTTTTTCAAGTCCCGCATCAGGTCCAGCAGGTTTGCGGAATCGTCCTCGTTGAGGGCGGAAGTGGGCTCGTCGAGAATCAGCAGCTTGACGTTTTTGGACAGTGCCTTGGCGATTTCCACCAATTGCTGCTGGCCTACGCCCAAGTGCTTGATTAAGGTATCGGGATTGACTGTCAGACCCACCCGCGCAAGCAGTTCCACTGTGCGCTGCCGTGAAGTGTCCCAGTCGATCAGGCCGTGCTTTACCACTTCGTTTCCCATAAAGATGTTTTCCGTGATAGACAGCTCCGGAATCATGGTCAGTTCCTGGTGAATGATTACGATGCCGGCATTTTCCGATTCCTTGATGTTTTTAAAGGCCATTTCACTGCCCCTGTAAATAATATGGCCTTCATAAGTGCCGTGAGGGTAAACGCCGGACAAAACCTTCATCAAGGTTGATTTTCCGGCACCGTTTTCCCCGCAAATGGCGTGAATGTCGCCCTGGTGCACTTCCAGGGTTACGTCATCCAGCGCCCGCACTCCCGGAAATACCTTGGTAATGCCTTGCATCTGAAGGATTAAAGGATGTTCCATAACTTACCTCCCTGTATGCCTGCTTTTGGCAGGCAAGTATTGTGCTATATGTGTTCCTTCTCTTTTCCTATTCCTTTACTGCTAAAAATGCACTGGGCATCTGCAGCACCTTATCCGTTGCTATGGCCGCCGCGCCATAGAGAGTGGGATCGACCTTTAAGGTGGACATCTTGATCTGCACCCTGGAACTCAGTTCAGAGATGACCCGCTGTTTTACAACTTCCTGAATCGTAGGAAGCAGCAGGTCCCCTCCCTGTGCTGCAATGTCACCGATGACAATGATATCGGGGTTATAGGAATTGATCAGGGTAACGCAGCCGTAGCCAATGTATTCCGCTATTTCCCGCACTACCTCCAGTGCCCCGGCATTGCCGCCGCGGGCTGCTTTAAATATGGCATTGCAGGCATCAGCGCTTTGCTGGTGTCCCTTGGAAAGGCATTCCGGTACACGCTGCTGAGCCTTATTCATCATGGCAGGAGCCGAACAGTACAGCTCCAGACAGCCATAGTTGCCGCATTCACAGCGGGTGCCCTTGACATCCACGCTGATATGTCCGATTTCGCTGGCAGCGCCCTGTACGCCCAGCAGCAGGTTGCCCCGCTCAATGATGCCGGACCCTACGCCTTCCCCTACCAGAAAATAAGCCAGGGTGTGCAGAGGCCTTTCATGGTCCCCGAACCACCATTCCGCCAGCGCTCCTGCGTTGGCATCGTGGACGAAGAAGAAGGGTTTGTTAAACTCGTACTTGAATTCTTCGATAAAGTTGATATTGTGCCAGGTGGGCATCTGGGTCACCACCGCAATGCGCCCTACATCCTGTAAAAACGGCCCAGGTAATGCGAGGCCGATAGCCACCACATTTTTATATTCTTCCAGAGTGTCGTGTATCTGCTTTTTCATGGCAGAAAGCACGGATTTCTGGTCTTGCTCAAGGGAGTATTCGATTTCCGTCTGGGTGTATATTTTCCCTGAAATATCGAAGACGCCCACTGCAAACATATGTCTTGCAAACTTCACTCCGATGATCTGGTGCCTGTCGGCATTTAATTTCAGCCCGATGGAACGGCGGTTGCCGCTGCCTTTCATGCTGCCAACCTCGGATACGATTCCCATTTCTATTAAGGCCGCCACTATTTTCGTGATGGAGGCCTGGGTGAGGCCCATCTGCTTGGCGATGTCCGCCCGCGAGCAGACCTCTCGCTGCTGCAATATTTTTACAACAGCGGAGCGGTTCATCTCAGTCAAATCGCTGTTGTTGCTGCCTATTGTGTCTCGCATGTTCATTGACCGCCCTCTTCCTCTGCTTTAAAACAATCATTCCTGCGTTAATTCATTAACTCTGTTTATATATTAAACCAAAAGTACATATTAGTCAATTATTTTATGAAAAATTAAAGCATTATTGTATATTATAACAAAGATGTTTGCTGCAATTTGGTCAATGTGCTATGTGTATCGCGTTAAAGCGTCATTTAAATACAGCATATAGGTCAAATAAGCGCGAAATACCGCTTTTAAGGCGAAATCCTCCGTTTACATAAAAATCCGGCACCAGAACTTGAGTCCGGTGCCGGAATACAGGAATGCATATTTAAATTACAGCAGGAAAGATGATTTTGAAAGCGGGAGAAAGCTGCAGTTCATGTTCTAATAAGAATAGACGTATCCCTCTACCTCCTGGGCAGGAGTGATCTTTTCTGCCCTGATCTGAGGATCACTGTATTTCTGTCCTTCATATTCGTATTCTGCGATAAATATAGTCCCTTCAACCGTTACCCATGAATCGTTTTCCAGCTCGGAGACTTTATCGTACTTGCATATCATCCCCGCAGGAGCTAAGTCAGCCACGCAGCAGGACATGATTAAGCGGGCAGGTACGAACTCATCCTCATTAAGCAGTTCCGGGTCTTTAAAAACAAATCCCGTCATGGTAATGGTATAGCCTTCATACTTCTTCATATTCATATATATTTCAGAAAGCCACATGCCAAAAGAATCGTCGGAAACAGTGATCTTCCTGTTTGCCGTATCCAGGCCGGGCAGATAGGCCAAAGAGCCCTGGCCCGCCGCATCAGGCTGGGTTTCAGGGACAGTGCTGTCGATGGAACCTGGCACCTCTATATCTGCCTGGGCCGCATCGCTTTGACCCCCTGCCGGATCAGCGCTGCTTTTGCCGTATTCCTCTGCCGGAACACCTGCTACGCCATTTTTACCGGAAAAAGTATTTCCCCCGATGTAATTGCTGGAAAAATCCGAAGTGTTCAAAGAGCCGTGGGGAAGCAAAAGAAGCAAAACAGGGATTGCCAGCACAAAGCAGTGGGAGGAGCGCACAATATGCTGGGGGCGGAACAGCTTAAAAAGGCTTACGCAAACCCATATCAGCATAACGGCTGCTGTAAAGTAAAGATAGGGCTTCATTCTCGGCGTAACATAGGAAAGGTACTTTCCGCTGTTCACCAGGTACAGCATCGATCCCCCAAAGAGGCAGTAACAGAGAAGTTCCAGAAAAATCTGGGGATTAAACGCTCTTGCCCGCATGTTATATCCCTCCTAAACCGGCAAACAAAAAGACCACGGCAAAGCATACCATAAACGCCGTAAACAACAGTCTCACAATAAAGCTTTTGGAAAACCCTGAAGAGAGCATCATCACATTTTTAATGTCCATCATTGGCCCGAACACGAGAAAGCCCATGATCGCCCCCATCGGAAACTGACTGGCAAAGCTGCGTCCGATGACGGCGTCAGATGAGGAACAGAGAGAGAGGACGAAAGCCATTGCCATCATAATGATGATGGAAACAGCCAGCCCGGCCCCCTTTTGGGCTGAGGTAAATATTCCCGTTCCCAGCACCTGGGAAACAGAAGCGATAAAGGTTCCGATCACCAGATATTTCCCCACGCTGAAAAACTCCGCCTGGGAATGGCGGATAAACAGGCTGAGCTTTCCGGACAAAGCGGTGACTGATTCCGCATCCTCATAACAGCCGCAGCTGCACATGAGCCGGTCCAGCGCGCCCCCTGACAGTGCTCCGCCTTTGGGCGGCCAGACAGAAAAGAACAGTCCGATCATAACGGCAGCTATGATCCCAAGGCAGACCCGGCCAAGCACAACGGTCATATTGCCGCTGAAGGCGTAATAGGTGGATAGAATGACCACAGGATTGATCACCGGCGTGGCTGCCATAAAGGTAACTGCCACGGGAAGGGGAATTCCCTTTCTCACCAGGCTGCGGAAGATGGGGATAGAAGCGCAGTCGCAGACCGGAAGGCAGAAACCTCCCAAAACAGCCACCGCCATACCTGCGCCCAGGGATTTGGGAAATCTGCGTTCAATGAAGCTCTGAGGCACAAAAATCTGAATGGCCGATGATAAAAGCACGCCGATTAACAGGAATGGAACCGCCTGCAGGATGATCCCTAAAAATACATTGATCACCATATTGGCCGGAATCCCATACGCTTCAAAAACAGGCTGCGCGACAAAATGAAGGGCTGTCAGCAGGATGATGATCAGGAAAAACAGGTTGACGGGCCGCTCCCGCCTTCTAAAAAGCGGTCTGTATAAATCTTCATAGTCCTCTATTTCATATATTTCAATGCCCGGATTGATTCCGTTTAACAGGCGGCCAAGCCGCTTACGGTCAGCCCGTGTACGGACGTTTCGGACCACGGCAAAATCACTTCCTGCAATCTGCTCAGGCAAAGCGCCTCCTGTCCGGCCAAGCAGGCCTTCGATGGCTGCGCCATCCGCAATGTGTATGACTTTTTGAAGCCTGCACAAGCCACGGAGAGGTTCCTGCAGCAGAAGAGCCTGGAGGCTGGAAAATGGGGCGACGCCGTTCCATTCAATCCAGATTTCATCATAATCATCGGCTTGTAAAAGCTCCGAAATTTGAACCACCGCTTCCATTGGCTGCTGGTCTAAGGTCTTTTTGGGAAAAGAAACGGTGTGACAGCTGCCATGCCGGCTTTTAAAGTCTTCTTCCCCGCTTTCAAACTGCACAACGAGAACCTTAATGTCCTTCCAGTCCTGCCTGTTCAGCAGGGTGCAAAGAAATGTGGTCTTTCCGGCATCGAGAAATCCGGTCACTGCATAAACTGGTATCTCCATCTCACTGCTCCCCGCCAAATAAAGCGCACAGTTCCTGCCTGTTTAAATCCCGGCCGATAATGCAGACCATATCGCCTCTGGCAGCAGACTCTGTCATCTTGATGTCGCCGGGCAGATACTGTAAATTGATATATCCGCCGGGGCCCCGGACGATGCCCTTTGCGCGAAGAACCGTCCCTTTTGCGTTTCGCTCCATATTGGAGACCCGCGCCTTTAAGTCCTCCATGCTGAATACGTGATTCGTCCTGATGGTCACTGTATCAAAGACATCTTCCGCAGCATGATTATGGCCGCAGGAGCAATTGTGGCCATGGATGTGTTCGTGATTTAAATGGCCGTGGGCGCTGCGGCACTCGCATTTGCAGATGCTTGTATGTACATGGCGTCCCTGGAGTATTTCATTTCCGGGGATCTGGTCCCAGGGTTTTGAAAAAATGGCTGCAAGGGGATTTAACTCTTTGATGAGTTTCTGGGCACCATCTATTTTATCGGGAAATTCGTCCGTGCGGCTTAAAAGGATTGTATCGGCATTTTTAATCTGGTCCTCGAAAAACTCACCGAAGTTGTTAAGATACACGTTACAGCGCTTTACATCTGCGACTGTGATTTTGGCCCTGATTTTAGCCAGGGGCAGGATGCGCGGGTCTGAGCAGGCCTTTATGATATCCGATAACTTGCCCACACCGGAAGGCTCAATGATGATTTTGCCGGGCTGAAAGCGGTCTAAAAGCTCTTTTAAGGCTTTGATGAAATCACCGGAAAGGCTGCAGCAAATACAGCCGGAATTCATTTCCTTCACCTCAATACCGCCTGATTTCAGCAGGGCGGCATCGACGCTGATATCGCCGAAGTCATTTTCAATGAGCACGATTTTCTCATTCTGAAAGGATTCTTTTAAAAGCTTTTGAATCAAAGTGGTTTTTCCCGCTCCCAGAAAGCCGGAGATTATAAATATTTCTGTTGACATGCAATTCCTCCTGACATTAATACTGACTCAGGCAGCTCTCACATGGGCCTACAATCCTTGCAGAATCCGAATACCTCCAGGTTGTGGCCGGTGACGTAAAAGCCTTCGTCTTCAAACTTTGGAATAAACTGTTCCATAGGGCAGTTATCCATGGAAATGATCTTATGGCAGCTTGTACAGACCGCATAGTGTTTATGCTTAAAACGGTTCAGCTCATACATTGCCATTTCATTGTTCATCATATTGGTTTTGATCACTACGCCCTTTTTTTCGAAAATGCCGAGAATCCGGTAGACTGTGGACATCCAGGTCCCATCCCCGCCTTTTTCCATTTTAGCGCATATATCCGCAGCGGTTAAAGGCCTTTCTGAATTCTCAAGTACGGAGAGGACACTTTCGCGCTGCCGCGTTCTCTTTATTCCTGCAGGCCAGGTGCTTTGTATCTCATTCATTTTATTCACCTCATTTGATTTTTTGCAAGGGCCTTCCCGGCTCCTGTGGTTTCGTGTAAGTTTGATGAATAAAACGGCAGTGCGCTCTCTATTTTGTATATATGAGGTGCAAATGCGTTTTATTCGCATTTAGATTCATTATAAAAGGCTGATGCCATGAAGTCAAGTTTTTTAAAGCCCAGTTATCTGCTCCGGGCGGCGCGGACAGAGCCGTACAGCTTTTTCCCCAAAAGGACGGACACCAGAACGGCAACGGAAACCAGGGCCGTAAATCCGCCGGGGGCCACATTGAGATAGTAGGAGATGAACAGCCCCAGCATGATGTCAACCACACTGAAAATGATGGAGAATATCAGGGTCGTTTTAAACCCTTTCTCAAGCTGCAGGGCCGTGGCCACAGGAAGGGAGATCATGGAGCTGAGCACCAGCACGCCTACGATTCTGATGGATACGGAAATGGCAGAAGCCACAAGGATGGAAAAAACGTAGTTGATCAGCCGGACCCTTACGCCTGCCACTTTAGCAGCCTCCTCGTCATAGGCAATATAAATCATCTGATGGTATAAAAGGATCAGAGTCAGGACGGAAATGGCGCTGAGAATTAAAATCATGATCATATCCAGCCGGGATACGGTTAAAATGCTTCCAAACATGAAGGAATCCGCATTGGCATGAAGCTTTCCGGAGCTTATGATGGTGATGGCGGTTCCCACGCTTAAGGAAAGCACGATGGAGAGAATCAAATCCGTATGCTTTTTAAAATAGCTGCGCAGAAATTCGATCAATGCGCCGCATATGGAGGTGAAGATGAAGGCCCCCAGTATGGGATTCTGCCCGGTCAGCAGACCGATGGTGACGCCTGCCAAGGAGGCATGGGACAGTGTGTCCCCGATCATGGAATAGCGCCTGAGCACCAGAAATATTCCGATGCAGGGGCATAAAATCGAAATGAACACGGAAACGAAAATCGCGTTCTGCATGAAGCTGTAACTAAATATTTCCATCGTTTTCCCCCCTGTTTTTCAAGAATTCATCTGCATACTTATGAGGGGAGCAGAGGTGCCCCTGGCCGCCGACCAGATGATAGATCAGGGTTGAGTTTGAAATGGCGGCATCCAGATTGTGTTCTACGGAAACAATGGTCATTCCCTTTTCCTTGTTTATCCTCTTTAAAAAGCCATAGATTTCATTCTGGCTGCTGATATCCACTCCGGTGGAAGGCTCGTCGAGAACCAGCAGCTCCGGCCTTCCCATGAGCGCCCGCGCAATCAGTATTTTCTGGCTCTGCCCTCCGGACAGGTTGCCCATGAGAGAGCCTGAGAAACCGGACATTCCAACTTGTTCAAGGGCTTCCCATACGGCGCTTTTGTTTTTGATTTTTAATAATCTGCGGTATGAATCCAATACTTCATATACGGTAATGGGAAAGCCTGAATTTGAGAAATCATTTTTCTGGGGAACGTATCCGATCCGTTTTGCCTCCGTCACAATGGTGCCGGAGGCCGGTTTTATGAATTTCAATATCAGCCGCATCAGCGTGCTTTTTCCGCTGCCGTTTTCCCCCACAACGGAAACGTACTCGCCATCCCGTATTTCCAGATCCATGCCTCCCAGCACATAGGGCGGCGAACCTGTATAAGAAAAAAAGAGATTTTCTGCTTTGATCATAAGTAATACCCTTTCTAAATGAGAATTATTAACTCATTTGTTGTTGCAAATGCGATTCATTTGCACTTGACAAATATATCCTGAGTCGCTATCATATATTATAAATGCAAATAAGAACCATTTGCAAGTGAAATTTAGGAGGGATATTGTTATGTTAAAAAAATGGGCAGCCATGCTGCTGTGTCTGATTGCGGCGGTGAACGTTTCAGGCTGCAGCAATAATAATCAGGAGAGCGCTTCCGCAACTGCGGCAGGAGAGAGCAGTAAGGCGGAGAGCAGCGCAGAACAGACGAGTGCAGAGCAGGAGACCAGGATCAAGGTTACTGTCACCTTTGACGCCATGAAGGAATTTGTTGCGGCTGTAGGACAGGATAAAGTTGAAATTTCAACCGTTATTCCGGCAGGAACAGAAGCCCACGATTTTGAACCGAAGGCTCAGGACCTGGCAGGAATAAGCGCTGCTAAGGTTTTTGTGTATAATGGTCTTGGAATGGAAGGCTGGGTGGAAGAAGCGGTTTCTGCTGTCAATAACACGGAGCTGATCGTTGTGGAAGCGTCCAAGGGGGCTGATTTCATTGAACGGGAAGCGGCGTCTGATGACCATGAAGAAGAGGCAGACCACGAAGAGGGGGAAGACGAAGATTCTCACGGGAAGTACGACCCTCATCTGTGGCTGAGCTTAAAGGGCGCGCAGACGGAAGTGAAGAACATCAAGGATGCTCTTGTCCAGGCTGACCCGGACAATAAGGAGTATTACGAGAAAAACAGCAGCGACTACATTTCCCGGCTGGAAAGTCTCTATAATGAATATAACGGCAAGTTCCAGTCCGCGGAGAAAAAGACCTTTGTGACCGGTCATGCCGCTTTTGGATATCTCTGCCGGGACTTCGGTCTGGAGCAAAACAGCGTAAGAGATATTTTTGCAGAAGGGGAGCCCTCCGCCCAGCAGCTGGCCCAGTTGGTTGAGTATTGCAGGGAAAACAACGTAACCACCATTTTTGCAGAAGAGATGGTGAGCCCCGCAGTTTCCCAGACCCTGGCAAATGAAGTCGGCGCAGCGGTGGAGACCGCCTATACCATGGAAAGCGCCCAGGATGATCTGACATATCTGGAGCGGATGGAAAGCAACCTGTCTAAAATTTATAACAGCCTGACCGGAAATTCATAAGCGGGCAGCAGCCGTAAATATACATGTGTATCATAAAAACCGCAGTCCTTTATAGAGAGGGCTGCGGTTTTTATTGGAGGTATGTGCTATTTCCAGTCAGAAAGCCAGTTTTTATTGTTTGCAATGGCAGTTACGACTTCCTCTCCGGATTTGAAATGGTCAAAGGTGCCTCTGTTGATCTCGTTTACGGCCTTGGTTAACAGGTTTTCATAATAGGCCTCCGGTGTGAGCTCCGCTGTGCTTTGCTGGAAGTTTTGCCGGGATTCACAAGAGGCAATTCGTGCATACTCGTCTTTTACCTGGGCTATGAGTTTATCACGGTTCATTTCGTCTGCTCCTTTGCGTGGAAGGCTTATTTGTCGTTGCCGGGTTTGTGGCGGCTGCCGGACTGCTTCTTATTGTTCCGGCCTTCTCCGTCTAATGCGCTTTCAGCCATGGTAGGGCCTCCATTGGCTTTTTGCTTGCGAATCGGTTTTGGGTCAAGCTGCGAATCTTTTGCCATAATCATTCTCCTTCATATTGATGGGATTATTATTTGCAGGCAGAGGAATATTATTCAAAGGTGCAGCGGGAAATGGTTACGTGAGAATTGTATTTCCAGTTGCAAGTTTGAGGCGGCTTCAAGTATAATGAAGATGCGAAAGGAGCGGCTTGCTGCAAGCCCCTGTCAGTTTAAAGAATATAAGGAGTCTGAAAATGAATAGAATCATTGTTTTAACTACCACACTCACATTTGGTGAAAATAAAGAGATAATCCATCCGGTTGTATTAATGGATGATAAAAATATGGTCCTGATTGACTGCGGATATACCGGTTTTTTCTCTGCCATCAAACAGGCCATGGAAGAAAAAAACCTCAACTGCGCAGATTTAACCCATGTTTTGATCACCCATCAGGATCACGACCATATGGGCGGACTATGGGAATTAAAGCAGGAATATCCCCGCGTACAGGTTGTTGCGGGGAAAGAAGAATCGCCCTATATTTCCGGTGAATTAAAGTCCCTGCGTTTGGAACAGGCGGAAGAAATGCAGTCTGAGCTGCCGGAAGATCAAAAGCAGTTTGGTCTGGCCTTTTGCAATCTTTTAAAAAGTGTCCGGACCGTTCCGGTGGATTTGGAAGTATGCGATGGAGATGTTTTTGACTGGTGCGGAGGCTGTACCATCGTGGGAACGCCGGGCCATACACCGGGCCACATTTCTGTTTTTGTAAATGAGGAAAAGGTGATGATTACAGGAGATGCAGCAGCACTTGACCACGGAGAGCCGATTGTTGCAAATCCCCAGTATGCACTGAACTTAACAGAAGCGGAAGTCTCCCTGGAAAAAATAAAAGCATACGGGGCAAAAGAAATGATCTGTTATCATGGAGGCGTCCTGATTCTTTAATCCCTTCTTTTCAGGGATATAATGGATAAAAGGAGAAAGAATCAATTATGATCGATGAAATACTGCAATATAATAAAGCCTTTGTGGAAGACAAAGGCTACGAAAAATATGTCACCAGCAAGTATCCGGATAAAAAAGTTGCGATCATCACCTGCATGGATACCAGACTGACGGAACTGCTGCCCTGCGCCCTGGGCATAAAAAACGGCGATGCCCAGATCATCAAAAATGCAGGCGGGCTTATATCCCATCCCTTTGGAAGCGTCATGCGAAGCCTGCTGATCGGCATTTACGAATTAGGCATTCAGGAAATTCTCGTAATCGGCCATACGGACTGCGGAGCCATGTATACGGACAGCGACAAAATGATCGAAAAAATGAAATACCATGGGATCAGGCAGAAGAACATTGATATGATAAAATACTATGGAATTGATTTCGATTCATGGCTGTCCGGTTTTAAGGACCTGGGTGTTTCTATTAATAAGACGGTGGAGCTGATACGAAAGCATCCCCTGATTCCGGAAGAAATAAAGGTATACGGCCTGATCATAGATTCTGTAACGGGAGAGTTAAAAAGAGTTGATGCCCTGTAACGTGCAAATGGCAGATTCCGAAGAATCTGCCATTTATAGGTAAATCAAGTATCAGTGAAGACTTATTCTGTCAATTATCCTGCTCCAGCGCAAAGGCACCATTGCTTTCAATGACCTTTTGATACCAGTGAAAACTGTCTTTTTTCATTCGCTTCAAGTCTTTTAAGTCCTCGTCATTGCGATTGATATAGACAAGTCCATAGCGCTTCTGGTATCCGTTGCTGGTGCTGAGCACGTCCACAAATGACCATGGGAGGAAGCCTTCCACCTTTACACCTAACTCCACCGCCCGGTGTATGGCTCTTAAATGCTTCTGCCAGTAATCGATGCGGTAATCATCATGGATGCTTCCATCGCTTTCCAGTTCGTCCCTGGCGCCCAGGCCATTTTCCGTAATCATCATGGGTATGCCATATCTTTCATAAATATCCCGCAGCAAATATTCCATACCATCGGGATCAACGGTCCAATCCCAGTCATTGGTATCTGCATTGGGGTTTTTCATATACTCATAAAAATCAGGCATCACCTCATAAGCGCCCATGGCGCCTTTTTGCCCTTTCAAATTGCTTTTTGCTTCTACCAGATGATTTTTCTCACTGTCAGGGTATTTCACACATTTGCTGGCATAATAGTTGACTCCCAGAAAATCCAGACAGCCATCTTTTATGATTTCCATGTCCCCTTCCTCAATCACCGGTGCAAGCTGCTGCTCTTTGAGATAATTCAAAGCCCCAACCGCATAATCCCCCTTGAAGTAGATATCCAGGAAGAAATGGTTTTTTAAGTCTTCCGCATTTAACATTGCCAGCATGTTTTTAGGAGAAGAGTCCAGTCCATAGACAGGGGAGTACCCGATTGCTGACCCTGACCGTCCATCCTTTACATGCTTATGGATCATCTGGCTCACCTTTGCCTGGGCCAGGTTCATGTGGTGATTGATCTGAAACTTCATCTGGGGATTGTCATGGTATTTTGAAGGAATATAATTTTTCTTTTTCCAGAACTCCACGATGATGCTCTGTTCATTGATAATCAGCCAGTCTTTGATCCTGTCACCATATCTTAAAATCAAATACTCCCCGTAAGCAGCGAAATCTTCCACACTCTGCCGGCTGACCCAGCCATCGTATTTTTCCACCAGGGCCATAGGCATATCATAATGGTAAATGGTTGGGACCGGAGTGATGCCATTGCGCAGTAGTTCATCGATCAAATCGTCATAAAATGCAATTCCCTTTGGATTCACCTCTCCCACGCCATCAGGGAAGATTCTGGACCAGGAAAAGGAAAAACGGTAAGCATTAAAGCCGCACTCCTTCATCAATGCGATGTCCTCTTTATACCGATGGTAATGATCACTGGCAACGCTGGCATCAGAAAAACCCGTATCCCGGTTTAATATATCCATCTGGGACAGCTTCTTTCCGTCTTCTTCGACAGCTCCCTCCACCTGATAAGCGCTTGTAGAGGCTCCCCATAAAAAGCCTTCCGGCATTTGCTTCTGTTTTTGATGATTCATTCTGATAATCTCCTTATTTATGTACTGTTTTCAAGTGCCTTCTTCCATTTTTTTATAAAATTTCTCAAACAACATGATCATCTTTTCCGTTAAGTTCACCTCTGTCATAATCGTCATCAATGTGTCCTGTGCATGGTTAAACAGCAGGCTTGGCGGTATGGATTCTTCTCCTGAAATTTCAGCCTGAATCATATCAGTCTGGGCATTGTGGGCTTTTAATATGTCTTTCCTGGCTTCCTCCAGATGTTTTTTTGCCTGTTCAAAATCAAAGGCTTCCACATAGTCCAAAGCCTTTCCAGCCTTGTTTCTGGCTTCTCCTGCTGCAATCACAATCTCCATCGCCACTTTTACTACCTTGTCTTCATCCTTATACAACGCTTTTTCCATAAATTAACTCCTCAGATTTTTTATTTACTGAACCCCGTCTTCCTCTATACACTGTTTTTCATATACCTTATAAAACGGATACCAGGTCATAAGATACAGGATAAATAATACGGCATACACCGGTAAAGCCCGCCAGTCCTCTGTAATCATGACGCTGGAAAACGGTGCCGGAATCTGTCCCACCTGTATCATCTTTGACGGTATATTCAAAAGGCCAAAATGCATGGTGAGCCAGACAACGGCGGGACCGACAATGCTGTTGATCCATATGGGAAGCATGAGCAGGGGATTGAATACCACCGGAGCCCCAAACATCAGCGGTTCATTAATATTAAACAGAGACGGACCGATACAAATTTTCCCCATGGTTCTAAGCTTTTTTGATTTTGATTTGAGCATCAGCACATTGAGGGGAAGGGTTCCTCCTCTGCCGCCCATGGTGATCAATGCCGCTGTAAAAACAGCTTCGCTGGTAGCGATGTTTACCGGGACTCCTCCTGCTGCCACTGCAGCTATATTTTCTGCAATAGCGGCTATAAAGATGGGCGTAGTCACCGCATTGAATACCCAACTGGAAATTCCCATGGAGTAAAAGATAACCGGAATAAAACAAAGCAGAATAAATCCGGGCAGGGTCTGAGCCCCTTGCTGTAACGGCATAAAGAGGTTCACAATTAACTGGTAAAAGTCCAGTCCCAGCACATTGCTCAGTACCATGGCAATTCCCAGGGTTATGGTAATGGGGATGATATTGTTGATCCATTCACTGACAAAGTCAGGAAGGGTCACATTGTTTTCCAATACGTGAAGCTTTGCATAAAAGTGAAATACAAGGGACACGTAAATACCTACCACCAATGCAAACATAATACCGGCGGCTCCGATTCTTGCGTTGGCAATCTGAAAGACTCCATCCACCACCTTGGGCTGGCAGAACAGGAAATAAGCGGCGATTGCAGTCAGGGAAGCATTGATCTGATACTGCTCATGATGCAGCTTAATCATGGCTTCATGGGTCATAATAAATACGACAAATACGGCCAGGAATCCGAAGGTATAGTTAGCAATGACACTCAGATTCGGTAAAAAAGCCAGATAGGACCGGAATACATTGTAAAAAAAGATCAGGGAGCCTGCCAAAATGAAAGGAAGCACTTTTTTCATGGTACTCGCCACCGCATCAATCCATGGATTAGCGAACACCTTTCTGGCCTTTGGAGCGAATACATTCGATAACCATTCCATCAATCCGTTCATGCCAATGTTCCTCCTTTTTCACTTTCTGCCAAAAGAGCCAGATTTACCAGTTCTTCTCCATCTAAAGCGGAATAAATATGAGCTGGAATTAATTTCACCTTGATTCCCCGCGGTTCATACTCTTCTTTCAGCTTGGCCAGAGCTCCTTCATAATGAGGCCCTACCAATAAAACATCCATTTTGTTTGCGTATTCGGTGATGACGCTTTCACTTCTGGCATCAATCGACATGTCCAGTTTTCTTTTCTTTGCAGCCTGTCTCGCTTTCTGAGCCAGAAAACCGCTGGAAAAGCCTGCTCCGCAGCATAATAACACTCTTAATGTACTCATCATTTCTCCTTCCTGACGTTATCCGTCAGCATCATTGGCAATTCTCTACCGTGTCAATGATGTCCATTAATGTTTCATAACGTTTTTCCCGGATCAGCCGTCTGATGAAGCTCTCATCCATCATAAACTGAGGCGCTGTCATGTAAAAAGCTTCCAGGTTTTCTTTTTGAGTTGAAATAGACAGTAAAAATACCACCTGCACATCGCAAAGATACCACCGCACAGGTTTGTTCAAAATTGCCACGCATACAAAGGTTTCATCAGTCAAAGGTTTATAAGGATGCGGAATTGCGATCTGGCCGCAAAAATCCGTCTGCATAATGGTTTCCCTGTATAAAACACTTGCTTCAAATTCCTCCGGTAACTGACGCACCATTCCAATGCGCCGGCACATCTTGCGAATCACTTCTTCCCGGCTGTCTCCCTCCACATCCACAAAGAATAAATCCTCTGAAAAATACTGTTTTATGGTGTCCGGCTGATTATCTTCTAAAACCCGCTTTACCTGTCTGATATTGTGCCTGTCAAAGAAATACTGCACCTGATAAATGGGAACCGGAACCGGGACCGTGATGGGAACCGTAGAAAACACATAATCCACACCATGGAAGTCCTTGTCCGGCAGTGAACCGATATCGCAGATTTCCACCCTGTTTAAATACCCTTCAAATAATTCCTTAAACCTGTATTCAAACAGCCTGGCGCTTCCCTGCCCCGATGCACACACCAGCAAAATGTTACGTTTCTTTTTTTTCTTGTTTCGCTCCAGAGAAAGAGCAAAGCATAACGCCAGGTAGCCAATCTCATCCTCTGATACGATGACGTGAAAATATTCAGATAACACGGTGGCAGCCTGTGCCGCCACTGCGTAGGGGAAGCTGTATACCTCCTTGATTTCCTTTAACATGGGATTTTCCAGTTTTAAATGGTATTGAAGTCTGATCCGCAAAGACACCATATGCTGTCTCAGTGATGTGCTTAAATCAAAATCTGATTTGAAATCCAACTGGAATACCTGATAAACATTTTCCAGCATTTCATTCACCAACTGGTTTATCTCCATATCAATGACCACATTTCCATTTTCACCGGCGAGCAGCTTCTTTTTCCCTGACAAATGAATGGCAATATACTTGACCTCCGGAACCGGAAAGCATATTCCCAAAGCATGTTCTAAACCCAGACTGCACATTTGCGCTACCTGAATGTCTCCCTCCTGCAGCCACTCTTTGCTGTCAACCTCTTCCATGGTGATTTTACACCCCATCTTCCACCGGTAAAGAGCGATCTGAATTTGAAGAACAATGTTGGAAGTATCCGTTTCGTAAATGGTATATCCCCTTTTATGGATGCTGTCTAAAACCTGTTTTCTTATTATTTCGGAATCCTCAAATGTTTCATAGATTTTCCCGAACCACACATCCCTTAATTCATAAAATATGGCACTCAGGCACAAACGGAAGGAAAACTCAGTTCCTTTCATTTTCAGCCCATAGTAAGGCTTTCTTTCCAGAGATATATGATGGCGGTTCAGGAATTTTTCCACGCTTTTTAAATCAAGGGATATGGTTTTTCTTGATACAAATAACTGGTCGCAGAGAGTCTCTGTTTTTATGTAATCCGGAGTCTGGAAAAGCAGCGCCAGCACGTACTCCATTCTCTGTTCTCCGGAATCGGGAACCGAGGAAGGCGTTTCTTTCCTGCAAAATTCCTGATATAGTTCCCTGCCTGTTATATGAAGGCACACCCCCTTGTTTCTCTGCCGTCCGATTGAGGCGCCATTTCCGTACAGCATTTGTTCCAATTGGCTAATCAGGCTTCTGATAGTTCTATGGCTCAGTTGAAGCTTTAAGGCGAGTTCATCGATCGTTATGAACTTATCCTCTGAAAGGTTAGCCAACAATGTACCCAGTCGTCCATCCACTTGCATCCCCCTCCGTATACCAAATTATCAACATATTTATAACTGCAGTCTTACCTTATTGATGATCTCAGTATAGCACCTTGAAATTGGCGGATCAATTTCCGTTTTTTCCATTATAAAGTGGAAAAGATTACTCGGATTATACGCACTTATTATTTATATGTGTGTGACAAAGTTCAGAAAAAACATTTTTAGCTTTTAGTATGTGTAATTATAGATTATAATATATACGATACAAACAATAAGAAGATTAGAAAATATGCAAGGCATGAAATGAATAAAAACTGAAAGTTTCATGTCCGGCCCGCTTTAAAATGATGATCGTTTATACTTTAAGAATGAAACTTCAATATGAGGATGAGGAGTCATAAGATGAGCTTAAACTTTAATGTAGAAACTCTTATATTCACCATTGTTTTGGGACATCTTTTTTCAGGAATACTGGGCATTGCTTACATGACCCAGCATAAAAAAGATTCTTCCTTATATATATTCTTATTTGCAAGACTGTTTGATACCTGCGCATGGACTCTCCTTGGCATGCGGGGCATGATCAATACGTTTGTATCCATTTCAATCGGCAATTCGTTCCTGGTTGTCGCCCAGGTTCTGCAGAGCACCGCTTTTTTGAGCATAAAAGAACGTTACAGCAAAGTGATAAAAAGGAGATATTTTATCATTGCTGCCATTTCAATCATTTTGCTTCATCTGGCCTTACTGCTGCATGATATAGCCGGTATAAGGGTTTCCATCATGTCCATCAGCGGGGTCATGCTGTGGTTTTACCCGATCTATATCCTGTTAACGGATAAAAATTCTTCTGTTTTGCAAAAGACGGTTGCCTTTATCTATACGGCAGAGCTCCTTTTACTCGTTGTAAGAGGCTATATGGGATTTAAGCTGGGTGAGTCCATGCAGCTTATGACCAATAACATATACAATGTTTCATTTTATATCTTCCTGTATCTGATCATGCTGATCGGAAATATTGGCTTTATCCTGATTGCAAAGGAAAAATCAGATATGGAATTAGTTAAGGTGGCAACGTATGATGAGCTGACGGATATATTCACCCGCAGGGAGTTCTTATCCCAGGGTAAAAAGAGTATTGCGCTGTACGCGAGAAAAAGAGAACCCATTTCTCTTTTCCTTATTGACCTGGACAATTTTAAAAGAATCAATGATGTTTATGGCCATTCTGCAGGCGATCATATTTTGAAGGAATTTGCCATGCTCATAAAAGGCCAATTGCGCCAATACGATCTGTTTGGAAGGTTTGGGGGAGAAGAGTTTACGGTACTGCTTCCGGGAACCGGTGAAGGAGCAGCTTTTGAAACGGCAGAGAGATTGAGAAAGGCCGTAGAAAATGCTTCCATTGATGTGGGTGCAGGCCAGATTGTAAAGTTCACCATAAGCATAGGAATGGTCACCGTTACGCCTGATGAAAACACTTCTATATACACCCTGTATAAACTGAGTGACGATGCCCTTTACGCGGCAAAACGGAATGGGCGAAACCGGGTGGAAGTGGTGAAATCGAAAGATTCCGGGGTTTGAATTCATTTGCATTTTCAGGCGGCTTTAGTATAATGAATGTAATTGAGAACAGAGACAGGAGGGAAATTATGAAAAAATATGATTATGTGCTGGTGGGCTGCGGCCTTTATTCCGGCGTTTTTGCATATCTGGCTAAACAAAAGGGAAAGAAGTGTCTCGTGGTGGAGAAACGAAACCACATGGGAGGCAATATTTACTGTGAGGAAATCGAAGGGATTCATGTTCACACCTACGGAGCCCACATTTTCCATACCAGCAATAAGAAGGTCTGGCAGTTCGTCAATGAGCTGGCCGAATTCAACCGCTACACCAACAGCCCAGTGGCTAATTTCAAGGGTGAAATGTATAACATGCCCTTTAATATGAACACCTTCAGCAAGATGTGGGGCATTTCCACACCTGCCCAGGCAAAGGCAAAAATTGATGAGCAGAAGGCAGTAGTTTCAGGGGAACCGCAAAACCTGGAAGAGCAGGCCATCAGCCTTGTGGGCGTGGATATTTACGAAAAGCTGGTAAAGGGGTATACGGAAAAGCAGTGGGGAAGGGACTGTAAGGAGCTTCCGGCCTTTATCATCAAGCGGCTTCCCGTTCGTTTTACGTATGACAACAATTATTTCAATGACTTGTATCAGGGAATTCCCATCGGCGGATATAACGTGATCATTGAAAAGCTGTTTGAGGGCTGCGATATAGAGCTGGGAGTGGATTATTTAGAAAATAAAGAGCATTACGACAGTCTGGCAGATAAGGTGATATACACCGGAACCATAGACGGATATTACGGGTATCAGTTTGGAAAGCTGGAATACAGGAGCTTAAAATTTGACACAGAGGTAGTGGATACGGATAATTATCAGGGCGTGGCAGTGGTGAATTATACGGACCGGGAAACTCCATACACCAGAATCATCGAGCATAAGCACTTCGAATTCGGCACCCAGCCAAAGTCTGTCATCACCAGAGAATATTCCGTGGACTGGAGCGAAGGCATGGAACCGTATTACCCTGTCAATGATGCCAAAAACCAGGAACTCTACCAGAAATACGCCCAACTGGCAGAGGCAGAGGAACAGGTGATTTTTGGCGGACGGTTAGGGGAGTACAAATATTATGATATGGACAAGGTGATTGAATCGGCTATGAAGGCGGCGGAGGCTTATATAGCAGAGTAATAAATATATGCGGCCATTAAGGCCAAAGCACTTAAGCCCGGACAGGTTTAGGTGCTTATTTACTTTTCCCCCTGGATATAGTACAATACAACGGAAATGAACCGTTAAAACTGGAGGAATCTATGAACGTTGTATACGCTTCCAACGACAATTATGCCAGGCATCTGGCCGTATCCCTTTATTCCCTTTTGGAACATAACAGGGAAATTTCAGATGTCCAGATTTATATATTATCCATGGGATTATCTCCCGAAACCAGAGCCCGTCTGGAACGGGCGGCGGCCACTTTTGGCCGAAGCCTGACCGTCATAGAGCTGGGAGATTTGAGGGAGCGGTTTTCCTATGAGGTGGACACCGGAGGCTTTGATTTAAGCATTATGGCCCGCCTGTTCATCGGGGAGGTCCTTCCTCCTGATACGGACCGTGTCCTGTATTTAGACTGCGACACCGTAGTCCTCGCCTCATTAAAACGCCTGTGGGAAACAGAGCTGGATTCTTCTATTTTAGGTGCGGTTATGGAGCCAACCATATACCCGTCTATTAAGGAGGAGATCGGCCTTTTGCCGGAAGAACCCTATTTTAATTCCGGAGTCCTCTTAATTGATATGAAACGCTGGAGAACTGAAGATGCGGGAAAAATGCTTCTGGACTTTTACTGTTCCAGAGGCGGAAAGCTTTTTGCCGGTGATCAGGATACCATCAACGGAGCGCTGAAGGGAAAGATCAAGCCTCTGCCTCCCCGGTATAACTTTTTCACCAATTACCGGTATTACCGGTATGACCATTTGACACGGCTTTCTCCTGTCTATGGGAAAATTTCAAAAAAAAGCTTTCAGGAAGCCAAACGCCGTCCTGTCATCCTGCATTTTATGGGGGATGAAAGACCCTGGAAAGAGGGCAATCTAAACCATTACCGCAAAGCTTATGAAACTTATCTTTCCCGCACTCCCTGGGCAGGGACCCCAAAAGAAAATGGAAGCCGCCTCTATATGGCCGCCTATCATCTGATGGATTACGCCACCTTTTTATGCCCTCCTGTCCGCGATTTTGTAAGCCGCAGGTTCGGGATGCAGGTGATCAATTCCAGGAAAAATGTACAGAGGGAAACAGATCAAAAGGAGAAGGCATGAATATAAGCTGTATTATCCTCAATTATAATGATTCTGAAACCACAGAAAACCTGGTAAAGTCCATATCTGATTATGAAGTTCTGGACTCCATTGTCATCGTGGACAATCACTCTACCGATGATTCCTTTTCCAGATTAAAGGCCCTTGAAGGGGGAAACATCCATCTGATTCAGGCGGATAAAAATGGAGGCTATGGCTACGGAAATAATCTGGGAATCCGGTATGCTTATGAGAACCTTCATGCCACCCATGGCCTCATTGCCAATCCTGATGTAAAGGTTTCGGAAGAATCCATACAGGCTATGAAAAAGGCCTTTTCCAGGATAGACAAGCTGGCTGCTGCTGCTGTGGTCACCACTGACGGCACTGGAGCCATCGCGTTGTCAAGCTGGAAGATAAACGGTCTTTTCGGAGATATTCTTGATACAGGGCTCATTACAAGACGGCTTTTTGCCCCCTTACTTAATGGGCGTCCGGAATTAAAAGCCGATTTTGCAGCAGAGGGAAAAGGAAAATACGCATATGTGGATGCAGTGGCTGGTTCGCTTTTTATGGCTGATCTGACTGCCCTCATGGACTGCGGACTTTATGACGAGAATGTCTTCCTGTATTATGAGGAAAAGATATTGGGATTTAAGCTGAGGGAAAAGGGGTATAAGACCGCCCTTCTTTTAAATCATTCTTATATGCACCTTCATTCCGTTTCCATTGATAAAAGCGTGGGTTCCATCCTGAGGAAACAGGCTCTTCTTCATGAGAGCAAGCTGTATTATTACAAAAACTATTTAAAGATCAACCGGTTCCAGGAGTGGCTGATAAAAGCATTTCTGGGGGGCCTTATGGCTGAGATATGGTTTTTGACTAAAATTGTGGGACTGTCCTGGTAAATGGGCCCCTTTCTGGAAGGAGGAGTAGACATGGTATCGGTGCTTCTGGCATCCTATAACGGAGAAAAATATATCAGAGAGCAGATGGATTCCATTCTGAACCAGACCTTTCCTGACTTGAACGTGGTGGTTTCCGACGACCTTTCTACAGACAAAACACCTGCCATTATCAGAGAATACGAAGAACAGTATCCGGACCGTGTAAAGAGCCTGAAAAATGAAGAACGCTCCGGCGGCGCCCAGAACAATTTCTTCCGCCTGCTGTCTGCGGTATCAGACGAATACATCATGCTCTGCGATCAGGATGATGTGTGGACGGCTGATAAAGTGGAAATTACCCTTCGGGAAATGAAACGGCTGGAAGCCGATTATGGAAAGGATATGCCTCTTCTGGTCCACAGCGATCTGTCGGTTGTGGATGAAAACGGCCGGATTCTCCATAAGTCCATGGCAGAGTATCAGAAGATCGCAGTCGATGATAACAGGCTCAGTCATTATCTGGTTGAAAATAATATTACGGGGAATACGGTTATGATCAACCGGGCTTTTCTTCCCTTTCTCGTCCATAGGCCGGAAGAATGTATGATGCATGACTGGTGGCTTGGACTTTTGACAAGCTGTTTCGGGAAGATTTCTTATATTAATCAGCCTCTGGTTCTCTACCGCCAGCATGGAAGCAACCAGCTTGGTTCCCAAAGCGGCATGGAACAGTATGCAAACCGGTCCCATAACAGGGAAAAGGTCCGGGAAAATTACAGGAAGATGTTTAAACAGGCGGAAGTATTTTTAAACCGATATCAAAAGGATTTGTCCTTAGAGCAGAGGGAGATTCTGGAACATTTCATCCAGCTTCCGGATAAAAGCCGTGCAGGAAAAATTTATACCATTTGGAAATACAGGTTCATGAAAAGCACTTATATAAGAACTTTAGGGCAGATGTTTTCTATCTAAGCGCCATGCGGGTATATCACTATGCCCCCAAGAACATGGGCATAAGAACGGAAGCACCCTACGGGCATACCACTATGCCCAAAAAGCATGGGCAAGAAAGAGGAAGCGCCCTACGGGCATACCATTATGCCCAGAGAACATGGGCATAAGAACGGAAATTAAAGGAGATTGGCATATGACACCGGAAGAAAAGGAAATATTGGTAACGAGGGCTTCCATGCCTTCTTACGAAGAATTTATAGAAGAGATCAAACCGATCTGGGAAACTGCTTGGATGACCAATATGGGAGAGTTTCATGACAAACTAAAGGATGAGTTGAAGGACTATTTAAATGTCCAAAATCTTTTGCTGTTTGTCAACGGGCACATGGCTCTTGAGATGGCTCTTCAGGCCATGAATTTGACCGGAGAAGTGATCACAACCCCATTTTCCTTTGCTTCCACCACCCATGCCATCATAAGAAACAACTTAACTCCGGTGTTCTGCGATATCAGAGAAGATGATTACACCATAGACGTTGATAAGATCGAGTCTTTGATTACGGACAAGACCTCCGCCATTTTACCGGTTCACGTATATGGAAATGTCTGTGATGTAGAAAAAATTCAGCAAATCGCGAAAAAACATAATTTAAAGGTAATTTACGATGCTGCCCATGCCTTTGGTGTGGAGGTCAACGGAAAAGGAATTGGAACATATGGAGATGCCTCCATGTTCAGCTTCCATGCCACAAAGGTCTTTAATACCATCGAAGGCGGAGCAATTGCCTTTCATGATCCCTCTCTGGAGGTTTTGCTTAATTACTTGAAAAACTTTGGAATAACCGGCAAGGAATCCGTGGAGTACATAGGCGGAAATGCCAAGATGAATGAGTTTCAGGCAGCCATGGGAATCTGCAACCTCCGCCATGTGGGTGACAACATAGAATTGCGCAGGCAGATCACAGAGCGTTACAGGGAGCGTCTGTCAGGAATTTCCGGAATACGCCTGATTCCTCCGAAGGAAGGGATAAAACAGAATTATGCTTATTTTCCAGTGGTATTTGACGGTTTTTCCCAGACCAGGGATGAGGTATATGAGCTGCTGGCTTCCCACCGTATTTTTGCAAGAAAGTATTTTTATCCCCTGATCACTGACTTTGAATGCTACCGGGAAAGGTTTGCCGATGTATGCCTTCCAGTGGCAAAAAAAGCGGCCAATAATGTGCTGACACTGCCTCTTTACGCCCAGCTCTCTTTAGAAGAGGTGGACCGTATCTGCGATATTATCATAAGCGGAAAGTAGGAGGCCCCTGCAGGCATACCGTTATGTCCCCTAATTATGGACGAGAAAGAGGAAGCGCCCTCCGGCCATACCACTATGTCCAAAAAGCATGGACAGGAAAGAGGAAATTATGAACACAGCGCTGGTAACCGCAATCGGATCATTTTCTGCGGACATTGTAATTAAAAATTTAAAAAAGAATGGAATCCGGGTCATTGGATGTGACATTTATCCGGGAGAATGGATTGCTGATTCCTCTAACGTGGATTCCTTTTATCAGGTGCCGTATGCGACTGAGGGAAAACTGTACGCGGACAAAATCCTGGAAATCTGCGAACAGGAACATGTGGATGCCATCCTGGTTCTGACCGATGTGGAAGCTGATGTCTTAAACAGTTTCCGCAGGGAATTTCAGCAGTCAGGAGTCACCTTGTGCCTGCCTTGTGAAGAAACCTTAAGCATATGCCGGGATAAGAGAAAGCTTTTTCACTTTTTGACCTCACAAGGTGTCGGAACCCCAATTCCTACCCTGGACTTAAAAGAAACTGACCCGGAGGCCCTGACCTATCCGGTGGTTGTAAAGCCTTATAACGGCAGAAGCAGCCAGGGGCTTTCTTATATTCATTCAAAGAATGAGATGAAGGCATTTCTGGAGAAGGAAGACTTAGGGGACTTTATCCTTCAGCCATTTTATAAAGGAAGCATCATCACTGTGGATGTAGTAAGAAAATCCGATACAGGAGAAACGGCAGTGGTCTGCAGAAAAGAGCTTCTGCGGACTCCTAACGGTGCAGGAACTTCAGTAAAGGTATTTTCTGATCCTCTTCTGGAGGAAATGTGTAAAAAAATAGCCTCCATCCTTGGAATCAATGGCTGTGTCAACTTTGAGTTCATCGAAGGAGAGGACAAAATCCATCACATGCTGGAATGCAATCCCCGCTTTTCCGGGGGAGTGGAATTTTCCTGCATGGCGGGATATGACTTTGTCACCAACCATTTAAGGTGCTTTACCGGTGAGGCCCTGGATATGAGAGGCCCCATTAAGGAAATGTATATTGCCAGAAAATACGAAGAATATATCACAAAGATTGAGGAAGAGAAAGGAAAAGACCAATGAGCGGTTATTCCGATTCTGCCATCATGGCCAGCATAAACTGTGTCACTTATAACCACGCAGCTTATATCCGGCAGGCCCTGGACAGTTTTCTGATGCAGAAGACAAACTTTGAATACGAAATCCTGGTTCATGACGATGCTTCAAACGATGGAACCGGGGAAATCATAAAAGAATACGCCGAAAAATACCCGGATAAAATAAAACCTCTGATTCAGACTGAAAATCAGTATTCCCAGGGAATTGACAACATCAGCGGAGCCTTTAACTTTCCCCGTGCCAGAGGCAAGTACATCTTCATGTGCGATGGCGATGATTACTGGATTTCACCCCACAAGCTGCAACAGCAGGTGGACTATATGGAAGCCCATCCGGAATGCACCCTCTGTATTCACAGCGCAAAAATCGAGCTGGTGGGAAAGGCAGTGACCGAAAGTCAGATGCGCCCTTACCGGGGAAGCCGTATCATCACTTCCGAGGAAATTATCGATAAATCCTCCGGCTATGCCATGTCCTCCATGGCATTTCCTTCCCGTCTGGTAAAAGAACTTCCGGATTACTATGTGGACTGCCCTGTGGGAGACACCCCTCTGCAGATGATGGCCGCAGCAGCCGGATACGGTTATTATATCGATGAACCTATGAGTGCCTACCGTGTAGGAGTTGCAGGTTCCTGGACCGTGGAGGGAAAGAGCGGAGATTACAGAAAAAAACAGCAGATGTATTGTGAACGCATGAAAAAGGTATATGAAGAATTTGATGCTGCCACTGGCGGACGTTTTCATAAAGCCTCTGAAAGCGCCATGAAACGGACTTATTATCACACCATGGTCAACACCAGGCAGTTTAAGGAGATTGTGAATCCGGAATACAGAAGGTATTATAAGGAGCTGACACCCAGAACCCGTTTTTTCATCCAGCTTCAGTACCGGACTCCATGGCTTTATAAAACTCTCAGAAAAACATTTCTGGGAAAAAAGTAAAAATAAAATTAAAAAATGCCTCATACCGGCTTTACATAAACCGGCATGAGGCATTTTCTCATATCTGTCAATTCAATTATTGTGCAACATTAGGATCTGTCGGGTCCCAGGTCTGAGCTTCCGGTATGATCTGTTCAATGGCCGGACGCTCATAAGGTCCGGGTACCGGCGAATTGTAAATCGTCACCGTAGTTCCAAGGGCGCAGTGGTCATAGATCCACTTGGTATCCTTTGTCATCAGCCTTATACATCCGGCGGACTCGGCAATACTTAAAAAGTTGTAAGTAGAAGAGTCCAGCGTCATGCTGTTAGGTTTGCTGTACAGAAGGGAATGAATCAGAAATCCTTTCCAGATGCGGGTCGCATACTGGGTGAAAATTCCGTGGTTCATATCGCGCCAGCGGTATTTGGCCGGAGTCTGGAAGGTTCCCAGAGGGGTGTCCGGTCCGGTGGAGGTCAAAAATGTCTTTACCGGAATGATAAAGCCGTTGTTTCCGTCTTTGCCCAGAACTGTCAAAGTGTTCATCTCTTTGTTGATGCTGATGAGAAACGGTCCGCCGGCACCTACAATAGGCTCTAAGTCTGAAAGCATTTTCCCGGATTCATCAAAATAATACTTATAACCGTCAATGTACTGCCAGCCGGTGACCGGATAAGTGTCCTGGAAGTAATAACGTTCATTTCCAGACCATGCCCAGCCGGTGAAAGGAGTTTTATCTCCGTTGAAATAGCGGAGCTGTCCGTCGATTTCCCTCATCCCGTCAACGTCTGCGGCAATGAGCGGTTTTGCAGTGGCATAGGGGAATTCTGAATTCTTGGCAAAGAATGCCATCCGAAGCCCTGTTATGTAATGGCCCGTTCCCATGGTTCCGGCAGTTGCGCCGTTTTTGGCCCAGTCGGTAGTGGTTCCATCCTCTAACTGGGTGGCATAGTAAATATCAAACTGGTTATTCACATAACCGGAAAAACGCATCTGTACTGCCTCGATGTTTACATCATCGGGGTAGTTGGTGGTCTGCTGGCCGTTCATGACCCAGGGAGACCAGCCGGTGCTGGCTGTATAAGTGCGGTAAAGAACATTTCCCACAATATTCGTTAAAAATGTGGATAATCCGTGAAAACCCTGTCCCTCATTGGTGATCCAGGCGTCATTGACAAAAGGCTGTGTCCAATTGCCGCCTCCTGTCATGGCTGTGGTCTGAAGACGGGGGAAGTTTGCCTTTAAGGCTTCCTGGGCTGCTTTTGCGGCTTCGTCTACGACACCGTCTTCGCCGCCTCCCTCTGCTTCTTTTTCAATAACGATCCCTGCATTTGCAAGGGCGCTTTCTGCATCTTCAGTTGATATGCCTCCTACGGTACCAGCAGGCTGATCTGCCTGGTCCAGGGGCTTGCCATTTTTAAATCCCGGTCCATATGCTTCTTCCGCCAACGCAATGGACGCTTGTCCGGAAACAAGGGCAGCCGTCAGACAGAATGCTACCAGGCGGCGTGTCAGTTTACGCATAATTTATAACCTCCTGAATTCTTATAGATAAAAAATATACAAGATTACTTTAACATAATCAGGGCTAAAATGCTATATAAGATTTACATTTATTGGGGGATATAGTACAATAAGGTGAAAATGCCAAAAGGAAAAAAGAGGTTAAAAGCCAGTATGTATCAGGAAAATATGAAAAAAAAGGTACTTTCCGGCCTGTTCTGGAAAGCGATGGAAAATGGCGGAACCCAGGGAATTCAGTTCCTGGTCTCAGTTCTTTTAGCCCGGATGCTGACGCCGTCGGAGTCCGGAGAAGTCATGCTCATCATGATATTCATTTCCATTGGAAATGTCTTTGTCCAAAGCGGAGTTAACACCGCCCTGATTCAGAAATACCGTGTGGATGAGGCGGATTACTCCTCCGCTTTTTATATCAGTGCCGCTATCGCCGTAATTCTTTACGGGGTTTTATTTTTTTGCGCACCTGCTATCGGCGCATTTTACGGACAGCCTGTTTTCTCTCCGGTTCTGCGGATTCTCGCTGTAACCCTGTTTTTCGGAGCGGTCACCTCAGTCCAGTCCGCAGTAGTGGCCAGAAATATGGAATTTCGAAAGCTGTGCATGGCAAGCCTTTCAGCCGCTTTTGGCTCCGGTGTGATCGGTGTCGTGATGGCTGCCAAAGGCTTTGGGCTCTGGTCCCTTGCCATGCAGCAGTTTTTTTACAGTTTTTTTCTCATGGTGGTTCTTGGAGTCCTGGTAAAGTGGCGCCCCAGGCTTTTATTTTCCATGGACAAGGCAAAGGGCCTGTTTTCCTATGGCTGGAAGATTCTCTGTTCCGGCCTGATTGATACCGTATTCACTAACTTATACGGCCTTGTCATCGGAAAACAGTACAGCTCTTATATGATGGGCCAATATACCAGGGGAAACCAGTTTCCGGCTCTCATTGCCAATAACCTGGGGGCAGCCATCCAGTCGGTCATGCTTCCGGCCTTTTCCGCCTGTCAGGATGATAAGGAACGGTTAAAGAGCATGGTGCGAAGGTCCATTGTCACCAGTTCTTATCTGGTATTCCCCATGATGGCCGGACTCATTGCCGTGGCAGAGCCTATGGTAAAGCTGCTTTTAACAGACCGCTATCTGCCGTCTGTCCCCATGCTGCGGCTTTTGTGCGTGGCTTATGCCACCTGGCCTCTTCATGTGGCTAATTTACAGGCCATCAATGCGCTGGGCAGAAGTGAAATATTCTTAAAGCTGGAAATCGTGAAGAAATGTGTCAGCGTGATTGCCCTTATTATCAGTATCCCTTTCGGAATTTATGTTATGGTGGGACTTCGGGCGGTGACGGACTTTGTCTGCACCTTTATCAACGCCTACCCCAATAAAAAGCTTTTGGATTACAGCTTTTCCCAGCAGTGGAAAGATGTATTTCCATCTCTCATCCTGTCCGCCATCATGTGCGGTGCTGCCTATGGAGTTCAGTATATAATAGAAGGAACTCTGCTGACCCTGCTGGTTCAGATTCTGGTGGGAGTTCTGGTCTACGGAGGTCTTTCCTGGCTCTTTAAGCTGGAAAGCTTTGTATATCTCTGTGCCACAGTGAAAAACTTAAAACATTAGACCGGGTCCAAGGTAATAATATTGTAAGTAAATACAGAATAACGTAATAAAAATGTTATTGTAAATATGGCAATACATGGGTATTATGGTAGAGTACATGAAATTTGGCAGCATGGAGGGAACAAGAATGAATCATAAGAAGATAGGAAAAGGAATTGCAGGAATCCTGTTAATGGCTTCTATGTGTCTTTTAGGCACATCTGTCTTATGGGCCGATACAGCGAATACGGCAGATGCAGCAAGTGCCGCAGATACAGCACAAGAGACGACGCCGGCGGTAGAATCTGCCATCACTTCCTGTCTGGTGAACCCGGACAAGACCAGTGTGACGGTGAAAGCAGTCAGTGAAGGAGATATGACCGGAACGGACGGAATGCTTTATCTGGTGGAGCAAAAGCCCTATCAGAAGGATTTAAACGGAAGAACCGACTATGCGGGAGCCATGCCCTTTGGAAAAGAGGTTACCTACAGTTTT
Source organism: Lacrimispora sp. (assembly GCF_047605665.1). GTDB lineage: Bacteria > Bacillota > Clostridia > Lachnospirales > Lachnospiraceae > Lacrimispora. Next base: position 65,758 of record NZ_JASGFH010000003.1, on the reverse strand, counting down.
TCCTTAAACCAGGGGACAAAAGATGACCGTTTATACAGCAGATTTGTGGTAGTCGTGTGGGATGGAGAAAAGTATATTGAGGTCAGCAAGCCCCATTATATTACTAATCCTGAGGCTATTGCACCAAATACGAAACCATTTAACGATCCTCTGACCAAAAAAGGTCTCCAGATCGAACTGAATATGCTGGCAGATGCTTTTGATCTGGGAGTGAAACATGCGTCAACGAACATCGCATTTCACCAGATTTTAGGTGAGGGAATTGACTATCAGTACGATGGAAAGACCTACCACTTCAGCAAACAGGTTATGGAAGGATATGACAGCACCATCAGCGCTCTTTCGGGTAAAGGCATGACCATAACAGCCATTATCTTAAACGGCTGGAATGATGCCACACCGGACCTCATTTATCCCGGAACTAAAAAGTCCTCCAAAGCATTTTATTATTTGTTTAACCCCGCCACGGAAAAGGGATTTGAGCAGACCAGAGCCATTGCCTCCTTTCTGGCAGAGCGTTATAACGGCTCCAATCCAAATCACGGAAAAGTTTCCAACTGGATCATCGGAAATGAGATCAACAACCAGCAGTGGAACTACACCGGCCCATGGGATTTAAACAGCTACGTCCAGGCTTATCACGACGCATTCCGCATTTTCTATACGGCAATAAAAAGCGTCAGCGCCAGTGACAGGGTTTATTTCTCCCTGGATTACAACTGGAATAATGAGATTGATAACAAGTTAAAATACGGCGGCAAGAATATTGTGGATACCTTTAATTCTATCACCGCTTCCCAGGGACAGATGGACTGGGGTCTGGCCTACCACCCATATCCGGCTCCTATGATAGAGCCTGAATTCTGGGATGATGCGACGACTGGCTGGATTACCAATGATTTTAATTCTCCTGTCATCAACTTTGCCAACCTAAATCTCCTGACTGATTATATGGCCCAGGCTGCTTTCCGGTCTCCTGCCGGCGACGTCCGCCATATCATCCTGACAGAAGAAGGATTTACAGCAAAAAGCCCTACCAGAGGGGAGGTCCCCTTAAATCAGGCGGCAGCCTTTGCCTACTCCTATTATCTGGTTGACAGCAATCCTTATATTGACGCCTATATTTTAAGCCGTCAGGTGGACGCTCCTTTAGAGGTGCGCAGCGGATTGGCCTTTGGTCTTTGGGAATGCCGGATGGATCAGGGCGATACCATTGTTGCCACAAGGCGCAGAAAGATCTGGCAGGTATTCCGGGACATTGATAAAAAGAAATACACCTTAGAAGTCACGGAATTCGCAAAACCCATTATAGGAATTGAAAAATGGTCCGATGTGGTCCCCAATTTCAGATGGAGATACGTGGAATAATGAGAATAAGGGCCCTTGCAGGGGAGTGAAGCACTCTGCAGGGCCTTTTTAAGTTTACTTTTTAACAGATGTATTGTAAAATAAATGGAGCATGAAAAGCAAAGAGGAACGGAAATGGAACGAAAAAATATAGCCTGGAATATGGTGGGAAGTCTGGTCTATGCAGGCTCCAGCATGGTTCTTGCGGCTTTTGTCAATCACCTGGTGGGCACTGACAAGGGAGGGATATTCGCCTTTGCCTTCACCACCTTTGGTCAGCAGATGTTTCTGGTGGCCTATTTTGGCATGAGACCTCTCCAGAGTACAGACATCGGCAGACGGTATACCTTTGGAGAATACCGCTTAGCCCGCCTTGTGACCTGTTTGGCAGCGCTGGTTTTGGGAGTCTGTTATATTGCCTGGAATACGGTGATGCCTTCCGGAAGCTATACGTCCGAAAAAGCCCTGGTGGTGCTTCTTATGGTCCTTTATAAGGTGCTGGACGGCTTTGCCGATGTATATGAATCAGAGTTTCAGAGAAACGGACACTTATACCTGACCGGACAGGCCATGACTTTTCGTACTCTTCTGTCGGTGCTCTGCTTTTTAGGTTCCCTGGCAATCACAAGGAATCTGGTTTTTTCCAGCGGGATTGCGGTCATATCCCAGGGAGTTGGAATTTTAATATTTGACAAAAGGGCTGCTGGCCGCATTCCGGAAATCCGGTTTACGAAAGCTGCGGGCAGCCATTGGAAGCTTTTGCAGGAATGTTTTCTGCTGTTTTTATCGGTATTTTTGGACGGCCTTATTTTTGCCATGGCAAGGTATGGGGTGGATGCCCAGATGACTTCCGCAGATAACGCCGCCTTTGCCGCCATTTTCATGCCCACCTCTGTGATCAATCTGGCGGCCAACTTCGTCATCCGCCCCTTTTTGACCAGGATGTCCTTTCAGTGGGAGGAAAAGCAGTTTTTGGAATTTCAGTCCAGCGTAAAAAAACTGACAGGGGTTATTTTTGCCCTTACGGCAGCAGCCCTGGCGGGAACCTGGTTTTTAGGAGTGCCTGTGCTGGGTGCCATTTACAATATAAACTTAAAGCCCTACAAGTCCGGCCTGCTTTTGATTATTCTGGGCGGCGGCCTGTTTGCAGTCATGAACCTGTTTTATTATGTGCTTGTAATTATGAAGAAACAGAAACTGATATTCTGGGGGTATGTGCCTGTCTGCCTCCTTTCCTTTGTTCTTTCCTTTCGTCTGGTGAAAACAGGAGGAATCAACGGAGGAGCCCTTTCCTATATGCTGGAAATGCTCATCCTCATGCTCTGCTTTATGGGGCAGGCTGTCCGGATATTTGGAAAAGAGAAAAGTAAAGGGAGAAACACTGGGAAATGATGGATAAGGTACTGGTAGTGATACCTGCATACAACGAAGCTCTTAATATTGAACGGGTGGTAGGGGAAGTGATCAAAAACTACCCTGTATTTGACTATGTGATTATCAACGACGGCTCTACGGACCATACGGCGGACATCTGCCGCGACCACGGCTGGAAGATCATTGACCTTCCCATCAACCTGGGGCTGGCAGGGGCATTTCAGACCGGGCTTAAATACGCACACCGCCATGGATACCGGTATGCGGTTCAGTTTGACGGAGATGGACAGCACCGGCCTGAATACATTCTTCCCATGAAGGAAAAAATGGATGAAGGATATGATATTGTCATCGGGTCCCGTTTTGTTTCAGAAAAAAAGCCCCTTTCCATGCGGATGCTGGGAAGTTCCATCTTAAGCGGCGCCATCTGGCTCACCACTGGAGTGAAGGTGAATGATCCCACCTCCGGTATGCGTATGTTCAGCCAAAAGATGATCAAAGAATTTGCCGATGGTCTGAATTACGGCCCGGAGCCGGACACCATTTCCTATCTGATCAAGCAGGGAGCGAAAGTTTCCGAGATTCCGGTCACCATGGATGAGCGGATTCTGGGCGAGAGCTACCTGAATCCGGTCAATGCGGCACGGTATATGGGAAAAATGCTGTTTTCCATTTTACTGGTACAAAGCTTCCGCATTCGAAACCGGGGGTAAGAAGAAGGGAGAACAAAAGATGACAGTTGCACTCAGAGGCGTTTTAATATGCGTTTCCATATTGCTCACGTGTTATGTAATCAGGAAAATACGCCAGTCCAAGATGAAAATAGAGGATTCCATCTTTTGGGTGATGTTTTCCCTGCTTTTGGTTGCGTTCAGTATACTTCCATGGGTGGCGGATATTCTTTCCCGCCTGGTTGGAACCTACTCCACCGCCAATTTTATCTTTGCCTTTATGATTTTTATTCTGCTGATCAAGGTGTTTTCCCAGTCCATGAAGATATCCCAGTTGGACCGGAAGGTCACGGAGCTGATTCAGCTTCTGGCTTTGGACCGGGAGGAGCTGGAGGCGGAGAAGGAGGGAAAAAAGCGTGAAGTCCATCAGAAATAAAAAGGCATTGGCTTTGGTGGCCGGAACACTGCTTGTTCTTGTCCTCCTGTTTTTTAAAACCTTTCCGGAAATTATTGTAAGAATTCCTTCTCCGGAATATGAATCAGTCCGGAGTCTCTACCGGTGGCTGCTGATTTTTGGAAGCGGATTTCTGGTTTGCCAGGGAATCGCCTTATGGGTGCTGCCAAAGACCGGCCAGTGGTTCTTTCCCCTGACCGTCGTTATTCTGGGAATATTTTATATGTTCGTGCTTCCGCCCTTTTCCGCTCCTGATGAAGCGGTTCATTTCACCAGCGCATACCGCCTTTCCAGCCAGTTGATGGGAAAACCGGCGGTGGCGGATGAAGAGTTTCTGGCTCAGGCCAGTGAAGAGGAAAAAAAGCGGATCAGCCGTGGGGCCAATGTTTTAGTCCGGAGCGGAGATGATGAAATTGAATTTTATACAGAGGTGGGGAAAAATGCCTATAATCAGGTTTTCACCGGATTGTTTTCCATGGATAAAAGCCAGGAGCTGACGGTTCGGTATGAAGTGCCGGTGAACACCATGCCTCTTGTATATCTTCCCCAGGCAATAGGAATCAGCCTTGCCCGTCTTTTTCATTGGGGATACGTTCCTCTGATCTATATGGGAAGACTGATGAATCTGGTCTGTTTTGCGGCCATGGCATTTTTGGCTGTCCGGATCATGCCTTTTAAAAAAGAGCTTTTTATGACAATTTCCTGCCTGCCCATGACCCTTCATCTGGCGGCTTCTTTTTCCTATGATACTGCGTTTATCGGCCTTTCCATGATATTTCTGGCGTGGTGCTTTCATCTGGCATATGAAAAGAAAGAGGTGACTGTCAGGGATACGGTCATTTTAGGCCTGCTTCTCGTTCTTTTGGAGCCTGGAAAGATCGTATATCTGCCGGTGGCGGGGATATGCCTTTTGATTCCGGCTTCTAAATTCAGCACAAAGAAACGCTATTGGATTTCCGTGATCACGGTTGCTTCCGTTATGCTGCTGGCTGTATTTCTGGTGAACCGTCTGGTTCTTTCCGTGTGGGCCACGGAAACAGAAGGGTATGTGAGCTGGAATGAGGCGGCGGGGTATACCCTGCACGATGTCTGGAATTGTCCTTATGAAATCTTTCAGATGTACTATGAAACTCTGGTCACTCAGCTCGATTACTATCTGACCACCATGGTAGGCGGCTATCTGGGGAATTTAGACAGCAGCTTGTCGGTTCCTTTCTTCTGCCTTTTGATTTTGTGGTACGGGCTGTTTGTCAGCGTCATTAGAAGGGAAGGCGAATCAGCTCCTATGACAGGAGGGCAGAAGCTGTGGGTCCTGATTCTGATATTTTTCAGTGTCTGTCTGATACTGGCCTCCATGCTGGTGGGCTGGACGCCAAGAGAGATGACGTATATTACAGGCGTTCAGGGAAGATATTTCATCCCCCTGCTGCCCCTTGGGCTGCTGATTTTCTTTGACAGGCGCCTGTCCACCAGCATGGACTTGAGAAAAAGCGCCTGGTATCTGGAATGCTTTGTGAGTATTTACGCCCTGATCCGCATTTGTTCGTCTGCGGTTTTGCGCTATTGATGGAAAGTAGAGGAAATGTGATGGAAGAGAAGACACAGGAAAGCCGGACAGTGGATGTGATTATCCCTGTCTATAAGCCGGGGAAGACCCTGAGACGCCTCTTAAAGTGTCTGGGAGAACAGTCTTACTCCGTAAGGCGTATCATTGTCATGAATACGGATCAGTCCTATTGGAAGGAAGAGGATCACACCTGGGTTCCCAATCTGGAGGTCCATCATGTGACAAAGGCGGAATTTGACCATGGAAAAACCAGAAACCAGGGAGCCGGGTATTCGCAAGCGGATATCATGGTATTTATGACCGACGATGCCGTTCCGGCGGATAAGAATCTGATCCGTGCTCTGGTAAATGGCCTCAACCAGACCGGAAAGCAGGGGGAAATGGTGGTCATGGCCTATGGAAGACAGCTTCCAAACCCGGACTGCGCCCTGGCAGAGAAGTATACCCGGTCCTTTAATTATCCGGAAGAGAGCAGGGTCAAGACAAAGGCAGATTTGCCGGAACTTGGAATCAAGACTTTCTTTGCTTCCAATGTCTGCTGCGCTTATGACCGGAAAGCTTTTTTAGAGGCAGGCGGTTTTATTAACCGGACTATTTTTAACGAAGACATGATCTATGCAGGCAATACCATCAGGCAGAGAGGGCAGGCCGTTGCCTATGCGGCTGATGCAAGGGTGTATCATTCCCACAATTACGGATGCATTGCCCAGTTTAAGCGAAACTTTGACCTGGCCGTATCCCAGGCGGACCACCCTGAGGTATTTGAGGGAATCCGTTCAGAGAGCGAAGGAATCCGGCTGGTGAAAAAGACCTGCGCATGGCTTGTGGAACAGAAAAAACCGTGGCTGGTGCCGGGCGTGATCGTAAAAAGCGGGTTTAAATATATGGGGTATTTAATGGGAAAACGGTATAAAAAGCTGCCGGAGTGGCTGATCTTAACATGCACCATGAATCCCATGTACTGGAAAACGGAAAATAAATAGAAATTCAAAGAAAACTGTGGTAAAATGCTACAGGTAAAAGCATGCATTAAAATATGCCTGTATAAAGAAAGAGGAAAATAATTATGGGAAAGATAAAAGTAACAGAATGTGGAATTGAAGGACTTTATGTGATTGAGCCTGCCGTATTCCCTGATTCCAGGGGATATTTTATGGAAACGTATAATCAGAACGATTTTAAAGAAGCCGGACTTAACATGGTTTTTGTTCAGGACAATCAGTCCATGTCAATCAAAGGCGTACTGCGGGGACTTCACTTCCAGAAGCAGTTTCCTCAGGGAAAGCTGGTGCGTGCGGTGAGAGGAAAGGTATTTGACGTGGCCGTAGACCTGCGCTCCTCCTCTGAAACCTATGGAAAATGGTTCGGTGTGGAACTTTCAGCAGAAAACAAGAAGCAGTTCTACATTCCTGAAGGCTTTGCCCATGGCTTTCTGGTTTTATCCGATGAAGCGGAATTCGCCTATAAGTGTACGGATTTCTACCATCCGGGAGATGAAGGCGGAATCTTATGGAGCGATCCGGAAATCGGAATTGAATGGCCGGTGGAAGAGGGCATGGAGCTGATTATTTCCGATAAGGACCAGAAGTGGAGCGGAATCAGCGAGACCTTCAAATTCTAATGAGATTGTGAGAGGAGAAAACCATGAATTATCTGGTTTCCTTATTAAAAGAAATTATTACGAAAAGAAAATTGATACTGGATTTGTCAAAAGCTGATTTTAAGAAACGGTTTGTAGGTTCTTATTTTGGCATAGCCTGGCTGTTTCTACAGCCGTTGGCAACCATCATGGTATATTTTTGTGTGTTCCAGCTTGGATTTAAAAGTGCCCCTCCAGTACCGGGTTACCCCTATGTGCTATGGTTGATTCCTGGTATCGTTCCCTGGTTTTACTTCAGTGAATCATTGAACCTGGGAACAGGCTGCCTTCAGGAATATAATTATCTGGTGAAAAAGGTGGTGTTCCGGGTGGAAATTCTTCCGGTCATTAAGATGATTTCCTGTCTCATGGTTCATGGAATATTTGCAGTGGTAATGATTGCAATATTTCTTCTTTACGGTTTTATGCCAAGGATAAGCTGGCTGCAGATTATCTACTATTCCTTTGCGTCCTCTATGCTGTCTCTGGGAATCACTTATTTCACCAGTGCCGTCAATGTCTTTTTCAAGGACATTAGTCAGATCGTAGGAATTTTTCTTCAGTTTGGCATTTGGATGGTTCCCGTTATGTGGGACCCGGATATGTTTCCGTCCGCACCGGCCTGGCTGTCTTCTGTATTGAAGATCAATCCTTTCTACTATATCGTGGCAGGCTATCGTGACAGCATGCTAACTGGAAACTGGTTCATAGAAAGACCTAAACTAGGCCTGTATTTCTGGGCCGTAACCATTGTTCTGATGCTTGCAGGATTAAAAGTATTTAAAAGGCTGCGTCCGCACTTTTCTGATGTGCTGTAACCGGCTTAAATGGAGGATTCAATGTCCGTAGGAACAAACGAGAATGTAATTTCTGTTAATAATATAACAAAGATTTATAAATTATACGACAAGCCCATTGACCGTTTAAAGGAGTCTTTAAGCCTGTCCCATAAGAATTTCCACCGGGATTTCTATGCCTTAAACGGCATATCATTTAACGTGGAAAAAGGCCAGACGGTAGGAATCATCGGTACCAACGGTTCCGGCAAGTCCACCATATTGAAGATCATCACCGGAGTTCTGACTCCTACCACCGGAGAGCTGGAGGTAAACGGAGTTATTTCCGCTCTTTTGGAGCTGGGAGCCGGGTTCAATATGGATTACACCGGAATCGAAAATATTTACATGAACGGCACCATGATGGGCTTTTCCAGAAAGGAAATGGATGAAAAGCTTCAGGATATCCTGGATTTTGCGGATATCGGGGACTTTGTCTATCAGCCTGTAAAAACGTATTCCAGCGGTATGTTCGTCCGCCTGGCTTTTGCCCTTGCCATTAATGTGGAACCTGAGATTCTCATTGTAGATGAGGCCCTGTCCGTAGGTGACGTGTTCTTTCAGGCCAAATGTTACCGGCGCATGGAGGAAATCCGGAGAAACGGCACCACTATTTTGATGGTTACTCATGATATGGGGGCCATTATCAAGTACTGTGACCGGGTTGTGGTATTAAACAAAGGGAATTTCATCGCAGAGGGTGAGCCTGGAAAGATGGTGGACCTCTATAAGAAAATTCTGGCTAACCAGATGGATGATTTAGGGGAAGAGCTGGAAGAAATCCGGGAAGGAACCTTAAATGATTTTTCCGGGGAACAGGCCGAACAGCGCCTGGAGGGCCTTATGAAGGACCGCCTGACCATCAATCCTGCCCGTACCGAATACGGTGATAAACGGGCGGAAATCGTGGATTTCGGACTGTTGGATGCCAAGGGAAATGTGACCAACTTACTGTTAAAGGGAGAACGGTTTACCATTAAGGAACGGATTCATTTTAACGCGGAGATTGAAACCCCTATTTTTACTTACACGATCAAGGATAAAAGGGGAGCCGATTTAACCGGCACCAACACCATGTACGAGACTTCTGACGTGAAGTCTGTGAAAAAAGGCGACGAGTACGAAGTGGAATTCAACCAGAAAATGACCCTCCAGGGAGGGGAATATCTGCTTTCCATGAGCTGTACGGGCTTTGAAAACGGAGAACATGTGGTTTACCACCGTCTTTATGATATTGCCAATATTACAGTTATTTCCAATAAGAATACGGTGGGAGTTTATGATATGGAATCAAAGGTCAGCTTGAAACTCTCCAGAGCAGGAAAATAAAGTGCCTGTGGGGGAGGAATACTCTAACCCCATGGGCGGAAGCACCCTGCGGGCATACCATGATGTCCTGAAAACCTGGACAAGAAAGTTGAAAGGAGGAAACGAACATGAATGACATCACTCCTGAAATCAGGAAACTGTTTCTTAAATACAACGGGGATATAAGAATGCTGCTGCAGGAAAATCCCAATGTGGAATATTTATATGCTCTGTCAGATATCCGTGAAAATCTGCTAGAATGGTACGAATTTAATCAGGAAGCATCTCTGCTTCAGGTAGGCTCCGACTACGGTGCCTTAACAGGTTTATACAGCAGAAGAGTGAAGGAAGTGACCGTTCTTGACCCCAATGAAAACGATCTTTCCTTTAACCGCTTAAGAAACCAGAAACAGGAGAATATCCGCTACGTGACCGGGGAACTGGAAGCCTTTGAAGAAGAGGGCTTTGATTACGTGGTCATGATCGGCTCCCTTAAGGCGCCTTATGAAGAACAGATTCAAAAGGCAAAATCCCTTTTAAAGCCGGAAGGAAAGCTGATTTTAGCTCTTTGCAACCGTATGGGGCTTAAATATCAGGCAGGAGCTGTCCCGGATAAAGTCCGTTTATCCAGGGCAGAGGTTCTGGAGCTTTTATGCGGTGCAGAAGGAAACAGAGGAAAGGCAGAATTTTACTACCCCATGCCTGACTACCGCAGCACCATGGCCCTGTATTCTGACCATTACCTGCCGGGCAAGGGCGACTTGACCCATGCTATTTTAGCCTACGACTACCCCAAGTATTTGAGATTTGACCTGGGAAAGATGTTTGATGAGGTATGTGAGGGAAAGCAGTTTGAAACATTTGCCAATTCATTTTTAACCATATGGAGCTGCCATGAAGAAAATTAATTTTGTAAAATACAATAAGACCCGCAGGGAAGAATTTCAGATCCGCACCAGCATTGTGGAGGCGGATGGCAGGCCCTTTGTGGAAAAAACAGCTTTAAGGGAAGAGGGAATTCCTCATATCAAGTCCCTTGGAGAAAAATACAGCCGCTTAAGGGACCAGAGCCAGAAACTGAAAGTTGCCAAGGTCTCCATAAGCCCTGACGGCAGCACGGCCCGGTTCGATTTTCTCAAAGGGGAAACTTTATCCGAACTTCTTGGAAAGGAAATCCAGGATGGGAAGGTCTCTGTTTCCCATATGGAAGACGGAATTTCCATGATTTTAAATGTCAGGGAAGACCATATGATTCCCTTTGTTCTGACGCCGGAATTTGAAGAAGTGTTCGGAAATCTTTCAGGGGCTGACGAGAGCGTAAAAAAGGATTGGGCTTTTCAGACTTCCAACATCGACTGTCTGTTTGAGAACATTATGAAGACCGGGGATGGATATTACTGTCTGGATTATGAATGGGTCTTCACTTTCCCGGTTCCCATGACATATATAAAATACCGGGTCCTCTATTATTTTTATGAGCAGTATAAGAGCATTTTATCCTATGATTCTCTGGAAGAATTCATGGAGGAAATGGGTGTGGAGGCGGAGCGCCTTCCTGTTTATGAGGAAATGGAACGCCATTTCCAGGAATACGTTCACGGCGAAAACCAGCAGATATATCTGGTCAACTACATGCATGAAACCCACGCCCTGCCGGGGGATATGTATGAGGTATCCCAGATCATCGACGACGCCAAAGAGCGTATAGCCAACTTGGAGCTGGAGGTGAAGGAACGGGATGTGACCATCACCAAGCAGCAGGAGGAAAAGCGGCTGACTGATAACCATGTGAGCAATCAGACTGCCATCATTGAAACCCTCCGAAAGGACTGCCAGGAAATGCAGGGAATCATGGAAACCCTTCAGGGACACCTGTCATTTACCTACCGGGTCAGGAGAAAACTGAAAAGAATCTTCGATGAGAAATTCCCTCAGGGAACGAGAAAACGCAAGATTTTTTCCTATACAAAAGACGCGATCATCCACCCCATCCGTTCTATCCGCCTCTATACCACCGAAGAGGGGAAGAATCTGATCGAAGGGGATATGAAGATCGGGGAAATATACCGGACCCATGGAAAGCTTCGCTTTGTAAAAGAGGGACATCCCATGGTATCCATCATCATCCCGGTATACAATCAGATTCATTATACGTATGCCTGCCTCGTTTCCATCCTGGAACACACAAAGGATGTATCCTATGAGGTGATCATTGCCGATGACGTTTCCACCGATGCCACAGCAGAGCTTTCCAGGTTTACTGAAAATCTGGTGATCTGCCGCAATGAAACCAACCAGGGCTTTTTGCGCAATTGCAACCAGGCAGCCAAAGCTGCCAGGGGAAAATATATCATGTTCCTCAATAACGACACCCAGGTGACGGCTGGCTGGCTCAGCAGTCTGGTGAACTTAGTGGAATCAGACCCAACGATCGGAATGGCCGGCTCCAAGCTGGTATATCCTGACGGACGTCTTCAGGAAGCAGGAGGAATCATCTGGAGCGACGGTTCCGGCTGGAATTATGGACGTCTGGATGATCCGGACAAGCCGGAGTATAACTATGTAAAAGATGTGGACTACATTTCCGGTGCAGCCATTCTCTTGTCCAATGATCTGTGGAAGCAGATCGGCGGTTTTGACGAGCGATTTGCGCCTGCGTACTGCGAGGATTCAGACCTGGCCTTTGAGGTGAGAAAAGCAGGGCTTCGGGTGGTTTATCAGCCTCTTTCCAAGGTCATTCATTTTGAAGGCGTTTCTAATGGAACCGATGTAAACGGTACGGGCTTAAAGCGCTATCAGGTGGAAAACGGAAAGAAACTGAAAGAAAAATGGGCTGATGAGTTTAAGAAGCAAAGTGAAAACAATGGAAATCCAGACCCATTCCGGGCCAGGGAGAGAAGCCAGGGTAAGGACATCATTCTGGTTGTGGACCATTATGTGCCCACCTATGACCGGGATGCCGGTTCCAAGACCACCTTCCAGTATTTGAAGATGTTCCTGGAAAAAGGCTATGTGGTGAAGTTCCTTGGGGACAACTTTCTTCATGAAGAACCTTATTCCACCGCATTGCAGCAGATGGGAATTGAAATTCTCTATGGCAGGGATTATGAGACTAAGATCTGGGATTGGTTAAAAGCCCATGGAGATGACATTAAGGTGGCCTACTTAAACCGGCCTCACATTGCGGCAAAATACGTGGATTTTATAAAAAACAACACAAATATGAAGATGATCTATTATGGACACGATCTTCATTTCCTGCGGGAAGGCAGAGAGTATGAGCTGACCGGGGACCCGGAAAAGCGGCGGTCTTCTGAGTACTGGAAGTCCGTGGAGCTTCGCATTATGAGAAAGGCGGCAGTGTCCTATTATCCGTCTTATGTGGAGCGGGATGCCATTCACCAGCTTGAACCGGCCCTGACCGTAAAGGCCATTGTGGCCTATGTATTTGAACCGTTCTTAACCCGGATTTCTGATGATTTTGAAAAGAAGGAAGGGCTGCTGTTTGTAGGCGGCTTTGCCCATCCGCCCAATGCAGATGCCGTTTTATGGTTTGCAAAAGAGATATTCCCTCTTATCAGAGAGAAGCTTAAGGTGAATTTTTATATCGTAGGTTCTAAGGTGACGGAAGAAATCAGCGCTTTGGAGCAGCCGGATAACGGAATCATTGTAAAGGGCTTTGTTTCAGAAGAAGAATTGTCAAGGCTTTATGAACAGTGCCGGGTTGTAGTAGTTCCCCTCCGTTACGGGGCCGGAGTAAAGGGAAAGGTCATTGAGGCTCTTTATTACGGTGCTCCTGTAGTCACGACTTCCATCGGAGCCGAAGGAATTGCCGAAGCAGAATCTGTCATGGCAGTCAGAGATGACCGGGAGGAATTTGCCCGTGAAGTAGTGTCTCTTTATGAGGATACAGACCGGTGCAGGCAGATGTGCCGTGCCTCCCAGGATTATATCCGCAGATATCACAGCATTGATGCGGCCTGGGAAGTGGTTGGAGAAGATTTTTAAGATTCGGGCAGGAAGTCAGGAAAAATGACCTCCTGCCTTTCCGATTTATGCCGAATATAGTGGATTATTCCAAAGGGTATATGTTATAATAATGACGTTTAGATTATTTACAGGAAAGACAGAACCGGGAGGACACAGAATATGCAGGCAGTTTTACTGGCAGGCGGTCTTGGCACCAGGCTTCGTTCCGTGGTAAGCGACAGGCCAAAGCCTATGGCGCTGATCCAGGACAAGCCCTTTATGGAATATGTAATCATGGAATTAATCAGTCATGGAGTGACTCACGTGATCTTTGCAGTGGGATATAAGGGCTCCATGGTGGAAGAATATTTTAAAGACGGATCAGCCTGGGGAATCCAGGTTTCTTATGCTTATGAAGAAACGCTTCTGGGAACAGCAGGAGCCATTAAGAATGCAGGACAGCAGGTAAATACGGACCGTTTTCTGGTGCTGAATGCAGATACCTTTTATCAGATTGATTACAGCAGGCTGACTGCCTTAAGCCAGGAGCGGGACCTTGACATGGCCCTGGTGCTTCGGGAGGTAGAGGATGTGTCCCGGTATGGACAGGCAGTCGTAGAAGACGGCTGGCTCACCTCATTTGACGAAAAGACGGAAGAAAAGCGGAGAGGAACCATCAACGGAGGCGTTTACTTAATGAACCGCTCTTTGCTGGAGGAAATCCCCGAAGGAAAAGTGTCCTTAGAACACGACATGATCCCCAAATGGCTTCTGGAAGGAAAAAAACTTGGCGGTTTTGTCAATGACGGATACTTTATTGATATCGGAGTTCCGGAAGACTATTACCGGTTTATAGAAGATGTGGAGAAAGGAAGGGTAGTCGTATGATAATCAGAGGACGTGCACCTCTAAGAGTGAGCTTTGGCGGCGGCGGTACGGATGTGGCTCCCTTCTGTGAGCAGCAGGGAGGAGCGATTATCGGCAGTACCATCAATAAATACGCCTATTGCTCTATCGTTCCCCGTGAAGACGACCATATCACCGTTCATTCCTTAGACTTTGATATGACGGTTAAGTACAATACAAAAGAAAACTATGTATACGACGGACGCCTTGATCTCGTAACAGCGGCCTTAAAAGCCATGGACATCAAACAGGGCTGCGAAGTGTATTTACAGTGCGACGCACCTCCCGGATCAGGTCTTGGAACCTCTTCCACAGTCATGGTCGCTCTTTTGACAGCCATGGCAAAATGGAAGGGCATACAGTTGGACGGTTACGCCATGGCGGATCTGGCCTATAAGGTGGAGCGGGAGGACTTAAAAATCGACGGCGGATACCAGGACCAGTATGCTGCAACCTTCGGAGGCTTTAACTTCATCGAATTCCACGGACGCAATAATGTAGTGGTCAATCCCCTTCGAATCAAAAAAGAGATCATTCACGAGTTGCAGTACAACCTGCTGCTCTGCTATACCGGAAATATCCACGTTTCCGCCAACATCATCAAGGATCAGGTAAAAAATTACGAAAAGAAAGACCCCTTTGATGCTATGTGCGAGGTAAAGGCCCTGGCCTACGCCATGAAGGATGAGCTTTTAAAAGGAAACTTATACGGCTTTGGAAAGCTTTTAGATTACGGCTGGAAGAGCAAAAAACGGATGAGCAGCAAGATCACCACTCCCCAGATCGATGAGCTTTACGAAGAGGCGCTGAAAGCAGGCGCTTTGGGAGGCAAGCTCTTAGGAGCGGGCGGCGGCGGATACCTTCTGATCTACTGCCCCTATAATGTGCGCCATAAGGTAGCGGCCCGTCTGGAAGCCGCAGGCGGCCAGCTCACAGACTGGAACTTTGAACTGCGAGGAGCCCAGGCGTGGATCACCGATGAAACACGCTGGGATTACCAGGAGATCAAGGTTGCCATTCCGGACGGAGAATACCGCTTTCAATTATAAAATGGAAGCGCCCTCCGGGCATACCATTATGCCCAAAATGCAGGGCAGGAAAGTGGATAACATGGATAAAATTGTATTTTTAGACCGGGACGGCACCATCAATGAAGAAGTGGAATACTTATACCGCCATTCAGACATGGTCCTTTTTCCCGGTGTGGCAGAAGAATTGAAAAGGCTTAAAGACCACGGCTTTAAGCTGGTGGTGGTGACCAATCAGGCGGGAGTGGCAAGAGGATATTATAAAGAAGAAGATGTGGTATCCCTTCATCAATACTTAAACAGCCTTCTTTCTGAAAGAGGAGCGGAAATTGACCGCTTTTTCTACTGCCCCCATCACCCGGTCCACGGAATCGGAGAATATAAAAAAGAATGCCGCTGCCGGAAGCCGGAAATCGGGATGTTTGAAATGGCCGAAGCATTTTTTCAAGTGGATAAGGCTCATTCCTACATGATCGGTGACAAGGTTCTGGATACAAAAGCCGGAAGGCGTTACGGAGTGAAAGGGATTTTAGTGGGAACCGGATACGGCAGAGAACTGTATGAAGCCATGACCGGGGAAGAAAGAGAAAAATCCTTAGATGCCTATGTCCCCACCATGAAAGAGGCGGTGGACTGGATACTGACGAGAGAAGGAGAGTGAAGAAATGGACCCTATGAAATACCTGGATGAACTGTCAGACCGCTATCCTGTACTGGAGGAAGTAAAACCCCAGATCAGGGCGGCCTATGAACTTTTAGAACAATGCTACGAAAACGGAGGAAAGCTTTTAGTGGCCGGAAACGGAGGAAGCTGTTCTGATGCGGAACACATCGTAGGCGAGCTGATGAAAGGCTTTGTAAAGCGCCGCCAGGTTTCGGAGGAATTTGCAAAGGCTCTTTATGAGGCTGATCCGGAGAGGGGAGAGGAGTTGGCCCAGAAGCTTCAAGGCGGGCTTCCTGCCATTTCCTTAAGCAACCATCCGGGCCTTTCCACCGCATATTTAAACGATGTGGATGGAAACCTGATCTATGCCCAGCAGACCTATGGATACGGGAAAAAGGGAGATGTATTTTTAGGCATTTCCACCTCCGGAAATTCTAAAAATGTCATGTATGCCCTGGCAGCCGCAAAAGCTCTTGGCATGAAGACCATCGGCCTGACCGGCCAAAAAGGAGGGCTTTTAAAAGAAGCTGCAGACGTGACCATCGGCGTTCCGGAAACAGAGGTATTTAAGATACAGGAGCTTCACCTCCCTGTTTACCATACCTTGTGTCTGATGCTGGAAGAACGCTTTTTTTAAAAAATGCATCACACAGGGAAAGGAGACCAAGGGGAGATGGGAGAAAAACAATGGAAAAATGAGCTGATTGCCGCTGCGCTTTTGCTGGTCTTCGCTTTTTTTATAAACAGGGGAATTGAGATCAAAGGCCTTTATATGGACGACCTTTACCTGTGGTCCTGCTATGGGGAACAGTCCTTTGCCCAGTTCGTATTCCCTCTGGGAAGCACCAGATTCCGCTTTGTCTATTATCTGGCGGCCTGGCTGGAGCTGATGGTGACCGGAAGCCGCATCGGCTGGTTCGTTCCCATTAATATTTTGCTCAACACCTGCATTGCCTACACGGTTTACCGTTTTGGAAAGCGTTTGTCAGACCGGTGGCCGGTGGGATTTTTATGCGGTATTTTATATCTGCTTTCCAGGATGTCCTACTACCAGATCAGCCAGGTCTACGGCCTGATGGAAAGCCTGGCCTTATGGGCTGCCATAGGAATCCTTTACTGCCTCTACCGCTATTTGTCGGGAGAGGAGACAAAAAGGCTTTTGCCCTGGGCATCGGTGCTGTATTTTTCCGTCTGCTTCATCCATGAGCGGTATATGGCACTGCTGGTTTTATTCTACGGAGCCTTTCTCATGAAAAAGGAAAAACGCAGACAGCCCTGGCTTCATGTGACTGCCGCATTTCTGGCTGTCCAGGCCATCCGTTTTCTCACCATCGGAACCATATCTCCGGCAGGAACCGGAGGGACCAATGTGGCGGATACCTTCCGGATTTCGGATACGTTCCGTTATGCGTTCAGTCAGGTTCTTTATATCTTCGGAATCAATGCAGGCCCAGAACATTTGAGCGGCTTAAGCTGGGGAGCGTCCCCTGCCTGGGTCCGGGTATTTGTCATAGCTTCTGACCTGTTTCTGCTCACCATGACCGTGATTTTCCTGATCAGGCTTTTAAAAGAGAAGGAAGCGCTAAAAGAACGCCTTCCCGTTATCGGTCTGTTCTTGCTGTTCATCGCCTTGTGCATCGGTTCCTCCAGCGTCACCATCCGGGTGGAAACCAGGTGGATTTATGTATCCATGACAGGAGCATGGCTTCTGGCCGCTTATATGTGCAAAATCGCAGCTCCCAGACAGGAAATGAAAGTCCGCATCTCCTGGCCCCTTCTTTACTGCGGCCTGTTTCTGGTTTACGGACTCATCATGTTTCCGGTGGAAAGCTTTTATCGGGGGAAATACGAAAACCTGTATTACTGGCCCAATCAGCTGCGGTATAATTCCCTGGCAGAAGAAACCTATGGGAAGTATAAAGACGGCATATTCGGAAAAAAGATTTATATGATCGGAAATTCCTACGAAATGAGCGATTTTACAGCCCAGACCTTCTTTAAGACCTTCGATAAGAAACGGAAGGCAGAAGGCACAGAGGTCTATTTCATCGATTCCATTCACGACATCGGACTGGTGAAGCCCAATATGCTTATTTTAAGAGAAGAACCGGCTCATAACCGGTTCCAGGATATAACGGATTTTGTAAAACGGATCAAATTAGAGCCGGTTTATGGCTGCTATGAAGACGGCTGGCTGGATGAAAGCGCCAGAATCAAGGTCATGACGGGAAAAGAAGGAAAGATCGGCCTGAAATTCTATTATCCCGGAAATATTACAGGCCTGGAAACCATCACCGTGACCATAAATGGAAACAAGAAGCAGATCATTCCTATAAATGCCTCTACTGTGACCGCAGAAATCGCCGGAGAGCCCTCTCAGATCAAGGAACTGGACTTTGAATGCAACTTTTATTATGAAAATGCATCAGAACAAAGAGGAGAAAAGCACCTTGCTGTGGTTGCTGAAATAACCGCAGATTAAGCGACAGGGAGGAATTTATGAAGCGCAGTTATTTATATTACTTATTTCCTGTTTTGGGAACGTTTTTCTGCCTCTGGTACATCTTTGCATCCACCAGTGAGGGAATCTATACCGATTATATACGCCTGGTGAACAGCTATCTGCCTGACGTATGGAATCCTGCCAAATTTTTTGTGCCTGACATCTTCACCAGAATTCCCGTCAATTATCTGGGAAGGATTATCAATGTGATCCTTTTCAGCTACTCCACCATGTTTGACCGGGTGCTGGGAGTTCTGGCCCTGGGACTTTCCGGGATCGTTCTGGCGAGGTACTGCCTCAGGAAAAGGCTTTCCCTCATCTGGATTATCATCCTGACGGCAGTGGTTTTCAGCCTCAACAAATGGGAAATGCTGACAAACGGAAGCGGCTGGGCCCACTTTCTGTCCTTTGTCTGCTTTTATTACCATTATGATTTGCTGGACCGAAAATGGAACGAAGAGGAATGGCCCCGTGACCAGATAAAGCTGATTATACTCCCCTTTTTCACCACCCTTTTAGTGGCAGGCCCTTATTGCGCCATATATTCCGTAACTGTGGTCCTTGCCTGCTGCTTCCTGTTTTTCCTGGCAAAGAAGGGAGAAAGGGCGAAATACAGCGTTTATGGACTAAGTGCCCTGGTTCCGTTTCTTTTGTATATGTGGAGTAATTCTTATGCAATAGAGGATCACGCCGCCCCGGCAGAAGTATCCCTGCTCACCCAGCTAATGGATACGCCCGGTTTCTTTGTCCGTTTTCTGATAAAATCTTTTTCTTCCATGGTCATAGGAGGAGAAGCGGCAGAGAATATCTTTTCCAGCAATGGCCCATTTCTCATTCTCGGTCTTCTGGTGATGGCGCTGTATCTGCTGGCCTTGTGGCTTTATATGAAATACCGGCTCTATAAAGACTCCATCCTCCCCCTGATGCTCATGGTATCAGGAGGGATGAACCATGTGCTCATTCTGGTTTCCAGATGGATATTCCTGCAGGAAAACTATGGAATCAGTTCCCGGTATGCGCTTCAGTTTCAGACCGGAATTCTGGGAATCCTGCTCACCTTTGCCCTTGTGATGAAGAAAAAAAGGATAAAAAACAGGTTTGCCGTGCGGCTGGCCGCTGCCGGAGCCTGTGTGCTGTTTCTGGCGGGAAATGGCTACACCACTTATGAAGAAATAAAAAAGGCGCCTCACCGCAAGGACAGCTTTGAAACAAGGGCAGAAATAGCTTTGAATTTTGAACAATACACGGATGATGAGCTGAAGGATAACTTTGAATACCGCCGCTCCAGACCGGACAGCGGTGCCAAGGTGAGGAACGCCTTGACAATATTAAAAGAAAATGGATACAGCATTTTCCGAAGCGATTTTGCAAAGGAAAAATGATATCCGGAGGTTTTTATGAAGCAGGCACAAAAGCAGAGATATGGGATTTGGCTGTTCTTGCTGGTTTTTGCAGCAGGAATTCTGCATTCACTGGAAAGTATCCTCCATCAGGAGACATTCCAGTGGGTCATGAACCAGAACGAATATAGAACCATGTTGGCAGAGACAGCAGGACTGTTGGCTGCCTTCTGTGCTTTTGGCCTCCTGATTCCCGGAAGGCGGCAGAGGACAGGGGCAGCCGCCCTTCTCCTGTCAATCTTTTTGTGGGTCCATCAGGTCTTCTTTCCGGTTCTGGTTTCCGGACTGTACATGGCTTATCTTGTATTTGCAGGCAGGTTTTTAAGAACTGTTCTGTGGAAGCTTCCGGGAAAAGACGGAACAGGTGCCGATTTTCTCACAGGCTCTGCTTTTCTCATCGCGGTTTTCTGCCTCATGTCCGCTTTGGGCATTGGAAGCATTCCATACCTGACCGGGTTTGTTTTAATCAGCGGGGCAGCGGTATCAATTGTCTGGAAACTCCAAGCCAGCCGAAAACACCCGCGAGAAATAGTAAGAGCGGAAAACCAGCCCTGGAACCGCAGGGAAGTTCTTCTTTTGGCCTTTCTCATGGCAATGGTATGCCTCCAGGCCGGACGGCTTAATATCTCGGTGGATTATGACAGTTTGTGGTACGGTGTCAGATCAGGATACATCCTGAACAATGGCCGCGGAATCTACGAAAACATGGGTACAATCGGGATTGTCTATACGTATTCCAAAGGCTTTGAAGTCCTGACCCTGCCATT
Organism: Lacrimispora sp.; assembly: GCF_047605665.1. GTDB lineage: Bacteria > Bacillota > Clostridia > Lachnospirales > Lachnospiraceae > Lacrimispora. The sequence continues at coordinate 45,325 of NZ_JASGFH010000003.1, read as the reverse complement.
ATCCCTGCTTCCCTCCTACAGCTTTTTAACTTCCGTCAACCTGTGGCTGGCAGGGGGAGTCCTCTATATGGGCTGCCGGATAGGACGGCTTTACATGAACCGGGAACGGTCTGTCTTTTTGGCCGCCCTGCTTTCCGCAACTCCCGGCATCATGAATATGGCGGTAACTGCTAAAAGTGATGTGATGACTCTTCTCGTTCAGGAGATTATGATTTACCATCTTCTTTGCTGCATCAAAGCAGGCCCCCGGTCCTGGCGCCATTTGTGTTATGGAATTTCCGCCTTTTTCTTGAGCCTGACCTTAAAACCCACTGCCCTGGTTTTTTCCACCGCTGCTTTCGGAATGGCCCTTTTATGCATTTTCGGAAAGGGATTTCTCCCTCAGCGAAAATCGGGGATGCAAAATACAGGCTCCCTGGCAGTTCTGGCAGCATCGGCAGTGGCCCTGGCAGGCATATGGGCAAGAACCATGGTAATTACGGGCCTGCCCCTTACCTCCGTATTTTCCTCCCTGCTGACAAGGCTTGGCTTTCAGATGAAATACCCCTTTGAAGTCAATACCATACCCAATTCCGCTCCAACCGGGTCCATAAAAGAACAGGCCTTTCACCTGATAAAACGGATTTATGGCTTCTTCCTTTCCCCTACAGGCAGGGATATGGACCATGTCATTCTGGCCTGGGGCGGATTTGTGCTGTATTTCCTGTTCATCTTGTGGATTATCAGCCGTTTTTACGGCAAAAATGTGGATAGAGCCAGTAACCGGAACGCTTCCGTCCTGCTGACAATGGTGTATATCCCATTTCTGCTGGTAAACCTTGTGAGTCTGGTCATGCTCCATCAGGTAGATGGAAATTACTTTATGCTTTTTTATGTGCTGACAGCGGTCTATGTACTGAAAACCGCCTTAGACACAGGAGAAAAAGCGGTATGGAGGGCTGCAATGGGGGCCGGAGCCGGAATTTTCCTCTTTTCCCTGTTCATCACCTCCATGACAAACTGGAGTTGGAGCGTTGGTTTTTCACCTCCTTCCCTCCGCCATAAAGGGTACTATAACCACCGGGAAGCGGCCAGACAGGACATGGTTTTCAAGGGAAATGAAAGAATCTGGGACATTCTGGCTTCTGATCCCCGGACCCGGCTCATCGCCGTAGGAGATCATCCCCAGGTACTGTCCTTCCCCTGCAGCGCCCAGTCATATGATGACATCACAGGCGTATGGGGAAATGTGGTTCTGGTCAAGAAAATGGATTATTTTGTGGAGTTCATGGATTATGCGAAAACCGATTACGTCTACGTTCAGGCAGGCTATATGGGTGGCGATTTGCGCTCCTATACCCTGGTAAAAGATTTGATTGAATGGGGAAAGCTGGTTCCGGTGTTCTATGAGAAGGGAAACCTTCTGGCTGCAGTGGATATAAACGGAGAGCACAGCCAGACATCGGTCCAGGCATCGAAAGAATTCGAACAGTATTATTTAAAAAAAGAAGCAGAGGAACAGCAATAGCATGAGGAGTACAGAGAATATGGAAAAAACATTGTCAGTCGTTGTATCCTGCTACAACGAGGAAATGGCTTTGGAACAGTTTTATGAGGAAACAGCCGGAATTTTAAAGAAACTCCCCTGGAGCTATGAGCTGATTTTTGTAAATGACGGAAGTCAGGATGGCACCATGAGAGTCCTTGACTTTCTGGCCAGCCGTGATGAGCGCGTAAAGGTCATCAGCTTTTCCAGAAACTTCGGCCATGAAGCTGCCATGATCGCAGGGCTGGACTACAGCAGCGGGGACGGAATTGTCTGCATGGACGCAGACCTTCAGCATCCCCCGGAGTATCTGCCCCAAATCCTTGGGAAATTCGAGGCGGGTTATGATGTCATCAACATGGTCCGGACGAAAAATGAGTCAGCCGGCTGGTTTAAGAACCTGGCTTCCTCAGCCTTTTACCATTTGATCAACCTGCTTTCCGATGTGAAATTTGAGCCAAATGCGTCCGATTTCTTTGCTGTATCCGGCAGAGCCGCAAAGGTACTAAAGGAAAGCTACAGGGAAAAGGTCCGTTTTCTGCGGGGATATGTGCAAAGCATTGGCTTTAACCGGACCACCATCGAATATGAAGCCGGAACCAGAGTGGCAGGAGAGAGCAAATACAGCATCAAAAAACTGGTCACCCTTTCCGTAAATACCATCATGTGCTTTTCCAACCTCCCCTTAAAGCTTGGAATTTACGCCGGAGCCGGAGCCGGACTTTTGGGTGTGCTGATGATGATCTACACCATATGGAGCTGGGCCAGGGTGGGAACTCCAAACGGTTATGCCACCACCATTGTGCTGATCTGCTTTATGTTTGCAGTTCTTTTTCTGATTGTGGGAGTGATCGGCAATTACATCGCCATCCTGTTTGCAGAACTGAAGGACAGGCCCATTTATATAGTGGGAGAGACGAAAAATTTTGAGGAATAAAATTATCATAAAAAAGGTACCCTGAAAGGCTTTTGCTGATGTGCCTCCTTAAATCAGACTAAAAAATCTAATTTAAGGAGATCACTTCAGGCAGGCCAATCAAGGTACCTTATTTATTGTCTTTCAATCATGTCACTCATCAGCGGATTCCAGGACCGATTTCCTTTGTAGGATTGGTACTTGAATCCGGTGCCGGAGATTCAGCAGGCGCCGGAGCGCTCTGATCTCCCTGCGTGTTCTGCTCTGTCTGTTCCGGAACCGCTGCCGGGGTCAGGGTGCAGACGCCGTTTGAATCAGCCGTGTAGGAAACTCCGTCTAAAGTGAATACCGTAGATGCCGCCATCTTTCCGTCAGACGGATTCAAATAATACTGCTGTCCATCGACCTGGGTCATACCAGTCACCATGGCGCCGCTTCCGCCGAAATAATACCAGCTTCCATCTACTTGTCTCCAGCCTACGGTCATTTTACCGGAGGAATTGCTCAAATAATACTTGGTTCCCCGCTCATCCAGCCATCCGGACTGCATCTTTCCGTCCGTTCCGATGTAATACCAGCTTCCGTCCGGATTCACCCAGCCTGATGCTGTCGCACCGTTTGGATTAAAGAAGTACCAGTCATTGTCAAGCTGCTTCCAGCCTGTAGAAACAGCGCCGTTTTCGCCCAGATAATATCTGGAAGCGCCGTCCGTATGCCAGCCTGTAACCACGGAACCGTCATTGTTTAAGTAATACCGGGAACCGTTGTGATCCACCCAGCCTGTGGCCATGACGCCGCTGTCCTGGAGGAAGTACCGCTTTCCGTTGATATCCTTCCAGCCGGTTGCCATTTGACCGGAGGAGGGGTCTAAATAGTAATACTGGCCGTTTAAGCCCTGCCAGCCCGTTGCCATGGTGCCGTCAGAATTCAGATAATACCTCTGTCCGCCTTCTGAGAGCCAGCCCGTATTCATGGAGCCGCTTGCATTGAAGAAATACCACTTTCCATCCATCAGCTTCCAGCCTGTATCCATGCGGCCTGTGATTTCATTGAGGTAATACCGGAGCCCTGACTTATCCAGCCAGCCCTTGGTGGTCAGCCCTTCTTCGTTCATATAAAACCAGCCGGTTCCGTCATTGATCCAGGCATCCTTTTGCATGGAGTAATTCTGATAATAATAAGTCTTTCCGCCGATGGTTCTCCACATATTTCCGGGAAGCTTTGGAGTCAAGTCCTTATAGAGAAAGTCAATGTCAACATTCCCGCTGATTCCACTGATGGAGCCGGTACTGGTGACCTGCCACATAATGGGATTAGGATAAACGTGCTTCGCCTCATATCTGGCCACCCACACATCGTATTTCATGATGGATAAATCAATCTTCTTTGACAGCCAGTAATCATTGGCATAAACAATGGGATAATAACCCGCTTCCTCCACCCGCTTGCAGAATGCATTGATCACTTCGCTGACCTGGGAAGGGGGAAGGGTTCCGAGAGTGGCATTGTCTTCCGCATCAAAGGCAATGGGGAAAGAAATAGGATAATCCTTCAGCAGGTTCAGCATAAAATCTGCTTCCTCCCTTGCCATGTCAGGAGTTGTTGCCAGAGAATAAATATAAGCTCCCACCTTCAGCCCCGCGGATGTTGCGCCCTGGACATTGGTGTGAAAATAAGGATCAGTCACGCCTCTCGATCTGGCTCCCAGCATGACAAAGCTGACATCATCTGCCGCCACAGCCTGCCAGTTTACATTGCCCTGCCATCTGGAAACATCAATTCCCCTGGCAATGGCTTCCTTGATCACAGTGCCGTCCTTCATCTGATAATACCCGTTTACTTTTTCATATCCCGCTGCCTGGGAAGTCATGACCGGGTAAAGTCCTGAGGTCATCCCCATAACAGCGCATAATACCGCTGCAGCCAACTGCCTGCAAACCTTCTTGTGTCTCAAAATCGTTTCCTCCTTGTCCTTCTTGTTTTATGGAATCATGAGTGTCTCTTATGTCTGCGTAAAAAATGAGCATCCGCGCAAAGGTGCGGATGCCCACACAGATACAAAATAACCTTATCAGCCAGGTCCTGTTGTAAGCCCAGGCTGTAATTCGTATACTCCGCCGCCGGAGGAACCAGAAGAGCCCGAAGGACTGCCGGGGGTATCGTTGGAGGAACTGCCGGGAGCACCGCTTAAATCACTTCCGCCGGAAGAAGAACCGCCCGGTCCGCCAGAGCCTGACGGAGTGGAACTGCCGCTTCCGCCGGGAATCGTGGTTCCAGAAGATGTCTCTCCCGGAGCGTTATTGCCCGTATTTGCAGAGGGAGTACCGGAGCCATTTTCCTGATAAGCCCCGTTGGAGGCAAATGTATAATTCTTTCCGTCAATGGTAAGAGTCGTGTTGGCTGCCATCTTGCCGCTGGAGGGATCGAGATAGTAATAAACCCCGGAAAGCTGTATCCAACCGGTCATGGTGTGTCCGGATTCATTGAAATAATACCAGGACCCTTCAATCTGCTTCCAGCCATGAGCCATTTTACCGCTGTTATCCATATAATATTTGTTGGTTCCGTCACTGAGCCAGCCTGTCATCATCCGTCCCAGCATAGATTTGGTATCAGCATTTAAGTAGTAATAGGCGTTGTCCACCTGCTTCCAGCCGGTAGCCATCTTTCCGTCGGAGTTGAAATAAAACCAGTCATTTCCAACCTGTCCCCAGCCGATGGTGCACTTTCCGTTTTCTTTAAAATAATACCAGCCGCCGTCCATCTCCCGCCAGCCGGCAGACATGGAACCGTCGCCCTTCATATAATAATAATCGTTTCCGATCTTTAGCCATCCCTTTACGAGAACACCGGTATCATCCATGAGGTAGTAATACTTTCCCCCATCCTGGACCCATTTGGTAGCCATAGCGCCGTTGGAATGAAAATAATACCACTTTCCGTTGATCTGCTTCCAGCCCGTTGCCATGTAGCCTGTGGAAAGGTCCAGAAAGTAAAATGTTCCGTCAGAAGTTTTCACCCAGCCCTTATGCACTGAGCCATCCTGATCTATATATTTCCAACTGGAGCCCTCCGAAACCCAGCCCGTAGCAGCCCAAGCCGTCTGGGCCGGTATCAGGACAGCGGTTCCGATCAGTCCTGTCAGCAGCAGCGCAGCCGCCTTTTTTCCATATCGCATGCAGTTTTCCTCCTCCTGTTCCAGCTAAACTTTATTCATATATATGGTAATTATAGCATAGTACGGGTCAGAATGCATAAATAATTTATTACGATTTGCGGACATTTTTCCAAAGAAATCATATATTGGAAATTTCAAGACACTTTTTGTAGTAATTCTTTGCATAGCGGTACATGATGATAGTGTACTCTCCAAACTCTTCTCCCAGAGAAGCCTTGTAAACGGCCCATAGAGCCCATAAAAATCCGCCGAGGGCCATATAGGCGTAAACCGTAAACCGCTCCTCGTCAGTGGACTTCCTCTTTAAATAGATTTCTATAAGGTCGTCTGTCTCCTCCTGGGTGTAGTAGGAATAAATCGCACACATGGAAATATCCACAAGGGGATCGCACATGCCTGCGTATTCCCAGTCGATCAAACGGATATCGCCTGAAGGCAGAATTAAAAAATTATCCACGTTGGGATCGATGTGGGAGAGCACCTTCTCATGGTTTAAGAAGTCCAGCTTATTTAAAAGTTCATCCATCTGTTTGCGGATTTGGCGGTAATCGTCAAATAAGGTGTCTCCGTAAGTTTTGCAGAGGTTCTCATAGAAATCAATCCGTTCTCTGAGATCAAATGAGTGATCTACTTTAAGTCCGGAATGATGGAATTTTCGGACAACATCCATGCAACGCACTATTTCTTCCCGGTTGTGTGGGGCTGCATTGTGGGAGTCTTCGTAAAATTCAGAGACTTTATATCCTGTTTCCCCGTCAAAATAAATTACATTTTCTGAAATATCATATCCGGACAGGGCATCGTAAACGGCCTTTTCCTGTTTCCTGTTAATCAAAAGATCTGTTCCCGGTCCGGGGATGCGGCAGATGTAGTGGCGGTCTTTTATTTTAAATAGGAAAGACTTGTTGGTCATCCCGGATTTTAAACAGCGGATTTCAGTGATTTCAGATTCCTTTACCTGGAAGATCTGGGAAATCAGCTTCATGGCCTGATTGTCGGAGGTGTGCTGGTATCTTATATCAAAACGGCGCAGCTCCTCCAGATTTTCAAATTCATAAACCTCATGGGCAGGCCTGCGGTTTATGAACATCTCCGGTTCAAGGCAGGCCTGGGGCAGTTGAGGAAGCTTTCTGGCGGCTTCGCCGGATAACATCTCCATAAAGACATTTTCCCAGTAAAAGGGTTCGGTGCCGGGCAGATTATAATATGCTTCCAGGACGGGAAGGAACTGTTCTGAAAAGGATTTGGAGAAAAATACGGGGCCATACATGACCCATTGGTCGCATCCGCCCACGGATACATTCAGAATCCGGCCCTTTTTATTGTAGTCCAGACACCACTCGGAAGTTTCCCCTTCCATATAAGAGGAAGAATACCATGCGCCTCCTTCATAGGCGTGGTACATGTTGTGGCGCATCCAGTTGTCGGAGGAGAGCACGTACATATTCCGGCCCCGGAGGACTTCTCTGGCATGATAGATGGTTGCCAGGGTGTTTTTGTGAGAGTATTCCGGGTTGTAGAGAAGTTTTACCTGGTATTTGTCGATGAGGTATTCAAATTTTTCTTTTAAATAGCCGACCACAATGGTGATATTCGTGATTCCTGCTTCATGAAGCTGGCGGATCTGGCGCTCGATCATACGCTCCCCCAATACTTCTAACAGGCCTTTTGGAGTTTCAAAGGTCAGGGGAACAAAACGGGAGCCAAAGCCTGCGGCTATGATGAGGGCTCCGTCGACCTTATGCTGATCCAGCAGAGCCTGTCCAGCCGGAAGAAGGGTGCAGGACTCGTTTTTGTTTCCGACTTCAAAGTACTTTTTTTCTATGCATTCTTTCATTAAGCTATTAACGGTTCCTAAGGAAACATTGAGTTCCTTTGATAAATCTCTTTGCGTTACAGCCGGATTTTCCAGAATGGAACGGCAGATAATGACGTTACGATCCATAATTTTATGACCTCCGTGTGGTTTGTGGTGATGGAAAAAGTGTTCAAAAATACCAATATTGAATATATTGTGAACATTATATCATTAAAATGGCGGGGATGCAATGCAGATATTTTGTTGTTGAGGGGGGATGAAATGAATTTTTCGAAAGTGTTACTATTTAAATAAGGAAGAACGACTCTTTCGTAAAGATTCCGTAAGAAAATGAACAGAGAAATGTTATAGCATTTTCCTAAAAAATGTATTATACTGTTCCATGTGATGGAGGAGTTGAGAGCTTCTGGCGGAAATGTAAATATTGTTCGTTTTTTGAAGAATATTCAAAAAAAGTAAAAAAAGTATTGATTATTTCCAATATAGGAAGTATAATTACCTCGTAATGCAATTAGGAATTTCAGAAAAAATATTTCAAAAAGAAAAAAGGAGAGTGCATTAATTATGAGAAAGCAGACAAAATTAGTTGCTGTATTATCAACAGCAGCACTGCTGGCATTAGGCGCTTCCATGTCCTCTTTCGCAGCTACTGGCTGGGCAGAAGAGAATGGCACATGGGTGTACTATGACAAGAACGGCGATTTAGCATCTGAAAAGTGGGAGAAATCTGGTGACAACTGGTTCTATCTTAACGATGATGGAGAGATGTCTACTGATGCTCTTATTGAGTACAATGATAACTTCTATTATGTAGATGAGAATGGCGCCATGGTAACTAATCAGTGGGTTTCCATTGAGAACGAAGATTATGATGGCGATGATGATGAAGCAGCTAACCACTGGTATTATTTCCAGGCTAATGGTAAAGCTATCAAAGGCTCCGACAATAATACTGTAAATCTGAAAACCATTAATGGCAAAAAGTATGTTTTTGATAATGATGGAAAAATGCTTTATGGCTGGGTTGACACAAATGGTGAAAGAGTCACAGGCGATGATGCATGGTCAGCAAGTAGTGGCGGCGAGTTCTACTTTGGTGATGAGAATGATGGAGCTATGACTGTAGGTTGGATTCAGTTAAGTATTACAGATAGTAATGCAAGTGATACAGATGCAGATACAGCATTTGATGATGAAGATCAGGATCGTTGGTTCTACTTTAAGACTAACGGTAGAAAAATGAAGAACGAAACAGGCAAGACTATCAATGGCAAAAAGTATGCATTTGATACCGATGGTAGAATGACTGCAGAGTGGAGCCAGAATGCAAGCTATGTAACTCCAGGCACAACAACTGCAACACCAAGTACTCTTGTTACGGGCGCTCGGTCCCAGCAGTGGAGATACTATGGAACACCAGAAGATGGTGCAAGAGTTAATAAGGGCTGGTTTAAAGTTGTTCCTGCAAGAGGCTTAAATGCTACTAGATACAACAATGACGAAGACAGATGGTATTATAGTGATAATGATGGCAGACTGGTTGCTAATCAGTTAAAGACTATTAATGGCAAAAAGTATGCATTTGATGACAAGGGTGGTATGGTTTCTGGCCTTAAGTTCATTTCTGTTTTAAAGGCAGATAAGAACCAGATTGTAACCATTCATGATGGTGATTACTATGATACTGAAGGTGAATTTGATGCCTTTGCCAATGCTACTGCTGGTTCTTGGAAAGCTGGTGAAACAACACCGAACTTTGACTGGTCATCTTCTATTGATGATTATGTGACTTATGCTTATTATTTCGGCGGTGGTGAAGATGGTTCAATGAAGACTGGAAAACAGACCGTTGATATTGATGGCGATAGCTTTACTTTCTTGTTCAATAAGTCCGGCGGAACCAAAGGTGCTGGTAAGATTGGTGAAGATAGTGACAAGTATTATCTGAATGGTAAGTTAGTAAAGGCTGACAAAGATGATAAATATTCTGTTGTCGAAGTTACAAAGACTGGAACTACAATTACTACCATTAAATTGCTTACAACAGATCAGTTTGTTACTTCTTTAGGAGCAACATTATCTGCTGACAGCACAACTACAGTAAATGGTGAAGCTGTTACTCAGAAGAAAGATAATGCTTACTACACATTCCCAGCTAATACTAGTAGTGTTACCTATCATCTTGTAAATACTACAGGTAAGGTAGAAACAGGCGATAGAACAAAAGCTAAAGATGGTGATTCTATTTGCTATCAGGTTAAGAATGGTAAGATTATAGCTGTTTTTGAAGAAAAATAATGTAATTTTTATAAGATTATAGCTATAAATATAAAGGGGGGACGTCATATTGACGTTCCCCCTTTAAAAAAAGGAGAATAGAATGAAGAAAAAGCTGACTACTATAGGGGTTTCAATTTTAATTAGTTTGGCATCTGTTTCTACTGTTTTTGCAGCATGGCAGCATCAGGATGGTAATTGGAAATACCTAGAGACAAATTCTTCCTATGCAAGCAATAAGTGGCTGCAAATTAATGATTTATGGTATCACTTTTCTGAAAATGAAGTGATGGAAACTGGTTGGATAAAGGATAAAAAAGAGTGGTACTATCTTGATAAGGCAAATGGTCATATGAAAACGGGATGGTTTCTTGATGAGGATGGAAGCTGGTATTACCTGGACGAAACCAATGGGGATATGTGGGCTAATAAACGTACTCCAGACGGATATTATGTAAATAAATCTGGTGTTTATGATGCTACAAAAGGAAATAATCAAAAAAATAAGAACGTAGGACCTTCTAGCGAAATAAATAATCAAAAAGCAGCCACCTTATTGAAGGGTATTGAATTTCCTTCGTTGTCCTCATTTGCTACTGAAAATTTATCAAATGATAATTGGGGAATTACAGGAAGTATAGAAGCCATGAATTCTTTGAATACTGTTATGGAGAACTCCTTTTTAATTGATGGGACTTCTATTACTTATGCGCCTGGCGGAGAAATAAAGTTAAAATTAATCAAGTCAGGAGATCATTATGAATTAATTGATTATGTCGCATTTGATGCTGGTATGGAAACTGCTTTATTGGCGATGTGTACCTTAATAAGCCGCACACCTCAGATGATATATAATCCTATATATACAGCATCTGAATATGATCAAACAGTTATGCGAAGTGAATATTATACACCATTTGGCGATGGTAAAATATTATATACTATTCATGGTGACTATGTTTCTTTTAGTATCGGGCCTAAATAAATATGGCTTTGAAATGATATTAGAAATAAAAGATATCCCTGCAGAATGGAGGCAGAAAAATGCTGTCAGGTCTGCAGGGAATTTTAATGCGAGATTTAAAATGCAGAAATATTGAATATAGTAATGTAAGATGTTATACTAAGAAAAATAATTACTTTACAATGAGAAAGAGTAAAAAGAAAACAGAATACAACCTCCTTTTATCATTGCACCTGACTAATGGTGAAGCAACATAGCCTTGTGATTTGAGAATAACAAAGACATGGCAAAATGAGCTTTTATATTCTTGAGAATAAATTTGAGAGTAGTTTTGTTCCTAATAGTATCCGCAGTATTTTTGAATAAATTAATGTTATGAGCAATGAAATTTGGGAAGGTCAGAACTGGTAGTAGAAAAGGTTACAATGATCCCCTTTTTGTGGTTATTAACACCACGACATATGGGGATTGAAGTTTTAGTAAAATAGCACTCCCCTAAAAATAGCAATAACTGTTCTCCTACGACTAAATATACATGGTTTATTATCAATCATAAGAGTCTAGATACTAAGTTCCGCTTCTTTGTGATTGAAGGGTTGACGGTACATTTAAGAATGAAAGGTAGGAAGTACCATTCACTACTCATCTTTTGTGTTTGTATTGTATTGCTAATCCATATGATAATTATAAAAAAACAGTATAGGGGCACAATATTTTCATTAGTTGTTTGTGCCTTGAGTGAAGTGAAAGGAATGGTAACAAGAATGAAAATAAAGTTGGCAAATGAAAAGGGTACTTATTTAACGATGATTCTTGGAATATATGTAGTGTTGATTGGAGTAGGATTGCCTATTGTTGTTAAAAATGCCTATTTTGATATACTTGCAGTCAAATATTATTTCTATTGCATATGTACAGGTTTGATGCTTGTGCTTTTGCTAGTTTATTTTTTAACTGCTAGAAGGGAGACTATTTTGCACTGTTATAAGGATTTTTCTGTAAAAAACCTTATAAAAAAAGCAAACTTATTAGATTGTTCTATTTTAAGCTTTCTTTTGGTATCACTTATTTCAACGTTATCATCAGATTATTTGTATGAATCGTTTTGGGGAAATGAAGGTCGATTTACTGGATTTTTCTTATTAAGCCTATATGTAATATCATATTTTTGTGTAAGTAAATTTTGGAGATATCAAAACTATTACATTAATCTTATCCTTATTACAGGATGCTTTGTATCAATATTTGGTATCACAGATTATTTTCAGATGGATATTTTTCGCTTTAAGGCTTTTGTAATGGATAAGCAGAAGCTCAGTTTTACATCAACGATAGGTAATATTAACACCTATACTGCTTATGTAGGTATAATTGCAGCTATAGCGACAGTTCTTTTTGCAGCCTCCGTAGAAAGAAAAAAAACTGTTTTTTATTATTTATGCATGATCATTACTTTTTTTGCTATTATTATGGGCGCTAGTGATAATGCATATATTTCTTTGGCTACATTATTTGTTTTTTTACCTTTATATCTATTCTCTAATAAAAAAGGAATTCAAAGCTATTTAATAGTATTAGCTACTTTTTTTTCGGTGATCAAAGTTATTGATTGGATTAATTTTTATTTTAAAAATACAGTACGAAGAGTTGATGGTATATTTACTGTGATTGCTGATTCTAAATTACTATTGTATTGGATCGCTGCTTTATGGGGATTGATTTTGATATGGTGTATTATAGATTATATAACAAAATCGAGATATAAAGAATATGGAAATATATTTAGATATATTTGGTTGACATTAATTTTTGCAGTAATAATTTTCATTGTATATATTATGTATGATTGTAATATATTGGGAAATATAGAATCATATGAAAAGTATGGAAGTTATTTTATCTTTAATGACCAATGGGGAACCCACAGGGGATATATTTGGAGAAATGCAATAGAACAATTTGGGGAATTTACTATATGGAAGAAAATTTTTGGATTTGGCCCGGAAACGTTTGGTATTTTACTAATGCGTAGAACTTATGGAAATCCCTATAATGAAATCTTTGATAGTGCTCATAATGAATATTTACAATATTTACTCACCATTGGGATTGCTGGTTTAATTTCTTATATAATACTTATATTGTCTTATATAAAGAAATGCTTTAGTTATAAAAATAGGAATCCTTACATCATTGCAATAGTTTTTGGAGTGATTTGTTATAGTGCTCAGGCTTTCGTGAATCTTGGCCTTCCTATAATTACACCGATTTTATGGTTATTATTGGCAATGGGAGGATCCAAATCAATAGAGAGTAATAATATATTGATGGAAGAAAATTAATTGAATCTAATAAAAAAGACTATATTTGATATTATGTTATTAATTTCTATGATGGTTGATAAATTGTTCGTACACCGTTCAAAGAATCTGCTTTCAGGTTTTATTTCAAATAGATTTTTATTGACAAATAAATTCTAAAGAGGTAAGATGTTTCTAGTGTTTGATTTTCGAACGGTGTGCTTGGTGTTTTGCTGATGTGCTGAAAGAGGGATAAGTTTGCCAGAAAATAGAAATGTACTTTTTGATAATGAATATACTATTATGTCAGAAATTGCAGGAAATGAAAGAGTTACGCAACGTGAACTTTCAAAAAAAATGGGAGTGTCTGTAAGTACTGTTAATGTATTAATAAACAAGATGATTAGAGAAGGCTTAATCAAAATGACACAGGTATCCCAAAAGCAAGTGCTTTATATGCTGACTCCTGCCGGGATGATGGAAAAAACAAAAAAGACGGTGAGTTATATAAAAGCCCATTATAGAGTAATATATGAAACAAAAGAAAAGATAAAAGGAATATTGGGTGAATTGTCTCAAACATATGATACTATTTTTGTGTGGGTTAATGATCACGATATGAAAGAGATTATCCATATTTCAATTGATGAATTTGAGTTTTTTAATGTGAAATCTAAAATTATAATAATCGAAAATGAGCAACAACTCAACATGAAAGAAGCAGAACCTGCTGTATTGATATATATGGAAATTAACAAAGATGATTTGAAAAAATATGTAGATAGTAGCCAAATAAAAAGGGTTGATTTGGCAGAAAGATTATACATAGAGATTTTTTGAGAAAAGTTATATTTTATTAATAAGAGTAATTGTTAATCAATAATTTTTGAGGTGGCGTAATGTATTTAAAGTTTAAACGATTAATTGATTTTATACTATCTCTTATAGGTTTAGTATTATTATTACCAATTTTTTTGCTTTTAATATTGGCAATAAAACTAGACTCCTCGGGCCCTATTTTTTTTAGACAAAAGAGAATAGGTATACATAAGTCTCATTTTTATATACTCAAGTTTAGAACTATGAAAATTAATACCCCTAAAGATACTCCGACACATCTTTTAGAAAACCCAGAGCAATGGATAACAAGAGTTGGTAAGTTTTTAAGAAAGACAAGTTTAGATGAACTTCCGCAAATTATTAATATTCTTAAAGGCGAAATGAGTATCATTGGTCCAAGACCCGCATTGTGGAATCAGTATGATTTAATTGAAGAGAGAGATAAGTATGGGGCTAATGATGTGCCTGTAGGGCTTACGGGTTGGGCCCAGATCAATGGTAGAGATGAGTTGCCTATTGAAGAAAAGGCAAAGTTAGACGGAGAGTATGTAAGAAAAAAAAGCATATTGTTTGATGCTATATGTTTTTTAGGAACATTTAGTGTTGTATTTGGTAGAAAAGGTATTGTTGAAGGTGGTACGGGTATGATAGTAAAGACGACTAAAGGAAAAGAAGAAAAAGGTATTTGACGTTTGATTAATCAGTAACTAATTTACAATAATATTATAGGGTGAGATGATGAAAAAGGTATTAATCACGGGTAAAGATAGTTATATAGGTAATTCTCTTGAAAATTGGCTTATGAAGAAGCCTGATACATATAAAATAGATACTGTGGATATGAAGGGGGATTTTTGGAGAAAAAAAGATTTTTCGCAGTATGATGTGATATTTCATGTGGCAGGGATAGCTCATATTTCATCTGAACCGAAGATGGAAGATTTATATTATAGAGTCAATAGGGATTTAGTAATAGACACTGCTAAGAAGGCTAAGAGGGAAGGTGTAAAGCAGTTTATATTTATGAGTAGTATTATTGTATATGGAGATGGAAGTAATTGTAAGCGGGTCATTGATAGAAACACTGTACCCGTACCAAGTAATTTTTATGGGAATAGTAAATTGCAAGCGGAGGAAGGCATTAAGTCTTTAGAAGATGAAAGCTTTAAGATTGTGGTAATTAGACCACCAATGATTTATGGAAAAAATTCTAAGGGTAATTATCCTCGGCTTGCAAAACTGGCTAGGAAGATACCAATATTTCCTGATATAGATAATGAGCGAAGTATGCTTCATATAGATAATTTATGCGAATTCATTAAAATAATGATTGATAATGAAGAATCTGGAATATTCTTTCCACAGAATAAGGAGTATGTGAGAACAAGTGAGATGGTTAGAATAATTGCAGAAGTGCATGGAAAAAAGATAAAATTGTTTAAAGGAATGAATTGGGCTGTAAAGATGGCTTTCAGGATTCGTGTGGTAAATAAAATATTTGGCAATTTGGTTTATGATCAGTCTATGAGTAGCTATGATAAGGAGAATTATAGGATAAGGGATTTGACAGAATCAATTGAACTGACGGAGAAAGATAATGGGGAATAAAAAAAAAGTATTGTTTTTAGTAAATCATGATATTGTCATTTATAATTTTAGAAAAGAACTTGTAGAATATCTGATTGATGATGGCCATGAGGTGTATATTTCTTCACCTTTTGGAGGAAAAATAGATTTATTAATTGAAATGGGCTGTAAATATATTGAAACTAATATTAATCGTCATGGAACTAATCCTATACAAGATATTAAATTAATTATGCATTATAAAAATATAATAAAGGATATAAAGCCAGAGGTCGTGCTAACGTATACTATAAAACCCAATATTTACGGGGGAATAGTATGTAGGATGCTAAATGTTCCTTATATATCAAATATAACGGGGTTAGGAGGAGCGATTGAGAACGAAGGATTAACAAAGTGGATTTCATTGCAACTTTACAGAATTGGCTTAAAAAAAGCTAAATGTGTCTTTTTTCAGAATCAAGCGAATAGAAAGTTTATGATTGATAATTATGTTACAACTGCTAAAGAAAGACTTATACCTGGTTCAGGGGTCAATATAAATGAATTTTCTTACAAAGAATATCCAAAAGATACTCAAAGTTTTAAGTTTTTATTCGTTGGAAGAATAATGAGGGATAAAGGAATTGAAGAACTGGCTGAAGCTGCAAAAGTTATAAAAAAAGAATATGCTAATGTGCAGTTTGATGCTTTAGGCTTTTGCGAAACTGAATACGAAGAAAGAATTCAATTGTTACAAAAAGAGAATATTATTACATTTCATGGTGTAAAAGATAATATAAGGAGTTATTTAGAAAACTGTAGTGCAATAATTCATCCAACATACCATGAGGGAATGTCAAATGTTTTGCTAGAAGCAGCAGCAACGGGAAGACCCATATTGGCATCCAATATATCAGGATGTAAAGAAATATTTGATGAAGGTGTAAGTGGATTTTCTTTTGAGGTTAAAGATGTTGAAAGCTTAATTTCATCAATATCTAAATTTATGCGATTATCAGTGGAAGAAAGAGAAGTTATGGGAATTGAAGCAAGAAAAAAGGTAACAAAGGAATTTGATAGGCAAATCATTGTTAATGCTTACTTAGATGAAATAGATGCTATAATAAAGGGGAATATTAAATGAACTTATACGAAAAAATTAAAAATAAAGAAGAAAAAATTTCACTTGTAGGATTGGGTTATGTAGGGCTACCGATTGCTGTTGCATTTGCCAAGAAAGCAGATGTTATAGGCTTTGATATCGGTAAAGAAAAAATTGATTTGTATAAAAAAGGTTTTGATCCAACTAAAGAGGTTGGTGATACTATAATAAAGGAAACAACAGTTGAATTTACAACGGATGAATTGAAACTTAAGGGAGCTAAGTTTCATGTTGTAGCAGTGCCAACACCTGTGAATACAGATCATACACCAGACCTTAGGCCAGTTGAGTCTGCCAGTAAGATAGTAGGTAGAAATTTAGTTAAAGGCTCTATTGTTGTATTTGAATCTACAGTTTATCCGGGAGTTACAGAAGATGTTTGTGTACCTATTTTGGAAAGAGAATCAGGCTTAAAATGTGGTGTAGATTTTAAAGTTGGATATTCACCAGAACGGATAAATCCAGGAGATAAAGTACATAGGCTTGAAACGATTGTAAAAGTCGTTGCGGGGATGGACGAAGAATCTCTTGATATTATTGCAAAGGTATACGAATTAGTTGTAGATGCAGGGGTGCATAAAGCGGATTCAATTAAAGTGGCCGAAGCGGCGAAAGTAATTGAAAATTCACAGAGAGATATTAATATTGCTTTTATGAATGAACTTTCCATTATTTTTAACAAAATGGGAATTGATACTAAATCAGTATTAGAAGCAGCAGGAACAAAGTGGAATTTCTTGAATTTTTCCCCAGGATTAGTTGGAGGACACTGTATCGGTGTGGACCCTTATTATCTAACATATAAAGCGGAACAACTAGGATACCATTCTCAAGTTATCCTTTCAGGACGAAGAATTAATGACGACATGGGCAAGTATGTAGTTGAGAACTTAATTAAAAATCTAATAAAGGCAGATATTTCGGTTAAAGATGCAAAAGTAGCAATACTAGGATTTACATTTAAAGAAAATTGTCCGGATACTAGAAATACTAGAGTAATTGATATTGTTAATGAACTTAAAGAATATGGAATAATTCCAATGATTGCAGATCCGGAGGCAGATGCTGGGGAAGCTAAAGATGAATATGACATTGTTTTCGATTCACTGGATGACATTAGAGATATGGATGCCATAATTATGGCAGTAGGCCATACTCAATTTTTGAAATTCACACAAGAAGATTTTAATAGAATGTTTAAAGATAGTTCAAGCAATAACAAAGTATTGCTTGATATTAAAGGAATCTTAGATAGAAAAGAATATGAAGCAGCAGGATATAGATATTGGAGATTGTAATGAAAGGCAAAGGACATCATGGGATATAGAAATATAAGGTTCAAAGAAGACAGTGTGTTCCTGGTAACGGGAGGAGCAGGATTTATTGGCTCTAATCTGTGTGAGGTTTTATTGGATAAAGGATATAAAGTAAGATGTTTAGATGATTTTTCAAATGGAAAGCATGCTAATGTGGATTTATTTATTGATAACCCCAATTATACATTTATCAAAGGTGATATACGAGATTTAGGAACTTGTGTTAAAGCTTGTGAAAATGTTGATTATGTACTTCACCAAGCTGCATGGGGCAGTGTCCCAAGAAGTATTGAGATGCCTTTATTCTATGAAGAAGTGAATATAAAAGGTACCTTGAATATGATGGAGGCTGCCAGGCAGAATGGGGTCAAGAAATTTGTTTATGCCTCTAGTTCCTCTGTATATGGTGATCATCCCATTTTACCTAAGGTAGAGGGACAGGAAGGAAATTTATTATCTCCTTATGCATTAACTAAACGCATAGGTGAAGAATATGGAAAGTTGTACTATAAATTATATGACCTTGAAACTTATGGGCTTAGGTATTTTAATGTATTTGGTAAACGACAGGACCCTGATGGTGTTTATGCAGCAGTTATTCCTAAATTTATTAAGTTGCTATTGAATAATGAACAGCCGACAATAAACGGTGATGGGAAGCAGAGTAGGGACTTTACCTATATAGATAATGTAATTGAAGCTAATCTAAAAGCTTGCCTTGCCCCTCGTGAAGTAGCAGGACAAGTATATAATATTGCATATGGGAGTAGGGAATATCTAATTGATATCTATTATGAACTTAACAAAGCACTGGGAAAAGATATAGTACCTCAATTCGGGCCCGACAGAGAAGGAGATATTAAACATAGTAATGCGGATATAACAAAAGCGAGGAAAGAGTTGGAGTATAACCCGGAATATAGCTTTGCAACTGGAATTAAAGAAGCAATTGAGTGGTATAAGGAGAATATATAGCACAGTGAATATATTATATTTAGGATATTTCTGTAATGAATTGTTTTTTAATCAATTGGTAAATAACGGAAGCAAGGGCTCTCATGCAAGACAGCAGTTGGAAGCAAAGCTTTTGAATGGGATGATAAAAGTATTAAATGGTGATAAGATGGATATTATTTCTTACCTACCAGAAGTAAAGAGTATGCATTGCGATGTAGGTGAAGACGCGTATTATGACATAAATATAAAATATTTATGGTGTAATAAGAAAAAAATCAATTCTATTTTGAAAGCATTGCTAAAAAATATATATTTTATTGCAAAGTGGTCAAAAGGAAAAAAGGAGAAAGTGATTTTAACTTATTCTGCAAACCCTGTGCACATTATCCCTGCATTTTTGCTGAGGAGAATATGTAATATAAAAGTAGTTACATTATGCTCGGAAGTAAGTATATATCGTAGAAAAGATAATATTAATTTTATAGGGAAAATGAGCAGGAAAATTTCATCTTTTTTGGATAATAGTTTTGACGGATATATTTTACTAACAGAAGGCATGAATGAAATTATAAACAAAAAAGCCAAACCTTATCTGATTATGGAAGGGATAGCAGAAGAGCAGAAAGTTTTTGATAGAGTTATTAAAAAAATGGCAATACTTTACGCAGGAGGTTTAACACCAGATAATGGGATTGAAATATTATTAGAGGGTTTTTTGCAACTAGATCGCAAAGATATTGAGCTGTGGATATGCGGTGATGGCCCTTTAGAAAATATGGTGAAAGATTATTCAAAAATGTATAAAAATATAATCTTTTATGGAATTATTCCTAATGATGTTGTTCAAGAGATGGAGAAAGAGGTTGTTTTACTTATATCGCCAAGATTTTCTAAAAATGAATTTACAAAGTATTCTTTTCCATCTAAGACAATAGAGTATATGTCATCAGGGACGCCAACAGTTCTTACATGTCTGCAGGGAATCCCCGATGAATATTTTAAATATACGTATTTATTAGAAGATGAGACTTCTGCAGGTATAAAATGTTTACTTGAAAAGATATTTGAAGAAGATATAAATAAAAGAGAGGGAATGGGTGCGAAGGCAAGGGAGTTTGTTTTAAGAAATAAAAGTTCAGTGATACAAGGAAAAAGAGTTATTCACTTCATGAAAGATGTTGTCGAATTAAAGAACCATTGCAGTTAATGTTAATCAAATGACAAGGGGGAATATGGGAATCTGATTTTAGAAAGAAGATAGACGGGGTGAGACACTTATGTTTGAAAATGATATCTGAATTAGGGTTAATACTATTATTTGAGGTAGTACAACCTTGAACTTGGAAGTATTATTGGTATGAATTCGATTGTAACAAAATATATTCTGCCAGGGTATATCGGTAACCCCCGCAAGAACCTTAAAGAAATACCTGGTAAGCAGCAACCTGAGGAACCTGAGGAAGATAAAAGGAGCTGAAGCATAAAATGAATCACAAACCCATTATTATGTTACATTATGTAAAAGAAGGTCTGGTAAGAAGTCCCAATATTATATTTGATAGGATCGAAAGTTGTTTGAATATAGAGGATTATCATTTTATTCATTTAAATCAAAGGCATTTACCCAGTGAAATAGGGATATTTCAGGTTATAAAAGAACTTTATTTAGAAATAAGGGCAAATAAACCATCAATTATACATATATCAGGAATACAAGAAGGTTTTGCTTGTATGATTGCTGCTTTTCTTGCGGGATGTTCAAGACGAATCCTGATTACACATGGGTTTGCAAGCGAAGTACCGACTCAAAGTTGGTATAAAAGAGCATTGTTTAAATATTTTACAGAACCTATTACATTACTGTTAGCTAGAGAAGTTCAATGCAATAGTTGGTTTTCATATAATCATAAATTAGTTAGAACATTTGCCCGTAAACGACGGAGAGTGATATATAATATACCATTAGAGCGGGAAAGTAATTTGAATAAAAAAGGATTTCGTGATGAATATAATATAGATAGTGATATGATTATATTTGTTAGTGTTGGAAATGTTGAGATACGAAAAGGCTTTAAAGAATTATCAAATATAATTTTTGATGATACTAATAATAAAAGTTGCTTTGTAATTGTTGGTGATGGAGCATATCTGGAGGAAATGAAACAGAAGCTAAAGAACCAAATTGAAAGAAAAAAGGTGATTTTTCTTGGCAGGATTTCTAACGAGGGAGTGTACCATATTTTAAAAGAAAGTAATGTATTTGTATTGCCAACACACTTTGAAACTTATGGATTGGTATATATAGAAGCTGCATTCGCGAAACTTCCCTCTATTGGAACTAATATATGCGCTATACCTGAAGTGGTTAAAAATGGGGAAACGGGAATTTTAATTGAATCTAAAAATGAAAGGCAATTAAAAGAAGCAATTCAATATTTTGTACAGAACCCCCAAAAAGCAAAAAAAATGGGAGAATATGCCTATGAATGGGCGATAGAGACATTTGATAGAAATAAGATTGTAAAGCAAATTGATAATATGTATCAAGAATTATTGAGGTGCTAGATGAAAATAAAGTATATTGGATATTATCATACGAATCAAACTACGGATGCATATATTAGTCCAGCAGCAGTGGAAAAGATGACATATATTGCAGATAGTCTTGAAAAAAATGGATATGAAGTTGAAATAATATCCTTATCTGGAATTGGGAAAAAAGCTTTTAATTTTAGAATAAGCGAAGAAAATAAAAGGAAGATTATTTACCTATCATCATTACCACGTACAAATGGTCTCTTTAGATTTATAAATAATTGGTGGCTGCAGTTTGGATTATTCTGTTATTTGATGAGGTATGCTAAAAAGAATGATATATTATTAATTTATCACTCAGTAGCTTATGCCCATATATGGAGAATAATACAGAAATTAAAAAAATGCATAATATGTTTAGAGGTAGAAGAGATATATCAAGATGCACAGGAGCTGGGAAATAGACATAAAAAGAGGGAATATCAGGCATTTGAATGGGCGGATTCCTATATTTTTTCAACAAACTTGTTAGAAGAGAAATTAAACGCACATCATAAAAAGCAATATATAATTGTGCATGGTAATTATAAAGTGCAAGAGGAAAAAGCGAATATTTTTGTAGATGATTATATACATGTGGTTTATGCGGGAACCTTTAATCAAAAAAAGGGCGGAGCAATCATGGCTTTGGAGGCAGGGAAGTATTTAGGAAGAAATTATCATTTGCATATAATTGGTTTTGGTACGAAAAAGGAAATTGACGATTTAATACAAAAAGTTCATGAGAATAGCAGAACAGCTCAGTGTAAGATAACATATGATGGATGTAAAATGGGAGAGGAATATATCCAGTTTATCCAATCATGTCATGTTGGTTTAAGTACACAAAAAAGTGATAATGAATTAAATGATACCTCTTTTCCGTCTAAAATATTATCGTATTTGTCTAATGATCTTAATGTTGTAACTGGGACAATAAAAGTTGTACAAGAATCAGCGATAGGTGACATTATATTTTATTATACAACAGACGAGCCAAATGAAATTGCAGGAGCAATTGAAATAGCAGCACAGAGAGTAGAGCGATCTGGAAAAAAGAGAATTTATGAGTTGGATAGGAGCTTTGTAACTGAATTAGGAAAAATGTTTGAAAAGTTGAGGTGAGCTGATAGAGTATGTTTCGATATTTCATAAAAAATTCAGAAGATAATTTTGTTACATTATGTTTTGCGATATTGTGTGTACTAACCTCCCTTCCTCAACTTAGAGTATACGTTCCGATAGTTCTGATTTACATGGGAATAATTTGCGTATTGACAGTGTTGATGCTAAGAAGAAGAAAAAAAGTCATGGAATGGATGTATTTTATTATGGCTGCAGTATTTTCTTTATATACGGTGATTGTACCGATGTTTTTTGGATATAGTGATTTAAGAAACCGGTATATATCGCTAATTCCCATGGTTTGGATGCACATATTATATGATTATTTGAAGAAACATAAGGCTATAAGAGGCCCTTGGCTTCTTATGATTTTCTTTTCTGTCATTACAATGATTAATACTTGTCAAGCATTAATTGCTTCGCCATATATATCCCGTATGATAAAGAGTGGAGGAGAGTTTTCAGATAGTATATTAAAGCAGGGCATAGGAGATTATTCTTTTATATATATGTTAGTCTTGATGACTATAATTTTTTTTTGGGAGGGCATGGAATCTTCAGGAAAATGGAGAATTTGTTACTTGTCATTAGCTGTTTTGGGAGAGGCGACAATTGTATTATCTAATTATATGATGGCACTTATATTAAGTGTTTTAGGAATTGGTGTTTTATTATGTTTTAAAATTATAAGAAATAATACTCTGATGCTTTTACTTGTGATATTATTGTTTATGGTTCTTTTACTATTTTGGAGGCCGTTGTTTAGCCTAATATTAGAAAAGGTTTTAATATTTATCCCAGATGGTAAAACTTTTGACCGATTGCAGCAAATGCATCTATCTTTATATGGAAAAGGAATTAGTATTTTTGATGAATTTGTTTTGGGCAGAATTCCGGTATTATCAATCAGCACAAATTCGATAATAAAATACCCGTTTTTTGGCCTGATATATGGACGTCTATCGAAGTCTCTTGGCTATTATGTTGAATTTGGGCAACATTCGTTTATTCTTGATACGATGGCGTTATATGGCGTGGGCATCGGTATAATGTTAGTATTTCTGCTCAGCTATCCGTTCTTTATAGAAGGAAGAATGAAAGGGAAAAAGAGGGAAATCTCAATTGTTTTTTTTGCAGCTATGATATTCATTTTGGGATTTAATAATGCTACATATTCGTTAGCAATTGTGTTATATGTTATTTATCCATACATATGTGATAAAGTGGTAAAGGAGGCGCAACTATGCTGAGTAGAGGATTGGTACTGTTTGATCGAGTATTATATAAGTTCAAGAGAGCCTATTATAGAAAGGTATTTTTGGTGAAAACAGGAAATGAGAATGTCAAAAATTGCAATGTTTATAGTAGAGTAAATATATTAAATAATAATATAACTATTGGAGATAATGTTACCTTTTTTCATAATGTTACTTTTTTTGGTGATGGAAAAATTATGATAGGCGATAATGTAGCAATAGGGCAGGACGTTATAATATATGCATCGGCAGATAAAGGTGGGGTCTCCATTGGTAATAATACTATGATTGCAGCTCATAGCTATATCATTGATTGCGATCATGGCTTAGAGAAAGGAATTCCTATATATAAGCAGAAGAATACAGTTGGTACTGTGAAAATTGGAAATGATGTATGGATAGGGGATAATTGTACAATTCTCAAGCATTCTGTAATAGAGGATGGAGCTATAGTGGGTGCAAAGTCATTGGTAAAGGGAAAAGTCGCACAAGACACGATTGTAGTTGGAATTCCAGCAAAAGAAATCAAGCAAAGGAAAAGAAATGAATAGAAAAGTAGGTGTTCTATTTTCTTATCTATTGATGTTGATACAGATGTTATCCAGTTTATTATTTACTCCATTACTAATAAATTCTTTGGGAAAATCAGAATATGGTATATATAGTTGGGTAAATTCGATTACAGCATATTTATATCTGCTGGATATGGGGATTGGAAATTCGATTGTAAAGTATGCAGCACAATATAGGATACAGAAAGATGAAAAGAGACAGAAGAATTTTTTGGGTTTTATTACTCTTTATTACTTGTTTATTGGGATTGTATTAGTTGTTATAGGTATCATATTAGAAAGTAATTTTACGTTTATTTTAGGCAGGGGATTTGAAGACAAGGAAATTCAGATGGCTAAAAAATTATTTTGGATTACTGTTTTAAATGCTGCAGCAACGTTGTTCTTTGGGGCATATCAAAAGATTTTACTAGCATATGAATATTTTTCTTTAAGTAAAAGTGTAGACATTCTGAAGGTTGTATCTATGATGACATTAGGCGTAATCGCATTAGAATATGGTGGAAATTCTTATAATGTTGTAGTAATTAATTTAGGAGTAACAATTGGTGTAGGGGTAATTTCAGTATTATTTGTATTTAGTAAGTTGAAAATAGTTCCCTCTATTAAAAGCTTGGATAGACATTTTACCAAGGAGGTTATCATTTTTTCGAGTATTGTGTTTTTACAAGTATTAGCGACACAATTAAACTCAATGATAGGCCAGGTGTTACTGGGGATTCTTGCGCCCTCTGCAACCGTGATTTTAGCAGTGTATGGAACGGGAATTTTGATTCCACAATATGTACAAAATATTGCAGCAAATGTAAATAGTGTTCTCATGCCTGGTGTTGTACGAATGGTAGAGGAAAAGAAGGGTGTACAGTTTATTGAGAGTGAAATGATACGTATTAGTAGAATTATATTTATTATACTGGCTTTTATAGGCATAGCTTTCGGCATATTTGGTAAACTATTTATTCGTTTATGGGTGGGAAATGAATATGAACAGTCCTATTGGATAGCAATAATTTTGCTATTTCCTCAGATAATAATATTATCTCAGTCAATAGGATCGCAGATATTATGGGCTATGAATCAGCATAAACAACAGGCCTATCTGAAATTATCAGTTGCAATTGCAAATATTGGAGTTTCCATTATATTAATTAAATGGAATCCGTTGTTTGGAGCTGTAATTGCTACAGCAATTACGCTGATTATAGGCGATGTTCTGGTCATGAACTATGTTTATAGAAAGTTTATTAAGATAAGTATTAAAAGGTATTTTGCCGGGATATTAAAAGGAACAGGGATATGCTTGCTCACAACGGGTATAGTTGGTTGGATGATTCAATATATACTGCCGGAAAATTGGTTGGGATTTGTAGCTGGAAATGGAATAATAACGTGTATTTATATGGCCACAATGTTAAAAGTGGGAATGAGTGAATATGAGAGGCTATTATTTTATAATATGTTGAAAATAATATATAGAAAAATCAGATGGAGATAAAATTAATGTTTAAAGAAAAAACGTTATTAATTACCGGAGGAACCGGTTCTTTTGGAAATGCGGTTTTAAACCGATTTTTAAATACCGATATTAAAGAGATCCGTATTTTTTCCAGAGACGAAAAGAAACAGGATGATATGCGTCATGAATATCAATTAAGGTATCCTCAGCAATTTGAGAAAATCAGATTCTATATTGGTGATGTTAGAGATTTGCAAAGTGTAAAAAATGCTATGCACGGAGTAGATTATATATTCCATGCAGCGGCTTTAAAACAGGTTCCTTCCTGTGAGTTTTTCCCTTTAGAAGCAGTGAAAACTAATGTTATTGGAACTGATAATGTGTTAACGGCTGCCATTGAAGCAAATGTAAAAAAGGTTATTTGCTTATCAACTGACAAAGCCGCTTATCCTGTAAATGCTATGGGTACTTCTAAGGCTATGATGGAAAAAGTAATAGTGGCAAAATCGAGAACAGTGTCTCCGGATAAGATAAGTATTTGTTGTACAAGATACGGAAATGTGATGTGCTCTAGAGGGTCTGTAATACCGCTTTTTATTGAGCAAATAAAAGCAGGCTATCCTATGACTATAACAGAACCATCTATGACACGCTTTATTATGAGTTTAGAGGAAGCCGTAGAATTGGTGATTTTTGCTTTTCAAAATGCGGTTTCTGGAGATATTATGGTACAAAAGGCTCCGGCTTGTACAATTGAAGTATTGGCCCAGGCAGTCGCAGAATTGTTCACTCCTGAACATGGGATTAAGGTAATTGGAATTCGTCATGGAGAGAAGATGTATGAAACCCTTCTTACAAATGAGGAATGTGCAAATGCTATAGATTTGGGTGATTTTTATCAGGTTCCATGTGATAAACGGGACTTAAATTATGATAATTATTTTAAAAATGGCGATAAAGAAAGGATTAAATTATCTGAATTTAATTCTAATAACACAGAACTTTTGAATGTAAATCAGGTAAAGAAAAAGTTGCTAGAGCTACCTTATGTTCGCACAGAGCTGGCAGCGTGGGAGAATAGATAAGATGAAGATATTGGTTACGGGTGCAAAAGGATTTATTGGAAAGAATTTAATTGCAACTTTAAATAATATTAGAAGAGGGGAAGACAAGTCCTTTACAGTATCTAATAATATTACTATTTATGAGTATGATATTGATTCAAATCCGGCGTTATTGGACCTGTATTCTTCTGATTGTGATTTTGTGTTTCATTTAGCAGGTGTGAATCGCCCTAAAGAGCAAAGTGAATTTATGGAAGGAAATTTTGATTTTACCACTGTACTACTTAATACTTTGAAAAAACATAATAATCTTTGCCCTATTATGATATCCTCTTCCATTCAAGCAGAGCTAGATAATCCTTATGGACAAAGTAAAAAAGCAGGTGAAAACCTGTTGTTTTCCTATCAGAAAGAAACTGGTGTAGATGTATATGTGTACCGTTTTCCTAATGTGTTTGGAAAATGGTGCAGACCTAATTACAATTCTGTAATAGCTACATTTTGTAATAATATTGCACATGATTTACCTATAAAGGTGAATGACCCCAGTGTTATTATGACTCTGGTGTACATTGATGATTTAGTGTCAGAACTAATTGAGGTATTAAATAGACAGCCACATATGAATGAAGAAGGATATTGCTATGTGCCAATGGCTTATACGGTAACATTAGGTGAAATTATAAATTTACTGTATTCCTTTAAATTAAGCCGTCAAGAGCTAAATGTGCCGGATATGACAGAAGGTGGGTTGATAAAAAAGCTTTATTCAACTTATCTTAGCTATCTTCCGACTGATCAATTTAGTTATCCTTTGAAAATGAATATTGATGAACGGGGGAGTTTTACTGAAATTCTTCGCACTAGTGACTGTGGGCAATTTTCTGTTAATATTTCTAAACCTGGTATTGTAAAAGGGAATCATTGGCATCATACTAAGAATGAGAAGTTTGTTGTCGTTAGCGGAAAGGGATTAATACAGTTTCGAAAGATAGATAATAATGAAGTAATTAATTATCATGTGAGCGGAGATAAAATAGAAGTGGTCGATATTCCAACAGGGTATACACATAACATTATTAATGAAGGCGATACAGATTTAGTAACCTTCATGTGGTGTAATGAGTGTTTCAATCCAGAAAAGCCAGATACCTATTTTTTACCAGTAGAAGAAAGATAAGGACATATAATGAGTAAATTGAAATTAATGACTATTGTTGGCACCAGGCCTGAGATTATTCGCTTATCTGCTGTTATAAAAAAATGTGATGTTTATTTTGAACATACTCTGGTGCATACTGGACAAAATTATGATTACAATTTAAATCAGGTGTTTTTTGATGAATTAAGGTTGCGTGCGCCGGATTATTATTTGAATTCAGTGGGGGGTGACTTGGGCGAAACAATTGGAAATATTATTGCAAAAAGTTATAAGCTAATGTTAGAGGTTAAACCTGATGCACTGCTTATTTTAGGAGATACTAATAGCTGTCTGAGCGCAATAAGTGCAAAACGTTTGCATATTCCGATTTTTCATATGGAAGCGGGTAATCGATGCTTTGACGAATGCCTGCCAGAAGAAACCAATCGCCGGATAGTCGATCATATAGCAGATGTAAATTTGTGTTATAGTGAACATGCCAGAAGATATCTAAACTTTGAGGGTGTAGCGAAGGAGAGAACTTATGTGACTGGTTCACCAATGGCAGAGGTATTGCATGATAATATAAAAGGTATTGAATTGAGTAATATTTTAGAGAAATTGGGATTAGAAAAAGGCAAATATATTCTCCTGTCGGCACACAGAGAGGAGAATATAGATACGGAGGAAAACTTTAATAGCTTATTCACTGCGGTAAATAGTATGGCAGTGAATTATGATATGCCAATTTTATATTCTTGTCATCCAAGAAGTAAGAAGTATTTAGAAAGTAGAAATTTTGTGCTGGATACTAGAGTAAGAATTCATGAGCCGATGGGATTTTATGATTATAATAAATTGCAGATAAATGCCTTTGCAGTGGTAAGTGATAGTGGCACGTTACCAGAGGAAGTAAGTTTCTTCCAGTCTGTGGGCTATCCATTTCCTGCAATATGTATTCGTACTAGTACGGAACGTCCAGAAGCTTTAGATAAAGGGAACTTTATTCTAGCCGGAATTACTAAAGAGCAGGTATTGCAGGCAGTGAATATGGCGGTTGAAATGGGTAATAACATGGATTGCGGTTCTGATGTTTTTAATTATGTGGATGAAAATGTAAGTGTAAAAGTAGTGAAAATTATTCAGAGTTACACGGGAATAGTGAATAAACTAGTATGGAGAAAATGTTAGAGAATATTTATAACTAGGATTACGGAGTAGTGGCCATAAAATAGTAGTAGTTTGATGACAGAGAACTAGTAAAGATTTATAAATAAGATTATTTTATCTGATAGTTAGGAATAAGATTAGTAATCTAATTATTTGAAAAGAATATTGAATATTAATTTATTTCATAAACAAGGACATTGAAATATGGCAGAAGAAGAGATAAACATATTGAATTATTCTTATAAAATAATCACTCAAAGCTGTTCCTCTATGTGAATAGTTGTCTTACGGTGTAGAATATGCTACAATAATCAAGGATGCTGACGATTTTGTCAACATCCTTATTCCTATATGGAGGGTAACCTATGAATATAATAAAGGATAGACAATTAGCAATACGGAGGGCTTTTTTATTTATATTAGATATCATATTCATTAATTTTGCATCCCTGTGTGCTATTGTAACAAGGTTTGATTTTAGTATTGGTCAAGTGGATTTAAAGTACAGTGAAATATTTTTGGATTATGCTCTCATGCACACTGTTCTTACGCTAATTATCTTTATGCTTTTTCGCTTGTATCATAGTATGTGGCGTTATGCCAGTATAGAAGAGATGACCAATATCGTTTACGCTTGTTGTACTGCAATTGGTGTAGAATATATCGGCATGAAACTACTGGGGCATCGCATGCCAAGGAGCTTTTGGCCTCTAAGTCTTATGTATTTGACTGCCTTTGTAGGCGGCTCCAGATTTTTCTATCGTGTATTGCGTATGATTAATAATCAGTACCGTACAGATTCCAAGAAGCATATTATGATTATTGGTGCTGGTTCTGCAGCCAGTACCATTATAAAAGAAATTAACGATAGTCAATACTTGGATGGTAAAGTGGTGTGTGCCATTGATGATGATAGGGCAAAACTTAGAAGTTATATCCAGGGTGTTAAAGTAGTGGGAGACCGCCAAGATATTGTCTGGGCAGCAAAAAAATATAATGTAACAGATATCATTATTGCTATTCCTTCCATTTCAAGAAAAGAGTTAAAGAAGCTTGCAGTAATTTGCAAAGAAACAAATTGCATTATCAAGACACTTCCTGGCATCTATCAGTTAATTAATGAAGATGTGAAGGTAAGCCACATTAGAAATGTAGAAATTGAAGATTTACTGGGGCGTGATTCCATAGAGTTAAATACAGAAGAAATTATAGACTACGTCAGTGATAAGGTAGTTCTTGTAACCGGCGGAGGTGGTTCTATTGGAAGTGAACTATGTAGGCAGATAGTGAAGCACAAGCCAAGGCAGTTGATTATTGTAGAAATCTATGAAAATAATGCCTATGAGATTCAGCAGGAGTTACGAGGAAATTATCCAGAGATTAGTCTAGTAGTCCTTATTGCATCAGTGCGTAATTCTAATCGTATGGAACAAATTTTTGAACAATATAAACCTGATCTCATCTATCATGCAGCGGCCCATAAACATGTACCTCTCATGGAAGTCAGTCCTAATGAGGCTATTAAGAATAACGTATACGGAACTCTTAAACTGGTAAAGTTGGCAGATAAATATGGTGTAAAACGTTTTGTACAGATTTCTACTGATAAAGCAGTAAACCCCACTAATGTTATGGGTGCCTCTAAGCGGATGTGTGAGATGATTATTCAGGCATATAATAACCGGTCTGACACGGAATTTGTAGCAGTGCGGTTTGGCAATGTATTGGGGAGCAATGGAAGTGTTATTCCTTTGTTTAAGAAACAGATTAAAGCAGGCGGACCTATAACCGTGACACATCCAGATATCATCAGATATTTTATGACAATCTCTGAAGCTGTTTCATTAGTACTACAGGCAGGAGCATTAGCTAAGGGAGGAGAAATATTTGTACTGGATATGGGTGAACCAGTCAAAATTGATGACTTAGCTAGGAATTTAATTCGACTATCCGGCTATGTCCCTGACAGAGATATAGAGATTAAATATACGGGTCTAAGACCTGGGGAAAAACTTTACGAAGAACTTCTCATGGATGAAGAAGGTCTGCAGGATACAGAGAATAAATTGATACACATAGGAAAACCTATTGATTTTGATGAGAAAACTTTCCTGAATAGATTAGATGAGATGTATGGGGCCTTAATTACTGAGAAAGAGGATGTGAGGAAGTTTGTCAAGGAAATGGTACCTACCTATCAGCCTAAAGAATAATAGATAGTAACATTAATCTAAACCGTGAAATATAAGGTAAGCGCCAATGTTAAGAATTTGTAAAAAGATGCTTATATTTCATTACGACTATACAAACACTTTGCTCTATTCATTTGTGCAATTGGTTAATGCTGATTATTGGACAAGAGAGCAGGAGATATGTATCAAAAATAAAAAGTAACGGACTAAAGTTATATATGACTTAGTTCTGCAAAAATGAGTTTCAGGGCTTGTGAATATGGGAGTAATTGCAGACTTGACTTTTTTTACAAGAAAAATAGTAGAAAAAGAATTGCTAGACATTGCAGGAAACCTGGTAAGCTGTCTATCTTTTATAAATTTCATTTCATGTATCAGGATGCAGAACAAATAAAAAGGAGTTTGTAGAAAAATTGAGTAAAGGATATTATATTTAAGATGGGATATGATCCAAGGGTTATAAAGGTTGGAAGATTTCTGCGTAGTACCAGTATAGACAAGCTTCCACAGTTCTCTAACGGTTTACGGGAAATGGATCAAGGTGATATTTGATTTATTGTCTGTCACATGATAAAATTAATTACAGTTTAAAGGGGAAATTCATATGGATAACAATATATATGAGCAGGAGATTAATTTAAAGGACTTGGTGTTCTTTACTTTTAGGAAATGGCGTTCTATTTTACTGGTTGCATTTGTGTTTGCCGTTTTACTAGGGGGATATAAATCTGGTAAAGAATTTATGAATCATAATGATGAAAAATTTTTGCTGGACTTAAAAGAAGAGTATGAAAATAATTTGGAAAAGTATCAACAGGTAGTGATGAGATATAAGCTTGATATTGAAAATCTCACTGCAAGTATAGAACATCAAGAAATGTATAAAAAGAATTCTCTGCTTTTAAGGATAAATCCTTATCGTAAAGGGGTCTCAACTGTTGATATTTTTGTTAAGATACCAGAACCTCTTCAAGCAGATGGGGGGGCAGTGGCAGGCGTGGACCATGCTGATAGCATGGTAAAGGCCTATGCCTCTGCTATCCAGAAGGATACATTTTTGGAGGAAGTGTCAAAACAAAAGGGGATTGATTTGATTTATTTAAATGAGCTAATTACTGTTACGGAAGATTATGATAGTAACATGATTAACGTAAGCGTCACTTCTACAGAGGAAGCAGAAGCAGAAGAAATATTGAATAAAATCTTAGAGAAGATAGAATTCATAACTATCCAAATACAGGAGGACCTTGGGCAGCACAGCATTGCAATTATGAATCAGAGCACAGGTTCTGTTACAGACCAGCTTTTGGCGGATTATCAGCAGCAGAACGTAAAAAATATGGCTGAGACCAATAAGATTTTAATGGATATAGAAATGGCTTTAAGAGGGGTAAAGGAACCGGAGAGGCCAGCTGCTTTATCAAATGGTTTAATATTAAAAGAAGGAATAAAGTATGGCTTCTTGGGTGGTATTGCGGGTGCATTTTTAGTGGCTTTCGGGTCCAGTGTAATTTTCCTGATGGATGGAAAGTTAAAAATAGATAATGATTTAAAAGATCGGTTTGGCATAAAACTTTTAGGGAGCTTTGCAGAAATAAAAAGGAAAAGAAGATTCTCGTGCATTGATACATGGTTAGAACAGTTGGAAGGAGGGGAAGACCTAGCTGACGAATTAGTCTATGATATAATTGCTACCAACATCAGCAATTTTGAAGATAAGGGTGGAGCCATATTCTTGACGGGTACAGTGAAAGAAGTGGTTTTAAAGGAATTGGAGACACAATTGAAGGAAAGGCTTCCTCAATTAATCTTGGAAATTGGTTCTGATATAACTAAAAATGTATCAACCTTGCAAAAGATTCCGGAATACGATAAAATTATTTTAGTTGAGGTCAGGAGTAAATCCAAATACAAGGATATCGGCAAGGAAGTCGAAATAATCTTAAACCTAAAAAGGAATATTATGGGATATATTGTTTTGGATTCTAAAGAAAGTTGTGTAAGGCGTTAGAAAGGCTAAGGTGTTGAGTAGCCTGCCCGCTAAGGGCAGATAGAAATAATAAATTATCACTATGGGGTGCATAGTGATTTATGGATGATTTTTAAGAGAAGGATAATTACAATATGAAACATTTTTTTATGCATCGACACCTTGTTCTTAAAGTGAGTAATCGGGAACAGAGGGATATTTAAAATAGGCAGTTCGATATTATGTATTAAAATGGAGTATTAAAAAGTTGCTAATTGGGCCATCTTCAAATGCCGTAATACAAGCGTTTCGTGATCTTTTGTGAGCGGAAGCACATTTACTGCGGAGGCCAATGTATTATAGTTATTATCTATACATCCACTATTACTCTTTGTATCACTGTATAAGTGAATATGAAAAATATGGAGAACGTGCATTTCCAGGACATGGGATGGACTGCACTTTCTCCGGGTTCTTTGTTAATAGTTGGAGGGGGTTTGTGAAAGTTTTTCTGTAAATAAGGTTTTTAAAGGTCTTCTATGATAAAATATCAATCATAGGAGGCCTTTATTATGGCAAGAGAAAAGAAACCTGTACACAAAGTACAAATGACAGATGGAAAACGCAACATCATCCGGCAGCTTCTTGAGGAGTATGATATCGAATCTGCTCAGGATATTCAAGATGCACTGAAAGATCTTCTCGGCGGGACCATCAAGGAAATGATGGAAGTAGAAATGGCTGATCACCTGGGATATCGCAAATCAGAACGTTCTGATAACGAAGACTATCGGAATGGCTATAAAGCAAAACAGGTAAACAGCAGCTATGGGAGCATGGCCATTGATATTCCTCAGGATCGTAAGTCTACGTTTGAGCCTCAGGTAGTGAAAAAGCGTCAGAAAGATATTTCCGACATTGATCAGAAAATCATAGCTATGTATGCCAAGGGTATGACCACAAGGCAGATTTCAGAAACTCTTGAAGACATTTATGGCTTCGAGGCATCGGAAGGCTTTATCTCAGATGTAACCGATAAGATACTGCCCCAGATTGAAGACTGGCAGAACCGCCCGCTTTCTGACGTTTATCCGGTTCTCTACATAGACGCTATTCACTATTCCGTACGCGATAATGGAGTGATCCGAAAACTGGCAGCTTATGTTGTTCTTGGCATTAATTCAGATGGATTAAAAGAAGTCCTGACTATTGAGGTGGGTGAAAACGAAAGCTCCAAGTACTGGCTTTCTGTCCTGAATGGCTTAAAGAATCGCGGGGTAAAAGATATCCTTATCATTTGTGCAGATGGGCTGACCGGGATCAAAGAAGCAATCACAGCTGCTTATCCTAAAACAGAATACCAGCGTTGTATTGTTCATCAGGTACGTAATACATTGAAATATGTATCTGATAAGGACCGTAAGCTTTTTGCTGCAGACTTAAAAACGATCTACCAGGCTCCTACGGAGGAAAAAGCCTTGGAAGCTTTGGAACGGGTCACCGGAAAGTGGTCAGAAAAATACCCTAATTCCATGAAAAGCTGGAGTCAGAATTGGGATGCAATTTCACCTATCTTTAAGTTCGGGGTGAATGTCCGTAAAGTTATTTATACCACAAATGCAATAGAAAGCCTGAAGGCGACCTATCGGAAGCTGAACCGTCAAAGGAGTGTGTTTCCGAGCGATGGAGCGCTGTTAAAGGCCCTGTATTTATCTACATTTGAAGCCACAAAAAAGTGGACAATGCCAATCCGTAACTGGGGTCAGGTATATGGGGAATTGAGTATCATGTACGAGGGCCGCCTGTCCAGTTAAGTCATTATAGTTGTTTGCAAGACAGGCGGTATTCCCGCCTGCCCTTGACATGCCCTGATAGGTAGGGTATATATAAACCAAGGGCTGAAGGCTCATAAAGACGCCTTCAGCCCTACCACTTATCATAGAAGATCTGTTTTTACAGAGATTTCTTCACACACTCAAAATTTCTGTTTCTCATATAAAGAGGTGCCTTGGGTATCCCTTTAATAAACAGAATGTATTTTTGAAGACGTATTATTACAATAAGGGCAGATTAGCTTTTGCTTTGCTGAATAAACATTCAGATTTATTTTGTCATTTTTAATTTTACAATTGGTACACTCCAATAAAAAATCTTGTAGTTTTATAATTCTAGTCCCTATGCAAGTATCATCTTATGCAGTAGTTGTATATCTTTATCAATGTGAATATAACTAACTCTGCAAAGAGTCGTCAAATGGTAAACGCACAATCATTGATATTCAGAAAGAGCTGTTCCTCAGAATCAGGATAATTCCTTCCTGAATATTCCGAAGCAGACTCTTAGAATATTCGCATATCAATCTCCCACCCCAAATCACACATTTTCTCCAAATTCTATTGTATTCCCCCCACATTTATTATAATATTAACTTTATACACAGTAAACAAATGGGGGTAATCCGAGTGAAAAAACTGCTGACAATATTATTAGCTATAATAATGCTATTTCCCACCACAGCCACAGCCGAAACCAATAAAGAATTCCGTCTTCTCACAACACCAGAAAATGAGCTACTAATCAAATACATAGAAGATTACTGCAACCAGACAAACGCTGATCTAAATGTCACCTACATGGGCGACATTGATGCAATTAACGAATTGAGTGCAAACAGCGCTGCCTATGATGCCGTATGGCTTTCCAATTCCATGTGGCTGTACCGCCTGGACCAGTCGGTATCCATAACAGATTCAAAATCAACCGGCATCGTACCAATCGTAGTAGGCATAAAACCTGAGCTCTACAGTGAGTCAATAAAAACAATGAATGATTTAATCCAATTGGGAGGAAAGTTTGGCATACCTTCTATCACCCGTTCTGATGCCGGTGCCAGCTCTTATCTGGGAATTTATTATTCCTTAAGCGGTTCTCCCAGAATGTTGACAATGGACCAGGCTAAAAACCAGGAAATAAGGGATCAGATATACTCTTATATGCAGGATAACAGCCAGATTTACAGTACATACGAAGATTTGACCCAGCTTGTACAGGCCGGAGAGAATGACTATTATTATGGATATGAATCTGAATTTATCAGACTAAATATGGAATATGGCACCACCTTAAAGTTACTGTACCTTGAAGACGGTGTACCTCTGGCAGATAAGCCATTTGCTTATGTCGATAATAAAGACAGCGATAAAAAGGAAATTTTTTTAGACATACAAAATTATTTGTTGAAAAATTCCACACAAAAGGAAATGTGCCAGGAGGGAATCCGAACCGGTTACGGCGGCCAGGTTCCATATGCAGGGCCGGAGGTTTTTAATGCAGACTGGGGAATTGATACCCAGAAATATCTTGCCCCCATGAACTACCCATCTAAAGAAGTAACCACAGAGTTATTGAATTTCTATACGGCTGGGATAAGCAAGCCTGCAAATTATATTTTCTGCCTTGATTTTTCAGGCAGTATGCGGGGAGATGGCCATGATGATATGGTAAAAGCAATGACTACGCTTTTTGATGCTGAAATTGCTTCAAAATACTTTATCCAAATGAAAGAAACGGATCGGGTTACTCTTATATTGTTTAATGGCTCTGCTAATGAAGGCGTGAGCATTTCCTATGAGGGCTTCGGCGCCATACCTGGAGAACTTAAATCCATAAGGCCGGAGGGCGGAACCGATATTTATAAAGCACTCGATGAAGCGGTGAAACACGTGGTTCCCTCATCCTCAGGGTATAGCAATTATGTCGTACTGCTCACCGATGGCCAGAGTGAAGAAGAGTATAAAAATACATTTGTTAAAAAATACAATCATCTGGAAGAACAGTTCCCGATTTATTCCATTACAATGGGAGATGCAGATGAGAAACAATTGGAGAAATTGGCAGAATTATCAGGAGGAAAGATATTTAACGGAAAAACAGATCTGGTTTCTGCATTTAAGACATTGAGGGGGTATAATTAATGGGAAGTCTTGCAGTAATACTCTCTTTATGTACTGTTGCAGCAGTTGGGATTGTATACTTTTTTACAGACAGTATCCTGCTATCGCTGCTGGTGCTGGCAGTTGGCTTGGCTCTTGCGCTTTATCTGGATAAAAAGTGGCGTCTGGTTGAAGCAGATAACAGGATAAATGATACGGATATAAAAAACAGGAAAAGGATACTGGAGAATTTCAATAAACTGAAAGCTTATAAAGAACAGATTGACCGCCAGCACCAGGGGGTCATGTCCGGTGCGGTAGATAATATATATGATGTTTCCAATCATATATTGCATGATAACAGCATTGACTTGAAGTTTGTCCAGCAGGTAGGGCTTTATATCCCCAGGATCAACAAAATATTGGATACATACCTTTTAAAGAGTGCGGATATGGCATTTAAAAATGAGTCACAGGAATTTATGGTACGGACATCGGAGGCATTTACCAGGCTGCTGACAGCATCCGGAGGACAGGATATGAAAGAGGCGGAATCATTGATGCGGGCTCTTGATGAGACTTACCGCTCACATGGACTTTTAAGTAAAGACGACGGGGGAAATTTATAATGAACAGGAAATACAAATCATTTCTGATAATTGGAATTGTAGTACTTGCCTTAATTGTAATCGGCGCCATTGCTGCCGGGAAGCAAAAAGGAGGTGCTCAACCTTCTGCAAAGACGAAAAAAGTATATGTTGCCATGGGCGGCGGTAAAGAGGGATTTGTAAAAGATGAAGAAGTGAAGGCAATTATGGCGCAGAAGTATGGTATAGAGGTCATTTCTGATTCCTGGAGCAATAATAAGCTGATTGCTGACGGTGTGAAGCTGGAAAGAGAGAACGGCACACCTTATGACGCGGTGTTTTTTTCCGATCAGAGATTTTATGATTACTTCAAAGCAAATAATCTGGCAAAGAGTCTGGATGGCTCCATTGCGCTGAACACGCCGGTTGTCATTTATTCATGGGATCAGATTGCAGACGCATTGATAAATGAGGGTGTTGCGGAGGTGCGGGGAGAAACTTATTTTATCAAGGATATGGGCAGCCTGCTGAACAGGATTCAGGAAGGCCAGAAATGGGCGGATATTGGACTGACCAATGTATTTGGAACAATCAATATTGCTTCCACAGATCCTGTTACCTCCTCACCAGGAGCCACCTATTACGGACTTCTGCTCTCCATTATGAATGGAGGAACTGTTACAGAAAATACGGTGGAATCCGTTCTTCCGAATATTAAGCAGTTTTATGAATTCAGCGGTTTTATGAATAATACTCCGGCTGACTTATTTGACTTGTACTTAAGAACAGGAATGGGAGCGAAACCGTTGATTGTTGACTATGAGAAATCGATGCTGGAGTTTGCCGTAAATAATCCGGAAGGGTATGAGCAGGTAAGAAACCGGGTGAGGATTCTCTATCCGGAGCCTACGATTTGGAACAGCCATTGCCTTCTCACCCTGACGGAAAAAGGAAACAGCTATCTTGAGGCTTTAAATGATCCGGATATCAAGAAAATTGCCTGGGAGCGGTATGGGTTCAGAACCGGGCTCATGGGAGGCGACAACTTGGCAGAACTTCCCGTGGATGGGGTAGCCAGTGAATTGACTTCCGTAGTGCCAGGCTTGAAGAAAGAAATATATGATATCATGATAGATACATTAAAAGAATAAAAGAAAAAATATTTGGAGGTATGGCTATGTCAGATTTAGGATTGGAATTACCCTCAGAAGCAGTAGCAAACTCTCAGGTGCTTAATGAAAAGGAGTATGAAGAGCAGTATCATTACCTGTCTATGGAGGCTTTACAGGAGGCTGACAGGAAACAGCTTCAGGATTTTATTGAAAAGCTGGAAATTAAGACTCCCATGGATGTTCAGAACTTTGGCATCAACACTC
The DNA here is from genome assembly GCF_047605665.1 of Lacrimispora sp. Classification (GTDB taxonomy): domain Bacteria; phylum Bacillota; class Clostridia; order Lachnospirales; family Lachnospiraceae; genus Lacrimispora. Next base: position 6,088 of record NZ_JASGFH010000003.1, on the reverse strand, counting down.
AAAGAGAATTGTCCGTAATATCGGACTCCATTTTAAAAAGTACCAGAACAAGAGATACCGGCCCTATCGGAAAAGATATCACAGAACTCATTCTGCTTTTAAATAATTATGATACAAAGGTAAGGGAATTTCAGCAGGAAAAAGATAATATTTTTGAAAAGCTGATGAGTGGATTTAAATCCAGGGCCTTAAAGATTCAAACGGAATATTCATCGGTAGCAGCCAATATTGACAGAGTTGTCAATGTTTTGGAAGATCATATGATTGAACTGAGGCAGTCTCTGGCAACTATGGAGAAATTATTTGGCAGCAATGACAAGTATATAACCCAGCTTAAGCATTATATTATAGCAGGCAAAGAGAAGTTAAAAGAGCTGCAGACAAAGGTACTTCCTGAAATGGAGGAGCGCGCCAATGCAAGCGGAGACCCCCAGCAGATTCAGCAGGTCAGTGACTTCAGAGAAGTGCTGTATAAATTTGATAAGAAAATACATAATCTGCTTGTATCCCGGATGCTTTCTCTTCAGATGGCCGCGGAGATCCGGATGATTCAAAAAGTTGATACTCAGATATTGGAGAACATCAATGATCAGTTGATGCTGGCTATTCCGGTATGGAAAACACAAATGGTTGTTGCCATTGCCGTAAACGAAGCAGCCGAAGCCAATAAGTCTTCCGAGCAGATAGCAGACAGCATCAATAGGTCCATGACTCAGACGGCAGAGATGCTGAAAGATACCTCACTTAAGGTGGCAGCAGCAGGAGAGCGCTCTGTGATTGATGAAGCAACGATTCAGAGCATCAATAGAAGTCTTGTGGATACTATAAGCGGGGTATATGAGATATCGAAACGGGCACAGGAGGAGAGAGCAGATAAAGAGAAGCGTCTGTTGTCTTATGAGGCAGAATTAAAGAATGTGCTGGTGATGAAATAGGTGTTGGAGTTATAAGGGGTTTGTGTTTAGAGGGTATAAAGATATCAGACATGTTTCACATTCATATTTACGGGATTTGGCTTGGTGGCCTTATCAATCAAATGGATGGGAAACATGTCTGTTTTTCATAGAACGTTTGTCAATGGTTTGAAAAAGAACCCCGCCTCATCATATAGATGTGCTGAAGTTTTACTTTCTTATGCCTGAATAAATGAATCAAGATATTCAATGAGGTCTTTGTAATATACGTCTTTTATAATATCATTATGTACTGAATGATAAGCCTTGTTATAAGATTTTAGTTTAACGTTGTCCTTAGACTTTTCACTGAATTCCTCAATTGCTTTCGGGCTGACAATTTTGTCATCTTTTGCACATATTAACAGGACCGGAATCGATATATCAGCAGCTTTTTTAAGGGCATTTTCCCCGGCATCATTTATACCTGAGAACATACGAAATGAAATACGGTTATGATATAGTTCATCAGAACCTATCTCACCATTTCTCTTCTTATCTCTGGATATATGATTCAATTTTAACTTCTTAATGATAGCCCATTTATGGTTTAATTTACCCAATATCTTGGCCAAAGCCACTAAAGGTGCAGGGACAGGATCAAACAGTCGTAACCAGGGTGTTTCCAATACTGCACATGTAAAACGGTTTTGTTTCCTTGTGAGCAAGTAGTTGATAGCTATATTTCCGCCCATGCTGTGCCCGTATAAAATTAGTGGAATATCGGGATATAAAGAAAGGGCTTTATTTTTAATAATATCTATATCATCTAAAAAGCTTTTATAATCCGGGATGATTCCAAACTGTTTTTTTCTTTTAGAAGGAGCTATGCCACCCATTTCACCATGACCGCGCTGGTCATAAACAATGCATGCATATCTGCTGTCTGTCAGGTATTGGGCAAATTCTTCATATCGTTTGATGTGTTCTCCAAATCCGTGACAGACAATCAGAATACCTTTTGGTTTATCGGCAGGATAAAAAAGGATTGCATTAATGGTTTTCCCATCTTTTGTTACTGGGTTTAATTTTTTTTGTAACATGGTAGCACCTCCATCTTAATATCATCTGTGTGTTGTCTGATATCTGATATATTTCAAGGTTAATGAATCACAATTATATTACGGTTATTATATATGAAATGGAAGGGCATGACAATCTTTTGTTTTTAAGCTATTGTAAGTTTTTTGTAAAATGTTTATTAATGAGCGGTTGCTATAGTTTGTCAGCAAAACAATTCTTTCCTTCGATCCCTTTCCATATATCCGGATACTCCCCTGTTCTAAATCCAGATCACTGCATTTTAAAGAGCACAGCTCCGACACCCTCAGCCCCGTAGAAAACAGCAGCTCTAAAACCGCTATATCGCGCACGGCTGCCCTTTCCTGATACTCAGTAACCCCATTTACCCCATTTACCCCCCTGTTTTGATAAGCAGCCTGAAACAGCTTTTGCAGGTTTCCTGTAGAAATGGTCCGAGGCAGCAGAAATGGTTCCTGAAATTTTACCTTAATTTTGGAAAATGGATTTTCCGGCAGCACTTCCTCATATTCCAGATAAGAAAAAAATGCCTTTAAGCTTGCAACTTTCCGCTTAACACTTTTAGGCTTATATTTTTTATGCAAATCCGTTATGTAATTCGTAATATGATTCCGTTTAAATGCCATATCAGCATCTTTAATATGTTCATAATACTGCCCCAAGTCAATTTTATACGCCTTTATTGTTTTCTGATTGAGATTCTTCTGATAATGGCAGTATTCCAGATATTCAGAGATTAATTGCTGTAAGTGATTCATGAAGTTATCCTCCTGATGTAAAGTAATAGAGATATTATGAAGGATAATGATTCGTTTGTCCAAAGCTGTTTTGCCCTTCATATTTCCAAATTTCACCACAAAAATCCCAATAAACAGCCCATAAAATAATAAAAACGAAATAAAAAAAGCACATTTACCAAAAAATATTGATAAAATTCAAAAAAGAGCATAAAATAAAAGATGAATATGGAGGGAAAATATATGCGAGATATTGTAGTACGTTTGCAGTCTATAGAATTAAAAAACATCAAAAATGTAAATAACGGAAAAATTGAAATGCCCAACAACTTCCGAAAAAAGCTATCCTACAAAAACCCGGAGATATTAGGCTTATACGGTCAAAACGGTTCGGGAAAGACGGCGGTTGTGGATGCCCTGTATTTTCTTCAGCGCATCATGACGGGCAATGTACTTGACCCTGAGATCGAGGACTACATCGATGTCAAAGAAACCACCGCTGAAATAACAGCAGAATTTGCCCTTTACACAGCAAATGAAATTTATGAAATCACCTATAAGCTTATGCTCCACAACCCCTCTGGAGGCCGGGCAGAAATCTGCCGGGAAATCCTCAGCTGCGCAAAAACCACTTCCCAAGGAAGAAGCAATAAAACCGTATTCATGGATTACAACCGTGATGACGAAGCCATTTTCACACCTAAAAAACGCCTGGACGAATTGGTAGAGGAAAATAAGTCCTACAAAATGGACTTACTGGTGGCAAAAAGAATTGCAAAAAAAAGCAACTGCTCCTATATATTCGGTGAGGGCAGCAGAGACGTATTTCAGAGCAATTTTCAGGGGGCATTTCAGGAGTATTCCTTTATTATCATATCCCTGTTCCGTTTTGCCCTGACAGATTTATTTGTGATCCGCAACACCCATTCCGGTGTCATCTCAGCCAATTTAATCCTCCCCATGGCATTTCGGATTGAAGCCGGTGAAATGACGGGAAAAGCCATGAAAGGCGATTTTGCCGTTTCTCTTATCCACCCGACTGTTATTGATAAAGAAAGAAAAGAGGTCCTATATCAGATCGTGGAGGAGATCAACACAGTTCTCTACACCATTATTCCCGGAATGAAGATGGGGATTCGCGATTATGGATTGCAGCTTATGGACAGCGGAAAAGAGGGAATCAAGATTGAGCTTTTATCAGTGAGAGAAGGAATTGAAATTCCTATCCGCATGGAGTCCGAAGGAATCATAAAAATAATTTCCATTCTAAATGCATTGATCCACGCCTTTGGAGACTATTCCGTGTGTCTGGTCATTGATGAACTGGATGCCGGTATTTTTGAATTCATGCTGGGCGAACTGCTGTCCATATTTGACAAAACCGCAAAGGGCCAGCTTATTTTCACTTCCCACAACTTAAGAGCACTGGAAATGCTGGAAAAAGAGAGTATCATGTTTTCCACCTCCAATCCTGAAAACCGCTATATCCACATGAAGCATATAAAAAACTCCAATAATTTGCGTGACGTATATTTGCGAAGCATAACCCTGGGAGGTCAAAAGGAGGAAATTTATGCAGAAACGGACAGCTTAAAGATTTCCCGTGCTTTCCGGAAAGCAGGCAGGAGTATATGGGATGAAAAATAGCGAGAAAAGGGTCCTTCTGTTTCTGGTGGAAGGCCCCAGCGATGAAGCTGCCATCGGCACAATCATGAAAGAGTATTTTAAGGCAGAGCAGGTACAGTTTCTTGTGGTTCACGGCGACATCACAGTGAGGGATTATGTGAGTACGGATAAGATACTGTCAAGGATCAATGATTTGCTCAATAAGGTGAAAAGCAGGTACGGCTATAAAAATGCAGATTTTGTGAGGATTATTCATTTAACAGATTCTGATGGCGTTTTTATCCCCGATGAACGCGTATACCAGGCCCATGTGGATGGCATTGAGTATTATGAGGACCGTATGGAGACTCCTTCTGTAAAGAACACATTGGACAGAAACCACCGAAAAAAAGAAATACTGTTTAAATTACGCAAAACCGGAAAGATAGGCACCATTCCTTACCGCATCTATTATAATTCCCGTAACTTGGAGCATGTGCTGTTCGGGAAGCAAAAGGATTTCACCAATGAAGAAAAGGAAGAGTTATCAGACGGATTTGCAGAACAATACGAAGGACGTGTCAATGATTTTATCAAATTCATTTCCTCACCGGATGTAGCTGCGCCGGGAGACTACCAGGAAACGTGGAAGTACATGGAAGAAGGCTTAAATTCATTGAGGCGGGCAACCAATATGCACTATATATTTCAGGAAGACAGGTAAGTAGAAAAATCCTGCTATACTGGATATAGATTCTGAATACTACTTTTTAAACTGTATAAATATAAAATTTTTATAAATATTATCAATTATTGCGGATGGAAAATCACGATTTCCCGTCCGCAGGTTCCTTTTTTTCAAGCCAAAAGAGGTCTGACCGGCAAAATTCTCAAAGAAAAAAGCCCGGATTCTCATAAAAATTCATTTTTTTTATAATCTTTTATGAAATCTTGTCGACACTATAATAAGCGCACCTATGGTACATATAGTATAGTTTTGTGTTGTCATCGATATATGTAGTATGTTTGATTTTTTCATCGGAAGAAAGAGAGCCCTTTTATTAAAAAACGATAAAAGAATGTCGAATAATGCGATAGATTTTGCTTTTCAAATGGCTTAAAACAGCTTATAGTGATTACAAGAAAAGCAGTAATCCGTTAAAATTTTTAAATCTTTGTAATAGGATTTAGAAATTTTAAAAGATTATAGCAGAAAAAGGAGGGTTTTCTATATGACAGATGCTGAGAAGCTGCGGATTATAGAGATGGAGAATGAGAAACTGCTGGAGGAGAATATGAAACTCTACAAGGTGATTGAAAGGCTGAATCAGACACTCAACAGATTAATCGGACGTTACATAAGCTCTGATAGGATGGCCTGAACCGGGAGACATAACCGGGAGTGCCCGTCACTCCCGGTTATATCCTTGCCAGGTTGTCCCTCATATAAAAGGCTCTTTGTCATCATGAGCCAGCCCTTTGCTTTTGCGGACCATTTCCCATATGGTCTGGTGCATCCATTCGATGGTCTTATTTAATTTTTCATTTTCAATTTCCAGTTCGGTAATGCGGGCGCCCATCTGGGCTATGATTTCCCTTTTGTTATTGGTCTTATGGGGCTCCAGCAGGCGCTTTACATAAGGAGAAGATGACATAATTATATATGTAGAAAGCAGCTCGTCCCTCGCTTCGCAGGACAGATCCATAAAGTCCTGATAGTTAAGATCCAGACATGTCATTTCTAACCCGCAT
>NZ_JASGFH010000002.1:0-293289 GCF_047605665.1 Lacrimispora sp. | reverse complement strand
CACTCCGTATCCTAAGATATGGCGGCTCTGCAGATGGCCCTCTTTTCCAGTTTCTGTCAACAGTTCTCCATAATGGAACACAAACCAGGAACTGCTTTCTTTTGTTTTAATTCCGGCACGTGATCCTTCTCCATCATAAAGAGATTCCTGTGCATACCCATCAGTCTGTTCTGCCCTTGTCTGCTGGTTGAATGGATTATAACTGTAACGTCTCCCTTCTACTCCAGATTCTTCTGTCAGATTTCCCTGCAGGTCATACCGGTACTGCGTCTTTCCTGCTTCAGAAACACGCTCTGTTACCTGATTTCTTTTATTGTAACAGGAAACCTCCCGCCCGGCAATCCCTTCCTTCTCAAGACGGTTTCCGCACAGATCATAGCGGTAACAGGTTGCATTTTTATCATAATCCTCCTCCAGTAGGCGGTTCATGCTGTCATAGTGGTAACGGATTACGGTACTTCTGACGTTTTCTTCGCCTGGGAACAAACAGATTCCTTCCTTTGCTGTCCGGTTTCCGTTTAAGTCATATTCATACCGATAATCTATCAAAGGCTGATCTTCGTTTAACAGGGTAACCAGACGGCTGATGTTTCCATCGGTATCATACTCATAAGTGGTCTTCACTCCATTGAAATGGACGATCTCTTTTAACGTTCCAGCCGGATCATGACGGTACCGGACGATTGCCATACCGGCTTCATCGGTAACAGAAGTGAGTTCTCCTCTCCAGTCGTACCCATAAAATACCTTCTTTCCGCTTTCATCCGTCAGGGATTTTAAGCTGCCATCCTCATGGTAAGTACAGGCAATAAGAGTCCTTCCTGATGCTGCCTTCTTAAGAAGCTTCCCATCTGGACGGTACTCATATGTATAACAGAAGCCCCCTGCCGCTGCCTTTTTCATCTGACCAAACGAATCGTATTCCCAGGTTCTGGTTTCCCGGTTCTTTCCTTCTGCATCACATCCGATCTCCAATACCCGGTTGTCATCCATGTTATAAGTGGCTTTGACCTGATTTCCATTCCGATCTGTATGCAGAAACATACGGCCCTCTTTATCAAAACGGAAGATTTCACTGTTTCCTTCCTGGTCTATGATCTCGCAGACTTTCCCCTGGCTATTGTAACGGTAAGTAATCACACCGCCATTGGCATCTGTCGTGCTAGTGATGTTCCCTGCATAATCATAAGTATAACTTTCTTTTCCTCCATCTGCTCCCTTGATCTGACGAATCCTTCCCCAGTGGTCTACATCATAACCAGTCAGATTCTGGTTTCCGTCTGATAAGCCAATGATCCTTCCCTGGGAATCATAAGCATAGCTCTGGACAGCCTGTCCCTTTTCCCGGCTTCTGGACGTGTATAACTCCTTTTCCCGGCCATTTATGCCATATGTGATATGTAATTCGTTCCCATCTGCCGTCATCTGCCTGGCCAGATTTCCATCAGGAAGATATTCATTTCTTTCTAATACCGTTCCGGCTATATCAACCTTTTCCAGCACATTCCCTCTGTAATCATAACGGTACCGATACCCTCTTTCTCTCTCCTGTCCATTTTCTGTCTGAGGCAGAAGCTCCCGCTCTAAACGGTCATTCTGATCATATTCATACTGAAATACTGGGCCAAAGCAGTCTTTTACATGGATAATTCGATCTTTCAAGTCATAGGAATAACCGGTTTCCCAAGCCTCCTTCCCTTTTCCCTGACGGATAATCTGAGTGATATTTCCTGCACGGTCATAGGTGATTCTCACCATCCGGTCAATGCCGTTGGCCTTATCCACACTCCGCTCTGAGATCAGATGATCACTGGAATCATACTCTCTGATGATTTTATATCCCTCCGGTGTGATGATCTCCGTCCGATTCCCATTCTCATCATAGCAGTAATGGGTGATGGCAAAGCGTTCCTCTCCGGTAACCGGCTCCAGACCACTGTTTAATTCTTCCTTCTGTTCCAGCAGCCTGCCTGCACGGTCATATCTATAATGGATGATCTGACTGATTTCATCACTGATCTTCCGTTCTTCATAAATACGGTTTCCGCGAACATCATACCGATACTCAATAGCAGCACCCAGACCGTCTGTTACTTTGATCAGACGGTTCCGGCTGTCGTAGAAAAATGACAGGCACAGCTCCTCTTCTTCCCCGAAAATGAAAGCCCCTTCCACATTCCAAAATCCGCCATGACGTACTTCTTTTTTCTTATTCCCATTCTCATCATAAGAAAGAGTCACCTTCTGGTAAAGAGTCTCCCCTTCCTCTTCTTCTGCAGGAATCAGAATTCGGGTCACATGATTCTGGTCATCATACTGGCAAAAAGCTGTTCTCCCCATAGCATCCTGGCGGGAAATCACATTTCCTCTCAGATCATAGCCATAAACCGCTTCTGCCTCTCCCTCTGGCGTAATCACCTTCGTCAGATTCCCCGCATCATCATACTCATAACAGTATCCAGAACCGTCATCACATTCTTTATCATACGCCTCCGGCAGGACGTGTTTCACCCTGTGGCCTTCTGCATCATAAAAAATCCGTTCACACCCTCCATCCGGATAATGAATACGGATCTGGTTTCCGTCACCGTCATACTCATAGCGGATCCCTTCTCCGTCATCAATGCTTTTATCATAGGCATTTGGGTGCACTTTCTTAAGGATGTGTCCTTCCCCATCCCTCATCTGTCTCTCATGGCTTTCATCCGGTCGGATTGTATCAATTAACCGGTCCAGGAAATCATAACGGTAGCTGTATTCCTCTTTTCCTGACTTCCAAGCTTTGGGCGGATAATAAGCCAGAAGCCGCCCCATTCCATCATACATCCAACGGGTTTCATTGCCTTCCCCATCCCGCACCATGGTACGGAGATTTCTGGCATTATAGCCATATTCAGTCCTGCCGTAGCTATCCTCCTCTGCCATCTTTCTTCCGCCGCGGTCATATTCACGTATTATCTCTTCCCCGTCTGCAAAACGGATCCGAACCGGTTTTCCGTTGTTTTCCTCATAACCATAGACCGTTTCATTTCCCAGGGCATCCGTCTCTGACAGTAGCCTTCCCAGACAGTCATATTCATAGGAAACATTGGACCACTGGCCGGACTGGAACTTTTCTTTTACCCTGTATACATTATGGTTATTGTCATAGGCATACTTCCAGTCCCTTCCGCTGTTGTCACTGACTGATATTAAGTTATCCTCTTTATCATAGCAGAAAACGGTAACCAGACCTCCCGGTTTCTGCTCTTGCTTAATCCTTCCAGCCTCATCATAAGCCCACACTGTCGTCTGTCCCAGACGGTTTGTTTCGGAAATCCGATATCCCTGCTCATCATAAGCGTAAACGGTCTCTGTCCCATCCGGATAGATCATCCTCTCCGGCTGGTTCTTTCCGGTATAAATATAAACCACCTTCTGATCTCCCACACTATTGTAGATGATATTTTTCCGCTCTTCCTCCCGGTATTCCGCCTGATAAGTATCCCCATTGGCAAGGGTCTGCAAAGTAACACGGCCTTTCCAGTCATATTGATTTTCCAGATAAGAAACTCCGGCCTGGTCCGTGGCCTTTATCAGATATCCCTGGCTGTCATAGTCATAATGGGTGATCCCCTGGTCCATATGGACCACATCGGTCAGAAGTCCGCTTTCATAACGATACTGCATGGTTCTTCCGATGTTATCTGCGATCTGTATTAACCGGCTTTCACGGAAGGTAAAGTCCAGGTAATAGCCAAGCGCCGTGGTAATCCTCTCCAGCACATCTTTCCGGTAGCTCAGCTTCATGGACTGACCATTTCTATCAATGACTAAAATCAGCCGTCCCTCTTTGTCATAGCGGTATGTCTTATGATTTTTCCGGTCATACAGGTTCCAGATGTCATCCCCCTTCTCTAGAATAAACCAGCCACATCCCTCTGTTACGTTCACAAAACCGGTTCCATCCCAGTCAAACCTCACCAAATGGCCGGTATCCAGCTGGGCATAGCAGCCATTTTCCTTACGGTAAAGCCGCCCCTCATAGGCAAAGGACCACCCCTTTCCAAACACACCGCTTTCCTGATTAGAGGAATTGTACTTTCTAGAAAAGCGGATAGATTCCTGGATGTCTGGGATGATAAAATCGGCTGCCGTTATCAGAAAACCACCAGTCACAGCATCAATGGGTTCACCAAAATATTCCGCCAATCCATTTGCCACAAGATTTTGAGAAAATGACTGCATCAGGTTTGTTTCTCTTCCCATAAAGCTGTCAACGCTGATATCAAGTCCTGTATCAATTCCGGCACCTATAAAGGTTCCTGCAATCTTTTGAGCCACTCTGGAATTAAGGCCCAGATTGCTGACAACATTTCCTTTCAGCCATGAACCAAGGGTTCCTTTTGTCATACCTATGGCCATATTCGTCAATGTGTTTACAGGATTGATCTTCCCCGTTACCATGTAGTCTTCAATCATTCCACTTACAACCTGGACACCTGTTTTGGCGACCATATTGGCGACCTTTCCTGATTTGCAGAAAAGATCCTCCATCTTCTTTAATGCACCGGCTCCTTTTAATGCTTTTCCGGAAACCACATCAAAGATAATATCCGTACCCATAGAAGCCAGATCATAAAGGGCCTGATTCCCCCCGAACACGCTGTCCCGCAAAAAGTTCGCAGGCTGGGACGTATCCAGGGCATTTACTTGGCTGTGTCCGCTTACTCCCTCTGCCATATCTGCCACTGCAAACACTGTTTTTGCTCCTGCTGCCAGAACAAATGGTAGAGTAACGGCCGCTGCTCCTCCGGTACACACCACTAATGCAGTAACCGCCACTACAGTCACAATACTCTTTAAACCCTTTATAAATTTCTGCTTGCTGGATTGCTTTTTTGCAACCAAATCATTTTTAACCGCATCATTCATGGCATTGCGGTTATTTTCATCATCAGCAGTGATTTCTGCCTCTATAGACTCTGCCGATGGCTGAGGCGCCGGTTTTAAATCTGCGGACTGTTTGATAAAAGCGGATACAATATTGGCTTCTGTATTCAAGGTTATCATGTCAGCTCCGCCGTCACCAATACTTAACGTAACCTTATTTCCGCCGCAAATCATCAGATTTTCAGTTGGACTCTCACCACCCTCTCCTGCCATCATTCCTTTCTGGGTGGTTATATTAATATCCTTACCGTTCATGGTCACAGAACCGCTGCCGCTGATAAACAGAACAGAAGAACCTCCTGAGTCAGAAGTAAAGCTAAAATCCTGAGGAGTCATGTCCATAGCGCTGCCGCTTGGGTCGGAAAACCTCTTATTATCAGGTTTTTTCCCGCCTCCACCACCTCCGCCGCTGCCAATGGCATGAACCGCAATGGCACTCTGTTCGTCATGATCCGGAAAATATATATGTACTCTGCTGTTTTCCTCTGGCATACAGTAAAAACTGCTGCTCTCTATGGCGTATGTGAAGTATTTTTCCTTTGCTCCTCCTTCATACACTGGATCAATATCAAAATGAACCCGAATGCGGTTCCCGCTGCGCTCCTTAACAGTGGCCGGAATGCTCATTCCATAAATCCTGGGATTCTTTTCTTTATCCCGTTTCATTCCGTCTCTTCTGGAAAGCTTATACCGGTAAATCAGTTCTCCATATTCCGTTGCAATGTCTACATCCGTTACCACTACAGGAATCTGGTTAAACAGGACCTCTTCTCCCATCCACAAAAACTCACGACCGCGGATCTCCCACTGAGCCGCTTCCTGCGGGAGAATTTCCTTTGGACGCAATACTTTAGCATAATGAGCCATGTCCTTCAAAATCACATAATCTTCACTGTTCAGAGTCTTTCCATAATTAATTTGTGGTACGCCAAAGTAGACCTTTCCACAGTCAGCAGAAACATCCGGAATGAGATATGTACCAAAATGACTGGCTAAACGCCGCAGAAATACCCAGTCGCTTTCTTCATACTGCAAAAGCATCTCAGGAATGACCGCTCCACTGGTCACTTCATCTTTGATATCAGTATTGCCATAATCCAAAAGGACCTTTTTGGCCACTTCTATGTAGGTTTTGGAGCCATCTAAAAAGCTTCGGCTTTTCTCCACCCGCTCCCAGTCCTTTGTAAAGGAATACGCTTCCAGGTATAAATAAGGCAGACCATGTTCCACCTCCAGCCGGACGGTCTCTATCTTTCCCTGGAAAATAATCCTTCCGCCTGTTCGCTCTGTTTCAGTAATGACAATAGTCTCTGCAGAAGCCATCGTAACAATCTGTTCCGTATCTTCTTCAACAGCCAGGAGCTTCATGGAAAGAAATGCATGGCGGTTTAAGCCTTCCTTCAGATGAAAGGACTCAACCCCAATGATACCTTCCAATGCCAGCTCTATTTTCAGCTCTTTATATCTTAGGTTCATGGCTACCCCCTTTTCCTTTGTTCACAGCCTGTTTTTCATACTGCTGCCTCATTCTCAACCTCCGGCTTCTGGCTGTCCTGCGTTTTCCAATTTGATTTCGCCTCCATACATGCAGAAAATCTTCGCTTCTCCTAAAAGTGAATGGGCTGAATCAGTTTCCACATCTTCTTTCCCGTTATCCCACTCCTGGCCTCCCACAATCTTGGGCTCACACTTGCCCACTACCTGAGGCATGCCTTCAAAAGCTGCCGAAGGATCATTCTGCTTTGCCTGTTTACTCTTCCCTCCGCCAAAAAGGTTCATAACCTTATCGATAAACGTATCCGGGGCTTCTTCCTCTATCTGTCTCTTTACTTCCTCTGCCGCTGCAATGGTAGAGGGATTTTCCATGCTGAAGCACCCTCCAAAGCAAATGATGTTAACCTCTGGCTGGCAGTCTTTTACCGTCATCAATGCCTGTCCCCGCATGAATACACCGTGGGACTGGCGTAATACAACGTAAGAAGGCCGCATTCCCATGGTACAGGTAGCACTGGAGCAGTGAACCACATAGGTATCCTTTAAATCCGGCATTTAAATCACCTCTACTTCCTTCAAAATGATTCCAACCACATGTCTGCGAAGCAGGCTTTCTGCCACTTCCAGGCTGATAAACGGATGGGGAAACCTCTTATCTTCCAGCATAAATGCCTTGTGTTCTCCTATTTTCTTTTCATCCAGAGCCAGCCGTTTTATGCTGCCATTGGAATAAAACTCTGTCTGGTCAGATAACATATCCATACGTTCCAAAAGCAGCTGATGGTAAAGTACCATGGTCTCTTCCTCTTTGTTTGCAAAAACCACGATCTTAAACACCATGTCATCTTCATACATATCTAAAACTCTTTTGACTTTATCTGATACCAGAGCAATAGGACTTTGAATAAAGTCCGGAATCGTCTCCCCTCCCTCTTTTAAATACATCACGGTGGAGTCATTTAAATCAGCTTCATCCTCTTTATAAAAAATATGTCTTGGACCACAGATATCAAACTCTCTAAACTGAATCACATCAGGCAATGTGATATCCTGCTGCATCGTAAAAAATCTCATTTGGGGGCCACCTCCTGCCAGGTTATAATGACTTCAGCCTGTTCCGGGCTGATATCAATTTCCAACACCTCTTTTTCTGTGAAGGATGTATGAGTCATATCTGCACCGTCAAAATTGTTATCCTTTAATATACAGCCCTCAAAATCCGCCTGCCGCAAAACCGCACCTTTAAAGCTGCATTCTTCTAACAGACAGTTCTTAAAGCGGACTCCGGTTAAATTGGAGCCGTCAAAAACCACATATTTCAGGCTGCAATCTTCAAAAACCGTAAAATACAGACATTGATTCCGACATATGGAATCCTTTAAATTGGTTTTGTACCAATAGCCGGAAATCATCTCATCTTCCTGGCTGGCTGCTTTCTGAACAGAGCGTTCCCACTCCTTCTGATCCTTAGGTATCCGGTCAACGCTGGCAATCACCTCGCTGTTATCCCGGTATTCTCCCCAGCGGATGCTCCAGGATTCTTCCTTTGGTATTTCTGAAAAATCCTTATTTTGTTCCACATCCCGGAACATAAAGCGAAGCTGGGCCGCCAGCATGGAATTGCACTCCATAACCAGATCCTGATATAAGTTTTCTACATCATACTGATTCACTTTTCCCATGTATTTCCTGATATTCTCCCTGCACTGATCCCTAAAAGGCTGAAGAACCCGGAAAAGAAAATCAAGAGAAAAAGTAAGGCAGACCGGCTCTGTATCCATATACCACCTGGCATCAAAAGCCTGGACCAGAACATGATAACTTTGATTCAGTACGTCTGTCCTCAGCAAAGAAAAGTACATAAACATGATCTTTTCCTTTTCTGATTCCTCTGCCCCTTTCCGGACCCCGCAAAATACCTGCTTTAAAACAGCGGAAAGAGTCTCTGCCTGTTCCTGGGCATGATTCCAGAATTCTGCTTTTATTTGATCCATTGCCTTTTTTTCGTTTTCTCTGAACTGCTCCAATGCCTCATTTCTGGTCATCTGCATCCTCCTAATCTATCTTTACCTCAGTACCTTTGATATACAGGTTTCCATCTTCTGCCGCCTGAATCTGACCTCCCTGGGAGCACATGATGGATACACATTTACTGCCATGAAGCACCACATCCGTTTCCGCCGTAATGTCTATATTATTCTGGGCTCCGACCATGACTTCACTTTGCGCAGAAAGTGATACCTTTCCATCCTTTCCAATCTTAAGACTGGCGGCACCTCCGGCACATGTTAAGTTAACTCCGTCTTCTCCCAGACTCATTTCCTGCCCGTGGACGTTGCTTAAATATTTGGTGGACGGAGATCCCATCCGGTCTCCCCCCGATCCACCGCCACCGGTTCCGTCATAGTCACTGACTGAACTGACGGCAATTACGTCTTTCGTATGCTTTGATGGAAAATAAATTCTGACGTGGTCTCCCCGTTCCGGCATATAATACCAGCCGCTTCCATCGGGAGAAGCGGATAAGGTAGAGTATGGAAACCAATATACAGAACCCTGACTGTTTTCCCCGTCAATCATCAACTGGGCTTTTACCTTTTCTCCCGCCACATCCAGAATCTTTCCTTCAAGAGCTGCTCCGATTAAATGCATGGGATACTGCTTGGCCTCCAAAATACCTGTCTGTTTCTGAAGCTCACATCGGCAGTACAGCAAGCCCTGTTCCAGCGTATAGGTAAATCCTCGAATCCTGAGTGACTCTCCCTGGTAATTAATCTGTTCAAAGAGCTCTGGGGTATGATCAGTCTCTATTGTATAAATCAGAAAATCCACATCCCCTACAGCCGCTCCCTGCTGCTGCCAGTAATTGCAGACCCCCATCTCTTTTTCCGCTCTGACCCGTTTATATCCCCAGGCGCCTTGTGCCATGGAAGGAATTCCGCCATAAAGTTTAATTTGCTCCATGCCAGGGTAACAGGCCAGAGGCGCATTCAGCTGTGATAACATCCTCTTTAAAAATACCCAGTCCGTTTCTCTGTATTGAACGGATATTTCCCCCAAGGGTTTGTCCTCAATTGTAAGATTGATGTCACTGCCCGGATAATCTGCTAAAACAGCATGAATTAATTGTCCATAGGTCATGGCCGTATTCTGAAATGATCTGGATTTCTTTTTTAAATCCATGAATAAGCTGTAAGTTCTTGCCTTTACTTCAATGTGGTGAAAGGCTCCAGAGCCCTGGACCACTGCCTCTGTCATTACTCCTGCAAAGATTGTCTGCTTTTTACCTTTCACCTGCACCGAAACCGATATGGGGGCGTATTCATTCATTTCAAACAATGTACTCTTTCCTTTGTCTTCCGCCAGGAAACCGCTGATATACAAACTCCCATGCTCTCCGGGGCGGCATTCAATCTTCAGTTCTTCCAGTTTTTCAAATGTCAATCCTTCTATGCAAATCTGATCCAATGCATATGCCATAAGACCGCCTCCTAATTCTCCTGAATCAATTTACCGTGCAGTTCAATCTTTCCGGCTGTCATTTCAAAGTCTGCACCTGCATCATTGATCATCTTAATTGATGTCTGTGCCGTAATAGTGAGCTCATTCTGGGCTATAAACTGTAATTTTTCCGCTGCAGAAATGCAAATATCATTCATGGCGTTCAGCACCACACTTCCGTCTTTCTTAAGGCACACACTGCCCTGATCTCCTGCCGATATTACAACCCCTGTCTCTGTAAACTGAACCTGATTGCCCTGGGCTGTGGAAATGCTCCTGACATTTGGATTGCCCATTGGATCCGGTGCTGCCCCGCCCATGCTGCTCCCTGCCTGGGATTTGGGGTCATGAGGCTTAATATTAGTAATGACATATCCTTCCTTTTCATCATCCACCGGAAAATACACGCGGATGCTCTCCCCCTGTTCGGGCATACAGTACCAGCCGCTGCCGTCAGGAGATGACGCTACTGTCGAAAATGGTAACCAGTAGTTATTAGCCCCTCCACTGCCTGCGTCAATTTCCATATTTACCTGAACCTTATCCCGGTTAACCCCTGATATGATGCCGTCAATGGAAATTCCAGTAAGGCGCTGATTGAAATAAGGCATGACCAGCAGTCCATCCTTTTGCTTTAACAAACACCTGTTTATCAAAATTCCATGATCCAACATCCTCTCAACGGAAGCAATATACCAGGAAGCTCCTTTATATGTAATCTGGCTTCCCATGATGGCAATGTCATAAGTATCCACCTGATAAGTAACTCCCTGTGCCTTTGTCAGACCCTCAAACCCATTTTCCTGCATAGATTTCAGCCAGTTAAAATCCTGTCTCACAGTATAAGGCAGGTCATCCCAGTTCCAGTTTTCAGGACTTGGATTTACATCCACCTGAAACCGAATAGCACAAAATGATGTGTCCGGATAAATTGCCGCATGGTACTTTGAGAAGAAACGTTTTAAAAATTCCCAGTCAGTCTCTTCGTATTGAATCAAAACCTGGGCAATGGGAACATCAGGTACATTGATCATGTAGTCCGCATTCCCATAGGAATTCATGACTTCATCCACCAGCTGCTTAACTGTCATCTGGGGATTTTGAAACGCCCGGCTTCTGCGTTCGATATCCATATATCTGGTGGAATCCCAGGCCTCCAGGCAAAGGATGCGTTCATCGCCATCTTTTCTCATGGAAATGTAATCGACAATCCCTTTAAATAAGATTCCTTTTTCACTTCCTTTTTGATAAGTTAAAAACACCTCGTCTGATATTGCGTGGAATTCATTCTCATCTGCCTCGCTGTCTAAAACAGCCTCTGCATATAATCTGGCATGCTCACCTGGAATCTGGCTGATTTGGATAAGCTTCACATATACAGCTCCTGCAACAGACAGGAACATGTCTTTATAGGTAACAGCCCACTGACTCTCTTCTCTATAGTTCTCCAATGACTCCTCCCCCTTTACCGTGTTCCAAACCACTGATCCATGTGGCAGACCATGGCTTCCAGAACAATGCCATAAGTGTCCTTTTCTTTCTTCATACAGTTAAAAGTACCTGTAAAGCGTTTATCTTTTCCTTTCATGCGAAACATCACATTATAAATCCAGCCTTTTCCGCTGGGAACTTCATAACAGAGATATTCCATATTTTCCAGCTGCTTCTTTTTTAAAACTCTGGCAAATAAATTATTTCTTGCCATTCCATTTACCAGCAGATTGGCCCACTGGTCCATGGTAATCGTGCGGATATTTTCTCTCAGCCATAAAACAGTCTGGCTCAACTCATGGTCATGGTTGACAAATACTGCCGATTCCTCCCCTTCTTCTGATGCCTGATAAAAGTTTTTAAAAATAGGCACCGGGATGTTTTCTTCAAAGTAAACTCTATTCTCAAACTCCAAGGTTTCACCTGTATGAAGCTTTAATACTCCCTTTTTAATCCCTGCAATTGCTTCTTCCAGGGTCAAAAGCTCTTCCTGGGCCTCCAAATCTGTCTCTTCATGTTCCACTTCCTCTGCACGCAAAGTCTGTCTTCTATACCGCTCAAGCATTGCTATTTTTTCATCTGAATACATACGATTGCTCCCCTCCTTGTTTATGGCTGTCCTGCCCCATACTCTCCGTCCAACATCATCTTCAAATATTGCAGAAACACTGTCAATCTCCATACCCTTTCGCTTCTTTTTGTGTTTTTCTCCTCTTGTAGGCTACTGGTATACTACAGAACATATGAGATAAATATGGTCAGTTACTTTTTTTCTTTTGTTGTATTAAAAAGATCGGTATAATAGACCCAATTCCAATTAAAAACAGAGAAAATAAAAGTAATTTTATGGTATCTCCTTTGTAATCTTCCCGCAATAGCTCCACATATAACATATCTTTTCCAAAATATTCAACAGCTTCTTTATCTGGTTCGAGAACCTTTCCTATCACAGAATACTGGTCAGTATCTTTCTTGGTAATTTGATGCAAATAATTTTTATGTATAAATACGATAACCGTATCTTCATTAAGAAAACCTTGATAAAAATAATAAGATGGTGCTCCGTCTGAATAATATAATTGAAATCCTGTATTTTCTAGCTCTGTTGTAAACTCAACAATGGTTCCTGTTTTCATTTCGGAAACATGAGATAATTGCACAGGCTCTTTAAAATTCCTCCAAAATTGTGTAGCTATTAAATATCCTAATACAATAATTCCTGATCCAATAATAATCAGAAACTTGATGATTCCCCTAAAAGTATGCATATTTGTCTTTCCTCCTCGGTAGTTCTACACTATATATAATAATTGAATTCAAAATATGGCACATCAAGGATCAGTTCCCCCTCCTTTTTCCTGGGATTGTAGCGTGTCCAGATGAATGTTCCTCCTCTTTAATAATCCCACTACTTTAAATATATTTAAAGCAACATAACACTCCTTCTCCCCTGATACTCCTTATCCTGCCTGCCGCCACCCTGTTCCTGTTCCCTCAACACCTTCAAAAGCCCCCGGTACATTCCATAGGTGCTCTGATCCCGAACTTCCCCGTCCAGCTTCACCTTCAAATACTCCAATATACACTCCTCCTCTATAACCCCTTTATTAGCAAGAACATTCATGGAAAAACTCACATCATAAGGATCCTTCGTTCTATTTTGAAAGGTCTCCCTTGCAAACTGCTTTAATATCACAGGGTTCAGCGTACTCACTCCCCCACCGGCATACGGTGCATAAATGAGATTAATGGTATCAAATTCCGTAGAAAAGTCTTCAAAGTTTTCATGCTTATCCCGAAGTCTGGCCCCTTCCTGAAGGCAGAAGCGGCACAGTTCCATTTCACAGGCCGGGTCCGGCGCTTCGTGAGCCAGAACAATCCGGGTATTTCCGCTTACCTGTCTCAGCTCCTTCATCTCTGTCAGAAACTGGAGCTTCAAATACCTTCTCCGGTTGTCCGGCTCACACTCCAGGGAATATGGCTCCTTCATAAAATACAGATGTCCCCCGCGGTATACCATCCCAGGCCCAACAGTCAGTTTCCCGTTATCCCAGGACAGTTTGCAGCCGCTAACAACCCCTTCAGCAAACCCTGAAAAAGAAAGCTGGAGATAATATTTGGGGTAGTCTCTCAGCTGTTCTAACATCTCCCCCCGAAGCAGTGATTTAAACTGAAACTGGGGATATACATACTGAAACATAAGGTTCACCTCTTAACATAAAATAGTCTCGCCAATTACCATGGCCTCTTCCATTCCAATGATGCCAAAATGATGCTCATAAAACAGCTCCACATGATAGGGAATATCCACAAACATCCGAATCAGAAAATCCATCTTCAATTCCAGCGTTTCTCCCTTTTTCTGCCCGATAAAAACCAGCAGCTCAAGAGAATTGTAGTTATTCTGATAGACAATATTGTTTTTTATCAATGACTGCATCATATCCAGAAAAATGTCCAAAGAACTGCCTGTCTCATACTGGCGCAAAAGGCCGCTTAAGATGATTTCCCTCTCCTCCCGGCAAAACAGCTTGATATTTTCTTTTACCGTTCCCCCAAAGGAGCCGTTCTGAATATCCTGATACAGCATTTTTTTATAGTATTCTTCTTTGGTCATACCGGACCGCAGGTCATTTTCCGCCAGCTGATGCAAAATCAGATTTGTCAGGTTTTCCCGCAGCTTTGGAAACTCTCCGGAGTCCGGTGGAAATAAATCTTTAAAAATATCAAAAAAACGGTAATAGGGATTTATCTCAACGGCAGCCCCCGGTTCCAGATACTCCTGATTTAAACAGGACCCGGACACTTCTATATACGCGCTGTAGCGTTCAGCCAGTTCATAGCGGATTTCACTTCCCTTTAATCCCTGATTCTTTGCCTGAAGCAGAGTTTCCCACAGATAATTCATACCAGCTTTCCTCCGCACCAATATTCCGGGTAAAGCTCCTGCACTTCCGAGGCAATAAAACTGGCAAGATCCCGGAGAATCCAGCTTTCACTTCCTTTTGCCTTAAAGAGCAGAACCAGCGCCTTGCCTTTGCTGCCATCCCGAATTTCATCTTTCATGAAAAAGTTCATGGAGTAAGTCTCAATCTGGCTCTCTCCGATCTCCGCCAAATGGCAGTCCTGGTATTCAATCATGTGATCCAGCCCAAATCCCCGGATAAAACGCTCCAGCTCCGCCTTGGTCTTAACTCCCTGATTTGTCCGCTGACGGAACCGTTCTGAAAAACTGTCTTTTCTCAAGTTTTCCATAATCGGATAGGTATGCCGGTCCAGCTTACTGCCGTTTCCTCCTCTTATGACGAAGACATCCCATTTCTTCACACTGGAAACCTCTCCCGTTACCAGCAGCTTTTCCCCGCTCTGCCGGACGTGGCGGATACCGGCCTGTTCATCCACCAGATAAACGTGTTCTGTTCCATAATTTTTAATGGACATGATATGTTCATAATTCTTATGATCTCCACAGGGTATGGGAAAGCCAATGCTGTCCAGCTTTAAATGGCCTACATTCCAGATTGGAATCATGTCATAATGCACCAGCTCATTATATTCTCCCAAATCCGTCCTCAAATCAGTGACCGCAGCCCCTGACACCGCTTCCTGAGGCAGTCCGGTAATACAAACATCTGCCATTTTAAATAAATACGGAGCATTTACCGTTTTCCAGGAAATACCGTTTTTCATGAACAAATGATACAAATGCTCAATTTTATCTAAATACCGGGTACATTTTTTCAGGCTTACAGATACCGGATACTCCTCCTCTGCTTTTAAAATACCTGAAAACGTTTCCTGCCGGTCAAATATCCTTTGAATTTCCATTGCATCACACTGCAAAAGTACTGTGGCAATCCGAAATTCCCCCTTGGCCTCAATTGCCTCTTTTATTTCTGATATTTTATAAGAATGCTCCTGTAAATCCTCCGGACACATGGCGCTCATCAGCCGGTCTGACTGGTCCAGATAGGCCTTTTCCACCAGTCCGGTCCGGATCAGATACAGATTTATGTCATAAGCCAGATCATCCATAACCCGTTGCTCCAGTTCCTGGTACATCTTTTCATTGGCTTCATAAAGGGATAAGAACACCCCCTCCATCAGATCCTTAAAAGCGACCCGCTCTTCCAGGCTGGTGATGGAACGGATTTCTTCCCGTATCATGTCTTTCATCTCTTCACTGCCAGCCATCCTGCCTACTTCCTCCCATTAAAAAAGTTTTCTTCCCAGGTATCATCTTCAAAGGCAAAGAAGGTTTCTTTTCCTTTGTAAAGCAGTTCTTTTTCTCTCATAACAGGAAGTACCACAAATCCCCAGTGCTTTCTGGAAACCCAAACGAAAAACTTCATTTCTCCTTCCTGAATGATATCTGTCTCCTCCTGAATTACCGTTCCTGCGTACTGGGTATTGATTTCCTGCTGAGTGGTCCGTTCAAATTCCTTCATGTCACAGGTGAAATAAGAGGTTTTTAATTCTTTTCCTGATACATCAAGCAAATGAATATCCAGCTGCTTTCCAATCATAAACCGGGAAATATAACCGATATGCCCCTCTCTGTCCAGGCTGCGCACCAGGGTCTTCGCTTTTCCTTCATGGGTATAAGACATGATTTCATAAGGCAATGCACCCACCTGATAACTCTGGCTCACATTCATATACCCCAGCTTACGGTTAAAGAAGTAGGAAAGAGCCCCTTCCAGACAGCACATCTTAAGCTCTGTTTCCCGGGCTTCGCTGCTGCTTCTCTGAATCAGCACTCCAGGCACATATTCTTTTAATGCCTCTTCAAACAGCCTGGACTTACAGGACTGTCCCGTCAGCTTGATCATCTCATAATTGGAAAGCTCTCCGGTCTGAAACTTATGCTTTAAAAACCGCTCCATGACCTGGTATATATCGGGCCTTAGAATTTCCTCTATCTGGTGCAGATAAAGGGGAAAGGATATGTTTTTCTCCAGCCGTTTCAAGTGCCCGCCTTCCATTACCGACAGTTTCCATTTATCTAAAAACAAATGCTGTTTTCGTTCCTCTTCAGCCATTTTTTCCGTACTGATACAAAGCTCATACTGAAAACCCGACTGGAAAAATGATTTCTTAATCCGCTCTGCAAGCTGAAATAAGTAATAATAATTATTTTTCACATAAAAGTAAATTTCTCTTCCACGGTCCGCATACTCTTTGAATCTGGTAGGAAAAACCTTTTCTGCAAACCGGTACTGCTCCTCCAGCCGTTCATAGGGATTTTTGCTGCCCACATCCTCCACCAGCACGCCCGGACCGGACAGCTCTGCATCTGTCTGCCCATGAAACTGAATCTGTCTGCTGATGCATATTTTCAAAAGCTGCATAATCCGGTAGGTCAGGTTGTTGCCTCCAAAGTTGGTATCCCCATTTTCATAACTGGTTTCCAAATCCACATTGTAGGAAATCCGGCTGCTGTGAATACGGAACCTTCCGGAGGTCAAATCCGTTGTTCCGCCTCCGCAGTCAATGATCAGGGCATGATACCAGTGATCCTGCTCATAATTTCCACTGGAGATCAGATGATCGATACTGGAAAATAATACGGCCACTCCTTCATCCAGGGTGCAATCCACCTCTGCCTCCGGCAGCAGCTCCTGAAACAGCTCCTTAAACCGCTCCTTTTGGCGGATAGGCGCCAGAATCTGGATATTCTGAAAGGAGCATTTAAACTGCTTTCTCGCCATGTCAATCAAATATAAAAAGAAAGCCTTCAGCATATCTTTTCTGCATACTAAGACCTTGGCTCCATTTTCCAGGATGACGCTTTCCTTCCGCTCCGGATCGCTGATCCACCGTTTGATATCGTAAAATACCGGCACATCCTGATCCAGATAATTGCTGCTGCTAAGAGCCATGGCATCATATCCAAACACATATTCCACTGTTTCCCCGTGAATTCCCGATACCCCTATCATGCTTGGAATCACATGGCCGTTTCCGCACCTGGCCACGTTTATACTTCCGTCAGGCAGGCAGATTCCCATGGTGGTATTGCAGCTTCCAAAGTCAATTACCAGAGGGAGCTGGCTCTTCTCCGCCTGACGAAGCTCCAGATCCAGAAGAGGAATCTGAATACAGAACAGGCTGCCCGGCAGTCCCCTGTCTTGTCCGTAATACCGGTCATAAAGCAGTTCAGAAATCCGCTCTGCGGGAAAGTAAAGGATGGAATACTGATGCTTCTGGGGCTCGGCAATGGGAACATCTTTTCCTTTGCAGATCCAATATTCTCCATTATTCTCCTTTAAGTAAAGACAGGTGTGAATCTGATAATTCTCATCCACCAGAAGTAAGTTGCCCTCGTAGAGAGAGGTTCCTATTCCCTGGGCCTGGTAACCATCCACCTCATCTACAGCCATATCCATGTACAAAACCAGACTTGCCGGTATCTGTATTTCCTCTCCGGTCTTCACATCCATGGGAGTAGAATCCAGCAGGATCTGGAGCCTTTCCAGTCCCCCTTCACAGAATTCTGTAATGTGGCGGTAATCCTTCTGCCCTCTGAAACGCATAATCAGACGGATAAAGCCCTCTTTATCAAGTGGAGAAATATCTGATGATACCAGCCGTTCCTTTCTGCATATTTCACGCAGCTGAAATGTAGTCATCTTCTCCAGCTGACTTCTTCTGTATGTATTTTTCTCTGCCGGATCTTTTGCTCCCGGGTTTAAGGTATAAGTATATTGGCTCATAAGTGATCTCCTGGTTCTGCCTGGCGTTGGTTTAAAGAGGCTTCTTCTGCGGTAATGCCGGCATTAGCCGCTCGAATCTTGTCATTTAATGCATCTGCCAGTTCGTAAAGCTCCAGCCTGGTGTAAATGGACTGGGCCGTCCTGTAATAAGTAATGGCGCTTTCATACTGCCCGTCTGCCAGCAGTTCATTTCCCTTGTTTTCCAAATCAATGGCATTTTTCTGATCATTTAGTTTCTGCTGGTTTTCAAGCTCCAGCTGGGCCTCCTCAGACTCCTTTATCGCCGCCGCTTCTTTCTCCTGAGCCTCCTGGGCTTCTTTCTTGGCCGCCGCCTCGGCTGCCTTCTCCTTTTGATCAGCTGTTTCTGCCTTCTGTTCGGCAGATGCCTGTTTACTTAAGGCTTCATCTTTTCCTGCTGCATAATAAAGAGCCGCCGCCTTATCTCTGGCCTGACGGTAAGAAGCAATTGCTCCCTCCATGTCGCCGTAGGCTTCTTTTTCTTCTCCCAGCCTGATTAAATCATACACATCTATATATGCCCTGGTCTGTTCCAGCTGCTGGTCAATGTACTTTTTCCCCACATTTCCTGCCTGCACCGACAGTTCCCTGGCTCCTAAATAAAGCTCCTGCGCTTTCTTATATTCTCCTGCCGTCATTGCTTCATCTGCCAGTAATATCTGATCTGACAGCTTCAAATACTGGTCCGCCTCTGAAAGTTCCTTCTTTTTCTTCAGGCTGTTAGCCAGTTTTTTGGCCTCTGTATAATCTTCAGCCGCCTTTTTGTAATTGTCATACCGAAGATAGGTCTCTCCGCTGTCCATATGCTGGGAAAGATTCTGCTCCTTGTTCTTCACACTGCGGTGCCTTAAATAAAATCCCAGGCTGATACCGCCCGCTACCAGAAGGACAGGTATGGCAATCATCAGAATCTGTTTTAATGAAAGCCGTTTCTTTGGATTCTGATAAACCTTTTGAATAAAGGTCACTGCCAGAGAGTAGTTATCAATGCTCCCCCAGGCTTTCTCCTCCTGCTGGCCCAGAATGACATCTTCCACTCTGTCCAGAATATCCCCAGGCTCCTTTGCATCCTTAACAGCGTTCATCAGCTCTTCATCACTGCACCGCTCCCATAGCCCCCGGGTGAGCTGGGCTAAAATATCGCCGTCTTCCACCTTGATTTTAGGGGATATCTGAATATCCGGCTGTCCCCGTTCTCCCAGATAAGAGTACAGATTGTTCCGCTCTTCGTGGACAGCTGCCTGATCAAGGGGAATCTTTTCTTCTCTCACCATGTTCTGAGTCAAAGACTGATCTGCGGTCTGAACCAGATACCGATTGTTGCGGATCAAATAAAACCGGCTGTTTCCCACATAGCAGTACCGGATCTTTTTATAGTCCGTCACAATCATGTTGACGGAGGCCTTTAAATGCATCCCCTTGTGTTCTTTTAAAAGCTCTTTATGAGCCGTCTGCATGAAACGGAGGAGATTTCTTTTCCCCATGGAGGGATGTTCCGTAAAACTTCGAATCAGGCTTTCCACAGCAAATCTGGCGCTGTTTGCCTCCAGATCCCCATCCAGACTGTCCGCCAACACATAACAGGCGAAATCATCCATCTCCACATATCCGAAATAATCACGGTTAGATAACTTCTGCCCTTCTTCCGACATATAACGTGTCTGGAACTCAGAATTGATCCTTCTCATTTAAAACCTCCGCTTTCAAAAGCAGCACGCTTCCATTGTCTTTATCCTGGCCCGGCTTTTGGTCAGCCGCCATTACCAGGCAGTCTGCTTTTTCCTGTAATGTCATTTCTCTTGTAAGAACATCCTCAATTTCTGCCCAGGACAGCTCTTCGAAAATGCCGCAGCTGGCCAGAAAGATCACATCTCCTGCCTTTAACCGGACCGGCTGCTCACACAGCTCTATTTCCCGGAAACCGTCTTTTCCCAGGTAGTTCCATATTCTGGTTTCCTCCAGGCTCCAGATGGTCTCTTTTTTCGTCAAACGTCCCTCTTCATAGGCATTGACTGCCAGCACATCCATGGTCTGCCCTTTGCTTAATGGAATTAATTCATCCCGCCGGAACAAGGCAATCCGGATATTTCCCGCCAATCCGTAATGGAGCATGGCACCGTCGGTGTAAACGGCTCCCAGACAGGCACCTCCCCGCCGGTTTCCTATGGTTTTCTGAATGCGGCTGTTGGCTTCCAGAAAGGCAGTACGAAACAGATACGGGGGATTGCTTACGGTATGGTATGGCTCAAAACCGTCTAAAAGGGCATCAGCAGCCATCTGGGCACAGAGCTTTCCCGTATTCTCTTTTCCGATTCCATCTGCCAGAACGCCCATAATACCTGCGTGGTTTTTATATACATCCACAAAATCAGCCTGGATTTCCTGATTACCGGTTGTCTGGCTGACGGCCCATTCCCCTGATCTGCCTCCGGCACTTTCCCCGGGAAGAGAAGATCCGTACTGCATCCGTTTCAAAACAAGGAAGATCAGAGCGATAAACAATATTCCCAAAATCCATGCTGCTCTCATATCAGACATCATCATGTTTTATCATTCCATTCAAAGTTATCTCCGCAAAGAGGAATAAACAAAAACCGGCTCTTTCCCAGTTCTATGGTATCGTAAGGCTTGATATCAGTAGGAATATAGACAGCTTCTTCATTCAGATAAACCAGACCTTCGGAATCTCCCGGCAAAAGCACTGTACTGCGTTTTTTTGGATCGTATACCACAATGGCGTGATTGCGGCGGTTGATCTCATTGTCACCGATGATCTGAATATCCATATCATCACCCCGACCCACAAAATTTTTCCCGCTGTGGATTTTGTAATCCATTCCCACTCTGGCTCCGGCAATGCAGACCAGCCAGCCGCATACCGGTTTCACTTCCTCCTGTAAAAGCTCAACAGGCGGTTCAAATCCAATGGGTTTACCGCTTTCCTCATTCTCCTGGCTTTTCATCTTACAGTAAGGGCATGTATTTCCATAACGAATGGAATTATAAACATGTCCTGACGGGCACCTTGTCAAACTCATGGCTTTTGTCTCCTATCTCTTCTTTCTTATTCTTCCGGTACTGCTAAAACTATGTAAACAAAAGTTTGGTATTGGCAATATAGATCACATCTCCCGGACTGATCCTGCACGGACGGCTCTGAACCAGACGGTAGCAGACTCCGTCTTCTATTTTTCTCACCTTCACTCCATTGTGGGAATCCAGGTCTTCCAAATACCATGAATTGAGGCAAAAATTCAGAGTGGCATGCTGAACATCAATCATGGCACTGTATTCACATTCTCCAAGATCTACATCCACATCCTCATCTTTGCTTTTCCGCCCGATAATTACCGATACTTCTCCAGTTAAATCCCAGGATTTTACCGGCTTTTCCTCTTCATTAAGCAAAATCAGCTCACAGGCTCCATACTGGCTGCCTCTGCCTCCGGCCGCCGTTTCCCTTTCATAATCCTTCTGCCCCTTTAACCTGTACAGATCAGCAGCCGCTGCTGCACACAGAACCAGTGACAGAATCACCGCCATATAAAAGAGGCTTGGGGGAACCTGAAGCATATAGGCCGATGCTGCAAAAATACAGGAAATGATTAAAATAGTGATATCCAGCCTGATCTTCTTTTCTCTGTTATTTTTCATTTTATTATCTGCTCCTGTCACTTTCCTTTTCCGGTCCCAAAGAATGCAGCAAACATTTCCTCCGGCTTAATAGGTCCTTCCGCCCTGCCTGCCGTCTGTCTTTTATCCCGGTAGGTCTCCATCCCTTTCCCCGGCTGAAAACCAAAGAACCGTTCAAACTGGCTCATATCAGGAGCCGCCTCCCGTTCCCCTTCCCGGGACTTTGGCTTTTCTTTGTTTCCCGTCCCCTTTAAGGCGGCGTCATATTTCTTTCTCTTATCTTCATCTCCCAGAACCCCGTAGGCTTCCTGGATCTCATACATTTTTTTATT
The DNA here is from genome assembly GCF_047605665.1 of Lacrimispora sp. Classification (GTDB taxonomy): domain Bacteria; phylum Bacillota; class Clostridia; order Lachnospirales; family Lachnospiraceae; genus Lacrimispora. The sequence goes on along the minus strand of NZ_JASGFH010000002.1, from coordinate 271,172 downwards.
TCCTGCCGGATCGTCTTTGATCACATCCGGGTGGTATTTCTTAGCCAGCTTCCGGTAGGCTGCCTTAATGTCTTTATCTGCTGCCTGAGGGCTTACTCCAAGGATCTTATAATAATCAAGCATGTGTTTTCTTCCCTTATCAAAAGGAGGCCACCGTTTCGGCAGCCTCCGCATGTTTACACGCTGTATCCGCCTTCCACAGCGATCTGCGCCATCTTGTCTTTTTTCTGCTTGACAATAAGCCTGAATGTTCCAACACCTTCTGTATCACCGTAGTCTTCTTTGTAATCCACTACAAATGCATTGGGATATGTATATTTCCTCACTACCTGAGAAGCTGCAATAACTTCAATGGTCACCTTCCGGTAGCAGTCTGACTTTTCTGCCGGTACTAAAGACCAAAGGCCCAGCTGTCTTGTGGAGTCAAAAGGATCTCCGTCAACTGCTGTTAATATCTTTCCTGAAATCTCTACTGTACTCCCCAGGTCAGTGGAACGTGCATTGGAATCATGGGGAATATCTGTTCTGAATTTTACTCCTGTAATGCTGATGGTTCCTAAATCAATGGTAGACGGTCCTTCCACTTTTAATGTAAATCCCATAATTTGTCCCTTCCTTTCTCTTATTCCTCCTGATTATTCTCCGCTGAATCCGCCTTCGAATTTCAGGGAAGCCATCTTGTCTTTTTTCTGTTTAACAAGAAGCTTGAATACGCCGGTTCCTGTTTCATCTGTAAAGTCTTCTGTGTAGTCAACCACAAATGCATTGGGAACTGTGATCTGGCGCACTACCTGGGAGGCACTTACCACATCAATCTGCACATTCCGGTAGCAGTCTGAGTTTTCCGCCGGAACCAGAGACCATCTGGCCAGCTTGCTGGTATCATCAGCAGCCTCTCCGTTTACTGCAGCCAGGATCTTTCCTTCCACCAGTACCGTTGAGCCAAGGTCTGTGGACCTGGCATTGGAATCATGGGGAATGTCCGCTCCAAACACTACGTTGGTGATACTTGTCTCACGCAGCTCTACGGATTCGCTGCCTGTGATTTTCATTCTGAGTCCCATATTACGTCCTCCATTCTTAATAAATAATTTTTTATAATCCATAAGCCTGTACCGCCGGCTTTCGGATACAGTGGTTTTTCAATGCCTTATTGGGGCATGTCTATGCGGTCTGGCCTTTTCTGGTCAGCTCCACCTTTAAGTTTCTTGTGGTATTGCTGAAGGTCAGCTGAATATTGCAGATACCATTCTTATCATCAATGCTGTAATCCAGTTCATCTCCATCCTGAAGCAGGGAGTTGACATACTGGCGGCTTGCATCCCATTTGCTCTTCTGGCTGTTGGGATTGTTGCTGAAGAACTGCAGTATCTTATCTTTCTTAAAGTCTCCGCTGTAGAACCGGAGCATTCTCTCAATATAGGTGACCAGAAGGGTCTTGTAAATCGGTTCAAATTCCGTTCCGTCGCTCAGTAAGTTCCTGGCCTTATAGACCATAACATTTTTAATTTCCCTTCCCTTGTGCTGGGCATTGTCTGAGGTGAAAACAAATCCAAAACCGGTATTGTTAATGGAATTTTTAATGGCATTGGTAAATCCTGATATTTCCTTTGTCATGCTGGTGGTAACCAGAAGGGCATTATCACCTGTTTCTATGTCATAACGCACACCCGGATACTCCATACTGGTGTTAGGGAATCTCTGCTTTAAGTATTCCGGGCACTGCCATGAGGCGGAAATTCCGGCGGCTCCATAAGCAGCCCCCACATATACGCCTTCAATCCACATCTTCATCACATCCTCTTTCTCCTGGGAAAGAGCCACGTTTCCGTTATCATCAATGACCATACGCTTGTCCAGAATCAACCCGGACTTATCTTTCGGTATGATGGTGATGTTGGGAATGCAGGGAACTACGAACTCGCTGTACTCCTTCTTCATCAGAGGAGTACACTTGTCCTTAAACATGCCGATTCCTTCTGTTGCCACATAATTAAATGTGCTCTCTTCTCCGGTGGAAAAGCTGAAAAATGTGGTTATCTTATATGGGTTGATGGCATTCATCAGGGTTGCAAGGCTTTCCATGGAATTGGTTCCGGGTTTTTTCACCTTCTGGTTTCCGGCAAACCTCATTCTCTGCAGCTTTCCGTCTCCGGACTGGTTCAGTTCCACATCAGGAACGATTCCAAACCAAATGGTATTTTCAAATTCATTTTTATCATTGGTGGTATTTAAATAAGTCAGAAGTCTTGGCAGGTTGCTTGACTTTACCATCATTTCCAAAGGAGTGTTGGTAATTAAAAGCTTAGGCTGCATTCCTTTTTCCTTTACCTGGTACTGGTCAAAGAATGCCTTCACCCCTAAAATTTTTTCAATAAGCGGTTTGACTGCTTTTACAAAGTCATCCTTGCTCTTTTTATAAAATTCCAGGTAAGTGTTGTAGTTATTTACCTCGGCTTCCCGGTCCACAGAGCTTTCTACTGTGGAACCCAGAGGACAGAAGGTCCTGACTACCAGTTCTCTCACATAATCGGACTGGTTCTCATTGAGGGCATCGTAATCATCCCGGAAAGTCTGGATCAGACTGGTGTTGATCTGGTCATCGACGATAGCCAGCTGAGTTCCTTCCTCCTGCTTCATCTCCAGAATCTTTAATTCTCCGTCATCTCCCATGCTTAAAAGTCCTGCTTTAAATTCCTGGCCGCTCTGGGCTGCTTCTCCGTCTCCCAAAAGCAGCCGGGTTTTTATGTCCTCAATGGCAAGGGGGAGCATGGCAAGCACATTGTTATAATTGTGACTGGCCTGCTCGAACTGGTAATTCAGCTTATCGCCCAGGTCAAGGCGTTTGGGATCTTCTTCATCCAGCTCCATGTACTGGCCGTAGGTGTATTGAACCTCTTTCCGCACCTGACGGATGTCTTCCATAATCTTTTTCGGAGATATCATGTCCAGAACATTGCTGAACTTAAAGTCCACATTTGCCACTCCCAGGGAGCCTTTTGCATCCTGTAAAGTAATCAGCATGTTAAGCAGATCATTCATTTCATTAAGCGGTATTTCTGTAATGCAGTTATCCGGTATATTTTCCGGGTTTACCAGACTGTACTGAATGCTCCCTGTGTTGGCATCGCACCAGGAATAGACAACTGGGGCAAACTTCTCTAAAAATTCTCCAAAGCTTTCCACCAGAAGTGTTTCGTTGATTTCCTTGATCTTGTCATCATCAAGGCTTGTCTTTCCTCTTACATCTCCGATTAAAGTCAGAAGATTAAGCTTTTCAGGATTCATTTCAGAAAATAAGATCGTTCGGTTTGTCTGTGTAATTGTTTCCATATGCAATACTCCCTCTTTCTTAACTTTTATTCATTCGCCTTCTGTCTCTTAGTACGGACAAAAGCGTGAACATCATCTTTGCCGCAGGCACTTGATCCTGCTTTTACTGAATCATGGAAATATAATGAATTTCCAAATCATAAGCACCATCAGGAGACGTAATGGAGATAATATCCCCGAAACACACGCTGTACCTGAGGTTTTTGCACAAAATAGAGCTTCCCAGCATAATGACCGAATCTGAGGAATGGTACAGAATCATCTTCCGGTTCTCATCTGCAATTAAATAGATCCGGTCCAGTCCCATGCTGTCAGATGCCTCCGGATAATTCTTCATCAGATCTCCAATGCTGACCCGGTTATCCCTGATCTTGTATAAGGGAAATGTGAGGGGAGGAATTTCTTCTTCATTCTCCGGCTGGCACATAAAATACCCATCCATCTTTCCCTGAAAACGGTTATTTGCCTTTTCTTCTGTGATCACTTCCAGTTCAGGCTTAGGCTTGTAAAAAATCTTCCAGAGGATTGCCCCTAAGACTGCCGCTGCCAGAACAAGAACCCACCAATAGGCTTTCCATAAAGGCACCACACTGATGGAGTATGTGTAGGAAGCGGCTGCTTCTCCGTCAGAAATTTTCAAAATAAGGCTTTCATTTCCCGACCTTAAAGGCTTTATGGAAAGGATTCCCTGGTTTAAGCTGACCTCTGCCAGATCATTGGGAGACTGGTCCAATTCGTAGGAGAGACTGTCTCCATCGGAATCAGTAAAATACTCATCTAGAACAAACTGTTTTTCTTTTGTAAGGGGGTTGTAATGGATATTCCCCGGAAATCCTCCGGCTGGAGGGGTGTTGATGACCTGGATTCTCGCTGTATCAAAGACACAGGATTCCATAACATCATCAAGCCTTGACTCTATGTAATAGGTTCCTGACCGGGATATGGCGATTTCACCTTCAAGGATTCCGTTTTGAATGGATATCTCCAGTTCCTTCCTGCCCTTTTCCGACTGTCCCTCTCCGTACATTTCTATTTTTGGAGTGAAGTTCTTATAAAATGCCTCGTCGGCAATGACTGCCCCGCTTTCGTCTTTAAAATAAATCCGGTAAGGAAAGGTCTGGTTTCTTGCTGCCGAACTTTCTATCTCCAGAACCGGAATTAAATTCCTGTAGCTGATCAGATAGATCTTCAGCTCCTGGTTCCTGGCTGTGCTGGTCTGTATGGTCATTTCCTTAATATCTTTTTCCACATCCCATACCTTTGCCACAGAATAATGGGTCAGATTAACCGGTTTTATCTGCTGTTCTCCGTAAAAGACTGTGGTATCTCCCACCTGCTGGGGAGAAATCATGAGAATTGCCATCTCATCGATATAGGAATCCTCCAGCTTAAGACGGAGGCTCTGGCTGCCTTCCCCGTATATGCCATTGGCAATCTCCTGGATCTGGTAAGCCATGTTGTCATGGAATATGCCGTACAGCACTTCGATCAGGGTTTCCGGCCTTTCAACCGTATAATTTTCTCCCCCTGTTCCGCTGGAGATTTCCTTTAAAACCTGGCTGCTTCCTTCATACCTGCCGAAAGCCACCGTATAAACCGCCACGTCTTCAGATCGGAACGCATTGAGAGCATTCTTTAAGTCCTGATCAGAGCTTTCTTTGGTCCTGCCTGTGGAAGAGCCCTTTAAATCTGTTTCCCCATCTGAAATCAGAACCATCACCCGCTTGCGGCCTGTTTCCTGTCCGGTCAGTCCATAGGCGTAGTTTAATCCAAGTCCTATGTCCGTATTGCCCTGATAACCGACAGAATCCATCAGTCCCTTCAGGGACTCCCGTTCCTCGGTGGTCCTTACAGAAACAGGTGCTGATGAAGACAGAATGTGATCATTGTAAGCCACGAATCCGATCCGGATATCAGCACTGTAGACAGTATCAATAAATGCCTTTACCATACCAATAGCCGTCCGGTCCGGATCATTGGCCGCCATGGAACCGCTGTAGTCCATAACAAAAGTAACATCCAGACCGCTCTTTTCACTTTCTATTTCCTCTCCGAAGGCACAAAAGGAAGCAGAAAGAAAGAGAAAACAAATTAATATAAATAAGGCATTCCTTATTTTTTTCACTGATTTCTTCCCCCTGTGAATTCCTATTTTTCATGTTTTACAGTATACACCATAAATCGACACAAAAATCCAAGATGTCATAAATAGCATCTTAGATGTAATTTTTAGCAACAAAAAAAGCAGTCTTTTGACTGCTTTTTTTCTAAATGTTACTACTTTACACCCTGGAAACGTTCCGATCCTCCATATTTTGTAAAATCATCTCAAGCTCCGGTTTCCTGCTTCTGCTGACTGGAAGGCAGATTCCGTTCTGTAATTCCACAAAATAAGAGGAAAATCTTGCAATATGCTGATAGTTGACCAGAAAGGATTTATGAATCCTTATAAAGTTGGTATTGATGTCCTTAAGGTCCTTTTCGATGGTCTCCAGATCCCTGTAAAGCTTGTAATTTTCTCCTGTCCATATGATCTCTGTTACCCGGTATTTCCTTTCAAAATACATCACATCTTTTACAGGCACCTTATAATTTTCTTTGGCAAAACGGAACCGGTAGTACTTGTCCCCTTTTCTGACATGCCTTAACACGTGTTCAAATTCTCCGGCAAATACCTTTTCTGAAAAAGGCTTGTCAATAAACCCGATGGGAGCTACCTTGAACGTTTTCTTCATATATTTCTCAAAAGAACTGACAAAAATGATCTGTACGGTCAGATCCAATTCCCGGATCTTCTGGGCTGCAGCCAGACCGTTCAGCCTTTTCATCTCAATATCCATATAAATAATGTCAAAACGTTTTCCCTCATTGACGGCCTTTACAATGTCCTCTCCATCGGTATAAGTCTCGATGCAGATGTCTACTTCATGTTTGACTCCCAGCCTTTTCAGCCTCTCCTCCATTTCCCTTAACAGAAAACGGTCATCATCACAAATTCCTACTTCTAACATCCTCTTTCCCCTTTTCGCTTGAATCATTTTTTAACTAGGTCAATTCCCCCACACTATATACTTAACTTGCAATTTTTTCAATCCACATGCCAAAATTATACACTCTAGGTTCCAAAATTTGCATTTTTCTACAATTTTCTTAATTTAAAATTAAAAACACCGCTGTCCGGCAGATAACCGGAACAGCGGTATTTTTATGGCTTCCTTCCCATTCCGGGAACATTTCTCACGTCAATGTCAACCAGCTCCAAGCTGTCTGATACCTCATGGAGATATAAGTCTCCGATGTGGCTTCGGATCACCCGTTTTCCGCCCACATCTCCCTTCAGCTTTAAAAGCTCGTCCCGGTAAGCCTGGGAGAATATGGCGGGGTTTCCAAATTCTCCCATGTTGCATAAGCAGCCGATACCCTTTCCGCTGGCCTGCCAGCCTTCTGCCAGAGCTTTTATGGTGACAGCCTTTAAGTAGGGCTGGTCGCAGACTGCAAAGCAAAGCGCGGCATCCTCATCCTCCAAAGCCTTTAAGGCTAAGTGAATGGAGTGGGAGATGCCCAGACTGCTTTCCTTATTTTCCACCACCTCATACCCGTGGCTTCCCATGTAATCCATAATTTCCTCATACTGGGTAACCACCAGCTTCCGGCAGAAAAAATCCTCTGGAAGCTTTTCCACCTCTTCCACAATGTAGCGGTACATGGGCTTCCCATAAAATTCATAAAGCAGCTTATTGCCGTCAAATCTGCGGCTGTCTCCTGCCGCTAAAAGAATCAGTGCCAGCTTCATGGTTCAAGCCTCCCTTTCCTGCTTATAAGTCTTTTAAAAAAAAGATTCCCTCTTCCGGAACCACCACCCGGTCCGGTATTTCCCCCTTTAACTCTGAGGCCCAGATATCGTTGGGAATCTTCCACCAGATTCCGTTCTCCAGAACAAGAGCCACCTCAAAGGGATCTTCCAAGAGACGTCTTAACTTACATTCTACCACATTCTCCTCATCTTTTTCCAGAGCTTTTCTCAAATAATGAGCTCTGATTCCAATGTGGTCCGCTTCTTTGGGCACTTCCTTATTCTTTACTGCAATCTCAGCATCCCAGTCAGGCACAAAAAAACGATGGGAATCTATATATTTTATGGGAACGATGTTCTTACAGCCTGTCAGCCTTGCGGCAGACACTGTTCCGGGATTCTGGAACACTTCCTTTACGCTTCCTGAGGCCGTAATATTTCCCCGGTTGATCACATGAATGGACTCGCAGAACCGGTATATCTCATCCCGGCTGTGGGTGACTAAAAGCACATCCCCTTCAAAGGTCTTTAATTCCTCCAAAAGCTCTAGCTGGAGCATTTCTTTTAAGCTGGAATCGAGAGCTGAAAATGGCTCGTCCAGCATGAGCACAGAGGGTTTGGAGGCCATGACTCTTGCCAGGGCAGCCCTTTGCTGCTGTCCTCCTGAAAGCCTGCCGGGGTAATGGCCTGCCAGCTCTTCAATGCGGAACATATGAAGATAAAATTCCGCCAGCTCCTTTTTTTCAGCCCTTGTTCCCTTTACCGCCATTTTGATGTTTTCCATCACTGTCATGTGAGGGAAAAGTGCGTAATTCTGAAATAAGTATCCGATTTCCCTGTCCTGGATTTTTACGTTGATTCCCTGTTTTGAATCAAACAAAACTCTGTCATTTAAAACGATTCTTCCCTCATCAGGGGTGACGATGCCTGCAATGGACTTTAAGGTCATGCTCTTTCCGCATCCGGAGGAGCCTAAAATTCCGCTGATTCCCCCGTTTCCCCTGGTTTCAAATTCAATGTCCAAGGTGATGTCTTTCAGCTTTTTGACGATTTTTACACTTAAACTCATATCTGCCTTCCCCCTTTTCCGGCAAAGGCATTCATGCCTGCCACAATAATCAGGGAAACTGCCACGATGACCAGCACATATTGGCCTGCCTCACCCATGTCACCGGCAGCCACTTCGGAATAGATGGCCAGGGGAAGGGTCCTGGTCTTTCCTGCAATATTTCCGGCAATCATAGCCGTAGCGCCAAACTCTCCCAGGCCTCTGGCAAAAGCCAGGACTCCGCCGGATAAAATTCCCGGCCGGGCCATGGGAAGGAGCACCCTCCAGAATATCTTCCTTTCCGGAACGCCTAAGGTTCTGGCCGCATGGAGCACATTTTCATCCACCTGTTCAAAAGCGCCTCTGGCAGATCGGTACATGAGAGGAAAGGAAATCACCACTGCCGCTAAAACCGTGGCCTGCCAGGTGAATACGATCTTATAATTAAAAAGGTCGGTCAGAATTTTCCCCACAGGCCTCTTTACACCAAAGATGTAAAGCAGGAAAAATCCTGCCACCGTAGGTGGCAGGACCAGGGGAAGAGTCAGAATTCCGTCCAGAAGGTTTTTCAGTCGCTCCGACTTCAGTCCGATGACTCCTTTGGCTGCCCAGATACCGAGAAAAAATGTAAAAAAGATGGATACCACCGATGTTTTCAGCGATATCAGTACTGGAGATATGTCCACTGGCTCCGCCTCCTGTCAGTTTTTAATCAAACTTATTTTGCTGCTGTAAATCCGCTGTCTGTAAATACCTTCATCGCTTCGTCAGACTGAAGGAATTCTGCAAACTTCTGTGCTCCGTCAGGATTCTGGCTGTCCTTGATGATTCCGATTGGATAGATTGCCTTTTTAACGCTTCCTTCCGGTGCTTCTGCTACAACAACTACCTGATCCGGCTTCTGAGCTGCGTCTGTAGCATAAACGATACCTGCTTTTGCGCTGCCTTCTGCTACCCAGTTCAATACTTCGGTTACATTGGTTCCGAAGCTGGTCTTTGCGGATACTTCATCCCAAAGGTTTAAACTCGTTAAAGCTTCTTTGGAGTACTGTCCTACAGGAACGCTTTCCGGATCGCCCAGAGCGATGGTTTCTGCATTCTTGATGTCCTCAAAAGCTTTGTAATTGCCTTCTTCTCCCTTTGGAACGATGAATACGATCTTATTTTCCAGAAGATTTGTAACGGTTCCCTCTGCAATCATGCCCTTCTCATTAAGCGCATCCATCTGCTTGGTAGCTGCTGAGAAAAACAGGTCAACAGGAGCGCCTTCTTCGATCTGAGTCTGAAGCTTTCCTGAACTGTCATAGGTTCCTTCGATGGTGATGCCGGGGAATTTCTTCTCAAACATGGGGATGATCTGCTCTGTTAAGGATTTTTCCAGGCTGGCTGCTGCTGCGATGGTCACTGTCTGAGCCTCTACTGCTGCTGTGGTGGTTTCCGGTGCGGCAGTGGTTGCCTCTGTGGTTGCTGCTGCTGTGGTAGGAGCTGCGGTTGTTTCTGCTGCCTTACCTCCTCCGCATGCTGTCAGTGCCATAGCTGCAAATCCAATTAATGCCATGGTGATTGCTGTCTTCTTCATAACTTTTCTCTCCTTTTCTTCTTCAGGCTTAATATAGCCTCTAATACGCCGCCTCCTATGGAGGCTGCTTTATCTGACACCGTGAAACAGTGATCCACATTTCCTCTTGGATCAATGTCCCCCGATTTCATTCCTTTCACTACTTCCACCCCATCCTGGAGCAGTCCTCTTACCACTCCGTCAATCAGGGCATATATGGGGTCTGGGCCGGAGTAGCCGACTACAGTCCCTTTTTCCACAATATCACCGATGGATACGGCACCTTTAAATATGCCGTCAGAGACAGCACGGATGATCCGTTCCTTGTCATACCCGCCGATCATGCCGGGCACCCCTGTATTGGGAACAGCGCTTCCTTCCCAGATGCAGCGGCCTAAGTTGTGGCCTCTTTTTGTTTCCACCACAACGTGACAGTCCACCCCTGCGGTAAATCCGGGGCCGACTCCTATGACGGTTTCCCCGTCGGTGATTCTGGTTCCTATATTTTTCTTTGCAATGATGGCATCCACCACCACATCCGGCTTCCAAATCTCCCGGATTTTGCATTCTTCATCCACGATGACCGCTACCTGGTCTCTTGCTGCTGCCTCCTGGATTTCCTCCAGATTGCGGCACAGCACTCCGGTGATTTCCTCTACCCTGGCCTGTCCTTCATAGACAGCCCTGGAAAAGGCCACTGTTCTTCTCACCGTGGTGGGCACGGCAATATCCGTCATCAGCAGTTCAAAACCGCACCTGTGCAGGCGGCAGCCGATGCCGGTTGCCAGGTCACCGGCTCCTTTGATCAATACTTTCATTCCAGTTCCTTACTTTCCATTTATTTTCTGGCGCATTCTCCGCCCTTGCCTGAGAGAATTTCCAGGCCATGAGAAAGGGTATCCAGAATGTATTCCAGACTCTCCCTCACCGCTTTGGGGCTTCCGGGCAGGTTGATGATCAGAGTGGACTTGCGTATGACACTGACTGCACGGCTTAACATGGCCCTTTTGGTCACAGTCATGCTGTAAGCCCGCATGGCTTCGGCAATGCCGGGTGCATTCCGGTCTGCGATGGCAAGAGTGGCCTCCGGGGTCACATCCCTGGGGGAAAAGCCTGTTCCGCCCGTGGTCAGCACCAGATCGCATTTCACTTCATCGCTTAAACGCACAAGCTCTGCCTTTAAGTCCTCTCCTTCATCGGCCAGAAGCTTGTAGCTGACCACTTCAAAGCCTGCCTGTTCCAGTATTTCTCTTATGACTGCCCCGCTTAAATCTTCCCGCTCTCCGGCAGCTCCTTTGTCACTTAAGGTTACGATTCCAGCCCTGTACATATGGTGATCTCATCTCCCTTCTTCATGTGCCCTCCGTGAAGCACCCTCGCAAAGATGCCGTTTGTAGGCATGATGCACTCTCCCATCTTGTGATAAATCTCACAGTGGCTGTGGCATTCCTTTCCGATCTGGGTCACTTCCAGAAGGATTTCCCTGCATTTTAATCTGGTGCCCACAGGAAGGTGAATTAAATCAATTCCTGCCACAATGACATTTTCCCCAAAGGCGCCGTCTCCTATTTCCGCTCCTTTTGCCTTAAAGGCCTCAATGGTATCAAAAGACAACAGGCTTACCTGACGGTGCCATTTGCCTGCATGGGCATCTCCTTCGATGCCGTGCTCTTCTATAAAAAACCCTTCGTCAACTCTGACCTTCTGGGTCCCTTTTTTTTCGCTGATACAGACAGCCATTACTTCTCCCATCTGCTTATCCTCCTATCTGATTCATATTTAAATCCGTTTTCTCGTGTTCTTTGTCAAAATGGTGGCTTTCCGGCTTATTCCAGATGGTATGCTCCATCAAATGAAGCAGCTCATCCTGGGAAATGCCAGCCCTCATAGGGCCTTTTAAGTCCACTCCTGCGGGACTGTCCAGACAGAGCTTTAAAAAGCCGTCGGAAGTCAGCCTCACCCGGTTGCAGGTGCCGCAGAATTTGTGGTTGACGGCGCTGATAAAGCCGATGCTTCCCCTGCCGTCTCCCCATGTATAATAAACCGCAGGCCCGTTGCCGATCACCCGCTTGCTTTCCGTCAGTTTCCCGTAAGCATCCGATAAAATCCCGGCCAGATCGTCGTTGTTCATGGCCTTGTAATTGGCTCCCTGTCCAATGGGCATCATCTCGATAAACCGCACCGGAATTTCCTGTTCCATGGAAAAACGGGAAAAAGCCAGAACTTCTTCTTTTGTCAGCTCTTCCATAACCGCGCAATTCACCTTGACATTTAATCCAAGGGCTTTTGCTGCTTCAATTCCCTCTATTACGGTTTGAAAGCAGTCTCTTCTGGTGATCTTCGCAAACCGCTTGGGGTCTAAGGTATCCAGGCTCACATTGATGGAGGAAACTCCGGCTGCCTTTAAGGCCGCCCCTTTCTCCTTTAAGAGACATCCGTTGGTGGTCATGGTGATGTCATCGATTCCCGGAATCCGGGAAAGCTGGCCGATCAGCTTTTCAATGTCTTTTCTCACCAGAGGTTCTCCGCCTGTGATCTTCACCTTGCGGATTCCAAGGCGGGCGCCTGCTTCACAGATCCTCACGATCTCCTGATAGGACAGGATATCCTCGTGATCCATGGGCACTACCCCTTCTTCAGGCATACAGTAGACGCACCGTAAATTGCACCGGTCTGTAACCGATATCCTGATATAATCAATGGTTCTGTTTAAACAATCGATCATAGGCCGCTCCTTTGATCCCCCGGCTCTCTTTCATAAAGGCCGCTCTTTCCTCCGTCCTTTTTGAGGAGACAGACTCCGTCAATGACCATGCCGCGGTCCATCGCCTTGCACATATCGTATATGGTCAAAAGCCCGATATTAACTCCTGTTAAGGCTTCCATTTCCACGCCGGTCTTTCCCTGGGTCTTCACCGTACAGATGGCCTCTACAGCCCTCTTTTCCTCGTGAAGCACGAAGTCCAGGTTACACTTTGTCAGCATCAGCAGATGGCATAGGGGAATCAGTTCAAAGGTTCTCTTCGCTCCCATGATTCCAGCCACTCTGGCCACTGCCAGCACATCGCCTTTTTTCGCCGTCTTATTTTTAATGGCATCAAAGACCGCTTCATTTACATAGATCATTCCATGGGCAACGGCGATCCGGTCTGTCTCGGCCTTATCTCCCACATCCACCATGCGGGCATTGCCCTGTTCATCAAAATGTGTCAATCCGCTCATATTACCAGCCCTTTCCAAATCCGCAGTTGGGATAAGTACAGATGTCACAGGAAAGACAGAGACCGCCCTTTCCCAGCTTAACCAGGTCTTCCTTTGTCACCGGATCATCGGACATCAGCCTTGGAAGAAGCAGGTCAAAAATAGTCTTTTTCGAATACATGACGCATCCGGGAAGCCCTGCCACCGGAATCCTCTTTCCGTCCTTTTCATAGTAGGACAGTAAAAACATGGCTCCCGGAAGAACTGGCGCACCGTAGGAAATGATCTCAGCTCCTGTATTTCGAATGGCAAGAGGGGTCTTGTCATCAGGGTCCACACTCATGCCTCCGCTGACCAGCACCATATCGGCGCCCTGCTCAATGAAGTCTAAAATGGCCTTTGTGGTATCCTCCGGCTTATCATCCGTAATGGTCTGTCCCATAACCTCTCCGCCGTACTCTTTGACCTTTTTCACCAGCACAGGGCCGAAGGCATCCTTAATTCTTCCGTGGAATACCTCGCTTCCCGTGGTGACGATTCCGATTTTCTTTTCTTTATAGGGCAGTATGGTGAATATCTTTTTGCCGCCGCAAACCGCTTCTGCCTCTTCCATCTTTTCTTTTTCTATGACAAGGGGTATGATTCTCGTTCCGCACAGCTTGTCCCCTGGCTCCACCGGAGTGTTGGGGTGTCTGGAAGCGATCATCATGTTTTCCATGCTGTTGATTTTATCCAAAAGCCCGGTATCGATTTTTAATAATCCCCGGACCGTTGATTTCAATTCAATTTTTCCTTCCTTTACCTCACTGCGCTCCATGTGGTCATTGATGCACAGGCGGCAAAGAATCTCGGCGGCTTCGTCTTCGTGGTATAAGGATTCATCCTTCTCCCACACAAAAATATGTTCTTTTCCCATGGACAGCAGCACCGGGACATCTTCTTCCGTCACCACATGACCTTTCCGGAATCTGGCGTCTTTTGTGACACCCGGAATAATCTGAGTCATGTCGTGGCAGAGAACCTGTCCCACCGCATCCACTGTTTTTATTTTCTTCATGATTCATTTCCTTTCATCTGTTAAAACCAATTGTATATATTTTTACCCGGTTTCGGATTATGATTCTCAATGGGATATTCTCAAATAAGAATATCCATATTCAAAAAAAATATCATTCTTGTCTATTATATCACACTGGGAAATATTTGTGAAACACTTTTTCAGCAAAAATGTCTACTTCTTCTGCAAAAGCCAGATATTGATTCAGAAAATCCTCGCCCTTTTCAGTCAGAACAGTGGTTCCTCCGTGCTCTCCCCCTCTTCTTCCTTCCATCAGCTCAATTCCCAAATCCTCTTCTGCCTTATGAATGATCTTCCACGCCTTGGAATAAGCCATATGCATTTCCTGGCAGGCGGCAGACAAAGACCCCCGTTCCCTGACAAGGGTCATCAGTCCAACCACTCCGGGGCCGAAATTCCGCTCCTCGTAAAACAGACGGATTCGCAGATGGTATTGAAGTTTCCGTTCTTTATTTTCTGCCATAAGCCCTCCTTCTCATTGCCTTAAGTAGCCGGTTATCACGCAGTGTCCGGCCCACTCTTCTCCCAGAGCCTTTAAAACCTCCGCTCCGGCAGACAGCCTTTTTTCATCATCAGCTTTATTTAATAGAATCCGGTACTCCAGTTTTTCGGCTCCCTTTCTCGTTCCCTGGTCACTGGTAAGAATCCGGGCAATATGGGCAGGAGTGATGACAGGACCTTTTTCCCGGTCAAATATCTTATCCGCAAGCTCATACCGAAAACACTTTTCTTCCCAGGTCTGTCCCAGGCAGTCCAGGCCCGCACATCCGATCACAGCGTGGGTTCCCTTTAACAGGACCGGTTCTCCTTCTCTCGGTATCTTTAAAGGCAGCATCTTCGCCCCGTCCGCTTCCACCAGAAGCACATCGGCCAGGTCCGCAAGCTTTTCCATCTCAGAAAGGTTCATTCCCTGAAACTTTCCTTCCGGGCTGGACAGGCCTGTGACCAGAACCTGCCCCCTGCCCCCAGGAAATAATTCTTCATGAGCCTTTATAAAGCAGTTGACCGCTTCCGCAGTCTCCGCTTCTGCAACGAGACGGTCTTCGGGCCTGCGAATCTTGGTGCTGGTGGTGACGATCACCCGCTTTCCCTGTTCTGCCAGCTCATCAGCCAGGCGAAACATGGAAGTTGTCTTTCCGCCGCCGCCCACAAAGGCGATTACCATTCCCCCCAGGGGGGCTTCTCTTTGCCTTTCGGGCAAATGAAGCCCTAAGGCTTCCCACAGGGAATTTTTTTGAATCATCACAGGATTTCCATCCCGCATTTCACAAGCATATGCCCACTTTAATTCCATCAATACAGCTCCATATGAGGCTTTCTGGGAACGAACTCACCTGTCTTTTCCAGAACCACCCTGCCGTTTTCCGCAGCCAGGCGGCCTTTTAAGAATACAAGTTCTGCTCTTCCCTTCACATCAGTTCCTTCAAAAGGACAGTAATCCACATTTGCCAGTTGATTTTCCGCCGACATGGTCCACTGGGTATCCGGATTCCATACCACAATATCCCCGTCGCTTCCGGGGGCAATTATGCCCTTCTGGGGATAAACACCGTAAAGCTTTGCTACATTTTCAGAAAGCAGGCGGCAGAACTGCTCCAGCTTTAAATCGTGTTCCAGCACGCCGAAGTTATAGATCAGGGCAGGACGGGACTCCACTCCCGGCATTCCATTGGGAATCCTGGTAAAGTCATCTTTTCCCGCTGCCTTCTGGCTGGTGGTAAAGCTGCAGTGGTCCGTTGCAATGGTCTGGATGTTGTCCTTTCTTATGGCATTCCACAGTCTGGTGCTGTCCGTCGTCTTTTTGATGGTAGGAGAAATCACATACTTGCTGCCCTCAAAACCGGGAAGATCGTAAAGGCTTTCATCCATGAGCAGATATTGAGGACATGTTTCCAGATAGACCTCCTGGCCTCTTTCTCTGGCGTATTTGACCTCCTGATATCCTGCGCCTGAACTCAAATGAACCACAATGACAGGAGTTTTCACCAGATCGGCGATTTTTAACAGCCTGCTGATGGCCTCTGCTTCCACTGCGGCCGGCCTCGTATTTTTATGCCCGCTGACACCGAGGTTTCCCTTTGCCTTTTCTTCTTCCACCAGAGCCTGGATAATTCCCATATTTTCACAGTGGACTCCTGCAATTCCTCCCACTTCCTTTAACCGCTTTAAGACGAGATAAATCTGCTTGTCACCTAAAACCATATCCGTGTAGGTCATGTAGACTTTAAAGGAAGTGACTCCCTCTTTTACAACGGTCTCCAGCTCCTCGCACACAGCCGGAGTCCAGTCCGATATTGCCAGATGAAAGCTGTAGTCGCAGGAAGCATTCCCATCAGACTTTTTGTGCCAATTTTCCAGGGCTTCATGAAGACTTTCCCCATGGTACTGGGTAGCAAAATCAATGATCATGGTGGTTCCGCCTGCCAAAGCTGCCTTTGTTCCTGTCTCAAAGTTGTCAGCAGTCACAGTTCCTGCCACATGCAAATCAAAATGTGTATGAGCATCGATAAATCCGGGGAATAAAAGCTTCCCTGACACATCAATGACCTCAGCTTCCTGATCCTGGAGTCCCAGTTCTACGGCCTTAATTTTTCCGTCTTCCATCAATACATCTGCTTCAAAGACTCCGCTTCCCGACACCACGGTTCCGCCCTTTAACAATGTCTTCATAAACTTACCTGCTTTCTTTTTCCTTTTGAATCCTGAAAGGCGCAGGGAGAGAAATCTCTCCTACTGCGCCAATCACTGCTAAAATAATGGTTTTTAACCTAAAAGATAATCATACTTTTTGCAGATAGTCTCCATTACCATTCCAAGTGCCTCCGGAATTACGCTGTCTGCATCTCCTGCTTTCCAGTCGTAAATGTTTCCAAGATAGCGAACCTTGCAGGAAACGTCATCTTTATCCAGTACGGTGAAGCCCTGGTTCTTGCTGTTTTCCATATCTGCCTCACTGGCGAATAAGGTGAACTTATCTAAATATGGTGAGCTGTCATAAGGACAGAAGCTTGTACAGTTTCCGCACTCGTTACACATATAGTCCACATGAACGATCTGGTGCATATCAAGTCCTGGGATATCGAGAGCCAGGTTTGCACGGTTGGGGCATACCTCTGCACAGTTCTCACATACATTGGAACAGCCAAGACATCTTGCGCCTTCTACCTTGTAGTCTCTGGTTCCTTCCAGGATACCTCTCTTGTCGTAAACTTCGCTTAAATCCTTGATGGTATCGTCAAAGTCAACGGCTGCCTTCTTGCCTAAGATAGCTTCTGCTGCCATACGTGCATCTCTCATGGCCTCTACAACGGTTGCTGGTCCGTAAAGACCGTCACCGATTGCGAAAACGCCTGCTACGCTGGTTTCCAGAGTATCGTCGTTTGCCATAACTCTTCCGCGGCTGGTCAGCTCAATGCCGTTTGCCTGATAGAATTCTGCAGGAACCTGCTCGCCAACTGCTGCGATTACGGTATCAGCAGGAACTTCTACGATTTCCTCTGTCTCGATAATGCCTCTTCTTCCGCTGGAATCAGTATCGCCAAGCTTCATAACCTTGCAGATCAGTTTTCCGTCTTTTAATTCTACTGGGGAAAGCAGTTCCTTGAACTCTACGCCATCCTCTAATGCCATCTCTAATTCTTCTTCATCAGCAGGCATGTAGCGTTTTGTTCTGCGGTATACCAGGTAAGAATGCTCTACGCCTTCCGTCTTCTTTACGGCTCTTGCTGTATCCATAGCTGTATTTCCGCCGCCGATAACGACTACGTTCTTTCCAATGTTCAGCTTGCCGTCTGTTGCCTTAAACTGAGCCAGGAAGTCCAGAGCGTTGATGGCTTCTCCAGCTTTTAAGTTCAGTACGCCTGGCTTGGAAGCGCCTGCAGCAAGGATGATATAGTCAAATCCTTCCTTCTTAAGGTCTTCTAAGCTGGTTACTTCTGTGTTATATCTGACTTCTGCGCCATAAGCCAAGCAAAGAGCTGCATCTTTTTCAATGGCGTCATCAGGAATACGGAAACCAGGAATGACATGTTTTACCACGCCGCCAAGGCTGCCGGTCTTCTCAAAAACAGTTGCAGGCATTCCGTGTTTTGTCAGGAAATATGCTGCTGCAAGTCCAGCCGGGCCACCGCCTACGATAGCGGTCTTCTTGCCTTTAAGCTCGCCTGCTTCGATTTCCTTCATCAGACTGTCATATCCGCCTTCTGCACAAACCAGTTTCACGCCGCGGATGTTAACCGGGTCCTCATAGAAGTTGCGGTTACATACGCTCATACAGTTATGAGCACAGATGGTTCCGGTGATGAATGGAAGCGGATTCTTCTCTGCAATAACCTTGATGGCTTCTTCATATTTTCCTGCTCCGGAAAGCTGTAAATAAGTGGTAATATCCTGGTTGATAGGACATCCAACCTTACAAGGTGCCACGTAGCAGTCCACAAGGGGAACAGACTTGGCCATCTTTCTGTTAGGAGTAGGCTTAATGGATTTTACATGGTGAGGATCTGTAATAGCGTCTGATGCAAGCTTTGCTGTCTTCTCCGGATCAACGACAGTAAATTCCACATTGCCTGCTTCCAGCTTCTCTGTCATCTGTACCAGTCTCTGGTATCCGCCTGGCTTTAACAGGGTGGTTGCCACGGTAACAGGCCAGATTCCTGCATCTACGATAGCTTTGATGTTGTGGTAATCAGCACCGCCGGAGAAGGAAATTCTCAGCTTTCCGTCAAATTCCTCAGCGAGCTTTGCTGCCAGGGAGATGGAAAGAGGATACAAGGACTTTCCGGACATATACATCTCTTCGCTTGGAAGTTCTCCTGCCTTTACATCTACCGGGAAGGTGTTGGTGATCTTTACGCCAAATGCCAGATTCTTCTCTTCGCAAAGAGCGATCAGAGTCTTGAACATTGGGATTGCATCAGCATACTGTAAGTCATCGAGGAAATGGAAATCACCGAATGCCACATAGTCATATCCCATCTCATCCATGGTCTTTCTTGCAAAT
The DNA here is from genome assembly GCF_047605665.1 of Lacrimispora sp. GTDB lineage: Bacteria > Bacillota > Clostridia > Lachnospirales > Lachnospiraceae > Lacrimispora. The sequence continues at coordinate 252,159 of NZ_JASGFH010000002.1, read as the reverse complement.
TCATATCCTAAAAGGGTTGGATTACATTTGATAAATGTATTCAGTCCTTTTACTTCGATCAAATAAGTAGCAATTCTCTGAATCTCCTGTGGCGGGCAGCCGTGAAGAGTGGACAGAGTTACGGAATTACAGATTTCGGAAGGAATTTTTTCAATATCTTCTTTTGTCACGTTCTTGAAGAGATCGATGTTATCCATCAGGTACTGCTTACATGCCTTAAAGATTTCTGTGTTCTTTGCATCCTTCATGGATTCAATGAAGTTATCGATCTTCGGGGACTTGATTCCCTCTAAGTCATAGCCTACGCTCATGTTGAACTGGAATCCGTCAGTATCTCCCAGACCGTATTCCTTTGCGAATACATAAAGCAGGAACCATGCCTTAATATACTCATCAAGAGCTTCCGGAACGTAGAGCTCTGTAGACCACTCGCAGTTATAGCATTCGTCATCAGCCTTGATACATGGCTTGCTCACAGGCAAGTCCTCTCCGTCTAAGATCTGAACGGTCTTAAGCTCAAAGAAGCGGCTTCCTGCAAAATAAGAAGCCAGTATGTTCTGTGCCAGCTGGGTATGAGGTCCTGCTGCCGGTCCTACCGGTGTCTCCAGTTTGCGTCCGAAGATGCTGCGGTTGTTCTTCGCATCTGCCTTATATGGTCTATAAACGCCAAAAACGTTTCCGCTTAATTCGTGCTCCTTTAATGTCCAGTTCACTAACTGTTCAAAAGGCATTGGTGTCATTCTGTCTCCCATTGTTTTCCTCCTTCTTGCCCGTATTCTCTGGGCATATGGGTACCCGCAAAAGGGTTACCTCCTGTATTAAGGCTGCCAGTGATTTTTCAGCCTGACAGCCTCAGTGAATATTCTATAAATGAATAGCTTCTTATTTTACCATATTCTATAGGGTTTTTGTCAAGTCCTATCTGGAGTTGATTCTTCTTGCCAGTTCTCCGGCAGCCTGTCTGCAGTCTGCCATTACCTTCTCTTCATCAATGGTGGTGAAGGCACGGTCTTTCATGAGAACCTTTCCGTTTCCGACTGTGGTCACTACGCTGCGTCCGTTCATGCCGAATACAATGTGTCCGTTGCAGTTGTCAGCGTTCATCGGTGTGAGAGGAATGTAATCGGTAACGATTACGTCTGCTGCTGCCCCCTCTTTCAATACGCCTAAAGGCTTCTTGAAGTAACGGCCTGCGATCTGAGCATTTCCTTCAAACAGCATCTTGGGAACCTCGCCCCAGGCTGCGTTAGGATCGCATAAGTGGTGTTTGTGAAGAACGTTTGCCACTTTATAGGATTCCAGCATGTCATGTGTGTATCCATCAGTTCCAAGGCCTGTTAAGATTCCTCTGTGAACCAGCTCCATGGTTGGAGGGCAGCCGCATGCATTGCCCATGTTGGATTCCGGATTGTGAACGACCATGGTGTTTGTTTCTTTAATTAATGCCATCTCGTGAGGGTTGATGTAGATGCAGTGTCCAAGAAGGGTCTTCTCTCCTAAAATGCCGCAGTCCATCAGACGGTTCACGATGGGTTTTCCGTAATGCTTTAAGCAGTGGTGAAGATCTTCGATTCCCTCTGCCACGTGAATGTGGTATCCCACACCTTCAGGCTTGTGAGCTGCTGCGAATTCCATAGTCTCATCAGAGATGGTGAACTGAGCGTGCATTCCCATCATACCTGCGATCATATCGCTGTCATCTGCAAGGGCATGCTTGATGAATGCTTCATTTTCCAGAACGCCTTCTCTTGCCTTGTCCATTCCGTCACGGTCAGAAACCTCATAACAAAGACATGAGCGTACGCCTGTCTCCTTGGAAGCCTCTTCAATCTTAAATAAGGAATCCGTAATGTGGCCGAAGCTGGCATGATGGTCAAATGTAGTTGTCACACCGTTTTTAATAGAATCGATATAAGTCGCCATAGCGCTTAATCTGGTATCTTCTAATGTAAGGTTTCTGTCAATGGTCCACCACAGTCCGTCTAAAATCTCCAGAAAACCGTGAGGATCGTATCCGTTGATGCTCAAACCTCTTGCAAAGGAACTGTAAATGTGCTCGTGGGCATTGATAAAGGCCGGCATGATAACTCCGCCTTTCGCATCAATAAACGACCCATCCGGATATGCTTTCTTCACTTCCTCCAGGGTTCCCACCTTGCAGATTGTTGTTCCCTCCATTGCCACTGCGCCATTTTCAAAAAATGGATTCTGAGGGTCTCTTGTGATCATTCTTCCATTACCGATAATCAGCATGTTTCCATCTCCTTTTTTTCGTTTTTTAAGATTATGAGGTAAAATTTGATTTTTCATTCAGTATACAAACCGCACATAAGCTTTTCCGATATGCCTGTACTTTATTCTGGCAATCTGCTCACACTTGATCAATGATTCTATACTTTTCTATACACATTACACCATAACTTTCTTTATAGGTACAGTGTATCATTTCATATAAAGAAATGCAAGCTAAAAATACAAAATAAATTAGTCTACCTAAAAAATTTTTAGAAACCCCTTGAAATTTAAAATTTTTATGTTATGATGGGAGTATAAGAAATTGAAATAAGGGGGATACGGATATGGATTCAAATCTTGAATTACTGACGCAGATCGCCCACGGAATTGCAGCCCATTTCGGCTACACCTGCGAGGTGGTTATCCATGACTTAAAAAAGAACGATTTAGAGCGTTCCGTGGTCTACATTGAAAACGGTCATGTGAGCAACCGCCAGTTGGGGGACGGCCCCTCTGAAATTGTTTTGGAAACACTTAAGAAGAAACCCGATGCCTTAAAAGACCGGCTTTCTTATCTGACCAGAACCGATGACGGAAGGATTCTAAAATCCAGTACCATGTATGTAAGAGGAAAGAATAACACCGTCGATTACATTTTAGCCGTGAATTATGATATCACGGGCCTGCTCACCGTAGACAATGCCTTAAAGCCGCTTCTCTCCACTTCCGAGACAAACGGCGAAACCAGAAAGCCCAGAAAGATCACCCACAGCGTCAACGACCTGCTGGATACCCTGATCGAAGAATCTGTGGCCCTGGTCGGAAAGCCGGTGGCTCTTATGAGCAAGGAGGACAAGATCACAGCCATTCAGTATTTGAACGATGCTGGAGCCTTCCTGATCACCAAATCCGGCGACAAAGTATCCAATTTTTTCGGCATATCCAAGTTCACCTTGTACAGCTATATGGATGCAAACAAAGAAAAGTGATCACTTCCTAATTAAATAGGAAATAAAAGAAAAAGGAGAATGAGTATCATGAAACCATTTGAATGGGTTGTAAACACCATGCCAAAGACTGAGGACAAGAACCTTACCGTTATGGCTCTGGAGGAAATCAAGAAAGCCAGAACCTTCCACGAAAGCTTCCCTCAGTACAGCAAGACTCCTCTTGCAAAGCTGGACCAGATGGCTGATTATCTTGGCCTTGGCCAGATTTTCTTGAAGGATGAATCCTACCGCTTCGGCTTAAATGCCTTTAAGGTACTGGGAGGTTCCTTCGCTATTGCAAAGTATATTGCGCAGCAGACAGGCAAAGATGTATCTGATCTTCCTTACAGCGTTCTCACTTCTGAGGCTTTAAGAGAAGAATTCGGACAGGCTACCTTCTTTACCGCTACTGACGGAAACCACGGCCGCGGCGTTGCATGGGCAGCTAATAAGTTAGGCCAGAAATCCGTTGTTTACATGCCAAAGGGTTCTACTCTCACCCGTTTCAACAACATCAAGGCTGAAGGCGCTACTGTTACCATCGAGGAAGTTAACTACGATGAGTGCGTTCGTATGGCTGCTGATGCCGCTTCTAAAACAAAGAACGGCGTTGTGGTACAGGATACAGCATGGGATGGCTACGAAGAGATTCCGGCATGGATCATGCAGGGTTACGGAACCATGGCTTTAGAAGCCAACGAGCAGCTTGAAGAGTACGGCTGTGACAGACCGACCCACGTATTCGTACAGGCCGGTGTAGGTTCTCTTGCAGGAGCTGTTCAGGGTTACTTTGCAAACCGCTATCCTGAGAATCCTCCTAAAGTTGTTGTTGTGGAAGCTGATGTGGCTGACTGCCTTTACAAGGGCGCTAAAGCTGGAGACGGCGCAATCCGCATCGTAGACGGCGATATGCAGACCATTATGGCCGGACTTGCCTGCGGCGAGCCTAACACCATTTCCTGGGATATCTTAAAGAATCACGTAGACACCTTTGTTTCCGCTCCTGACTGGGTAGCCGCACTCGGCATGAGAATGCTTGCAGCTCCTGTAAAAGGCGATGTATCCGTAACTTCCGGCGAATCAGGTGCCGCTCCTTTCGGAGTTTTAGCCTGCATCATGCTCTTTGATGAGTACAAGGAATTAAGAGAGCATTTAGGACTTAACAAAGATTCCAAGATCCTTCTCTTCTCTACCGAGGGAGACACTGATCCTGACCGTTACAAAGCAATTGTATGGGAAGGCAAAGAGCGCTAAGAGTAATTTACCTGATGAAAGCTGGTGTAAAACCGCTTGGATTCAGTAAATCAGACGTTCGATGAGCCAAAAGCGAGTCGAACTTCGTAAATAAATTATAAAAATGGAGGTCAACAAAAAATGGATTACAACAAAATCAAAGAAGCAGCACAGAATTATCAGGCAGACATGACCAAGTTCTTAAGAGAAATCGTAAAGTTCCCAGGCGAGAGCTGTGATGAGAAAGCTCATATCGACCGCATCGCAGAAGAAATGAGAAAGCTGGAGTTCAACAAAGTTGAAATCGACGGCATGGGCAACGTTTTAGGCTATATGGGAACCGGCAAAACTTTAATCGGTTTTGACGCTCACATCGACACTGTTGGTATCGGTAACAAGAACAACTGGACTTTCGATCCATACGAAGGCTACGAGAACGACACAGAAATCGGCGGCCGTGGCGTATCTGACCAGTGCGGCGGTATCGTATCTGCTGTTTACGGCGCTAAGATCATGAAGGACTTAGGTCTTTTAAATGACAAGTACACTGTATTAGTTACAGGTACTGTTCAGGAAGAAGACTGTGACGGCCTTTGCTGGCAGTACATCATCAACGAAGACAAGGTTCGTCCTGATTTCGTTGTATCCACAGAGCCTACTGACGGCGGAATCTACCGCGGACAGAGAGGACGTATGGAAATCCGTATCGACGTTAAGGGTATCTCCTGTCACGGTTCTGCTCCAGAGCGTGGTGACAACGCTATCTACAAGATGGCTGACATTCTTCAGGACGTTCGCTCTCTTAACGAGAATGACGCTGCTGATGACAAGGAAATCAAAGGCCTTGTAAAGATGCTTGATGAGAAGTACAACAAAGAGTGGAAAGAAGCTAACTTCTTAGGACGCGGTACTGTTACTGCTTCTGAAATCTTCTTCACCTCCCCAAGCCGCTGTGCAGTTGCTGACTCCTGTGCAGTATCCTTAGACCGTCGTATGACAGTTGGTGAGACATGGGAAAGCTGCTTAGAGGAAATCCGTAACCTGCCTAACGTAAAGAAATACGGCGATGACGTTACTGTTTCCATGTACGAGTATTCCCGTCCTTCCTATACAGGACTTACCTACCCAATCGAGTGCTACTTCCCAACCTGGGTTATTCCGGAGGATCACGACGTTACTAAGGCTCTTGAAGAAGCTTACAAGAACCTTTACGGCGATGCAAGAATCGGTGCTGACTTCACTCTTGCTAAGAGAACAGCTCGTCCTCTGACAGATAAGTGGACCTTCTCCACCAACGGCGTTTCCATCATGGGCCGTAACGGAATCCCATGTATCGGATTCGGACCTGGTGCAGAGGATCAGGCTCATGCTCCTAACGAAATCACATGGAAGCAGGATCTTGTAACATGTGCAGCTGTATACGCAGCACTTCCAAGCGCATACTGCAAATAATTCATTATTTCCCTACAATCATTTTTGCGGCTGCCTGCCATTCCTTCCCCAAATCAATGGCAGGCGCGGCATAAAGGATAGATACTATTAAACTCAAAGAAAATCAGGAGGCTAACAAAAAAATGAAAACCTTACAGGATTACATCGACAAGCTTAATTCCTTAAACTTCAAGGAAATGTACAACAACGACTTCTTCTTAACCTGGGAAAAGACAACAGACGAACTGGAAGCAGTTTGGACCGTTGCTGATGCTCTTCGTTTCATGAGAGAAAACAACATCTCCACAAAAGTATTCGAGAGCGGCCTTGGAATCTCTTTATTCCGTGACAACTCCACACGTACACGTTTCTCCTTCGCTTCCGCATGTAACTTACTTGGTCTGGAAGTTCAGGATTTAGACGAAGGCAAATCTCAGGTAGCTCACGGCGAGACTGTTCGTGAAACAGCTAACATGGTTTCTTTCATGGCAGACGTTATCGGTATCCGTGATGATATGTATATCGGCAAGGGAAATGCTTACATGCACGAGTTCATGGACGCAGTTACCCAGGGAAACAAGGACGGAATCTTAGAGCAGAGACCTTCTTTAGTTAACTTACAGTGCGATATCGACCATCCAACTCAGAGTATGTCTGACGCTCTTCACATCATCAACGAGTTCGGCGGCCTTGAGAACTTAAAGGGCAAGAAGATCGCTATGACATGGGCTTACTCTCCTTCCTACGGAAAGCCATTATCCGTTCCTCAGGGAATCATCGGCTTAATGACACGTATGGGTATGGAAGTTGTTCTGGCTCATCCAGAAGGCTACGAAGTAATGCCAGAAGTTGCTGAAGTTGCTAAGGCTAACGCTGAGAAATCCGGCGGTTCCTTCCGTATCTCCAACGATATGGCTGACGCTTTCAAAGATGCTGACATCGTATATCCAAAGAGCTGGGCTCCATTTGCAGCTATGGAAAAGAGAACCAACCTTTACGGCGAAGGTGATACAGCAGGTATCAAAGCTCTTGAGCAGGAATTACTGGCTCAGAACGCTAACCACAAAGACTGGTGCTGTACAGAAGAATTAATGGCAACAACAAAAGACGGCAAGGCTCTTTATATGCACTGCCTGCCAGCTGACATCAACGATGTAAGCTGCAAAGACGGTGAAGTTGTAGCTTCCGTATTCGATCGTTACCGCGATCCGTTATACAAAGAAGCTAGCTACAAGCCATATGTAATCGCTGCTATGATCTTCTTAAGCAAGTTTGCTAATCCTCAGGAGACTTTAAACAAACTGGCTGCTGAGAAAACACCAAGAATCTACGAGTAATTTCATATTGGGGTAATGCCCCATATTTATGAGCTCCGTGCGCACCTGCAACCGGCCAATGGATGCAGGTGCGCTTTTATTCTAAAAATTCCTATATATTCCAATAATAATCATATGATTGAGAGGAAAAAATCATGGCAAAGAAAAAAAGAATCGTTATCGCATTAGGCGGAAACGCTCTGGGAAACACTCTTCCTGAGCAGATGACAGCAGTAAAAATCACTTCAAAGGCAATCGTTGACCTCATCGAAGAAGGCTGCGAAGTAGTTGTTGTACACGGAAACGGACCTCAGGTTGGTATGATCAACAACGCTATGAGCGCTTTGACAAGAGAAGATCCGAAGCAGCCAAACACACCTCTCTCCGTTTGCGTAGCTATGAGCCAGGCTTATATCGGCTATGACTTACAGAACGCATTAAGAGAAGAACTGGTAAACAGAAACATCACCAACATCCCTGTAACCACCATGATCACACAGGTTCGTGTAGATGAAAATGATCCTGCATTCAACGCTCCTTCCAAGCCAATCGGCCACTTCATGACAGCCGAAGAAGCAAAGGTTGCTGAAGAAAAATACGGATATATCACAAAAGAAGACGCTGGACGCGGATACCGTCGTGTAGTAGCTTCTCCAAACCCTTCTGAAATCATCGAAATCGGCGCAATCCGTTCTCTCGTGGATTCAGGACAGCTTGTAATCGCCTGCGGCGGCGGCGGTATTCCTGTTACTCTTCAGGGAAATCACTTAAAGGGCGCAAGCGCAGTTATCGATAAGGATTTCGCAAGTGAGCTGTTAGCTGAAGAGCTTGATGCAGACTTCTTAATCATCCTCACAGCAGTTGAAAAAGTAGCAATCAACTTCGGCAAGCCGGAAGAGAAATGGCTGGATGACATCTCAACAGATGAAGCCCGTCAGTACATCGGAGAAGGACATTTTGCTCCAGGCTCCATGCTGCCAAAGGTTCAGGCTGCAGTAAAGTTTGCAGATTCCAAAGAAGGACGCAACGCTCTTATCACACTGCTTGAAAAAGCAAAAGAAGGAATCCTGGGAAAGACCGGAACTCATATTCATAAGTAAACCGTTAACCGCTCCCTAAGGAGGAATTTTTGTAATGAAACAAACAGATACACAACATGCTTCTATTTTTGAATTAGACGGTATTCCAAAGTTTTCACACGCACTTCCCCTGGCTATCCAGCATCTGGTTGCCATGATCGTAGGATGTGTTACCCCTCCTATCATTGTTGCAAACATTGTTGGCCTCAACCCGGCGGACAGGGTCATTTTGATCCAGGCTGCTCTGGTGGTATCCGCATTATCCACAGTGCTCCAGCTTTTCCCTATTGGAGCCAAAAACGGATTCCGCCTGGGCTCGGCCCTTCCTGTCATCATGGGCATCAGCTTCGCTTATGTGCCAAGTATGCAGGCTATTGCAGAAAGCTTCGGGGTAGCGGCAATTTTAGGAGCCCAGATAGTGGGCGGTATCGTTGCAGTGGTCGTAGGACTTGCTGTTACACAGATCCGCAGGTTTTTCCCGCCGCTCATTACTGGAACAGTTGTTTTTACCATAGGACTCTCTCTTTATCCCACTGCCATTAATTACATGGCTGGCGGTGTTTCCAGTCCCACCTACGGGTCCTGGCAGAACTGGGTCGTAGCCGTTATCACTTTAACCGTTGTTACCTCCTTAAATCACTTTGGAAAAGGCTTTTATAAGCTGGCTTCCATTCTGATCGGGATTATTGTGGGCTATATTGTTGCTCTGTTCTTCAACATGGTAGACTTTACAAACATAGGAACCGCAACTTACTTCCAAGTTCCCCAGCCTCTTCATTTCGGAGTGGTATTTGAACCATCCTCCTGCGTTGCCATCGGACTTTTATTCGCAATCAACTCAGTCCAGGCAATCGGAGATTTTACAGCTACAACCACAGGCTCTATTGACAGAGAGCCAACCGACCCGGAACTTCGGGGCGGTATTGTGGGCTACGGTATTTCTAACATTCTGAGCGCTTTTTTAGGCGGTCTTCCGACTGCAACCTACAGCCAGAACGTGGGTATCGTAACCACGACAAAAGTTGTGAACCGATGGGTTATGGGCCTGACAGCAGTGATCCTGCTGGCAGCGGGCCTGATTCCAAAGTTCTCAGCTCTTCTTACAACCATTCCCCAGTGCGTGCTGGGAGGCGCCACAGTGTCTGTATTTGCCTCCATCGCCATGACTGGTATGAAACTTGTAATGTCAGAAGAAATGACTTACCGCAATTCTTCAATTGTAGGACTGGCTGCTGCTCTGGGCATGGGTATTTCCGAAGCCGCTGCTGCTCTCCACGCCTTTCCTGACTGGGTCGTTACTATCTTCGGCCGTTCTCCGGTAGTTGTGGCTACGATTGTGGCTATTTTCCTCAACATCATACTTCCGTATGAAGGAAAGGAAAAAAAATAGGAAAAAGCTGAGGGCCTGCAAAGGCTTCTCAGCTTTTTCTTTTTATTTCGATGTCTCTTTAATCTAATTTTCCCAGTCTGCGGAGCATGGTCTTCTCTACCGCATTGATGATATTCTCATAGCCTGTGCACCGGCATAAGTGGCCGGACATCAGCTTTCTCAGTTCATCTCTGGTATACTCTATTCCGCTCTCTAAAATCTCCACCGCTGACATGATAAAGCCCGGTGTACAGAATCCGCACTGAACGGCTGCTTCGTCGATAAATGCCTGCTGGATATCGGAGAGCTCTCCGTTTGGTCCCATAAGGTTTTCCAGCGTCTTGATCTCTTTTCCGTCAGCCCAGATGGCTAAATAGATGCAGGAGTTGAAGCACTCATGATCGATGATCACGTTACAGGCTCCGCACTCTCCTACCTCACATCCTTTTTTGACGGAGGTCAGACGGTAATCATCCCGGAGCATATCAGTCAGGGAAGCCCGGACATCTACCATTGTCTCTGTATATTTTCCATTGATGGTACATTTGACTAATTTGTATTGTACTGACATCAGATCTCACCTCCTGAAAGTTTCACTGACTCTTTAAAGCAGCGGGTTGCCATTTCTACGGCAACGTGCTTACGGAAGTCCTTGGAAGCACGCCAGCTGTCTCTTGGGTTGATGTCTTCAAGAACCGCTTTTCCAAAGTCCTCTGCCAGCTTCGCTGAAACCTGCTGTCCCTTTGCCAGAGCTTCTGAGCTCCTGGTGCGCATGGGAATAGGTCCTGCCACTCCGTATGCGATTCTGACATCTTCCACTGTCTTTTTATCCTCTGACAGCTTCACATTGACCGAACAGCCGGTTGTAGCGATATCCATGGCATTTCTGTTGGCATACTTGATATAATGGCCTTTATAGCCCTCATAGCTCTTCTTAGGGATAATTACTGCTGTCTGGAGCTCCCCTTCCCTGATATCCACGGTTCCTGCTTTTATATAGAACTCGCTGATGGGAATGCGGCGTCTGCCTTCCGGTCCTGTCAGCTCAATCACTGCATCCCACGCGAATAATGTGGAAGCGGAATCCGCTGAGGTAACGCCGTTACAGGTATTTCCTCCGATTGTGGCAATATTTCTTATCTGTGGTCCGCCCACCATATCAACAGCTTCTCCGAGCACGTTGATGTATTTCTGGATGATGGGGTCCTTTGTGATATGGGAAAAACTGGTGAGGGAACCGATGCGGATGGATTCTTCTTCATCCAGCGTCACACCTCTCATCTCATCGATCATATAAATGCTGATCAATTCTTTTCCAGCACGTTTTCCTTCTCTCATCTGTATTAAAACATCGCTTCCGCCAGCTATGATCTGGGCTTCCGGATGCTCTAAACGAAGCTTTACCGCTTCTTCTACGGTATGCGCTTCATATAATGCTTTCATGTCATACATAAAGCCTTCCTCCTTCTATCAGATCAGTCCCTCTTCTTTGAACCGTTTGAATAATTCCTGGGATGTCATCGGTATTTTGTACATCTGAACGCCTGTTGCATTTAATATGGCGTTACGGATGGCTGGTGCCACTGGACAAGCCGGGGGCTCTCCCAGAGATTTTGTTCCATACGCACTGGTGGGTTCGCCATTTTCCACGAACTGAGCCTCTAAATGAGGATGATCCATGGTGGTGGACAGTTTATAATCCAGCAGGTTGTCATTTAAGGTCTTTCCTGACTTCTCATCGATGAGAAGCTGCTCAGAGAGGGCATAACCGATTCCCATGCTCATTCCGCCGTGAACCTGAGCCTGGGCAAGAGCCGGGTTGATTAAGGTTCCGCAGTCATGGACATTGATGATGTCGACCAGTTTCACTTTACACATGGGAATATCCACTTCTACCTCGGCAAAACAGCAGCCAAAGGAGTATGCGTTGGACTTGATCTGGTAGGTGCTCTCAGAGGTTAAGTGCTGGCTGTTGATCATGCTGTAAAGGGCTTCTGTAGCCAGTTCGCCTAAGGTCAAAAGCTCTCTTCCGTCGGTGGTCCGTATGATTTTTCCATCTTTGAGGTCTAAGTTGAACACTGGCATACGGGTCAGTTCATGAGCGTATTTTAACACTCTTTCTTTCAGTAAAAGGGCTGTCTGCTTGATAGCAAAGCCTCCTACATACGTCTGTCTGGAAGCATAGGAGCCTGTTCCAAACGGTGTGACATCGGTATCCTGGCAGGAAACCACATGAACCATTTCAAAAGGCACTCCCAGGGTATCCGCTGCCATCTGGGCAAATGCCGTATCAGCACCCTGGCCGATTTCTGTCTCTCCAAGCTGAACCTGTATGGAACCGTCCTGGTTCATTACCATACGGCAGGAGGAGCTTTCCAAGCTGATTGGCCATACCGCTGTGTTGTACCAGAACACTGCACATCCCACGCCTTTGCGGATGGGGCCGGTCTGGTTTGCGTATTCCTTTATCTTGCGGTCATAATCTATATAGGCCTTTCCTTTATCCATACACTGGTTAAAGGTGTCAAAGTAGTTTTCATTTTTGGAGAATCCATCCACGTATCCTACAGGCATCAGGTTCTTGCGGCGGAACTCTACGGGGTCCATACCGATTGCCAGGGCGATATCATCTGTCTGGCTCTCTACCGGGAACATGGCCTGAGGAATTCCATAACCACGCATGGCGCCTGCTACAGGCATATTGGTAAATACCGTATAAGCGTCACATTCCACGTTTTCACAAGGATAGAGCTGAGGGAATGCACCCATGCCCTTTGCTGCAATTCCATGGCCGTGGGAAGCGTAAGCTCCCTGGTTGGAATAACACTCCAGTTTACGGGCTGCAAAGGTTCCGTCAGGACGCACCCAGCTTATGATACGGCTGCGGATCGCGTGTCTTGTACGGTTGCTTACAAAGGTCTCTTCACGGGTGACATCAAGCTTTACAAGACGTCCTCCCACTGCGGTTGAAAGATATGCACAAAGGGGCTCATACAGGGCATCCTGCTTGTTTCCGAAGCCGCCTCCGATATATGGTTTAACGATACGGACACTTCCCCACGGAATTCCAAGAGCCTGACCTACCACACGTCTGACGATGTGAGGGATCTGGGTGGAAGACACCACGGTTATTTTTCCGTTGTCCATGCTGGCAAAACAAATATGGTTTTCAATGTGACAATGCTGAACAACTGGAGTATCATACCACTGCTCCACTTTGATCAGTCCCGGCTCTTTAATCGCTTCTTCCAGGTTTCCTTTTCTGATGCTGGAATGGCCAAGGATATTATTCGTGTATTTCTCATGAAGGAGAGGAGCTCCTTCTTTCATTGCTTCCTGAGGGTCAAGAACAAATGGATACTCTTCGTATTCCACTTTCAGCGCATGGATAGCCTGCTTGGCAGCCACTTCATTTTCTGCTACGACTGCAGCCACGTCATCGCCGTAAAAACGCACGCGGTCTGTCAAAAGAAGACGATCCGCCACGTCCTGATGTGATGGGTCTGTGGACCATGGATGGCCTGCTGTCGGAAAATAATATTTGGGCACATCAAAGCAGGTCACCACCTTAACCACTCCTGGTACTTTTTCAGCCTCTGAAGTATCAATTGATTTAACCACACCATTTGCTATGGTAGAATGGTAAATCTTACATACCAGGGCATTCTTCTCACAAAGGTCATCGGTGTATTTAGTTCTTCCCGTGACCTTGTCAAATGCGTCAACACGGGTAACACTTTTTCCGATTATCATATACATGCCTCCTAATTTTAATTCTGAATGTATAAACAGCTATTTGAAACCTTCTCTTTGAAAAGCCGGCAGGGACAAAACCTTTTTAAGCGCAAATGCTTATCAAAGTGATGCCCCATAGTTTCCCCACGACCGGCTGTTCTGATTCTCAAATCAGATTTTATTTTAAAATACCTTTACTCCTTCTGCGTATTTCCCCGTAATGTGCCTGTCATCAGACAGGTAGATAAAACGTTCCAGCCGTTCCCGCAGAGTCAGCGGCTGTGGATGACGAAGACTGCTGTCATCTAAAATCAAAGCATCAAATTCATAACCTTCTTCAAAGCTTCCCACTTTTCCAAAGAAAGAGCCGCCTCCGGCTGTTCCCATATAGAAGACTTCTTCCACGGTAAGTGGTTTTAAACTGTCGTCTTTGAGTCTCCATCTCAGTTTGGATGTCTGAATGGAATCTGCCATGGCACGGAATATGGATTCCCCGCTTCCTCCTGCCACGTCACTTCCCAGTCCGATATTCAATCCCTTTTCCAGGAATGTTCTGATTGGAGCTACACCCGAAGATAAATTCGTATTGGAATTAGGACAGTGGGCGATGTAAGTTCCTCTCGCTTTGATCAGGTCAATTTCTTCTTCTGTTAAATATACACAATGGGCCATAACTGTTTCTCCCGCTTCCCCAAGCAGGCCGAATTTGTCATAAGCGTCACTGTAGGACTGTGAATCCGGGCAAAGTTCCTTTACCCAGTGAATTTCCCCCTGGTTTTCTGACAAGTGGGACTGAACAGGAAGTTCACGCTCTTTTCTGAGCCTTCCTAAGCGCTCCATCAAGTCATCCGTACAGGAAGGAATGAACCTTGGCGTGAGAATCGGCTTTACATTTTTATACTTCGTACTCGTCTGCTCAAGCCACTGAATCGTATTCTGCTCCGCCTGCTGTGCATCCTGTTCCCGGAGATAGTCCGGAGAGTTCCGGTCCATATTGACCTTTCCGATCATGGACTTGATTCCGGTCTCCTCCATTAAATCCATCAAAAGCTCTGTAGCCTGATTGTGAATGGTGCCAAAGATACAGGCTCTCGTTGTACCGCTTTTTTTCATGGCTTCTGCAAAAATTTCATAAGCTTTTCTTGCATATTCCAAATCTTTGTACTTGGCTTCTTCCGGAAATGTATTGGTATTGAGCCAATCCAGAAGTTCCAGATCCATGCCCAGACCCCTGAAAGCAAATTGGGGAGCATGAATGTGCATATCTACCAGTCCGGGAATGATCATCATATCCCCGCAGTCCTTAACAGGATAGTCTTTGTACTGTTCAGGAATCTCTTCAAACACTCCTGCTGACCTTCCAGCCTGGCAAATCAAATAACCCTGTTCTACCGTCTTTAAGGTTTTGACATCCTTACTGTAGCAAATATTGCCCTTTAAAATAAAATTTCTGCCATCAGTCATAGAATTTCCTCCTTGTTATTGAACTAATGAGATGAAATACGGCAGCCAGATTGCAGAATTTTAAGCAATAAAAAAACCACCGATATCTCTATTTTTTCCGACGTATCCCATAAATATTACTTAATTATGAATACGCGGAAACTTATAGACAACTATTACGGTAGTTTGTAGAAACGCTCAACCAATTATGAGCATATATAAGTTTCTTAAATTTTAATTTTTTTGAATCACAGGCCTTGTGATTTTTTACATTTTAACCATATCATATTGCACAAGTATGTGTCAATACGATTTTCATCTTTGTATGTTTTACACAATTTTATCGCATTTTTCCCTGAAATTGGGGAAACCGTTTATTCGTTATTTATAGATTATTTCTATTAATATTTTCTCCTTAAATCTCATATACTCCAAGGCTGTCCCAACGGAGTTTTTTCTCCTTCATCCACTGGTCCACATCCCCTTCCCAGGTCACCGGCATTGACCAGGCCAGGCCGCAGCCTGCTGAAATCTGTCTCGGAACCGGAATTAAGCGGCCCGGAATTTCATCCTTTAGGCACTCCGCTTCCATGGCAATGGCTTCTGCAGTGGTGTGAAAAGAAATAACGATTTTCAATTCTTTTTTTCTCATGGCATTTCCTCACTCTCAGGGGGGCCTCTTTTTGCCCTTCGGGCAAATTCACCTTACCCCCAGGGGGTCCTCTCTTTGCCCTTCGGGCAAATTCACCTTACCGGTAAATGGGATCGATTTTTAAGGACCGGTATAAAGCTCCCGGACAAACCGGATAAACAGCCTGGCAGCCTTGCCTGGCTTGTGGTTCTTGCTCCATACCATATACAAATTTCTGTAAGTCTCTTCTGAGCCCAGGGAAAACCGCAGCAAAAGTCCCTGTCTGACAAAATCCTCTGCAGCCGCTCCGGAGAGAATGGAAATCCCCATATCCGCTCCCACTGACTTTTTAATGGCCTCCTGGTTGCTGATGGTCGCCACAGTTTCCAGACGGCTCAAATCCAGCCCCATTTCCCTTAAGCAGCGCTCCGTTTCTTTTCTGGTGCCGGAACCTTCTTCCCGGACGATCCAGCGTTCCTTGTAAAACTGCTCCAGGGGAAACCCGGTCTGTTCATATTTTTTGTACCGTTCAATATTAGGGGTAACCACCACCAGGCGGTCCGCATAAAAGGGCTCAAATACACAGGTGGGGTCTGTTCCTGCGGTTCCTGTAAAACCGATTTCCACTTCCCCTTCCTGGACCAGCCTGACCACTTCCATGCTGTCCGCTTCCTTAAGCTCCAGCTGGTTTCCCGGATAGGTTCTGGCAAAGAGTGAGAGAATCTGAGGCAGAATATACTGTCCCGGCACTGTGGAAGCTCCCACCACGATTTTCTGTACTCCGCTCACATCCTTTTGAGTGAAATCCCGGAGGATGTTTTTTTCCAATTGCAGCATCTTTTTGGCATTGCCATAGAGCAGCTCTCCCTCATGGGACAGCTCCACTTCTTTTGTGGTGCGGGCAAAGAGCCTTGCTCCCAGCTCCTTTTCCAAAGCGCTTATGTGGGCGCTGACCGTGGGCTGGGTCAGATAGAGCTTCCTGGCTGCCGCAGAAAAGCTTTTTGCCTCTGCCACGCATACAAATGCTTCCAGTTGTTTTAAATTCATAGGCTTAACTCCCTTACTGCACAAACGGCCTGATCGATTTCTGCTTCTGTATTATAATGGGACATGGAAAAACGGACTGCTCCCTGTTCTGCAGTTCCCAGAGCCTGATGCATGAGGGGCGCGCAGTGGGCTCCTGCCCTGGTGTATATCCCATACTCAGAAGCCAGCTCATCGGCCACTTCTCCTGAATCGTAATCCCTGATGTTAAGAGCCACTACCGGGGCGCGGAAAAAGAACTTTTCTTCTGAAAAATCCCCGTATATCCGGACTCCGGAAATCTCCTTCACGCCTTCATAAAACCGCTTCATCAGCATCAGTTCCCGGCTGCGGATGGTTTCAATTCCGGTTTTCTGCAAATACTCCAGAGCGGCATGAAGCCCGGCAATTCCGTGGCTGTTTAAGGTTCCCGCCTCCAAAGCCTCCGGCATCTCCTCCGGCTGGGTGGTGGAATAGCTGTGGACTCCTGTTCCTCCCACCAAAAGAGGTCGGATAGAAACTCCCTCTCTGACGCATATCCCTCCCGTTCCCTGAGGGCCTAGAAGGCTTTTATGGCCTGTAAAGCACAAGACATCAATTGCCATTCTTTCCATATCAATGTCAAATACACCTGCTGTCTGAGAGGCATCCACCACAAAGAAAAGCCCGTTTTGACGGCAGATTTTTCCCAGAGCCTCCAGATCGTTCATATTTCCGGTCAAGTTGGAGGCATGGGTGCAGACCAGCCCTCTGGTGTTTTTCCTGACTGCCTTTGACACATCCTCATACCGGATATTTCCGTCCTGGTTCGCAGGGAGAATGGTCAGCTCCACCCCTCTCGTTTCCATGAGGTACAAGGGGCGCAGCACGGAATTGTGCTCCATCATGGTGGTGATCACATGATCCCCCGGATTAAAC
Source organism: Lacrimispora sp. (assembly GCF_047605665.1). Lineage (GTDB taxonomy): Bacteria > Bacillota > Clostridia > Lachnospirales > Lachnospiraceae > Lacrimispora. The sequence goes on along the minus strand of NZ_JASGFH010000002.1, from coordinate 234,757 downwards.
AGCCCCTGAATGGCGATGTTTAAGCTCTCCGTGGAATTGGCGGTAAAAGCCACCCTGGTTGGGTCTCCTGCGTGAAACAGCCCTGCCAGCATTTTCCGGGTGTGAAAAATCATGCGGGAGGCATCTAAGGCCGCTCCATAAGCTCCCCTTCCGGAGTTTCCCATATGAATGATGGCATCGGCTACAGCCTTGCCCACCTCCTCCGGCTTCCGGTAAGAGGTGGCCGCATTGTCCAGATAAATCATGATCATTACCTCAGCTTTACCAGTTTTTCTTCGCGTTCCACGACCCGTCCGATGACGGCCCAGTCTGTTTCCATTGACGCAGCCTTAAAATCCTCTGCAATCCGCTTTGCATCCTCTGGGGAAACGCTGACTAAGAGTCCGCCTGAGGTCTGGGGATCGCAGAAAATGTCACGAAAATACTCTTCGGTTTCTCCATAGTCCACCTTGTTCTCTGTATAATATCTGTTCTTATAGGCTCCTTCCGGAATCAGTCCCATTTGGGCCAGGGAAAAGGCCTCTTTTTGAACCGGCAGATCCTTTGCAGATATCTCCAGAGTCACATTGCTGCCCTCCGCCATCTCGGCACCGTGGCCTGCCAGGCCAAAGCCTGTCACATCGGTGCAGCCGTGGACATCATAATGCTCGATGATCTGCTTTGCCTTCTTATTTAAAGTTGTCATGACCCGGACGACCTCTTCCTTTGCTTCTTCTGAAGCCATGTCCGCCTTGACTGCCGTGTTGATGATGCCGGTTCCAAGGGGTTTGGTCAGGATCAGCACGTCTCCCGGCTTTGCTCCGCTGTTTTTAAAGACCTTGTCCGGATGGACAAATCCTGTGACGCTGAGCCCGTACTTTGGTTCGTCATCCTGAATGGAGTGGCCTCCTGCCAGCACTGCGCCTGCCTCTAATACCTTGGAAGCGCCTCCCTGCAAGATCCTTCCCAGTATCTCCGGATTCACGCAGTTGGGCCATGCCACAATGTTTAAGGCAATCTTAGGCTCTCCTCCCATGGCATAGATGTCGCTTAAGGCATTGGCTGCTGCCACCTGGCCGAACACGTAAGGATCATCTACCACAGGAGTGAAAAAGTCCAGCGTCTGAATCAGGGCCACTTCATCATTTACCCGGTAAATGGCTCCGTCGTCTGAGGTTTCAATTCCCACCATAAGGGCCGGGTCCTGAAATTTAGGCAGGCTGTCTAAAATCCCGGCAAGGGTTCCCGGTCCGATCTTGGCTGCACAGCCTGCTGTCTTTGTCATTTGTGTAAGTCTTACTTCGCTATCTGGTATCATATCTGTCCCTCTTTTTTCTATTTATAGATATTTTCTATTACTATTTTAACACATTCTGGCCTTTTATCAAGGCTGGATTTTTACGGTGCAATTTTGGACATTTTTTTACTCCAGCCTTATTTCCCTTTCCAGGGCCATGGAATAAATGATTTTTTCCTTCACCTTTTTCCCGGTCATCTGCTCCAGAGCCCGCTGATAATACTCCATCTGGACCTGATAACGGTCCCTCAAAACCTGTTCTTCGCCCTCTTTAATCCGGTCGGTTTTGTAGTCCACCAGGACCAGTTCCCCTTCCTCTTCCATCCAGGCATCCATAATTCCCTGAACGAGAATCAGCTCACCGGAATCTCCCAGGTCCATATCTCTGGCGGGAATACCAACCACAAACTGCTGCTCTTTTTTAAGCCTTCCTTCCGCCTGTGCCGCTCCCATGCGCTGCCCCAGAGGGGAGCCTAAGAATGCGGCAAGCTGTTTGGCTGATAAGAGGGAGAGGCTTTCCTCATCTATTTTCCGGGCCTTTAAAATGCCCTCCAGAGCTTCCTCCACTTCCTCCCCGGTGCGGACCTTTCCAAAGTCTAAAAGTTCCAGAGCCCGGTGATACGCGGTTCCCCGGAATGCACCCCTGGCTTTTTCCTCCTGTCCTTCTTCCATTAAAAAGGCAGGAATGGTGGGAAGAAATGCGCTTTCCTCTTCATCGGTAAACTGCCCCCTCTTTTTCAGCTCAGACACGGATATCTTGGTATATAAACCGATGTCAGATTCGTAGGGGTATTCATACTCAAAGGCCGACTTTAAATCCGCCTCAAAAGCCGAATCGTAAACCAGGTCCGGGTTAAGGGCGAGAAGACTTTCCCTCGTCAGCCTTTTCTCTGCCTGCCGCTCCATCTCATATCCCACCAGATTGGTCAGGGGAAGCTCCTTTACCACTAAAGTTCCCGTATCAAGCCCTTCCCCGGATAAAATACCATCCCGTGAATACTTTCCCGAAAGGCTCATGAGCAGCCAGTCCAGATAGGAGTCGGCAGAGGAGAGTATGGTAAAGGGAATCTGTCCTTCTGTCCGCAAGATACCGTCAAATCGCTCCATCTTTTTATCCAGGTAGCGGTCAAAGCCTGTCATGATCAGCTTTTCCTTCGCCCTTGTCATAGCCACATAGAGGACCCGCAGCTCCTCCCCCATGGCACTAAGTTCCATGCTCCGTTTTAAAACGTGTTTTTTTAAAGTCGGCGCCTTCACTCTGCGGTCTAAGTCCAGGTAATCGGTTCCGATTCCCAGGTCAGGATCAATGAGGATTTTTCCGTAAGCATCCTGTTTGTTGAACTTTTTCCCCATTCCGGCCAGAAACACCACTGGAAACTCCAGGCCCTTGCTCTTATGAATGGTCATGACCCGGACCGTATCCCCTTCTCCTGCCAGAGAAGCCTCACCGAAGTCCGTTTCATATTTTTTCAGGTTTTCAATGTAGCGGATAAAATGAAACAAGCCCGTATAGCTGGTTTTTTCATAAGCAGAGGCCTTTTCCACCAGCATACGCAGATTGGCCCTTCTGGCCTCTCCTGCCGGCATGGCGGAAACGTAATCATAATATCCGGTTCCTTCATACAGATCATACAGCAGCTCATGAATGGAAAGGTAAGCCGACTTCTTCCGATAGCCTGCCAGCATGAGAGAAAAATCCTCCAGCTTCTTAAAAAGTCCCGGATATTCAGCGTCTTCCTTTTCCCTGTATTCCTCCAGATAATTCTGCCAGGCTCCATATAAGCCCCGGTCCTGGCCCTTTTTGGCCGTTTTTTTCCATAAGGCCATGAGATGTGCCATTTCCTCATCCGTCACACCTGCCACCGGAGATTTGAATGCAGCGGCCAGAGGAATATCCTGCATGGGATTGTCAATGATGCTGAGCATGGATAAAACAGCCTCCACCTCGGTTGCGGTAAAATATCCGGTCTTTCTCTCCGCATAAGCAGGAATGCCCTCATTCATCAAAACATTGACAAAATCTTCAGCCCATCCGCTGGTGCTTCTTAACAGGATGACAATATCCCCGTAGCCGGCACTCCGGTAGCCTCCCGTTCCGCCCAGCTTTCCATCCCATACTTTTAAGCCTCTTACAGGGTCCGTAAGCTCCCGGATTCTGGCTGCAATGGCCTTTGCCTCCAGCTCCCTGCCGGTATAATCGGCATCGTCTCCCTCCAACTGCTTTAGCAGACTTCCTTCCCCATGGATCATGAGAAGCTCTGATTTTTCCGTTCCTCTTTCCTCACAGTCAGGGAAGCTGGCTCCCGGATGAAGGGCCGTTTCCCTGGTATACCGGATATTTCCCAGGTTTCTGGTCATGATCTGGTAAAAAACCTGGTTGATGCTCTCCAGGACCTCTGTCCTGCTTCGGAAATTCTGGTGGAGCTCGATTTTCTGGTACTTCCCTTCCTCAGCAGAGTACGTCTCATACTTTTCCAGAAAGAGCTGGGGCCTTGCAAGGCGGAACTGGTAAATGCTCTGCTTTACATCCCCCACCATGAACACGTTGGGATTTCCAAACCGTTCTCTGGATATGCTGGTGATGAGCGCCTCCTGCACATCGTTGCTGTCCTGGTATTCATCCACCAGTATCTCCTCAAACTGACGGCTCAATTCGTCAGCAGCCTCTGACGGAACGGTTTTTCCATCCTCTCTCGTCAGAAGAATCTTCAGGGCATAGTGCTCTAAATCGTTAAAATCCACCACATTCCGTTCCTTTTTCTTTTCCTGATACCGGCTGGCATACTCCTGGGCCAGATCGAGAAGCGTGTTCACCGCCTCTTTCGTTCCCCGGATATCGGAAAGCACCTCCTGAGGGGATTCAAAGCAGTATAAATCCCGAAGCTTTGCAACGGCCTTTTTCACCCGGTCCCTGATTCCTGTCACATAAGCCTTTTTATCGGGATCAATGTCCTTGCCACGGATGGCTGCCAGACGGTCAAAGGCGACCTCTTTCAGACCTTCGTTTAAGGATTCGTAGTCTTCCGCTCTCGAAAGAGTCTCCAGCATGCGAAAATCACCGGTCAGCATGGGAAGATAGGCCAGAGGGCCGTTCTCATCCTCGCAGACCTCCAGTGCACTTTCGATCTGGTCCTTTAATTCCCCAAGCTGGAGGGCTGCATCCCACATGAGAAATTTCATCCAGCCCGTATCCATGAGCTGGTCCATATCACAGGCTTCCAGCTCCTGTCTGCACCCTTCCAGCCACTCATCCGGCCAGGGATTGCTCTGGGAAAAGGTGTATACCTGCATGATATAATCCCCGATTCCCCGGTCGGTTTTTCCCGTCGCATACGTTTCCACAAACTGTTCAAACAAGGGGTCCTGCTTTCCGTAAAACTCCTCCAGCATTTCCTCCATGACGTCACCCCGCAAAAGGAGCATTTCCCCTTCATCTCCCACCCGGAAAGCCGGGTCAATGTCCAGCTTATTGTAGTGCTCCCGGATGAGCCCCAGACAGAAGCTGTCAATGGTGGTGATCTGGGCATATGGAATCATGGCTGACTGCATCTGAAGATGGGCGTTGTCGGGATTTTCCATCAGCTTTTCATCGATGGCCTTTAACACCCTCTCCCTCATCTCATCGGCAGCGGCCTTTGTAAAGGTCATGACCAGAAGCTGGTCCACACGCAGGGGATTCTCCCCTTCGGTGACCATGCGGATGATTCTCTCCACCAAAACCGCAGTCTTTCCGCTTCCTGCAGCCGCCGATACCAGCAGGTTTCTGTTTCTGCTTTCAATGACCGCTTTTTGTTCCTCAGTCCAGCGAATCGCCATGGTCTTCCTCCTCTCCCTCAATAACAGGCCATATTTCCTCAGATTTCAATGCCTTGAATTTTCGATAGCTGTATCCTCTGGTCTTTAAATCAAAGCCGCAGACGCTGTGGTAGGGGCAGTAATCGCAGGCGCTTTTCATTCCCTGTTTATAGGGAGTGATGTCAATGACTCCGTCCAGGATATCCTGGCCTTCTGTCTTTAATTTCTCCCTGACAAACTGGCGCAGCGCATCAAAGCGCTTTCCTCCTGCCACCGAGGACTTAGCCTCCTGGATGATCCCGTTTTTCATGGCAACTGGGATGACGTCTGATTCCGTTTCGATCTCATGGTCCAAATGGGAAATGGCATTTAAATCGCTGTTGACCAGGCCGTTCATGCGAAGTTGTTTCAGCATCTGCCTGCTGATATCTTCTTCTGTCATGTCCCCTTCCCGTTCAACCACCGGATCGTTAATATTATAATAGAAGATTCCTGCCGGAACCACAGACTTATCAGGGCTGCGTCTTCCTTCCATTTCCAGGGCTGCGTCCATATAGACCACAAGCTGCATCTGGAGGCCGTAGTAAAGAGAGGTCAAGTCAAAGGCTGTGCTTCCTGATTTGTAATCGATGATCTTCACATAGACCGCATCCTCGTCCTCATACAAGTCCATGCGGTCGATCCTTCCCCGCAGATGAACGGCTTCATCCCCTGATAAGGGAATTCTCATAGCATTTAAATGGTCGTCGGCAGAAAAGGACACCTCAAATCCTACGGGGGTGAAATCTCCTTTTTTCAGTTGTTCCAAAAGGGCCCACACCGTCCTGTCGGTGATCCGCTCCACTTTTCCGGCCAGATAGGCATTTCTGGCAGAGCTTTTTAAAATGGTGTTGCCGTATTCTTCCGTCACTTCATTCACGCATTCACGGACCAGAGCCTTCCGCTCTTCTTCAGAGAGAGTTTTAAAATCCCGCCCCCCCTCCTTCATCCGGTTAAACCATAAGTCAATGGAATCGTGAAATAAGTTTCCGATGTCCATGGCTGCAAGCTGGAATTCCTGTCTCTCCATCAATTCCAGCCCGTAATTTAAGAAATGGGCGTAAGCACAGGAAGCAAACTGCTCCATTCTGGTCACGCTTCCGCTTATGACAGGGCCGTAAAGGGCTCTTGCCGCGATCTTTCCGATTCCCCGTTTTTCATAGGAATAAAAGGCAGCTTTTGCCAGCTTTTTCCCTTCCTCCCTATGGTCCTCTGAACGGAGAAATGCCTTAAACAGCTCTAAAAACCTTCCGTCTCCCCCTGTATGTTCATATTCCCGAAGCCCTTTGACGAGGCAGTCCTTAGCCTCCCGCATGGAAAGAGGTACTGCCCCATCTTCAGGAACCTTTTCAGCTAAATGGGGAAACAGCTTTTTCAGCTCCCCGATCAGGGTGGAGGGGCGCAGGCTTCTTCCGCTGCTGTCCATGGCCGCATGGGATAAAATCAGTTCCTGCTCCGGCTTTGTGAGTGCCAGATACAGATAAAAGCGCTGTCTTAAGCCCTCCTCACTGGCAGTGGGGGCCAGTTCAATGGCCTGGTTTCCTAAAAATTCCCTTTCCCTGTCTGTCAGCAGGCTTTTGTTGTCCTTTTTCACCGGAACGATTCCGTCATTTACGCCTACAAAAAACAGGACCTTGACGTGGTCTAACCTGGTTCTGGTGATATCACCCACCACCACCCGGTCCACGGAAGCGGGAATCAAGCCCACCTTGACCTCAGAAAATCCTGCATCCAGGATTTCTCCGTATTCCCTGGGGCTCACGTGTTCTTCTCCCAAAAGTCCGGCCAGACGGTCAAATAAGTCCATGACCAGGCCGTATACCTGGCTGTACTCCCTGGCAAGGCCGTATTCTCCCGCTTCCTGAAACTCTCCTTCATAGGCGAGAATCTTTTCTTCTATGCCAAGCTCCATTAAAAGGGCTGTCAACGCTGCTGTCATGGACTCTACTGTGGATTCCCTGCCCCTGAAAACTTCCAAGAGGGGCCTTAAGGGGGTCATGATCTCTTCCCGGAAGGCATTTAACTCCTCCAGATTTAAGTCCTTTCCTCCCCGGTACCAGCCCTCCCATACGCTGTTCCACCGTTTAAATCCCCGGATTCCCATGGCAATGACGTAATTTTCCAGCCGGTCTGTCCTGGCCGAATCCTCTTTTGAAGCCACCAGTCCGGTTCTCAAATAACGAAACACCGATTCATAGGAAAAGTCCTTCTGAACCATATCAACGGCTGCCCGGATCAGCTCCACCATGGGATTTTTTAAAATGCTTTTTTTGTCATCCAAAAAGTAAGGGATGCCGTTTAAGGGAAACTGATGGGATATCTCATTGGCATAAGTCCCTAAGTCTCCGGTGATGACAGCCATATCCCGGTAGCGCAGTCCCTGCTCCCGGATGCGCTCCTCCATGGAGCGGACCACAAAGGCAATTTCCTCTGAGGGGCTTAATGCCTTCATCAGACTGACTGAGCCGGGAACGGATTCGCAGAACTTCCCCTTATACCGGTATAGATTCTGTTCCAGAAAATCCAGGGCATTTTCCCCATCGCAGCAGCCGTCTGCTGCCCCTTTCCCGCCTTCGCACTGGTAGCGGACGGCGGGGCGGTCCGTAAGCAGAATATCTTCATCTCTGGATGTTCCAGCTTCTCTTGCCAGCTCATTCAGCTTCCATATCATCTGGCGGCTCATGTAAAACAGCTCCTGGGCTCCTGTTTTCCGGTTCATGTTCTCCGACGGGTCGATGGTCACAGTGACGATGACCTGCTTGGCATACCGCAGAAACAGCTTTAAAATCCGGTACTGAACCGGCGTAAATCCGGTATATCCATCTAAGGTGATAACGCTGTTTTTTATCAGCTCCGACCTTGGAAGGGCGTCGCATAAAACATCTAAAATCTCCTCTGTGGTGATGTATTTTTCCTTGATATAATCCTTAAAGCCCTGATAAATCACGGAAATATCCGAAAGCTTCTGTTTTAGCATGGGACTTACGTGCTCCGTCATTTCTCCGTTTAACATCTCCGGCGTCACGCCGTACTGGTAAAGCTCAGACAGCATGGACTTTAGTTGGGAAATGAATCCGGTCTTTGACAAATGCTCTTTATAAAGAATCAGCTCCCGCTTTTTTCCTGCCGTCACCTTCCGGAGCACCATGGACTTTCCCATGTCGTCAAGGACCTGGGGATTTACGATGGCGAGCTCCTCAAATATCCGGTAAGCCAGTCTCATAAAGCTTACGATATCGATGTTCATGACCCCGTGATTGGGGTGAAGGGTGACGATTTCCTTCTGGGTCTGCATGGTAAACTGCTCCGGAACAACGGCGATGAACCGGGTATCCGGCTCCTCCATGGACCGGCGGATCAGCTCCGTATACAAGCGGCTGGTCTTTCCGGAACCGGAACCGCCTAATATAAATTGAAGGGACATGGCATATTCACTCCTTTTCCCAATTTTTCTTTTGACAGATCAGTGGATATGACCCATATCCATTGATTCACAAACACACGTTTGTATCTTATTTTATCACAGATTTCCCTTGTCAACAACGAATTCTTAGGAATGAAATTTCCAGCCCAATAATACATTATAACAAAACTGTACGGAGGGCTTCTTTTATGAGCTCTAAAACAAAAATCATTGTTTTACGAATGAAGGAAATCATTTACACTGCAATCTTTGTGGGCCTTGGAATTCTCCTCATCACTTTGTTTTTAGTCATGTTCCGCCCTAAGAGGGATTCTGTTCAGACCTCCGGCGACCCAGTGATCTACGTTCCGGGAGTCTATACCTCCGCCATCATGCTGAATCATCAGGAGGCAAACGTAGAAGTCACCGTCGACGCCAAGCAGATCACCTCGGTCACCCTGGTCCCTTTAAGCGAAACCGTAGCCACCATGTATCCCCTGATGCAGCCGGCCATGAATAACTTATCAGAGCAGATCGTCAAAAACCAGTCCACCAAAAATGTTTCTTATTCTACGGAAACCAGGTACACCTCAGGGATGCTTTTAAAGGCAGTTGACCAGGCCATTTCCAAAGCACAGATAAGTGAATAATCGGGATTGTATTTTCCCTTTTAAGACTGTATAATGATAAGGCAAAATACATACTTACCTAAATGAGAAAGCACCGGGTATACCATTATGCCCAGAAAGCGTGGGCCAAAAGAGGAAGCACCCTTTGGGTATACCATTATGCCCAGAAAGCATGGGCCAAAAGAGGAAATCAAAATGAGTCAGAATACAAAGACATTTAATGCCCCAGGGCATAACCAGATTACAGAGGGAGTGATATGGAAACAGCTTCTTCTGTTTTTCTTTCCTATTTTATTCGGAACCTTTTTCCAGCAGCTTTATAACACTGCCGATGCGGTGGTGGTGGGACGGTTCGTGGGCAAGGAAGCCTTAGCAGCCGTGGGAGGCCCTACAGGAACGCTGATCAATTTGCTGATCGGAATTTTTGTCGGGCTTTCCTCTGGGGCCGGAGTCATTATTTCCCAGTTTTATGGGGCAAAAAAGGAAAGCCAGGTGAGCCTGGCCGTTCATACTGCTGCCGCCTTTTCCCTTATAGGCGGCATTGTGCTGATGTTTGTGGGATTTTTTCTGGCGCCTTCTGCCTTAAGAGCCATGGGAACGCCTGAAGACATCATGGACTATTCTGTTTTATATCTGCGGATTTATTTTTTAGGTGCCATTCCAAACCTTTTTTATAATATGGGAGCCGGCATCTTAAGAGCCGCCGGAAACTCCAGGCAGCCTCTTTACTTTTTAATCATGAGCTGTTTTACCAACATCGTTCTGGACCTGCTGTTTGTGGTTTCCTTTCACATGGGAGTTGCGGGAGCTGCCCTTGCTACTATCATCTCTCAGTTTGTCAGCGCCGTTTTAGTGGCCCGTGTGCTGGTCAGAACAAATCAGTCCTACCGGCTTAAGGTAAAGGACATCAGAATCAACCGGGAAATGTTAAAGCAGATGACAAGGATCGGCTTCCCCGCCGCCCTGCAATCGGTGATGTACTCCTCTTCCAACGTGATCATCCAGGCTGCCGTCAATTCCCTGGGAACCGACACCATCGCAGCGTGGACAGCCTATGCAAAGATCGACAGCATCTTCTGGATGATCATCAGCGCCTTTGGAATCGCAGTCACCACCTTTGTGGGACAAAACTACGGAGCAGGAAAAAAAGACAGGGTATACAAAGGAATCCGTATCTGCATGATCATGGGTTTTATTTCTGCCATTGTCTTAAGCTTTTTCCTGTATTACTCCGGCAGCTACATCTACTTACTGTTTACCACTGACCGGGATGTGATTGAAAAGGGGATGGAAATACTCCGCTTCCTCTCCCCGGTATTCTTTACCTATGTGTGCATTGAAATTTATTCCGGCGCTCTCAGGGGAGCGGGGGACAGTTGGATTCCCATGATCATCACAGCTTTGGGAATCTGCGCCCTCCGGGTTCTCTGGATTCTTGTGGCCGTTCCCATCCGCCCCGGAATCAAGACCATGATCTTCAGCTATCCTCTGACCTGGGTCGTTACCTCGCTTTTGTTCATCGTGTATTTCAACTGGTTCAGCCCCTTAAAACGGCTGCGGCTGCCCCGCTTTACCAAATAAAAGATCATTCCATGGGAGCCCTGTAAAACCTGCCGTAAAACTGCTGTGTTTTTAACATGTTCACGATCACGTTTTCATCCACTTCCAGAAACAGGGTTACCATATCGGGCACTTCATAGGAGGAAACTACCGTATGAAGGAGGTACATATCCCTTCCGCTGTAGCCTCCCACCGCCTCCACACAGGAAATGCCGTGGCGGAAAGCTTTTACATACTCCTTTGCCATCTCAGGTCCCTTTGTGGTGGTGATCTGAAGGGTGACCCGCTCATACCGGTGATGAAAGGTGGAAATGACCATGGTGCTCACAAACTGGAATAAGATAGAATATCCGGCGTAGTCCCAGCCGAAAATCGCTCCAAAGATGGAAAGCAGAATCACATTGCCCATAAAGACCTGGGTCCATATGGATTTTCCGGTTTTATTGGATACATACAGGGCGATGAAGTCCGTTCCTCCGGAGGAAGCATTTCCCCTGAGAGCCATGACAATGGCAAAGCCATACAGCACTCCGCCGTATAAAACATTGAGTATGATATCTTCAAAAATGGGCTCAAAATGCAGGATTTTTAAAAATGCACTGGCTAAAAAAACCTGGAGTAGGGAAAAGAGAGTAAACCGTTTGCTGATGCTCTTGCTGCAGGCCCAGGCAACAGGAAGGTTTAAAAGGATCATTCCCAGGGAAGTGGAAAAATTGCTTCCAAAAAGGGAGGTGATCCGGTCAATTAAAATCGCAATTCCCGTAAATCCCCCTGATAAAAGGCCCGAAGGCCGGATAAATGTCTGTATGACAAACGTCTGTAAAAATGCGGCTGCCACAACAGCCACTGCTGTTATCACATTTCTGCCGCGCTTATCTCTCCTCAACTTCTTCAACATAAACTCAACTTCCTCCTTGTCACTAAGTGATAGTATATGTAATTTTTTCCTCTATATCAATACTTTTCAGAAATAAAGAATCCCGCTTGCGGGATTCTCCGCCTGCGGCGGGTCGCTTTTGCGACATCCAACCCTACCGCCGCAGTGCGATCCCCCGGAGGGTTTTTATCGCATAGGACGAACTTTCCTATGCGATAAAAAAAGGATTGCCCTTCCCCCACAGAAGGCAATCCTTTGCCACGTTCTTAAGCCGTCACATTATAAATTTTCTGCTTTCCAAAATTCACGTGTCACAACTGTGCACCTTGTGCACTTTCTTACGCTTCTCACATCGATGATAATACCATTTATTTCCCAAAAAGTCAACGTTTTTAGTGTATTTCACTAAAAATGTCCTTGTATACAAGAAATATTATCGGAATATTATATATAAAATCCCGAAAACCCCAGAACATATTTTTTTCAAAAAATGCACATACTATCCTTATATCTTTTCATAAGCCACAAGGAGATCATCACCATGGAATTTTCCCCAAAGTTATCGGACAATATAAAACGCCTCCACGAAAAGCTGGACGTTCAATCGAATTTTGATGTGGTATACCGTGTCATACACATGGCAGGCCGGGAGGCCTGTATCTATTTTATTGACGGTTTTACAAAGGATGAGGTCTGGTTAAAAATCCTTCCCGGATTTGCTGCCATAAAAGAGGAGGACATGCCTCCTGATGCCCATACCTTCTCAAAAAAATATCTGCCTTACGGCGAGATCGGACTCATTAAGGACGAGGAGCAAATGATAATCCAGCTTTTAATGGGAATATCCTGCCTCTTCATTGACGGCTACGATACATGCATCACCGTGGACTGCCGCACCTATCCGGCCAGAGGGGTGTCAGAACCGGAAAAAGACAAGGTTTTAAGAGGCTCCAGAGACGGATTTGTGGAAACCCTGATCTTTAACACTGCCCTTATCCGCCGGAGAATCCGGGACCCCAAACTCACCATGGAAATCATGAGCACCGGAGAAAGCTCCCATACGGATATCGCCATCTGCTACTTTAAGGGAAGGGTGGATGAAAAACTTCTCACCATGATCAAGGACCGCATATCAAAGCTGGAGGTGGATGCCCTGACCATGAACCAGGAAAGCCTTGCGGAATGCCTTTATCCCCATAAATGGTTCAATCCCTTTCCAAAGTTCAAATTTTCCGAGCGCCCGGACACGGCTGCTGCTTCGATTTTAGAAGGAAATATCATCATCCTTGTGGACAGCTCTCCTGCTGCCATGATACTGCCTTCCTCTGTATTTGACATCATTGAAGAGGCTGATGACTATTATTTCCCCCCTGTTACAGGCACTTACTTACGCCTTTCCAGGCTGGTCATCGCCATACTGACCCTGTTCATGACACCCACGTGGCTGCTTCTCATGCAGAATCCGGAGATCATTCCCTCCTGGCTCCAATTCACCCGGTTATCGGAGGTGCCTCAGGTTCCTTTGATCTTCCAGCTTCTGATTCTGGAATTTGCCATTGACGGCTTAAGGCTTGCCGCGGTCACCACGCCCAGCATGCTGACCACCCCCTTGAGCGTGATCGCCGGTATTGTACTGGGAGAATATTCCGTCAAATCCGGCTGGTTCAACAGTGAGACCATGCTTTACATGGCATTTGTGACCATTGCCAACTACTCCCAGGCCAGCTTCGAACTGGGCTATGCCTTTAAATTCATGAGAATGATCATGCTGATCACAACAGCTATATTTAATTACTGGGGCTTTTTGGGAGGGGTTTTGCTTTCTCTTTGTGCCATTGTATTTAACAAGACCATTGCCGGAAAGAGCTATATCTATCCTCTCATTCCCTTCCATTTTTCAGAACTGAAAAAGCGGTTTTTCCGGGGACGGCTTCCTCATAAGCAGAAATAACCGGGCAATCCTTTTTTGCAGCTCTTGATTTCTTTCCTTTCCTATAATACAATGAAGGGCGAGGAGGATTGCCATGAACATCGTTATTATTGACGGGCAGGGCGGAAAAATGGGACAATCCGTCATCGTCCAGCTTAAAAAGTCCCATCCGGAGCTTTTCATCACTGCCGTGGGAACCAATTCCATCGCCACCTCTGCCATGTTAAAGGCAGGAGCTGATGCCGGGGCTACCGGCCAAAACCCGGTTATTGTAGCCAGCCGCCAGGCGGATGTGATCATTGGACCCATTGGAATCGTCATTGCAGACTCCCTTCTGGGAGAAATCACACCGGCCATGTCAGAGGCCATAGGGAAAAGTTCTGCTTATAAGATACTGATTCCTGTGAATAAATGCAACCATCACGTGGTGGGCTGCGAAAATCTGAATTTAACAGAGGCCATCGGCCTTGTAATCAAAAAGGTGGAGGATCTTTTATGATCTCCACCTTTTCTTTTGGAAGTTCTATTCATCAACGCTATAGTTTGGCGCCTCTTTTGTGATATGAATATCATGGGGATGGCTTTCCTTTAAGGAAGCTGCTGTGATCTTTACAAATCTTCCATTTTCCTGGAGCTCCCGAACTGTCTGTGTTCCGCAGTATCCCATTCCGGACCGTAAGCCTCCCAGCATCTGGAATACGGTATCCTCTACCATTCCCTTGTATGCCACACGGCCCTCCACGCCTTCAGGAACCAGCTTTTTGGCATCCGCCTGGAAATACCGGTCCTTGCTTCCGTTTTCCATGGCAGCAATGGAACCCATGCCGCGGTACACCTTGTATTTTCTTCCCTGATACAGCTCAAAGGTTCCCGGACTTTCGTCGCATCCGGCAAACATGCTTCCCATCATACATACGCTTCCGCCGGCTGCAATAGCCTTTGTCAGATCGCCGGAATACTTGATTCCGCCGTCGGCAATGATGGGCACTCCGTATTCCTTAGCCACTGCATAGCAGTCCATAACTGCTGTGATCTGGGGAACGCCGATTCCGGCTACCACACGGGTAGTACAGATGGAACCGGGGCCGATTCCCACCTTCACCGCATCAGCTCCCGCTTCAATCAATGCCTTTGTGGCATCTCCGGTAGCTACGTTTCCTGCAATGACCTGAAGATCGGGGTAAGCTTCCTTAATCAGCTTTACGCAGTGGATGACATTTTCAGAATGACCGTGGGCGGAGTCTAAAACCACCACATCCACCTTGGACTGTACCAAAGCTCCCACCCGGTCCAGCACATTGGCTGTAATTCCCACGGCAGCGCCGCACAGCAGCCTTCCCTGGTTGTCCTTGGCGGAACTCGGATATTTGATCTGCTTTTCTATGTCTTTAATGGTGATCAGGCCCTTTAAATTGAATTCATCATCTACAATCGGAAGCTTTTCCACTCTTGCCTTGGCAAGAATCTTCTTTGCCTCTGTCAGGGTGATTCCTTCTCTGGCGGTTACCAGATTTTCAGTGGTCATGCATTCCTTGATCTTGCGGCTGAAGTCCTCTTCAAATTTCAAGTCCCGGTTGGTGATAATGCCCACCAGTTTTTTCCCTTCTGTAATGGGAACACCGGAAATGCGGAACTTGCTCATGAGGTCATTGGCATCCTTTAAGGTATGCTCCGGAGAGAGATAAAAGGGATCTGTAATGACACCGTTCTCAGACCGTTTAACCTTGTCGACCTCCTCTGCCTGCTCATCAATGGACATGTTCTTATGAATAATGCCGATTCCTCCCTGTCTTGCCATGGCAATGGCCATGCGGTGTTCCGTCACCGTATCCATTCCTGCGCTCATGAGGGGGATGTTCAGCTTAATCGTTTTGGTAAGATTGGTCGTTAAATCAACCTGATTCGGGACCACTTCTGAATAGGCCGGAACCAGGAGCACATCATCAAAAGTAATGCCGTCGCCAATAATTGTACCCATTAATTTAATCTCTCCTTTTCTTTATGATTTGTACGGTTGCTAAGTATTCTTGCCTGCTTATTAGTTACATAGTTTAACAAATTTTGTAAGGGTTGTCAACGGACAAAACCTTAATAAATCGTTTACTTATTTTTACCTCTGTGGTATCATAAAACCATCATATCAAATATCTTTTTAAATTCTTTTTTCAGCTTTAAATTTTTCTGCTTTGTCCTTTTTTATTCCATTTCAAAATTATTTTTTAAGTCTTCCTCTCTGTCCCGTTCTTGCAACAGAATCCTTAAAATGATATAATTCTGATATAAGGTATATTTGCTGCAATGCTCTGAGGGAGATATCTTCTGGCAGGAGGCGCAAATGATTCAAATGAGAACCGATTGGAATTCCCTGGGAATATCCAATGACTTTATTTTTGGAAAGGTCATGACAGATCCGGCGCTGTGTTTGGAACTTTTGCAGGAAATACTTCCGGAATTAAATATTTCCTGCATTCAATACCCGGAACTTCAAAAAAGCATCCGTCTGGATAAAGATGCCCGCAGCGTAAGGCTGGATGTTTATGTAATCGGAAATAACAGCACAGTCTATAACATCGAAATGCAGACAATCGACACAAAAGAACTTCCCAAAAGAACAAGGTACTACCAGTCCATCATTGATTTGCAGTTAATTGATAAAGGGGAGCCATATACAAAATTAAATAACAGCTATATTATTTTTATCTGTCCATTTGACTTATTCGGTAAAAACAGGCATATTTATACGTTTGAATATGTTTGCAGAGAAGATAACTACATACACTTACAAGACGGAACAACCAGGATTTTTTTGAATGCTGACGGCAATATCGATGATATCAGTGAAGGGCTGAAAGCTTTTCTTGATCTTGTGGCAGGGAGGCCGAACAGCGGCCCCTTTGGAAAGAAGCTGGAAGATGCCGTAAAAGAAGCAAAAAAGAACAGAGAATGGAGGCATGAATATATGACATTACTAATGCGCGATATGGAAAATATAGAAAAGGGAATGGAACAAGGAATCGAAAAAGGCATGGAACAGGAACGCAGAAAAATAATCATGAAAATGCTCAGCCAGGAGTTTCCCGTGGAGCAGATCATGGCTGTCTGCGATGCATCAAGAGAGGAAATAGAAGCCTGTCGGAAGAATCTGTCCTCCTTTTCAGAGCTCGATCAAAATCCCTCTTAAAACAAAAAACCAGGAGGCAGGCAGTTCATTCAAACCGCTTGCCTCCTGGTTTCTATTATATTCCCTGAATCACCTTCCGCGGCGCTGTCATCCTCATACAGCGAAGCAGCTTTTCATCGGGCTCAAATATGATTTTGGTCCGTTCTCCGCCGGACTGGCTGATCAGAGTGTAAGTCTTTGCTCCCGGCATATGGGAGGAAAAATCCAGCACTTTTATATTTCCTGTCTCATGATCCCTGGCCTCTGTAGAGCCTGTAGGCGCAACGATCTGAACCTCTTCCATGGAACCTTCCCAGGCTTTCTTTCTCTTGCTCTTGCCGTAAATCCGGTCAATGGAAAGGCTGTTGGTCACATAAAGATATTCAAATTCCACCTCACTGTTGCGGAACACAAAGTAGGTTCCGGCGATGGCTGCAAAGAGAATCACCACTCCAAAAACTCCTAAAAGCGGGGTAATGGAAAGGAAAAATGCGATCACACATACGATTCCCATTACGATTTTTAAAAGCATGGTATACGCCGGAGATTTTCGTTTCACAAGACATTCTGCATACATTTCATTCATACGGCACTGGGTCCTTTCCTCTTTTGCTCCTGATCTTCGGGGAAGTCCGCAGTGCAGCGGGCAGAGCCTGCGGCTCCACCCGCTGTCGGGCATTCGCCCTATGAAACAGGTAGCGAATAAATTTTCTTATGTGCGAGCACAACGAAAATTCATTCACCCCCTGTTTCGCACTGCTCATTGCTTACATCATATCCATTCCGCCCGGTCCAGGCATTGCGGGTGCTTTTTCTTTAATATTAGCAACAACGGACTCTGTTGTCAATAGGGTAGAGGCAACGCTGGTTGCATTCTGAAGTGCGCTTCTGGTCACCTTGGTTGGGTCCAGAATGCCTGCTTCCACCATATCCACGTACTCTTCTTTATATGCGTCAAAGCCGGTTCCGACTTTGGATTCTTTCACCTTGTTGATGATAACGCTGCCTTCCAGACCTGCGTTAGCTGCAATGTGATACAGCGGAGATTCCAGAGCTTTTAAGATGATCTTTCCGCCAGTTTTCTCATCGCCTTCCAGTCCGTTTACAACCTCCTGAATCTGAGTGATGGCATGGATATAAGCAGAACCGCCGCCTGCGATTACACCTTCCTCAACGGCTGCTCTCGCTGCGGATAAAGCGTCTTCCATACGAAGCTTTGCTTCCTTCATCTCAGTTTCTGTTGCAGCACCTACACGGATTACTGCTACGCCGCCGGATAATTTTGCAAGTCTTTCCTGTAATTTTTCTCTGTCAAAGTCAGAAGTTGTTTCCTCGATCTGGCTCTTGATCTGGCCGATTCTGGCATTGATGGCATCCTTGTCGCCGCAGCCGTCTACGATGACGGTGTTTTCCTTCTGAACCTTAACGGATTTTGCACGTCCTAATAAGTCCAGAGTAGCGTTCTTCAGCTCATAGCCCAGCTCTTCGGAAATTACGGTACCGCCTGTTAAAACTGCGATATCCTGAAGCATTTCTTTTCTTCTGTCGCCGTAGCCTGGAGCCTTTACACCTACTACATTGAAGGTTCCTCTTAATTTATTTACAATCAGAGTTGTCAGTGCTTCGCCTTCTACGTCTTCTGCAATGATGAGAAGTCTTGCGCCGGACTGAACTACCTGCTCTAACAGCGGGAGGATTTCCTGAATGTTTGAAACCTTCTTATCTGTAATCAGGATATATGGATCATCTAAGTTAGCTTCCATCTTTTCCATATCGGTGCACATGTAAGCGGAAACATAACCTCTGTCAAACTGCATACCTTCTACCAGGTCCAGCTCTGTCTTCATGGTCTTGGACTCTTCAATGGTGATAACGCCGTTGTTGGAAACCTTTTCCATAGCGTCAGCTACCATCTCGCCCACTTCATCGTCTGCTGCGGAAATAGCTGCAACTCTTGCGATGGAAGCTTTACCCTTAATAGGCTCGCTCATCTTAGCAATGGCTTCTACGGCTGCTTCTGTCGCTTTCTTCATACCCTTTCTTAAAACGATCGGGTTTGCGCCTGCTGCCAGGTTCTTCATTCCTTCGTTGATCATAGCCTGAGCTAAAACCGTTGCAGTTGTAGTACCGTCACCTGCCACGTCATTGGTCTTTGTGGCAACTTCTTTTACGAGCTGAGCGCCCATGTTCTCAAATGCATCTTCTAATTCAATTTCCTTTGCGATGGTCACACCGTCATTGGTAATCAATGGTGCGCCAAATGATTTATCCAAAACAACGTTTCTTCCTTTCGGTCCCAGGGTCACACGAACAGTATCTGCTAACTGATTTACTCCGGACTCCAGTGCTTTTCTGGCTTCCACGCCATATTTAATCTGCTTTGCCATGTTTCATTCCTCCAGTTTTCTTCTAAAAATTAGTTCAAATTCCGATCGCCCGGTTATTCAATTACCGCTAAAATGTCATTCTGCTTTACGATCACATATTTCTCATCGTCTTCCCCGGTTTCAATCTCTGTTCCGGAATACTTGGAGAAGATTACTTTATCGCCCACTTTTACCTGCATGGTGACTTCTTTTCCGTCTACCAATCCGCCAGGTCCTACTGCGATGACTTCCGCCTGCTGGGGTTTTTCTTTTGCCTGACCAGGCAGAACAATTCCTGACTTGGTTGTCTCTTCAGCAACCAGCGGTTTTAAAACAACTTTGTCAAATAATGGAACTAATTTCATTGCAATTCCTCCTCATAGCCATATGTTATTTTCTTTCTTCAGGTTTGCCTAAAGAAGTTTTATTTTATTTACATACTAAGTTATATCACTCATTATTAGCACTGTCAAGAGTTGAGTGCTAACTTTATATATTTTTTACATTTTTCCCAAATTTAAGGGTTTTTTGTCCTCATCTACATAGTTTATAGAAATTTTCTTATTATATACCTTTATTTTTTCTTTTGGAAGTATTACAATATTAAACAGAGTAAATCGCCTTTCAGGCGTATCATTATGCCCAAAAGGAAAGGAGTGTTTTAAATGGCAAAAAAAGGTAATGGTTTTGGAAAATTTGTGGCACTTGCCACCATAGCAGGCGCTGCCGCTGCCGGCATCTCTTACTTTACAAAATACAAATCCTTTCACAAGGAACTGGAAGAAAACTTCCATGACTTTGAAGATGACGACGATGACATCACCAAGATCGACAGCACCATGAACCGCAATTACGTTTCCTTACATGCCAATAAGGACGAGTTTAAGATCGCAGCCTCTGATACAGCAGAAGCAGCCAGAGATGCGGCTCATGCGGCAAAAAACATGGTAAAGGACGCAGCAGGCATTGTCACTGACACAGTAAAGGAAGCAGCTTCTGCTATGAAATTTACTGCAAAGGACAAGTTTGACTCTGCCAAGGGACAGGCAAAAAAAGCTCTGGACCAGGAAGACATGACGGAAGACGGAGGCCTCGATTACGCTGCCGGAGCAGCGGATTATCTGTCTGAAAAAGCAGAAGATGCAGCAGACTTTATAGAGGAAGCCGCAGAGGATGCTGTTGATGCTGTAAAAGAAACTGCGGAAGATGCCGTTGATATGGCAAAAGACGGAGCAGAAGATGCGCAGAAGGCGCTGAAAGACCTGGCCGAAGAAACCACCACGATTGTGGAAGATATCATGGAATAACTCCCGTAACTCAAAGGCTGCGGGCAATAAGGAAGTATTCTTAACAGCGAAACGGTATAGCTTAACGGCTATGCTGTTTCGCTGTTTTCATGCTTTTATAAGAATCTGCTTGTTGTTATTGTTTTACAGACCGTATATAATTAGAGATAATAAGAACGGGATGAATATAGTGAAATTTCACTTTGAACAGCAGGGATGGGAAAGAAGCTGATGATCCAAAATGACAGGCAATTCCATATGTTCCCCTCTCATGTGGAGCTGAGGAAGTTGCCATGCGCACAATGTTTCCTCCCGAAGCCGTAAAACAATATGGGTTGTGCTTTGATAAATCAAAGCCGCGGCCCAGCCAAATAAGGAGGACGCCTATGAACTGGGAGCCGTGGACAGGCTGTTACAAAGTAAGTGAAGGCTGCATAAATTGCTATTTTTACGGACCATACGCGAAACGCTTTGGTCAGAACACGATACAAAAAACAGACAAATTCGATTGGCCTGCCAGAAAAAATGCAAAAGGTCAATACAACATCAAGGGGAACAAAATTCTTGCGACTTGTTTTGCGACTGACTTTTTTCTTCCCGAAGCGGATGAATGGCGTAAAGAAGTCTGGGCTATGATCAGGGAGAGAACGGACATAGAATTTCTGATTTTGACAAAGCGAATTGACCGTTTCCTTGTATCTCTTCCGTCAGACTGGGGAACAGGATATGATAATGTGAATATCGGGTGTACTGTGGAAAATCAACTATCAGCCGATTATAGACTCCCACTGTTTTTATCCTATCCCATAAAGCGGCGTTTTATCGCTTGTGCTCCGCTTTTAGAAGCAATAGATTTGACACCGTATCTTCACGGAGTAGATCATGTTACCGTCGGCGGTGAAACGGGGCGGGAAGCCCGTGAATGTGATTATGATTGGGTGCTTCATATCCGCGAACAATGCGAGAAAGCAAATGTAACGTTTTGGTTTAAAAATACAGGCTCATTTTTTAGGCGTAACGGCATGGTGGAAAAAATCAATCCATTCAGGCAAACCAGTATGGCAAAAGAGTTTGGCATAGATATTTCAGATGGAAAAAGGTTGTTTTAATCGAACACTTCATTTCGTTTTCCGCCACAAGGGTAAATTAAAAACCGTTGTTATGGCAGCAGAATAGTCATACCTCTTAAAATGGTGTTCTGCTGCGTGATAAAACGGGCGTATCGCCGTTAATGCGGTACGCCCGTTTGCAGTCTCCTGTTTGTCAGCCGTTATAATCTCAGTTTCTGATACTTCGTTATCACCATTCAATCAACTGGTCCCGGCGGTTTTTTATTTCCTGCTATAAATCACTTTTCATAGAGGAATTCTTCCGGCAAGGCCACCTTAAAATCAGCCGCCAGATCACGGAAGTTTTCTGCGGTTATGGTCTGAAGTTTGTCAGGCCTGATGGAAAGCACCTTAACAAGGATTTCCGCAGATTTTTCCACCGTATGCATCAGGCCAAAGGTTAAGTCAAAGTCCTCTCCTGAGGCAAACAGGCCGTGATGAGCCCAGATGGCCACATCGTACTTTTTCATCAGTTCGCTGGTGGCCACCGCAATATCCCGTCCTCCCGGAACCATCCAGCCTACCACGCCTACGCCGGAAGGGAACACAACCGGACACTCCGTAGCCATTTCCCATAATTCTCTGGTAAACACCTTATCTTCTAAGGGAAGTACAAAGGTGAGTGCAATGATATTAGTCGGGTGAGCGTGGTAAATGACCCGGTGTTTTCCGTCTGTCGCCGCTTTTTTCACTTCATGGTTCATGAGGTGGGAAGGGAGCTCGCTGGTGGGGCGTCCTCCGTTTACCAGGCCCCAGCAGATTCTGTACTGTTCCCCTGTTTCATCTATTTCTATGATGCAGGTATTGGCCCTGGGGTCCAAGATCACATTGCGGAAATATTTGCCGCTTCCAGTCACCATGAAATACTCTCCTGCCAGCCCCTTTACCGTGGTTCCGATGGGCTGCCAGGGATTTTCATCTGTCAATTCCTCTTTTATCTCTTCCACTTCTGACGGTTTGATCCGGTAGCTTAAGTTGCCTCCGTTTCTCTCATGCCAGTTCTGGTGAAATCCGTCGTCGCATAAACGGATAAATCCCTTTACAAATTCTGTATCTAAAATCCTCATATTCATCCTCCTTATTTCCGGTTAACCAGCACTTCTTTTTCATAGGAGCGGACTTCTTCAAACCAGTCTTCCTTCGCGGGAACGCCATTGATTTCGCAGAAATAGTTCCACACATCGCCTATGGGATAAAGCTTCATTTCCTCCTGAACCATCATCTGCTCTGTGAAATTACGCTCCTCCTGCAATTTCGCCAGCCTTTCATCAGGAAGGAGGAGGGCATTTAACAGGGCCTTCTGCATGTTGCGCATTCCCACAATCCAGGCGCTTAAACGGTTGATGCCTGCATCAAAGAAGTCCAGGGCCAGAAGAACACGGTCAGCGCCTCCCCGCACGATTTCCTTGGCAATCTCCTTCGTTTCATCGTCAAACAATACCACATGATCGCTGTCCCAGCGCACAGGCCTCGTGACATGCAGAGCCACCTTGTCAAAGAACAAAAGCATGGAAGAAATCTTGTCGGATACCGCTTCCGTCGGATGGTAATGGCCGCTGTCCAGCAGACAGAGAATATCATTTTTAGAGGCGTAATTCATATAAAACTCATGGGAACCTACGGTATAGCTTTCCATGCCGATTCCAAACACCTTGGACTCCACTGCCACGTACACCTTGCTCTTGTCATAATCCATGGAAAGAATCTGATCAAGAGAGTCCTTCAGCCTCGCTCTCGGAGCTGTCCTGTCAGCAGGAATGTCCTTCAGCCCGTCGGGAATCCAGATATTCATGGTGCATGGGCTTCCCTGTTCCTCTGCAAAATACTGGGAAATGCGGATACATGCCTTTACATGGTCAATCCAGAAGCTGCGGATTTCAAGGTCCTCACTTGATAAGGTGGCATTCTCAGCCTTTGGATGGGAAAACAGCGTGGGATTGAAATCAATGCCAATACCCCTCTCCTTTGCAAACTCCACCCATTTTGCAAAATGTTTCGGCTCCAGCTTATCCCGGTCAGCCCATTCTCCATCTTCAAAAATACCATAGCTGGCATGGAGATTGATCCTGTGTTTTCCAGGAATCAGGCTCAGGGCTTTATCCATGTCTGCCATCAGCTCCTCCGGGTTTCTGGCCCGGCCCGGATAATTGCCGGTTGCCTGGATTCCGCCGGATAAAGCGCCTTCCCGGTCAAATCCGTTTACATCATCTCCCTGCCAACAGTGCATGGAAATAGGGATTCTTTGTAAGGCTTCCACTGCCGCATCCACATCAACGCCCGCTCCCTGATACATTTCTTTTGCCGCTTCGTACCGCTCTTTTATTGTCATGATCTTTTTCTCCTTCTATTCATTGATTTAATCCAGGTGAAATACAGGCTTTAATCCCACGGAAACCGGGCTGTTATCCGGGTTTGTTTCCATAATATCCGCCATAAAGTCCCACCATTTCCGGTTAATGGCCGTATCCGCCGATGCCGCCCATTTCTCTTCATCTTCAATCTCGATGTAGCCGTAAAGGACATTCGTTTCTTCATCCAGGAAAATAGAGTAATTACGGCCGCCGCATTGATGAATCACATCCTTCATTTCAGGCCATAACAGGTTGTGTCTCTTTTCGTATTCCTGAGCCATTCCTTCATTTAAATACATTTTAAATGATTTCCGTATCATAAAAATTTCGCTCCCTTCTCATCACATGTGATCTGGCTTATATTCTGTTATGGCAAAAGAACGGTAAACCGCTTCTCTTGCTGATTTTAAATCCTCAAATTCCCCTGCTGCCAGCATCTGGGCCAGCAGATTGCCGATGGCGGTAGCTTCTCCTGGTCCTGCATAGACGGTCCGGCCTGTGCGGTTTGCCGTCAGCCGGTTTAAATACTCTGCATTGGAGCCGCCTCCCACCACATGAATGGAGGAGTAATGCTTTCCTGTAACAGCTTCCAGCTCCCGAACCGTATCCCGGTAACAGTCAGCCAGACTGTTGTAAATGACAGCCGCCACTTCCCCCGCTGTTTCAGGCACCTGCATTCCCAACCTGCGGCAGAAATCCTGCACCGCTTTCACCATGCTCTTTGGTGCCAGAAATGTGCTGTCATTGCAGTCTACAATAGAAGCAATGGTTTCCTTTAAAGCCATCTGGCATAACCCGGCAAAGGAATAGTCCTGCCCCGCAGCCGCAAACTCCTTTCTCACGGACTGGATCATCCACATCCCCATAATATTTTTCAAGTACCTGAACCGGAAATCGTATCCGCCCTCATTCGTAAAATTAGCTTCCATGCTTTCCTTGGAACAGTCTGCCCTGTCCAGTTCTGTCCCCATCAAAGACCAGGTTCCTGAGCTTATGTAAAGAATATCTTCCTTGGACTCTCCGCTTTCCTCT
Organism: Lacrimispora sp.; assembly: GCF_047605665.1. GTDB lineage: Bacteria > Bacillota > Clostridia > Lachnospirales > Lachnospiraceae > Lacrimispora. The sequence goes on along the minus strand of NZ_JASGFH010000002.1, from coordinate 209,944 downwards.
GCCATTGGAACCGCCATAACAGCAGAGCCGGTATCATGGGTAGCCGGAAGAACTACCTGACACGTAAATCCCAATTCCGCTTCTATTTCCGGCCTCAATTTCCCCACGAAAGTCCCCGGCATGGAAAGCTGACCAAACAGCTTTTGGGGAAACCCCAGTTTTCCAATCAATTCATAATCCCAGTTTCCTGTTTCCGGATTCACTAACTGCGTGGTGGTGGCATTGGTATACTCCTGCCTCTTTACCCCTGTCAGAAGATAATGAAAATAGTCGGGAATCATGAGGAAGGAATCCGCCTGTTCCAGATACTCCGGTTTTTCTTCCTTTACAGCCATAAGCTGATAAACAGTATTAAAAATCTGTTTCTGGATTCCCGTTCTCTCATATAAGTCCTTTAAAGGAATGATCTCATACACCTTATCATCCATTCCTTTTGTCCTGTCATCCCGGTATCCCACCGCATTGCCTAATATCCGGTTTTCCTCATCCAAAAGGACAAAGTCCACTGCCCATGTATCAATCCCCATGGTAAGAGGAACTTTCCCGATTTTTTTGCACTGCTTCATCCCCTCTTTGATCTTTGCAAATAAGGACTCCACATCCCAGCACAAATGGCCGTCTTTGGTTTCCATGCCATTGTCAAACCGGTAAATCTCCTCAAATGTTATCTTTCCTTCCTTTACAGAGCCCAGAATATGACGGCCGCTGGAGGCGCCGATATCTATGGCAAGGTAGTGCTTTTCCATACAAACCACTCTCCATTCCTTTTTTCTTTCCCGCCCACCCTTTTGGGACATACACGGATACCCAAAGGGTGCTTCTGCTTCTATCATAAAGGATAGGAAGACAAAAAATAAGGACGCAGTTTAATTAAAACTGCGTCCTTATTTGCACGGCTTTCTAAACCGTTTAAATCCTTATCTATTCTGCCTTTGATGAAATCAGCAATTCCTTTAAATCCATAATTGACATCTCATGCTCGTCCAATATTGAAGATACTTCCTTAAATTCTTCCAGCTTCATTTTATCCTGAATACTCTTTTCTTTTTCGCTCAAAGTAACAAGACAGTTCTTATACTGCTGAATGGATTCCTGCACCTCTTTTAACTCTTCCTGAAGCTTTTCAAGCGGTGTTTTTCTTACTCCTCTTGGCATAATGGTCCTCTCCTTTATAGAAATATTTTATATCAGCCATATATTACCAAGTATATGTACTATTCCGTTTGTTTATTACTTTATCACTTCTTTTTTCATCCATCTTTCAGATAAATTTTTCATCAAATTTTACGGTTTTAAAGGTTTATAAAACCTTTCTCATCCCCTAAACAACAGGCCGAATCCCTGTATTCCTTTGGAGAAATTCCATAGTAGTTCCGAAATATCCGGTGAAAATAACTGGTATTGTCATACCCCACTGCAATGGAAATATCGGTCACAGTGAGCCTCGTATTTAAAAGGAGAAAAGAAGCCTGGTTTAACCGTTTGATCTGCAGAAGTTCCTTATAAGTCCGTCCCGTCAGCCGCTTAATGGCCCGGCTCAGCCAGTAGATGTTATACCCTAAAATCCCGGCAAGTTCCGTCAGCTCCCCTTCCCTGTAGTTTTCATCAATAAAAGCCAGCACCTGAAAGATCAGCTTCTGTTCAAAGCTTTCAGAAGAATGGCTGATCTTATCGGTATAATGCATGAGCTGGAGGAACAAAAGCCCCATGGTGACCTGATTGATGCTCCTCTTATTGGGCTGGTCACTGAGCAGGGTCCACACCATATTCTCCACCAGATTCTGCACCGGCAAAGCCTCTGCCACCTTAAAATGAAGGTAACTGGCATACCGGGGATCAAAGCAGAGACAGCCCACCAGAAAGTCCCTCAGCAGGTTTTCTTCCTCTCCCATCATTTCAAAGGCCGTGTCAAAAAACTCAGGAAGAATAATGAAATTTACCGCAATATCCCCCTCCCCTGCCGGAAGGATTTCCTGGGTGGCATGCTGGTTTAAAAACAGCAGCTCTCCGCTTTTTAATACCACCTTTTCCCCGTCAATGATATGAGTCATCTCCCCCTTGCACATATAAGTCACTTCAATATAATTGTGTTTATGCTTTGGGAAATGGACAAACCGGGTGTGGGGCCTTATGGAAATCAGCTTTCCGTGGTCCAGCATCTTTTTGCTGTCAATGACCAGCTCCTGCCCTTCCGTATACCTCTTCCGGTCAATTTCAGTCCGCCCGCCCAGTATTTCCCGTTCCTCGTCTGTGATGACTCCCAAACGGTCTATGATTTCCTGATTCACCCCTTAAAAGCCTCCTGCCTTCCAGTTTTCATATACGATCAGATTCTTCCACCGGCTCTCTCCCATGGCACTTTCACTTAAGGTGTAAGCGTGAACCTCTGCCCCCTCTGCCATCAGCCTGTAGACAACGGCTCCGGAGCTGTCCGTTTCCTTAATCCACTTATCATCAGGAACAATCACCCCGCCCTGAACGTCAAACTGCCAGGTTGTCTCTTCTCCTGCCGCATTGATGCTGGTATAGGTAACTGCGCCCTCCATCAAATCCTTCTGAAACGTCCCCTTCTTTATATTTGTCTTGGTAACATCCTCTGTCACCCCGTCGTAATAATTGTAACCGCTCTCTCCCTCTCCCGTCATCTTTCCCTGATCCCAGGTTCCAAAGGAATAGTCATAGCGCTTCCCCTCTTCCAGCTCCAAAACCTGAAGAGCCGTACAGTTTCCCTGAGGGCTGCCGTCTGCAAAATCTCCGTAAAAAACCGTGGAGGCTTTTATAAATACCAGCCCTTTCCCGTCAGAAACCTCTGCTTTCATGGCTGTTTTGTCATACATATAGGGAAATTCCTTCCATGGAATTTGATAGCCGTTTAAAGTCCTGGCAGCCGCCTCTAAATCTCCCCGCTCCATCTGCTCTGTCAATTGATCCAGAAGTTCCTTTTCCTCCGGAGTGAGAGAAATCTCCGTCAAGGCCTCCTCAGAAGTCTCGGTTACAGCCTCTTTTTTTGCAGGAAGGCTGGAGGCCGCCTCCTGGCTTTCCCTTTTCAAAGCTGCCTTTTCATTTTTAGCACTTCCGGCAGCACCCAGGGCAAGCAGTAAAACAGTGATCAGCCCAATGGCCGCTATAGTCCGTCTTTTTTCCTTCACAAAATCCCTCCTTATCCCTTCAAGGGAGCTTCTCTTCGTCCTTCGGACAAATTCACCTCACCCCCAGGCCAGCTTCAAAAGCTCCAGCCCTTCCCTTATCTCCTCTTCCGTAAGGCTTGCAAATCCAAGAACAACGGTGGACGGGTAGGTATTATGCTCTTCATGGATGAAATATCCCGACATGCCGTAAACTCTGACCCCTGCCTGCTCCGCTTTTTGGATCAGCATTTGTTCGGGCCTTTCCCTTTTGTCCGTCAAAAGCAGATGAAGCCCTGCATACTCTCCTCTGATCGTAAAATCACCTTCAAAGGACTTAAGCCCGGCGGTGAGAACGTCATGCTTGGCCTTATAAACCGATCTCATCCGGTTTAAATGGCGTTCATAATGTCCCTCTGACATGAACCGGTAAAGGATGTTCTGGTCAATACGGGATACGGTGGAAGCATAAAAACTCACCCGTTCCCGGTAAACATCAAGAAGGGGTCCCGGCAGAACCATATAACTTACACGAATGGCAGGAGCGATGGATTTGGAAAAGGTTCCGCAGTAAATGACCCGCTCCCTCCCATCCAGCCCCTGAAGGGCAGGTATGGGCTTTCCTTTATAGCGGAATTCACTGTCATAATCGTCTTCAATCAGATACCGCCCCTCTTTTTCATAAGTCCAAGCCAGAAGCTCCTGTCTCCGTTTCACCGGCATGACGATTCCCGTGGGGTACTGGTGGGAAGGCATCACATAGGCGATATCAGCCCCGCTTTTCTCCAAAAGCTCCACCGACATCCCCCACCGGTCCATGGAAACCGGAACCACCCGGTATTTTAAGCTGTCAAACACCCGGTAAGCCTGCTTATAGGTGGGATTTTCCATGGCAATGACCTGTCCTGTTCCCAGAATCTGAGACAGCAGCATCAACAGATATTCACTTCCCGCTCCCACAATGATCTGCTCTGCCTGACAGTTTACCCCTCTGGCAGAATGGAGGTAGACGCGGATGGCTTCCCTGAGGCTTTGCTCGCCCTGAGGGTCCCCTGTGGCGAACATCTCCTTATTATCGTCTACAAGAGTATTTTTAGATATTTTTCTCCAGGTGTTAAAGGGAAATGCCTCCAGATCGATTCCTCTCGGAGAAAAATCCACCTTCCACCGGGCTGAATCCGCCCTTTTTCCACCGAAAGCAGGGCCAGGCGGGGAAGATATCCCCATTCCCTGAACTTCTCCTGTGTGAACCAGCCCGTCAATGGTGCAGACATAATACCCCTTACAGGGAACCGACTCAATATACCCCTCGGAAAGAAGCTGTTCGTAAGCCATCTGCGTGGTGCTGCGGCTCACCTTTAAATGATCCGCCAAAAGACGGGTAGAAGGAAGGCGGGTGGAAGGCTTTAAGCTCCCCTTTTTGATTTCCTCCTTGATATAACTGTAAATCTGGCTGTAATAAGGCCAGCCCGTACTGTTTTTTAAGGGTATCATAAGTTCCATGGGAAAAACCTCCTTTCTCCTGCATAAGGCGGAATATGAGTACAGAAATGCTGCACGTCCTTTTGTCCCGGCCATGCAGCATTTCTCCATTTCACAAGCCTGGGCCTGCTACGGTTATTTTGTTATTTTAAAGGAACTCTTTAAGGACACGATCCGGTTAAATACGAGATGCTCCGGCTTGCTGTCCTTGCAGTCAATACAGAAAAAGCCGTTTCTGACAAACTGGAAGCTGTCGTAAGCCTTTGCGCTTTCAAGGCCCGGCTCCACATAGCAGTCCTTTAAGATGACCAGAGAATTGGGGTTTAAGTTCAAGCTTCCGTCATCGTTAAGCTTTCCCTTTTCCTCGTCCACAATGTTTTCATACAAGCGGCATTCTGCCTGCACTGCGGTGGAAGCTGCCACCCAGTGAATGGTTCCCTTTACCTTTCTTCCTTCAAAGCCTGATCCGCTCTTTGTCTCAGGATCATAGGTACAGTGGACCACAGTCACATTGCCGTTCTCATCCTTTTCACAGCCTGTACACGTCACGAAATAAGCATTCATCAAACGGACTTCATTGCCTGGGAAGAGGCGGAAATACTTCTTAACAGGCTCCTCCATAAAGTCTTCTCTTTCAATATAAAGCTCTTTTCCAAAGGGAACCTTACGGTCTCCCAGCTCCGGATTTTCCAGGTTATTGGCGACATCCAAATACTCGATGGTATCTCCCGGATAATTGTCGATCACCAGTTTGATAGGGTCTAAAATAGCCATAATCCTTGGCTTTTTCAGCTTTAAATCTTCCCTGATGCAGTATTCCAGCATGGCATAATCCACAGAGCTGTTGGCCTTTGATACGCCTACCAGATTGACAAACATGCGCAGGGATTCCGGAGTATAACCCCTTCTTCTCAAGGCTGCAATGGAAACCAGGCGGGGATCATCCCAGCCGTCTACAATATTGTCCTCCACCAGCTTTTTGATATAACGCTTTCCGGTCACCACATTGGTGAGGTAGAGCTTGGCAAATTCGATCTGGCGGGGGGGATTTTCAAATTCACATTCATTTACCACCCAGTCATAAAGCGGTCTGTGGTCCTCAAATTCCAGGGTACAGATGGAGTGGGTGATCTTCTCAATGGCATCTTCAATGGGGTGGGCAAAATCATACATGGGATAAATGCACCACTGGTCCCCGGTGTTGTGATGGGTCATATGAGCCACACGGTAAATAACCGGATCACGCATGTTGATATTAGGAGACGCCATATCAATCTTGGCCCGGAGCACTCTTTCCCCGTCTTTGTATTTGCCTTCCTTCATCTCTTCAAACAGCTTTAAGTTCTCTTCCACGCTGCGGTTTCTGTACGGACTTTCCTTTCCCGGAGTCTTAAAATCTCCCCGGTACTCCCGGATTTCTTCCGCAGTTAAATCACAGACAAAGGCCTTTTCCTTCTTAATTAAAAGGACAGCGCAGTCGTACATCGTCTGGAAATAATCAGACGCAAAGAAAAGGCGGTCTTCAAAATCAGCGCCCAGCCATTTCACATCTTCCATAATGGATTCCACGAATTCTGTCTTCTCTTTTGTCGGGTTTGTATCGTCAAAACGGAGGTTGAACTTTCCGCCATACTTCTGAGCGAGGCCATAGTTAAGCAAAATGGACTTTGCATGTCCGATGTGCAGATAGCCGTTTGGTTCCGGAGGGAACCGGGTCTGCACGTGATCGTAAACGCCTTCTGCAAGGTCCTTATCTATCTCCTGTTCAATAAAGTTTTTGGAAATTACTTCCTCTTTGATGTCTTCCATCTCTCTTCCTCCATGTAAGTCACTCCAATCAAATGCCTCTCCAACCGCAGGAAATACGCTTTGCAAATTTCCTGCAGTTATCGCGGTATTCGTCAAATGCTTCTGCAGGCAGAGCATTTTCCTCATTATCCGCGTAAATAAAAGGGCTGCACTGCCTGCAGTCCATCCGATTATGATGACAGCTTTTTATTTTCATAATAAATTATCATACCATATTTCAGCCATTTCGAAAAGGGGTAATATCTCATCCTGTTACAAAAACGGCGCAGCCTTTTGGCCGCACCGCATCTATTTTGTATAACCGGTCTTTTTCCTATCTTCGGGCAGCATTCCAGACGCTTTTATGCTCCTCATACTGCTCATTGATCCAGTCTACCACCTGACCAAGCCCTTCATCGGAAAATGGAAAGACAGCTTTCGTCTTCTTCTCTTCCTCTGTTGCCTCATAGCAGTAAGGCCCCGGATAAACCACAGCCTCAAGCCCGTCTTCTCCCTTAGCCACCCGGTAGCGCATTCCCTTCCAGCTTCCGGTATAGGCTTCCCTCTTAAAAAATTGAAGAGGTACAAATTTTTCTTTTACCAGCATCCTTCATTCCTCCCATTGATCAGCGCTTCACTCCCGGCCCTACTTCCTTTTTCCTGGAACCGCCGGAAACGCCAGGACCTTTTTCCTGATTTTCAGGAGAAGAGGCGCTGGTGGAAGGCTCTGTCTCAGGTGCCCTGGTCACTGCCTCTGTCGTCGGTACAGGTGCAGTAGTCGGTGCGCTGGTGGTGGGCTTAGGAGCCTCTGTCGTCCCTTGTGCGGGCTTTTTCTGGGCAGGCTTTGTTTCAGCGGGTTTTGTCTCCTCAGGCTTTGCGGTCCCGCCTGCAGCCGCCTTTGACTCCGTTCCCGGAAGATGATAGCACAGAACAGGAACTCCCGAAGCTATATTTTCAAAAATGATCTTTGCCGATGCCGGAGGCAGGTTGACACAGCCATGGGAACCGCTGGTTTTAAAAATGGCTCCTCCAAAGCTGCTGCGCCATGAGGCATCGTGAAAGCCGATGTTTCCGTTAAAAGGCATCCAGTAAGACACAGGAGTTCTGTAATCCTCTCCCTTTAAGGTGGCATTCCGTTCTTTATATGTAATAGAATATACGCCCGCCGGAGTGGACCAGCCCTTTGACTCATTGCCGGATACGAAATCCGATTTTACCACCAGCTTTCCGTCCTTGTAGAAAAACAACTGCTGGGCAGTGAGGTTGACTTCCACATATGTATTTCCGTAATCAGTCTCCCCATGGCTGACGCCCTTCTGCCTGTAAATCGGTTCCCTCACCTGGCTCTCACCGGAACGGATGAGCTGGGCCAGCTCATCGGCCTCAGCGCTCTGGTCAATCCTCCAGCCGTAAACACCGCCTGTGATCTTGACCGTCTGGCCGTAAGATGTCTTTAAGCTCTTCGCCTTGTTATAAGTATCACGCCTGGAAGCCAGCTCCTTTACATAGGCAGTCACTGCTCCGCTGTCTAAATACACCTTTCCATCCTCTCCCGTTTTGATCCACTGGGAAATGGTATCGCCGTTTAAAACCGTCTTTTCCCCTCCAAAATTATAGGTTATGGTGGTGCCTGCATACTGGTTCATGGTCTGTACCCTGCTGACCAGCTCCGGATCATCGGTGGGAACGTGAGGCCGTACATAAGCCTCTGCCTCCTCTAAGGAAATCTCCGGCTTTAAATCCAGAACAGCCTGAGAAATGGCGGACACTGCCTTTTCCCGGTCAAGCTGGTTTCCTTCCTTTGCCGCCACAATGGTATATCCCCTTCCCGGCTCATAGCCGGATATGTATGCGCTTTCAGGCTTTTCAATGCGCTCCTCCTGAAAACAGGCCAGACTGGAAATCTCTTCCTGAAACTTATCCTGATCATACTGGATCATGGTATCTATGTCAAAGGTCTGAGGCGTTTTTCTGTGCTGAAACCACTGATTAGGCTCCTGCTCTGACAAAATAGCTTCCAGCTTTCCGTCAAAAACAGGCTCCAGGCCAATGTCGCTTCCCTTCACCTGCTCCTCATTTCCCCCTCTTTCCCTGATTGATAAAACGTAACTGCGGGCCTCTCTGGAGATCAGCCCCTTTACTTCTTCCACAGATTTTTTTGATGCATCCATGCCATTGATGGTTGTATTGGGAAAAAATACGGTTTCATATTGTTTTCCGATCTGTATGTATACCAGCGTTCCGATCAATGCCGCCGCAGCCACAGTGATGCCGGACAAAGCTGCCCATCCCTTTAAGCCAAACGTTTTTTTCTTTCTGCTGCGCGGTTCTCTTTTTTCCATCAATTTCCTACCTCTTTGCTATACTTTTCATAATCAAAGATTATTATAACTTATATATGCGAAATATGTCTAAATATTTATGGTATATTTCTTGACTTTTTTATTACGATTTGCATCACCTATGAGCCATGCAGAAATATTAGTCTCCAAAAATATACTCCACCCGCCAAATTATGAATGTGCATGGCGGACTTATTTCCAACAAAAGAGTTCATACACTTACTCCTGTCTTCATAAGATAGGAGTAAGAATAATGCAGAAGGTTTCTATGGCACGTTACACCTCCATTTACGGAACCGTCAGTTCCGTTACCCCTTTAAGGACCTCCCATGACATGGCCAGATGCTCTCTGATGCTTTCCATGATGAGCCAGAGCCTGGGGCAGGTCAATTTGATCGTCACTTCCCAGACCTACGTTCTGGAGCAGCATACTTTTAAATCCGGAGACTCGATCATAGCCGTTTACGACACAATGGCCCCGGTTCCCCTCATTTATCCCCCTCAGTTTACAGCTATTGCCCTGATCAGGGATACGGATGGACGCCAGGCCATGTTTGACTATTTCGATGAAAATCTGGTGAACTCGGACAACACTCTGAAGCTGAATCTGACCAACAACTATGATACGCAGATTCTCCTTTCCAACGGCCAGATATTTTTCTACCCGCCGGGAAAACACTATCTCCTGGTCGTTTACATGTTTACGACACGCAGCATTCCAGCTATTACCACCCCTTCAAAGGTGATTGTTTTCTGTTCTCCAGAGCAGACACCTTAAGAGAAATGACAGGAAAACCGCAGAAGGAACAGTATTCTGCGGTTTTCACATTGTCCTGTATTCATTTCACCTGCATCAGCAGGATATTTTCTACTGGTTTTTCTCCACCCTGGAGTAAAGAAGCACTCCTCCAATGGTAATAATCCCGCCTATCACCTGTAAAAAGACCGGAATTTCTCCAAAGAGAAAGGCTGCAAACAGGGCGGCCACAGCAGGCTCGCAGAGCTTGGAAGCGGATACAAAAGAAGGGGATAAGTATTTTAAGCACCAACTGAAAATGCTGTGTCCAAGCAGGGTGGAAAACACGGCCAGCAAAAGCCCCACAATCACCGAACGGACCCCATACCCCGTAAAGGGGATTCCTGCTGCTGCCGCAGAAATACAGAGCGTCAGGGCGCAGAACACATAAACGAAATATGTATAAGAGGTGGTTGACATTCCCTTGCGGACCTCCCGCCCGATCAGGGTATATATGGCTGAAAACACGGCTGCCGCCAGAGCCAGCCCGTCCCCATATAAGTTATCGCCTCCGGCAGAGTAGTCAGAAAAGGCAATGAGCAGGCTTCCAAGAACCGTTACCGCTATGCTGAAAACAGCAGCCCTTCCCATCTTCCCTTTTAAAAACAGGACAAATCCCAGGGCCACCCAGATCACCTCCGTGCAGACAATGGCGGTGGAGCTGGCCACCGAGGTCTGATTTAAGGATTCAAACCAGGCTGCAAAATGAAGGGCCAGAAACATACCGCTCACCCCGCATAAAATAACCGTCTTCTTACCTGTTTGCTTCAGTTCTCTTCGCACTCCCTTGTTTCCGAATACCAGTGGGGTCATAATGCCAACCGTCCACAAAATGCGGTAGGCTGCCGTCACCACAGAGGGGGCATCGGAATACTTTACAAAGATTGCAGAGACAGAGATTCCTATCACTCCAATGATAATCATGATCATGGGATGCTTTTCAAGAACTTTCAATTTTCTTCTCCTTTGTTTTCCATTATGGTTCTCTTCTTAAGGCACTCCCATGATTATATCATCACTTCCCGTATTGTCAAAGGATTCCTATCTTTAAACCGCTTATTATAATATAAAAAAAATCCGCAAAGCCTGCTGCTGTTTTGCGGATTTTCTTATGATCTGTCTTATTTGCATCCGGAGCTTTTCATCAGTCCTCCAGGTACATGTGCATGGGAGATGTCATATACTGGACATTTTCCAGCTTTTCAACCGTTACAAACCCTGCCGGGGCGTTGAGTATGGTTGGGATGCGGTTTACCACCGTAGCGCACGTATGCTCAACCGTAGCCGGTTTCTGGACGAAGAAGGTCACATCCGGTTCTCCAATGATCTTCCAGTCACACATATCTCCATCTTCCGGGCCGTATACCTTTCCGATGCACTGTGTTTCAATGACCGGTCCCTGAAAAGTTTCCGTCGTCACAACCGCGCTCATGCCGATGCAGTTACCCTTGGGAATGGTGGCCCCTAAAGTGGCGGAATATAAGTCCTTGTCATAGAAGTAAGGCACACATTTTTGCGTCTGGGATTTGATGGTCCAGCCCATCTTATTGCACAGGGCTTCATTGGAATTCCACACATAGGAAGGCTCCAACGTGGTGGGATGGGCAATCTTTTCCTCAAATTCCTCAGGAGTCATTCCCGCTCCGTGAGCCTCTGCAAGGGCCAGGCCGTAGTCCTCCACATTGTAGCTGACCGCACCCTCGATCTTGTCCATCCGGTGTACGCCGCCTGCCACAGAGCCGATCATATTGATCCAGTAAATGTCCTGCATTCCGGAACCGACGATGGTACAGCCGTTTTCCTTTGCAAGACGGTCTAAGCGGTTGGTAATGGAAGAAGCCGTGGTCCATGGGTAAATGGCTTCCTCGCAGGTTGTCACCACATTGATTCCTCTGGAAACGCATTTCTCAAAATGAGGGTAAACATCATCCATAAAGCTGAACAGGGTCACAACGGCGATATCCGCATCGCATTCGTCGAGAACCGCATCCGCATCGCTTCGGATGGTCACGCCGATTTTAAATCCAAGGCCGGCAAATTCGCCCACATCCATTCCTACCACCTCAGGATTTACGTCAATGGCACCTACGATTTCCGCACCCTTTTCATACAGGTATCTTAAGATGTACTTGGCCATCTTTCCGCATCCATACTGCACCACACGAATCTTTTCGTAATTCATCATAATGATTCTCGTCCTTTCTATTCATAAAAAAGATTATTGGGAAACGGTTGTTGATGTCTTCAGTATAAAGGTTATAGGCGGTATGAGGTCAATGAAGCAAAATCACCAAAAATCAGGACATCCGGATTGGCACCTGCAAACGCAGAAACATCCCCCTCTCCCTGTAGTCAAAGGGCATTTCTACAATGACTTCACAGATATAATCCCCTGTCACCGTGTAATGGTTTTCTTCTATGGCTGCCAGCAGCCGGTCAATGTACTCTTTTTCCTTGGAAAAACGGTCACAGTAAATGCAGAGATAGGAGGCCGCGGGTATGACTGTAATCAGCTTTTCATCCACGTAATCCTGATCCACAAACACGAATATCTCCGTGGAAAACAAATTTCGCTTCATGAAGTTTTCCTGTTTTAAAATTGTCCCTGCATTTGCAAAGTAAAAAGAAGATATGCTGCGGGCAGCCATATCCTCTTTCAGGCTCCGCAGAAGGCGTTCATATTCATCAATTTCATAATCATAGAAGTTTGTTTTCGTCTTTTTCACGTACATCTGCCGTTTTGGTATGTATTCTAAGACTATGGCCCCATCAGGCGGAGCCGCCTCATACCGCTCATAGCTGTCAAGGGTCCGTTCTATGGCCCGTTTTTGCAGATTGAGCTCCACAATCTTCTGGTCTATGGCATCCCGGTTCTCCCGAAGAAGCTGCCTGACCCGGCCCATATCCCATTTCTTCATATGAATCCGGATTTCCTTTAAAGGCATCCCAAGAGCCTTCATGTACCGGATCATGTCAAGCTGGGCGCTCTGGCGGATGTCATAATAGCGGTATCCGGTCTTCTCATCCCGGTACACCGGAGAAAACAGACCCTCCCGGTCATAAAGGCGCAGCGTCTGTTCTGATATATGATTGATTTTAGCCATTTCTCCAATCGTCATTTTTTTAACATCTATATTCGTCATTTTTATCATATTCATCAATCCTCATCACAAATAGCACGTCTTTTATCCTTATTATACGAAATAAACGTGATACTTACAATAAGGTTTTTGATATTTTCTTAACATAATTTATATAAAAAAATATGCGGACTCATGAAAAAAGCCCGCATCAAATTCAAATCATCATCCTTCCAGATATTTTAAAATCTCCCTTTTATACTCCATGAATTCCGTTGAAACGGAAAAGTCCTTTCCCCTTGGCCTCGGCTCCTTTATGATGATCTCTTTGGTGATCCTTCCAGGCGCTCCGGTCAGCAGACAGATGCGGTCTGATAAAAGAATGGCCTCATCAATATCATGGGTGACAAAAAGAGTGGAGAGGCGGATTTCCTCCATCACCTTTAAATACCACTCATGCATTCTGGCCTTTGTCAGCATATCCAAGGCAGAAAAAGGCTCATCCAAAAGGGCGATGCTGCCGGAAAACAGATAGGTTCTCAAAAGAGCCGCCCTCTGTCTCATGCCTCCGGACAACTGGGAAGGATACTGCTTCTGGGTCCCCTCCAGACCGAATTTCTCAAAATAAGCCCCTGCCTTTTCCCTGGCTTCCTTTTTCTTCATCCCCTTAATGATCAGGGGAAGGGCCACGTTATCCACAATGGTGCGGTAAGGCAGCAAAAGGTCCTTTTGAAGCATGTAGCTGACAAGTCCCGGTTTTCCGGTGATATCCTGTCCATCCAGATATACATGGCCCTCATCCGGCAGGCTGATTCCTGCCAGAATGTGAAACAGAGTGGTCTTTCCTCCTCCGCTGACCCCTAAGAGGGACACTAGTTCCCCTTCTAAAAGCTCTAAGGAAACTTCTTTTATAATGGTTCTTCCATCAAAGGACTTGGTTATGCCCTCTGCCTTCAAATGTGCCATGGTCTTCTCCTGATCTTTTTATTGGGGCAGATAATCATTGGTAAAGCCTGTATTTTCAGGAATGGTTTCTTCTGAAAGGCCTTTTTCATTGAGCCAGCCATAAAAACGGTTCCAGCGTTCCGGGTCCATATAGCCCCATACATCCACGTCTGCCTTATACTGGTCTGCTAAGTATTTCTGGCTGGCCATTACCAGCTCTTCATCCAGCTCCGGGGCCGCTTTTAAAAGAATCTTTCCCGCTTCCTCCGGATCATTTACGGCGTCTTCATAACCCTGGCTTAAGGCGCTTAAAAATGCTCTGGCTGTCTCCGGTTCCTGCTTTAAAAATTCATTTCCCGCTATAACCACAGGGGTGTAATAGTCAAAAACAGGATTGATGTCAGCAAAGGCAAAGTAATCAGTAGGAAGATTCTCCACTTCCATCTTCACCCCTGCCCAGGCATAAAAAATCCAGATGGCATCTACGCTTTTTGACTGAAGGGCGGAAACCTCATCGGTCACTGTGCTGGGAATGAGCTGAACCTTGGAGAAATCGCCTCCGGCGGCTGTCATAACGTCCTCAACCATGGCCTTTTCCACCGGCAAATCCCAGGTGGCATACTTTTTCCCTTCCAGACCCTTGGGAGAGTCCAAGCCTTCTCCATCTCTGGAAATGATTCCTGAAGTATTGTGCTGGATCACTGCCGCTACCGCGGTAATGGGAAGGGCTGCGTCTCCTGTCAAAGCCGGAGCCATGCTGTCCTGAAAGGAAATGCCAAACTGGGCCTTTCCTGATGCCACCAGCACCTCAGCCCCGTCTTCCGGCGGCTGGACGATCTCTACCTCAAGACCTGCATCTTTAAAATATCCCTTTTCCTGGGCAACGTAAAGACCTGTATGGTTGGTGTTAGGGGTCCAGTCCAGAACAAATGTGATCTTTTTTAAATCCTGTGTATCATTTGCCTCAGCTCCGCTTGTTTCAGCAGGGGCGGTACTGCCTGCCTCACTGGAGGCCATACTTCCAGCCTGGCTGCTGCCGGTCTGACTGCTTCCGCCGCCGCAGGCTGTTAAGGCCGCCATTGTCATAGCTGCGGCTAATATTACAAAACTTCTCTTTTTCATAATTTCCTCTTTCTTGCCCATGCTCTTTGGGCATGATAGTATAGATTCTTTCATCTCATTTATGTTCCCAAGGCATACATTTCCTTGAAAGCAGTTCCACGCCCTTCATAAGCAAAAGACTGATAACTGATATGAGAAAAATAACCGCGAACATCCGGTCAAATGCAAATGCCTTTTTCACCCTGGTCATATAAACCCCAAGTCCTCCAAAACCGCCCAGCCATTCGGAAATAACCGCTCCCACCACTGCATAAGAAGCCGATATCCGCAGGCTTGCAAAAAACTGTCCCATAGCCCCCGGCAGCTTGATATAACGGAATATCTGCACTCTTCCCCCTCCCATTGCCTTAAGAAGGTTTACGGCATCCGGGTCCGCCGCCTTAAAGCCGGTCAGCAGCCCCACGGTAATGGGGAAAAAGGTGGTTATGACGATCAGGATAACCTTGGGCGTCATTTCATAGCCAAACCACAAAACCAGCAGCGGCGCGATGGCTACAGTGGGAACCGTCTGAGACAGGACAATCAAGGGATAAAAAGCCTTATAAAGCCCATCAAAATGGTCCATGACCACAGCCATTCCAAACCCTACCGCCACTCCCAGAAAAAGCCCTGTAAATGCCTCAGTAAGGGTAATCCTGGCATGTCCGGCTAATGCGGGAAATTCCTTTACAAAGGCCTTTCCCACGCTGACCGGAGACGGAAGCAGAAAAGGGTCCACCAGACCAGAGGATGTGACGGCCTGCCATAAAACCAGAATCAGCACAATGGCAGACCAGGACCACATCCTACTGGTGATGCTTTGTGACTTTCTTTTCAATGGTGAGCACATCTCCTTCCGGCTTATAGGTCACCTTAATATAAGCGGCAACAGAAGGCGCACCTGCCCGGATTGCAATATGCTGGCATTCCTTGACAATATCCATCAGTTCGTCATAATCGCCTTCAATGGCCGTTTCAAAAGGCCCTACGTAATAATTGAGTCCTGTGCTTTTAATATAGTCTATTACCTCATCAACGATACGGATTAACTCTTCATCATTTTTTGCCTCAGGCAAAGTCTGGATTGCTACGCTTGCATTCATATTCTTTTCTCCTTTTCTTGTATTAAAAAACCCGCCGGGATGTACCGGCGGGTAAACAGGCTGAGCCTGAAAGTTTCCTACGCTGGCATTATCCAGATCAGGTTACAGGGTTTAAAACAAAAGTGTTTTATCTCAGCCGGACTATCTTCCAGCGCCCCTTTTCAATTGTCATAGCAAGTATACAACAAGAAAACCGGAATGTCAATCCCGCTCTGATACCTAATCCAGAAGATTCTGCATACTGGCAAGGCTGATGCCCAGAGTCGATGTATTGTGAAGAAGCGCTGAAACCGAAGGAGTTATGATTCCTCCCACTCCCAGCAGAATCAGGCCCGTATTAAAGCCCACAATATTCCGGTAATTCTTATGAATCCTTTTCATCAGGCTGTCACTCAGCAGCTTTAAAGTGACAATCTCATAAAGATTGTCCGCTGCAATGGTAATATCCGCAATCTCCCTGGCAATTTCAGCGCCGTCGCTGATTGCAATGCCCACATCAGCCGCAGAAAGGGCCGGGGAATCGTTGATTCCGTCTCCCACCATAATGACCACATTGCCCGATGCCTTTTCCTGTTCTACAAAACGTGCCTTTTCCTCAGGCAGCACCTCAGAATAATATTCGTCAACGCCCACCTTGGCAGCAACAACAGCGGCAGTCCGCTCACTGTCTCCGGTCATCATGACCACTTTGCGGATTCCGGCCTTTTTTAAGGAATTCACGACTGCGGCAGCTTCTTCCCGAAGGGGGTCTTCCACGCAGATGACGGCAGCAAGCTTCTGGTCCATAGCCAGATAGAGATGGGAACAGTCCTCAGGAAGTTTTTCAAACTGCTCACGGTGCTCTTCATCCACCGTACACTTCTCATCCTCAAATACAAAATGATAGCTTCCGATGACCACCTTCCTGCCGTTTATAAATGAAGCAATGCCATGAGCCACGATGTATTCCACCTTGGAATGCATCTCTTCATGCTCCAGACCCCGGTCCTTGGCTGCCTTTACCACTGCCTTTGCCATGGAATGAGGAAAATGCTCTTCCAGGCAAGCGGCAATCCGAAGCATTTCATCCGGGTTCTCTTCCCCGAAAACCACCACTTCCTTCATGGTAGGCCTGGCCTTTGTTAAGGTCCCTGTCTTGTCAAAGACAATGGTTCCAGCCTCTGCAACTGCCTCTAAATACTTTCCTCCCTTAACGGAGATATGATACATGCTGGCCTCTCTGATGGCCGAAAGCACTGAAATAGGCATAGCAAGCTTTAAGGCACAGGAAAAGTCCACCATCAGCACCGACAAAGCCCGTGTCACATTCCTGGTAAGAAGCCAGGTAAGCCCTGTTCCTGCAAGGGTATAAGGCACCAGCTTATCAGCCAGGCGGCCTGCCCGGCTTTCTACTGCTGATTTCAGCTTTTCCGATTCCTCGATCATGGTGACGATCTTTTCAAATCTGGTGGAGCCTGACACTTCCTTTACATCAATGACCAGCCCGCCTTCTTCTATGACAGTTCCTGCATACACGTATCCGTCGGTTTCCTTCTTCACCGGGAGAGATTCCCCGGTCATGGAGGACTGGTTGACCATGGCTTCCCCGGAAGCCACAATGCCGTCAAATGGGATGACATTTCCCACGTGAACCACAACCTTATCTCCGGGCACAATGGAAGACGCCTCTACCAGCACCTCCTGTCCATCGGCAAGGAGCCATACCCGGCTGATGTTTAAGGACATGCTTCTGGCCAAATCCCCCACTGATTTCTTATGGGTCCACTCCTCTAAAAGCTCTCCGATTCCAAGCAAAAACATGACAGAACCTGCCGTCCCCAACTCTCCCCGCACAACGGAGACTCCGATGGCAACAGCATCTAAAACTGCCACTTCAAGCTTTCCCTTTAAAAGGCTCTTAAGCCCTCTAAAGATGTATTTTGCCGATCTGATTCCAATGAGAATGCCTCCTAAAGGCGCAGGAAGAAGATACTTCCCTACAGTCCTCATGACCACTCTCTTGATCAGCTTTTCCTGATAGCTGGCATTCAGTTCCCTGCCGGAATGTTCAATGACGCCTGACGGCACATTGACGGACTCATACCGGAACCCTCGCAAAGCGGCAATGACCTCGTCCCTGTCTCCCACATAGCAGACAGAAGCATCGGCAGTCCGCTCATAAACCTTCACGCCGGTCACATTTTTCAGGCAATGAAGGTAATACAGCAGGGTGTCCGCCTCCCTGCAGGTCATCCGGGGCTGATCAAAATGGACTCTCAGCCTTCCCGGTATTTCATGTTTAATGATAAATTTCACGTTTATTTTCCTCTGTGCTTATTCCCCGCTGTTTTCACATTCACAGCGCTCTTCTGTCTCAAAGACAGTTTCTTTTGCTTCTCTTTTTTCGTTGATCTGCTTTGCCTCTGCAAGGATGTCTTCTGCATTTTCCTGCACTGCGGTAGCTGTCTTCATCACACAGTCCTTGGCTCTTAAAGCGGCTGCAGTACAGTTTGTATAAACCTTCTTGGCATCTCTTCCTGAGAGGATCTTAACTCCTGCCGTTCCAAAGAGCACACCTCCTAAAAAAATACCTGCTTTCTGAAGCTTAAGAATATTCCACATCATTTAAATCCTCCTTTGTGTGTTAAAATTTTATTTCTGTTTATTTCATCATAGCAGTCATATTTACGGTTCGTCAAACATAACCCTGATTATTGATAAATTTTATCGTTTTAAAAATTTAAATTTCAGACAGTAAAGGGCCAGCGATATAACGCTGGCCCCAGATTTAAGAACAATCTACGCTCTCACATTGACAAGGTTTTACGGTAATGGAGGAAATCTTCTGGTCATTTAAGTAACCGCAGGCAGCAAGACCAGCCTTAACAACGGAATTCCAGTTCTTAGCGGATAAGTGGTAGGTGGTCGTATCATCAAGGACAACCGTACACGCATCCTCCATGGAACAATTTTCCGAATACGCGATCTTATACATGTTCTTCCGGCTGATTGCACCGATTTCTTCCAGGGTATTGACCAGCCGGTAAACTGTAGCCGCACCAATGCTTCCATCGGCTTTTGATGCCTTATAGTAGATTTCCTTGCAGCTGGAGCATTCGTGCTCCAGTATGATATCCAGCAGCACAAGGCGCTGCTTGGTGATCCTGCAGCCTTTTTCCTTCAGCCTCTCAATAATAAGTTCTTTCTGCATTTTCGTCCTGTGATAGTTTCTGGAGTCGGGCACCTTGCGCCCCTCCTTCACTTTATTCCGACTTTCCACCTGTGCACCTCTGCTTACCGTTATTTTTCATCTATCTGTTCTCAGTGACAGTGACCGCCGCAATGTCCGCAGTCGCTTCCGCAATGAAGGGATTTTCCCTTCTTTTTATCTCTGATCATGCTTCTCACAACAAGACCTACCATGCCTACCACAACAGCTAAAACAACTAATGTTCCCATATGCGGTGCCTCCTTTCCGTGTTTCCTTTCAATTTATGATTCAGTTACCTGGTATTTGCCGCACCTCTAAAGGAAACTTTTGAACTCTTTCCTTCATTTGACGGTCTTACCAGCAGATAAATAAAGAATGCAATCAGGGCAAATGCAACAACTGTGAAGAATCCAAAAGTTCCTGTTGTCACCAGCATACCGATCTGGTAAATGCAAAGGGAAGTGAGATAACCAAGTCCTGTCTGATAGCCAACAGCAAACCAGAACCATTTCGTGTTATTCATCTCTCTTTTGATAGCGCCCATAGCAGCAAAGCAGGGAGCACATAAAAGGTTAAATACCAGGAAGGAATAAGCTGCCAGTGTGCTCATGCTGCTGGAAAGGTTTCCCCATATTTCAGCACCATCTTCTGCCACTTCTGCAAATCCATAGAAAATACCAAAGGTTCCAACTACATTTTCCTTAGCGATCAGACCGGTAACAGCAGCCACGGTTGATCTCCAGTCTCCCCAGCCAAGAGGGGCAAAGAGCCAGCTGATCGTGCTTCCAATGCCAGCCAGAATGCTGTTGTCAATTTCCATATCCTCCAGCATGCGGAACTCACCGTCCACCCAGCCGAAGTAAGAAGCAAACCATACTACAATGGTTGATAACAAAATAATGGTTCCTGCCTTTTTAATGAAGGACCAGCCGCGCTCCCACATGCTTCTTAAAATGCTCTCCAAAGTAGGCATATGGTATGACGGAAGCTCCATAACGAAAGGAGCCGGATCTCCTGCAAACATTCTGCTCTTCTTTAAGATGATACCGGAACAGATGATCGCTGCAATTCCCACAAAGTAAGCACTTGGAGCCACCCAGGATGCACCGTCAAACAATGCGCCTGCAATCAGGGCAATGATAGGAAGCTTTGCACCGCAGGGGATAAAGGTTGTTGTCATAATAGTCATTTTGCGGTCACGGTCATTTTCAATGGTACGGGAAGCCATAACACCGGGAACGCCGCATCCGGTTCCGATCAGCATGGGAATAAAGGATTTACCGGAAAGGCCGAATTTACGGAAAATACGGTCCATGATAAATGCAACTCTCGCCATATAGCCGCAGCTCTCTAAAAATGCCAGGAAAATAAAGAGTACAAACATCTGAGGAACGAAACCAAGAACAGCGCCTACACCGCCTACGATTCCGTCAAGAATCAGTCCCTGGAGCCAATCTGCACATCCTACTGCAACGAGAATGCCTTCTACTACTACCGGTACGCCGGGAACATCTATTCCAAAGAAGCTGAAGCCATCGCCAAACAGCCCGTCATTGGTCCAATCTGTAACCCAGGTTCCTACGGTTGTAACGGAAACATAATACACGATAAACATAACTGCTGCAAAGATAGGAAGGGCCAGAATACGGTTCGTCACGATCCTGTCGATCTTGTCAGATACCGTCAGCTTCTCTTCCTTGCCGCGGGTGTAGCACTCTTTTATAATAGAGGAAATATAAGTGTAACGCTCATTGGTGATGATACTTTCCGTATCGTCATCCATCTCTTCCTCAATCCGGCCGATTTCTTCCGATACATCAGGCACCTGCTTCATCTGAGACTGAATCTTGCTGTCTCTTTCTAAAAGCTTGATCGCAAAGAAGCGCTTCTGCTCCTGAGGAATCTCAGAACCCAGCTTATCTTCAATTGCATCAAGAACGCTTTCCACCTCAGAAGAAAACTTATGTACCGGAACGGCATTGCTCTTCTGATTTGCCAGAGCCATTGCTTTTTCAGCCGCCTTCTGGATTCCGGTTCCCTTTAATGCGGAAATCTCCACCACTTCGCAGCCTAACTTCTGGCTCAATTTATCGATATGAATCTTGTCCCCGTTTTTATCTACGATATCCATCATGTTCACTGCCATGACTAAGGGGATTCCAAGCTCCATAAGCTGAGTGGACAAATATAAGTTACGCTCAATATTGGTTCCATCTACGATGTTCAAAATCGCATCCGGTCTCTCTCCGATCAGATAATTTCTGGCTACCACTTCCTCCAAAGTATATGGAGAAAGAGAATAAATACCTGGAAGGTCCATGATGATTACATCTTTATGGCCTTTCAGCTTTCCTTCTTTTTTCTCAACCGTTACGCCTGGCCAGTTTCCAACAAACTGATTGGAACCAGTCAGCGCATTAAACAGAGTCGTTTTTCCGCAGTTTGGATTGCCTGCTAATGCGATTTTAATTGACATATCTCTTACCTCTTTCTGCTGTCAGCTTGATTTATCAAAAATTAGTTTATTCTAACTCCTATGTAAAAAAAATTACTCTACAATAATCATTTCCGCATCCGCTTTCCGAAGGGATAATTCATATCCTCTTACGGTAACTTCAACCGGATCACCCAAAGGCGCAACTTTTCTCACAAAAACCTCTACACCTTTTGTAATTCCCATATCCATAATTCTTCTTCTCACAGGACCTTCACCGGTAAGCTTCACCACCTTGGCTGTCTTTCCGATGCCCACTTCTCTTAATGTCATGACTTTTCTTTCCTCCTCTATCCTACCAGAATTTTATTCGCCATATCCTTGCCAATGGCCACTCTGGAGTCTTTCACATTCACAATCATGTTCCCGCCTATTTCAGATACAACGGTAACAACTCCGCCTGTTACAAAGCCGAGGTTTTCCAGGAAGCGTCTGGTCTCTTCCTTGCCTCCTATTTTGCGGATGATATTGGGTTCGCCTGCTTTCATCATTGTTAAAGGCATCATTAATCCCCCTTCTTTCACGATCTTTTTTCACTATTGATTATCATTTACAACTCCTAAAAGTTAGTATATTCTAACCATAGTCAGTTGTCAAGATTAAATTTTATATTTTTTTCATTTTTTAAGGTGAAGTTTTATATTTGATGTTCCGGCCTTCCTATGGTATACTTATTTCATTATCTGAAACGAGGTGAAGCTTGCATGCAAACAAACGAATCATCAGAAAACTATCTGGAAACCATACTGATTCTGAGTAAGAGCCTGCCTGTGGTTCGATCCGTGGACGTGGCTGAAGAAATGGGTTTTAAAAAATCAAGTGTCAGCGTAGCCATGAAACATCTTCGCGAAAGAGATCATATTACGGTTACAAAAGAAGGATTCATCTATTTGACAGACGAAGGAAAGAAAATTGCCGAAATGATTTTCGAACGGCATGAAATGCTTTCCGACTGGCTGGTCAGGCTGGGTGTCAGCAAGGAAGTGGCTGACAGGGATGCCTGCAAAATGGAACACGTGATCAGCAAAGAGAGCTTTGAGGCCATAAAAGGGCAGATCAAATAAGTAAAAAGCCATGCCGCAGGGCATTGATATATGCCTGTGATATGGCTTTTTTCTTATTTTACCAGATCTTTACCCGTTTAAGAGGCGGAAGGTACATCCCATCTCCTTCTTCAATTTCCGGATAAGCCTTATAAAAGGCATCTGTGGCGCTCAACACCGCATTGACCCTGACCTTGGCAGGGGCATGGACATCGGTATTGAGCCTTTGTATCATGCTCTCCGGCGTATACTTGGCGGCCCATATGGTAGCATATTGGGCAAAGAGAAGTCTTAATCGGTCCGGGTCATCTCCTATAATAGAAGTAACGCTGCTTATGGAGCCTAAATCTGCAATATTCTCATTTAAGGTCTGGGCGCCGTTTACCCGGCGTCCCTCATATCCATCCTGGCCGTCGTAATAGGCGCTCACCCGGTCTGCCAGCTCCTTAAACCTGGCCCTGTCCTCCTCCGTCCACCAGACATGGTAATTTCCCTTTTCATCGTAAAGAGAACCGGAAGAATCAAAAGCATGGCTCACCTCATGGGCGATGACCATTCCGATGCCTCCTAAATTGGAAGCATGGTCTGCCTCCGGATCATAAAAAGGCGGCTGGAGAATGGCTGCCGGAAATACGATTTCATTGCCGCTGGGATTGTAATAGGCGTTTACGGTCTGGGGCGTCATCTGCCATTCGGATTTGTCCACCGGCTTAAGCACCTTTTCCCTGTCTATCCTGCGCTTTGCCCTGACCAGGGAAAGGGTATTATCAATAAGGTGGCCTCCCTCATCCGGAGAGATGACCACTGCCTGTCCATAGTCATCAGGCCATTGATCCGGATATCCGATCTTCATGGTCATGTGATCCAGTTTTCTTATGGCCGCAGCCTTTGTCTCCTCTCCCATCCAGTCAAGGGCGAGAATCTGCTTTCTGTAAGCTTCTAAAATCTGATGAACCATGGCCTCAATGGCCAGCTTGTCTTCCTCTGTAAAGGTCTTTTCTGTATAAAGCCTGCCGAATTCAAAGCCGAGGAGGCCCTGGACCATCTCGCTTGCCAGCTTTTCATCGGTTTTTTTCTCTTTAATTCCCTTTTGCCTGCGGTTCCATTCCAGATAATTGTCCCTGATCTCAGGAGTCAGATAAGGGGCAAAATCCTGAATCAGACAGAACACAGAGTAGTTTTTCAAAAGGGGAAGCTGGTCTTCGTTTAAATACTGCCCGATCTTCTTCATCTGTTCCTGCTGGGTTACAATGATGGCGGAGGCTTCCCCAATGCCTGCCGAGGTCAGAAATCCTTCCATTTCCCCGCCCGGAAACAGGCTCTTAACCATCTCTATGGAATAGGGATTGTAAATGATCTCCGGATTATTCCGTTCCTTAAGAAGCAGAGCGCTGGCCGCCAAGTCCTTTTGCAGTCCTAAAATGCCAAAAGCCGCCAAAGCCGCCTCTTCTCTGCTGAGACCGGAAAACTCCATCATCCTGCCAATATAAGCCTCATACTCTTTTATCAGGGCTGTCTGGGTTTCGTCCTCCAAAGTTTCCTTTCCTGGCCCTAAATCAGCTCCGTCCGTATATAACGCATACTTTCCGGAATCCCTCATATCCTCAAACCACTGAAGCGTCACAAGGCTTCCCACTCCCAAATCAGAATAAATGGTTCCAATGCTTTCCAAATACTCTTTGATATTGGAAGCATTCTGTATCCGGTCCATATACGCCTTTAATTCCCCAAACCCGGCTCTTCTCCTGCCCTCCATATCCATGGCAGACCCATACATATCCCCGATCTTTTGTTCCAGGGAACCTTCCTTCGCTTCCTTCCTGTTTTCCACGGCTTCTGTGAGAACTTCATGAAGCACCTGGTAAGCCTCCCGGTCCAGCTTATAGAAATAGCTCCAGCTATTGGAGTCCTCCGGTATTTTAGTCTCCTTTAAAATATCGTGATTCACATACCCATAGTAATCATCCTCCAGCCGCACCCCGTTTTTCTCTCCCTGGACATTGACGGGCCAGGCCAGAGTCTCCTCCGGTTTGACTTCCGGCTTTTTCCCGCATCCGGCTGCCGCAAGGGCCGTCAGCAGTGCATAGAGCAGCAAAACCCCTTTCACTTTCCGTTTTTTCATGCTTCCGTTTCTCCTGTTCTGTACTTTTTTGAATCGAGTAGGAGGCGGTGACTAACCGCCGTCCTCTCTCAGCACCGTGCATACCGTTCGGTACACGGCGCTTTCAATAGTTGACGTGCACTGACTGATAGGCCGTGGCTAAATCATAAAAGCCACTGTTTATCAGTCTTATTTTTGTCATTGCCATGTTTATGGCTACCGTTTGGGTCGTAAACCAGTACCCTCTGCGACTGTTGCCTGCTTTCCAGGCTAAATCCATAGGTACCCCCATTTTCAGCAGGTTTCTTACCTTCGTCTTTGGCTTCTTCCATTGTTTCCATATGCACATGCGGATTCTGTGATATAGCCATTTGTTGAGGTATTCTATCCGGTTCTTCATTTCTGCTATCCCATAATAATTCAGCCAACCTCGCATATACTCTTTTATCTTCTCTAAGGAAGTTCTTATGCTCTGTACAGTCCTTCGGGAACTAAGTTCTTTCAGCTTTGACTTCATTTTCTTCCATGACTTTTCGTGAACTCGGACATATATGCCCTTTCCGTTCTTTCCCAACGTAAAGCCAAGGTATTTAAAATTTCGGATTGCATATACACTGACCACTCGGCTTTTCTCCTGGTTCACCTTCAGTTTCAGTTTTCCCTCAAGGTATTTTCTGCTTGATTCCAATAGTCGCTCTGCGGCTCTTCTGCTCTTTGCAAACAGTACGAAGTAAGTAGACCTAGGGAACTTCCCCCTAAGTCTCTCTCAGAACCGTACGTGAACCTCTCAGCTCATACGGCTCCCATTATCCAGCCGCTGGCAGTATTCCAAATTTCCAGTGTGCAAACAGCTTTCTATCACGCTTTGCTACCTCTCCCAGCCAATGTTCGGCTCTTCTCCTTGCTCTGCGTTTCTTAAATTTCCTACGAACCCACTTCTCAAGACATACATTGATATATCTTAAAACATCATATATCTCCGATTTGTAGAAATGTGTGTAATAGTTAATCCATCCCTGTATCTGTTTGTTGAACATATTTGCTATGTCCCACAAGTCTTTATCTGGCTTTAACTGCAACTTCCAGCTACGAACTTCCTTTCGTATAGCTTTCTTTGCTTTTCCTCCCATTGCTGGCAGAAAGTTAGTAAAGAACTTTCCATACTTATTCTTCGCATGCCTCGGTCTGAATGTATATCCTAGAAAATCGAAAGATGTGTACTCATGATTTCCCTTTCGGTCATCATCTTTACAATACACAATTCTTGTTTTCTCCAAGTTCAATTCTAATCCAAAGCTTTCGAATCGCTCCTGTAACCTACGTTGCAGATATTTTGCCTGTTTTAATGATGCACAGTGCGCAATTCCATCATCGGCATATCTAGCCCACGGAATTCTTGAAAACTCTTTTACCATAAAATCATCAAATACATAATGCAAAAACAGATTTGCAAGGACAGGACTAATCACCCCTCCTTGTGGTGTTCCTGAAGTTCTTGGAGTAATTGTTCCATCTTCCATTTGAAAAGGCGCAACCAACCACCTCTGTATATAAAGAAGAATCCATTCCTCTTTCGTGTGGAGTTTTACCATTTCCATTAGATAATCATGTCTGATGTTATCAAAAAGACCCTTGATGTCAAACTCTAATACCCAGTCTTTTCTCCAACACCTTGTCCTTGTCACTTCAATTGCCTGTATCGCTGATTTGTTTGGTCTGTATCCATAGGAATCTCCGTAAAATACCGTTTCTACACATGGTTCAAAGTATAACTTTACCACCATCTGCGCTATCCTGTCCTCTACGGTTGGTATCCCTAAAATTCGAGTTCCTCCATTTTTCTTTGGAATTTCCACTGCTTTTACAGGTTTCGGGAAGTAACTTCCTGACGACATTCTATTCCAAATCTTATAGAGATTATTATTTAGCTTCTTCTCAAAATCTTCAATAGACTGCTCATCAACTCCGTATGTTCCCTTGTTTGCTTTTACTTTTTCATAAGCTGCTATCACTGCTCTTTTTGAAATACTGTATGGCTTTGTTTCTTGCATAAGTTCCTCCTCCTTTCAAAGTTGACTTATTCTTGAAACCGAATAATTCGGGTTCTTCGCTCCATTCCCATTACAGAAACTTCATCACTACTACAACCCAATCTGCCCCCATGACTGCATTAGTACTCTTATCTTACGGTTCTTCCGCTTGATATACTCCCTTATCATCAGTCCGTGGGTTCCCACGTTCCGTACAGACGCCTGTATTAAGTTCATGCCACCTTTATGCCGCCCACCGTCTGGTCAGTAAACAGGTTTCCTCCAGACTTATCCCAGGTTAACGACTACCCCCTGGTTTTGATGGAATCTCTACGCTTTCGACATTTCCGTAAGTGGTTCACTTGTTCATTCATCTCCTTAATACTCACTTGACAGTTTATACTGCCTTTTCCTTAACGCTCAATACCGTGGCTTTTGACCACAGCACCTTAAGGTAGTTTGAAACCTCCACCTGTATGGCGATTTCGGCGGGCCGTCCGCCATCATCTGTACAGCATAGCTGTCTTCAAGTAGCTACGCTACTTGGACACGCCTTCGTGGCGCACTATCGTCCGCATAACGGACAAATGCCACCCCTCTTTCTTGGAATTCCTGGTCAAATTCATTCAGATAGATATTCGCTAACAGCGGCGAGATGTTTCCTCCCTGCGGCGATCCCTCCTCTGTTTCCATGACTACTCCGTTTTCTATGACTCCACTCTTTAAGTATCTTTTAATCCATTGGATTACTCGCTCGTCCTTTACTTTTCTGCGCAGGATATTTAGAAGTATCTCATGGTTGAGCGTGTCAAAGTACATGGATAAATCCAGGGATACCGCACTCGTGTATCCCTCCTCGGCATACTCTTTTACCTTCATCATGGCGTCCTTTGCACTTCTTCCCGGACGATAGCCGTAACTGTTGTCCGAAAACACCGGCTCATAGATTGGCATAAGCTGTTGGGTAATCGCTTGCTGGAATATTCGGTCTTTGACTGTTGGAATACCAAGCTTTCGTATTCCACCGTCTGGTTTGGGGATTTCCTTGCGTCTTACCGGGTCTGGGGTATATTTTCCCCTATATATTCTCTCGATAATCGCTTTTTTGATTCTCCCGAAGGTATTCACCTATTTCATCAACCGTGATTCCGTCAATTCCAGGTGCTCCCTTGTTTGCCTTTACTCTTTTAAAAGCTCTGTTTAGGTTATCCTTATCCAGTATCTTCTCCAAGAGTTCAGGCTGTGCACTGTCCCTTTCCTTCCATATCCGGTTGAAGGAGCGGTGCGCTCTCACATATCCTTCATGTTCCGCACGATTCTTTTGTGAGCAGCTTTCTGCGTTTTCTGTACCCATTCGTCCTTCCTCCTTTCCCGGTTGTACTAAAGACTCCTATTGATTCGGTCCTTCACCTCTCGGCTAGTATGACCTCTGCTGACTTCTGCATGTTCAGCACCGCCTCGTTTCCTTGTACGGTGGTTACTCCTTTCAGAGCATTTCATACAGACCTCCCCGGGTATCACACGTTTCTTTCTCTCCATCTATCTGCCACATTTACCATACATGATTCCGTGTAGTTATTGGGCTTTAACTTGTGTTGCAGTCTTACCCTCATGCATAGCCTGATGTGATTTCTGTTCGTCAGACCAGAGATTTGCCCACTGGTTCGTATGTTCCCAGTATCCGGCTTCCTTTAGATTCCACCTCACGATGGACACCCTTGCCTTCGGCTATATCCTTCCCACTACCGGGCGGATTCCGGACTTGCACCGGTTAGAAACGTGCGCCGCCGGGCGCACAACGAAAAAAGGAAGCGGATACTTCCGCTTCCTCATTTGTTCTATCTTTTATTATGCTTATTCTTCGTCAGAATATGCAGATTCACTCTCTGGTTCATCCTGTGTCTGAAGAGCCTTGATGCTTAAGCTGATCTTTCTGTCGTCTTCATTGAAGTCAACGATTCTGGCTTCTACTTCCTGGCCGATGCTTAACACATCAGATGGCTTCTCTACGTGATCTCTGGAAATCTGAGATACGTGAAGCAGTGCATCTACGCCTGGCTCCAGCTCAACGAATGCGCCGAAATCAGTCATACGTGCTACTCTTCCGCTCACTACATTGCCTGCAGCATACTTTACGGAAGCATCCTTCCAGGGATTTGTCTCAGGGAACTTTAAGCTTAAAGCAATCTTGTCGCCGTTGATGTCCTTGATCAGAACATTCACTTTCTCGCCGGCCTTGAAAGCCTTCTTCGGGCTCTCTACTCTGCCCCAGCTCATTTCTGAAATATGAAGTAAACCATCGGCTCCGCCAAGGTCGATGAACGCACCGAAATCGGTCACATTCTTAATCGTGCCTTCTACTACATCGCCTGCATGGATCTTTTCAAATAATTCTTTCTGAAGCTCGGCTCTCTTAGCAACCATGAGCTGCTTTCTGTCGCCGATGATTCTTCTTCTTCTGGGATTGAATTCTGTGATGATGAATTCGATTTCCTTATCTGCATACTTGGATAAATCCTTCTCATAAGTATCAGATACAAGGCTTGCAGGAATGAAGACTCTTGCGCCTTCTACAACCACGCTTAAACCACCGTCAAGCACCTGCACAACTTTTGCAGTCAGTACTTCGTGGTTTTCAAATGCTTCTTCCAGTTTCTTATTGCCTCTGTCTGCTGCCAGTCTCTTGTAGGAAAGGGCAACCTGGCCTTCGCCATCGTTTACCTTGATGACCTTGGCTTCCATCTCTTCTCCAACCTGTACGACAGTGGTGAGATTTAAATTCTGGTCATCCGTGTACTCGTTACGCGGGATGATGCCGTCAGACTTGTAACCTATATTCAAGACGATTTCATCTTCTTTTACGTCGATGACTTTACCAGTGACGATCTCTCCTGTACGTATAGTTTTTAATGATTCCTCTAACATTTGTTCAAAACTTAACTCTGACATTAGTATGAACCTCCTCGATAATATAATTCGGGGTTGAGGCCCCGGCTGTAATACCTACGCTGCGCACAGAATTTCCACAATCAGGATCTAAATCACCTAGTGTCTGGATATAGTAAGTGTTCTTACACTC
The DNA here is from genome assembly GCF_047605665.1 of Lacrimispora sp. GTDB lineage: Bacteria > Bacillota > Clostridia > Lachnospirales > Lachnospiraceae > Lacrimispora. The sequence continues at coordinate 180,245 of NZ_JASGFH010000002.1, read as the reverse complement.
CCTTCGGCATATATCGTACAGCTTCTGGGTATTGGAACTGCTCTTTCCGCCAATGACAATCATGGCATCCACTTCTGAAGCTATCCGCTTTGCTTCCACTTGTCTTTCCTGTGTTGCATTGCAAATCGTATTTAAAACAAGTATATCATAACTCGTTTCCGAAATTTTTTCAACTAAATCTTGAAATTTATTGTAATTAAATGTCGTCTGTGATACAATACACAGCTTTTCCCCCTCTGAAACAGGCAGAGAAAGGGCCTGTTCCGGGGTTTCTATCACTAAAGTATTGTCATTTCCCCAGCCTTTAATACCTTGTACCTCCGGGTGATTTTCATTGCCCACGATGATGAGCCGTCTTCCCGCCTCATTCTGTTCCATGGCAATCCGGTGGATTTTTTTCACAAAGGGGCAGGTTGCATCCACGATCTCGATGCCCTTTTCCTCCATGATATCATAAACCCGTTTTCCCACACCATGGGACCGGATGACCACCACTGCATCGGAAAGCCCGTCAAGCTCCTCCTCGCAGTGAATGACCTTCACTCCCTTTTCCTCTAAATCCCGGACCACTTCTTCGTTATGGATGATGGGTCCATAGATGTAGATGGGCTTGTTGTCATTTCTCTTCAACTGCTCATAAACCTGGTCCACCGCCCGTTTCACTCCAAAGCAGAAGCCAGCGGTCTTGGCTACGATCACTTCCATAGGCCGCCCTCCTTCCCTGTCTTCTCATCAAACAGCTCCAGAATCCGGTCTACGGTTTCTTCAATGTTCATGTGAGAGGTATCCAAAAGAACGGCATCCTCTGCCTGGCGAAGAGGAGAGTGTTCCCGGTTCATATCACGCCTGTCCCTCTCTATGATGTCAGCCTCGATCTCATCCAGATCGCACTTTTCTCCCTTAGCCTCCATCTCCTTATACCGGCGTATGGCCCGTACCCGGCTGTCGGCTGTCATGTATATCTTTAAATCCGCGTCAGGCAGCACACACGTTCCGATGTCCCTGCCATCCATGATGATGTTTTCCTTTAAAGCCAGCTCCCGCTGAAGCTCCACCAGCTTTTCCCGGACCGGCATGTAAACGGAAACGGCAGATGCCATGTCGCTGACTTTGGGAGTGCGGATGACTTCAGAAACATTTTCCCCGTTTAACAGCACCTGCTGAACGCCGTCCACGTAAGAAATGGTCACATTGGCGCCTAAAACCGCCTCAGAAACTGCATTTTCATCCTCCGGGGAAATCCCGTTTCTCAAAAAATGCAGGGCCATGGCGCGGTACATGGCTCCCGTATCCACATAAACAAAATGAAGCTTTTCTGCGGCAGACCTGGCAATGGTGCTCTTTCCAGCTCCCGCAGGCCCGTCAATCGCTATATTATAAACCTTTGTCATCTGACTTTGTTCTCCTCTCCGGCAGCCTTGCCCGCCGCCCATCCTGTGGACCAGGCGATCTGTAAGTTAAAGCCTCCTGTCACTGCATCTAAATCCAGCACCTCTCCGGCAAAATAAAGGCCGGGAACCAGCTTTGATTCCATGGTGGAGGGATTTACCTCCTTCACCGAAACGCCTCCCTGGGTGATTACCGCCTCGTTATAGCCTCTGAGGGACGTAAGGGTCAGGGTGAAGTTCTTGGTTGCCCGAATCAGGTTCTGCCGCTCTTCTCTCGTAATTTCATTGACCTTTTTCTCCGGTGAAATTCCGCTCAAATCGATGATAACAGGCACCAGCTTGGAAGGATATAAGTTGTTTAGGGAATTTTTAAACTGCTTATTCACAGCCTCTTCAAAATCCCTCAAAATCCTGGCGTCAAGCTGCTCCGGGGAAAGGGCGGGCTTTAAGTCAATGGAAAGAGTCAAAGGCCCTTTTTTCAGTTCCTTTGCCCCATAGCTGCTGGCGCTTAAAAGGACCGGGCCGCTGACTCCGTAATGGGTGAACAGCATTTCCCCGAATTCCTTATAAATCACCTTTTTCCCCTTTAAAATGGCCGCTTCCACATTGCGCAGGGATAAGCCCTGGAGTTCCTTGACCCATGGCTCTTCCGCTGTAAAGGGAACGAGAGCAGGGGAAAGGGAGGTGATCTTGTGACCGGCCTGTTTTGCCAGCTCATAGCCGTCTCCCGTGGAACCGGTGGCCTGATAGGATAAGCCTCCGCAGGCCACGATCACCTGATCTGCGTACACCTTCGTCTTTTTCGTTCCTTCTTTTATCACCAGTCCCTTAAGAACCCCTTCTTCCATTAAAAGGGCTTCTGCCTCCGCCCGGTAATGAACAGAAACCCCAAGGTCCAAGAGACCTTTTGTCAGAGCCCTGATCACATCCGAAGAATGGTCAGAGACCGGAAATACCCGGTTTCCCCGCTCTGTCTTTAAGTGACAGCCAAGCTCTTCCAAAAGATTCATCATATCAAAATTCGTAAAGCCGTAAAAGCTGCTGTATAAAAACTTGGCATTGGTCACCACGTTTGTAAACAGCTCCTCCACATCACAGGCATTGGTCACGTTGCACCGTCCTTTTCCCGTGATATAGATTTTCTTTCCCAGCTTCTCATTTTTCTCAAAAATGTGGACGGTGCTGCCTGCTTTGGCTGCCGCTATTCCAGCCAGCATCCCTGCAGCACCACCGCCCACGATTAAAACCGTATTCATGCATCTTCCTCTTTCTCACTTTGTTCGCTGCTTTTCTACTTTACACGAAAAAGAGGAAAAATACAAGCAATCACTAATTTTTCTTTTTTTCCTTAACCTTGGCTTCTAAGGCATCCACCACGGTCTTTAATATCTTGACCCTGGCGTAATATTTGCAGTTTCCTTCCACGACCACCCAGGGCGCACAGGCGGTTGAGGTGCGGACCAGCATTTCATCCACTGCCGCCTCATACTCATCCCATTTTTCCCGGTTTCTCCAGTCCTCTTCCGTGATCTTCCACTGCTTGGCCGGATTTTCCTGGCGCTCTTTAAACCGTTTTTCCTGTTCATCCTTATCGATGTGAAGCCAGAATTTAATGACCACTGCCCCTGCATTTGCCATGTGGGCTTCCATCTCATTGATTTCCTGGTAAGCCTGTCTCCACTCCTGTTCCCTGCAAAAGCCCTCGATCCGCTCCACCATAACCCTGCCGTACCAGGTCCGGTCAAAAATGGCGATATGGCCTGCCTTTGGCACGTTGTTCCAGAAGCGCCACAGGTAGTGATGGACCCGCTCTAAGTCATTGGGCGCTGCCGTTGGGTGGACCTTGTAGCCTCTTGGGTCCAAGTGGCCTGTCAGGCGTTTGATGGCCCCGCCCTTTCCGGCGGCATCCCAGCCCTCAAAACCTAAAACCACCGGAATCCTCAAGCGGTATATCTGGCTGTGAAGAAACTCCAGCCGTTCTTCCAGACGGTCTATTTCCTTCTTATACTCTTCCTTTGTCAGGCTCTTTGTCAAATCCACGCCGGAAAGGACCTTATTAGGGAATTTTCCGGATCGGAGAACAGCATCTGTTTTCCCTTTTTCCCCGTGAAGACGGCTTTTTTTCAATGCCTCTTCCATACAGTCCGCAACCCGCGTCATGATTTTAACAGAGCAGTAATCCTTGTCCGTGGCTTCGATGATGGTCCATGGGGAATAGTTCATGTCCGTCCGTTCCAGCATTTCCCCGCAGATTTCAATATACCGGTCATATTCCTTATTTCTGCGCCAGTCTTCCTTTGTAACCCGCCAGCCTGTATCCTTGGAGCTCTCCAGCCGTTTAAACCGCTTCTTCTGTTCCTCCTTTGAAATATAGAGAAACAGCTTGATGATAACCGTTCCACCGTCCGTAAGCTGCCGCTCAAAGGACTGGATATCGTGAAATGCCCCTCCAAGGTCCGATTCGTCCAGCCTGCCTGCAAACCGTTCCCCCGTCACCTGGCGGTACCAGCTTCGGTCAAAGACAGCAATTCTGCCGTCTGCCGGAGTTTTGGTCCAGAAACGCCATAAAAACGGGCGCATCTGCTCCTCCTCCGTTGATTTGCTGTTGGCGTATACATCAAAGCCTCTGGGGTCTAAAGCCTGGATCAGACGGTTGATCTGGGTCCCTTTTCCGGAAGCTCCAAGCCCTTCAAACACCACCATAACGGGAATCCCGGCCTCCTTGCATTCCCTCTGCAAGAGCCCAAGCCTTGCCGCCTGCTCTTCCCTTATTTTTTTACACGTTTCCTTATCCAGCTTTTCCGATAAATCAATTTTCTCCAGCATAAACCGCCCTCCTTCTCCCAAAACAGTTAAGCTTCCATTTTTTCAAACACCCTGGCAACCTCAGGCATGACCTGACTGATCTTTATCATCTGGGGACATTCCTTTTCACAGTGGTGACAGGCCCTGCACTCCTGGGCCTTGACGGAAAGAGCCCCATACCCTGACTTAGCCTCTCCCTCTCTATGGGCCGCAGTCATGTTGTAATAGGAAAATATCTCCGGTATTTCAAGGCCAAAGGGACATGGCACGCAGTAACGGCAGCCGGTACAGCCAACCAGGGCCATGGAATCAAACACTTCCTTCGCCTTTTTATAAATCTGCCCTTCCTCTTTCGTAACCATGCCCACCTGACTGCGGTCAGCATAGGAAAGATTGTCCTCAAGCTGCTGCTCGTCGCTCATGCCGCTTAAAAGCAGGCTCACCTCCGGCTGGTCCCAAAGGAAATCAAGGGCGTATTCCACCGGGGACTTATCCTCAGGAAATACCTTTTTCACGTGATCTGCCGGATTTGCCAGCCTTCCTCCGAGAAGAGGCTCCATAATGACCACAGCCATCCCCCGCTCAGCGGCCTCCTTAAGTCCCTTTGCCCCTGCCTGATGCTCCAAATCCACGTAATTGTACTGAATCTGGCAGAAATCCCAGCCATCATAATAATCTAGGATATCCTGAAATACGTCATATGAATCATGGAAGGAAAATCCAATATACTTTATTTTGCCTTCCTCCCTGGCTTTTTCCATGGCCTTTACCAGCTCAAGCTTTTTCACCTTTTCCTCAAACCGCTCCCGGCTCAAGGCGTGAAGCAAATAAAAATCAACGTGGTCTGTCTGCAGCTTTTCTAACTGCTCCTCTAAGACAGCATCAAAATCCTCCGGCTTTTCCAGCTTCCACACGGGACATTTTGTGGCGAGATACGTCTTTTCCCTGTACCCGTCTTTTAAGGCTTTCCCCACAATCCGTTCGCTTTCTCCCCTGTGGTAGGGGTATGCCGTATCAATATAATTCACTCCCTGGTCAATGGCATGACGGATCATGGCCACGGCCCGCTTCTCATCCACGCAGTCCTCATCAAGGAGTGGGAGTCTCATGGCTCCGAATCCAAGGGCTGACACTGTTATTCCTGTTTTCCCAAAATCCCTGTATTTCATGATGATCCTCCATTTGATTTATTTTACCCTTATTGTACCATATTTTACCGGCAGGCTAAAGCATTTTTTCCTATGCCTCCGGATAGTAAATGACCATGCTCAAGCGGCAGAGCTCCTCCCCTGGGTTGTGATACCGGTGGGGACAGTCTGCCCGGAAACGGATGGCTCCGCCTTCTCCTGCCCTTAAAGTTTCTCCTGCTGCCTCCACCTCCAGTTCCCCGGAAAAGATCATGAGAAATTCCTGGGTGTTTTCCGGATGAGGGTCTGCCTGTAAGGTGCTCTTCGGGTCCAGCTCAATGGAAAACATCTCAAACCGCCGTTTGCTGTCATAGGGAAAGACCGGATAATTGCGGTAATGCCCTTCATCCTCCAAAAGGGGCTGGACCATGTCCTTGTGAATCACCTCGTGCTCTGTTTCAGGGCGGCTCACCAGCTCTGTAAAGGAAACCTTAAATCCGTTTGCAATCTTCCAGACTGTGGATATGGTGGGGTTTACATCTCCCCTTTCGATCTGGCCCAGCATGCTTTTGCTGACTCCTGAGACCTTTGCCGCCATGTCCAGACTCATTTTCCTCTGTTCTCTCAGCCTCTTTAAATTTTCCGCAACAATTGAATTGATAAAATCCAAAATAATTCCCTCCCAGCTATTGACATCATAGTGCACAAATTGTATATTATATTAAACGAGTCAATATATTGTTTATTTCGTACATTATATCATATCCCAAAAAGGAGGAAAAGATTATTTATGAATTTCGCGGCATTTTTTTCTTACATAGCTTTAACGGCATTTACTCCGGGGCCAAATAACATCATGTCCATGTCCATTGCGGGCAGATACGGGTTTTGGAAAGGGCTGCGGTTTAACCTGGGTGTCTTCTTCGGTTTTCTCCTCGTCATGACCGGCTGTGCGGTCTTCACCCGGTTCTTATACAGCTTTGTCCCCGTCTTAGAGCCTGTCATGGTCTATGCGGGAGCCGCTTACATCTTATGGCTGGCCTGGACCATATGGAGAGATGCACCCCACGGGGAAGGTTCCAGACACATGGAAACCAACAGCGTATTAAACGGCATGGTTCTCCAGTTCATCAATGTAAAGGTGATTCTCTACGGCCTGACAGCCATGACCACCTTTATCCTTCCCTATTACAGGAGCATTCCTTCCCTCACGGTCTTCGTCCTCATTCTCTCCCTCATGGGGCTGGCCGGAACGTGCTGCTGGTCCCTGTTCGGAGCCGCCTTTAACCGCTTCTTTTCCAGCCACAGAAAGCTTTTAAATCTGGCCATGGCCCTTTTTCTGGCATACTGCGCCATATCCCTTGTGACGGAAAAGCTTTAACAAAAAAGACAGAAGAAAACGGCTTGACTGCCTTTCTTCTGTCTTTTTTATTTACACTTCGGTTGTAATAAATATATCGTAAATGGCCTTGATCGCCTCTTCAAAATCCGAATTCTTCACGCCGATGATAATATTCAGTTCACTGGAGCCCTGGTCGATCATCTTTACATTGACTCTGGAATGAGCCAGGGCGGAGAATATCCTTCCGGCTGTTCCTCTGGTGGCCTTCATGCCCCTTCCAACCACTGCGATCAGAGCCAGGTCTGATTCCAGTTCTACAAAATCCGGTTCCACAGCCCGGTGGATTCCTGCAATCACAGACTGCTCAAATTCCTCAAACTCAGACTGATGAACGAACACGGTCATGGTATCGATTCCTGACGGAATGTGCTCAAAGGAGATGTTGTATTTTTCAAATACCTCCAGCACCTTTCTTCCAAAGCCCACTTCAGCATTCATCATGGCCTTTTCAATGTTGATCGAGCAAAAGCCCCTCTTTCCCGCAATTCCCGTAATGGTGTAATTCGGCTTGCGGCAGGTGCTTTCCACAATCAGGGTTCCCTTGTCTTCCGGTTTGTTGGTGTTGCGGATGTTGATGGGGATTCCTTCTTTTCTCACCGGGAAAATGGCATCCTCATGAAGAACGCTGGCTCCCATATAGGCCAGCTCCCGCAGCTCCCTGTATGTAATGGTCTCGATCACCTCCGGATTGCTGATGATCCTGGGGTCTGCCACTAAAAAGCCGGAAACATCGGTCCAGTTTTCATACATATCCGCATGAATGGCCTTTGCAACGATGGAGCCTGTCACATCAGAGCCGCCTCTGGAAAATGTCTTGATGGTGCCGTCATGCTTTGCACCGTAGAAACCGGGAATGACCGCCTTATCCACGTGGGCCAGGCGCTCTCCAAGCTCCTTATTGGTGGCCTCAGTCTCAAAGATTCCGTCTTCGTCAAAGAAAATCACCTCAGCCGCATCGATGAATTCATACCCTAAGTATTCCGCCATAATGATACCGTTTAAATACTCGCCTCTGGACGCCGCATAATCACGTCCGGCTTTATTTAAGAAGTTCTCTTCAATGGCAGCGAATTCGTGATCCAGATTTAAATTCAAGTCAAGGCCGTCAATGATCTCCATGTAGCGCTCCTGAATTTTTTCCAGAATCTTTTTATAGCTTTTTCCCTCTGCAGCCGCATCGTAGCACTGATACAGTAAATCAGTAACCTTTTCATCCTTGTCACTGCGTTTGCCCGGCGCAGAAGGGACTACAAACCGTCTGGCCTTATCGGAGCGGATGATATCCCCTACCTTTTTAAACTGCCTGGCGCTGGCCAAAGAGCTTCCTCCAAATTTCACAACTTTCTTCATAATGTCGTTCTCCTCTGAACCTGGTTGGTATCTTTATGGCTTCATGAAACAAATTATGCCGAAATAATAGCTTAATTGTCCCATACTGTCAAGTATTTTTCATATAATATGAATAATTTTCCAATTTCATGCATAAATCTGCATTCCTTGAAAGCTCTACTTTCCCTCCAGCCCGTCCATTTCCCGGTTGATCTTCTCTTCGCAGGAGCGCATGGCAAGAATGGTCTTTTCAAACAGCTCGTCCAAAGACCAGCCCAGATTTTCTGCCCCTGATGCGATCACATCCCTGGAACATCCTGCTGCAAACCGCTTATCCTTATACTTTTTCTTTAAGCTGGAAACCTCTAAATCCATGGCACTTTTCGAAGGCCGCATCCGGACAGCCGCTCCGATGAGCCCGGTCAGTTCGTCTGCTGCAAACATGATCTTTTCCATCTCATGCTCCGGCTTTACATCGGAACAGAGCCCGTACCCATGGCTGCATATGGCGTGGACCAGTTCCTCTTCTGCCCCGATTTCCGCAAGCAGCTCAGGGGCCTTCTGGCAGTGCTCCTCCGGAAACTCTTCAAAGTCCACGTCGTGAAGAAGCCCGGCCATGGCCCAGAATTCCTCCTCATCGCCGTATCCCATTTCTCTGGCATACCAGCCCATAACTCCCTCTACCGTCAGTCCGTGAAGTAAATGGAAAGGTTCCTTATTATATTTCATAAGCAGATCGAGTGCCTGCTGTCTTGTAACTGATGTTTTCATAGCCTTTATTCTCCTTTTATGTGATTTTCTCAAAGATTTTCTATATCGCTTTCCCCGTACACAAGGATTCCGTTTTCCGCCAAAAGCCTGGCAGTCACACCGCTTCCCGGAATCTTTGTCCCTGAAAAGGTTCCGTCGTAAACAGTTTTGTATCCGCAGGAGGGACTTCTTTCCTTTAAAATAGCTTTCTTGCAGCCATAAAGTTCAGCCAGCTTCAAAGTCTCCTCTGCTCCCTTTAAAAAGCTGTCTGTCACATCTTTTCCGGAGCAGGTCACCACGCGGCCCGTTAAAGCTCCCTCCGCATCAGAAGATATCTGCTCCGCAGGCTCTCTTGGCGTTTCCAGACCTCCAAGCTGTTCCGGACAGACCGGAATTAAGCTGTACGTTTCCATGAGCTCCGTCACGGCCTCTTTCCTGCCGTTTCCGCCGTCATAGCGGCAGTTCACTCCCAGCAGGCAGGCGCTTACCAGAATGTTTTCCCTTTTTCCCTCCATACTCCCTCCCCTTCCTTTTAATTCCAGGTCTTCCAGGCATCCGGCTGATATCCGACAGAGGCGGCTTTTCCGTTTCTGACGATGGGCGTTTTTAATACCCCCTGATTTTCCAGAACCTTTTCATCCTTGTCCTCTTGCGCAATATATTTGATCAGTGCCAGAACATCCTTATCCTTACACCCTTCATCGAGCATGGCCTCAAGGCCTCCAACAGCCTGCTTTACGCTGTTGTACTCCCCCTTGCTCATGCCCTTTTCCTTCATGTCAATGAGCTGGTATTTCACATTGCGTTCCTTGAAATACCGTTCAGCCTTTCTGGTGTCAGCACATTTTTTTGTTCCAAATATTTGAATATTCATGATCAAAAGACCTCTTTCATGCATGTGCCGGAAAAATATTTTGACGGCACTTTATTTTTTTATTATAGCCTATCAGGTGGATTTTGCAATATTTTTTACATTTTCCGTCTATTATCAACAAATTTTTCATTTCAGACGGCTTCTATTCCATTATTCTTCTAATTTTTTTTGTGCGCCCCTAAAAAATTTTTATATTTCCAGGAATATGAATTGTTTTTGTCACGTTTATATGTTAAAATGTATGGGAATAAAGAAAGGTATAGGCCATTTCTAACAAATTTATACAAAGTACTATTGTTAAATACAATGTGTAGATTATATGATGTCAAGAGAGAGAGGTATTGTCATGTTTGTAGTTAATGTCAACGGTCAGGATTATCAGTCAGAAGAAGATCTGGGTTTAATGGATTTTCTCAGAAACAAGCTGAACATCACATCCGTTAAAAATGGATGTAAGGAGGGAGCCTGCGGAACATGTACGGTAATCGTAGATGGGAAGACAGTCCGTGCCTGCGTGCAGAAGTTATCAAAGCTGGAAGGAAAGAAGGTTCAGACCATCGAGGGCTTTACCCAGAGAGAACGGGATGTCTTTGTCTACGCCTTTGCTGCTGCGGGGGCAGTTCAGTGCGGTTTCTGTATTCCAGGTATGGTAATCAGTGGAAAATGTCTCATTGACCAGAATCCCAACCCAACCAGAGATGACGTAAAACAGGCCATCCGTACCAATATCTGCCGCTGTACCGGTTACACAAAAATAGAAGACGGTATTCTGCTGGCAGCAAAAATGTTCAATGAAAACCTGGAAGTTCCGGAACTGAAGCAGACCGGTAAGGTCGGCGAGCGGACATGCCGTGTGGATGCAGAGGCAAAGACTCTGGGTACTGCAAAATATGCAGATGACTACAACCTGGAAGGCATGCTTTACGGAAAGAACGTATTCACCAAATGTGCCAGAGCAAAAATCAACGGAATCGATGCCAGCAAGGCTCTTGCCATGCCGGGTGTTGTAGCTGTTTATACTGCAAAGGACATCCCTGGAGACAGATATATCGGCCATCTGGCTCATGACTGGCCGGGCATGATCGATGTGGGCGAAGAGACAAAGTGCATCGGCGATACACTTGCCATGGTAGTGGCTGAAACCCAGGAACAGGCTGTTGCAGCAGCAAAGGCTGTAGAAGTCGATTATGAAGAATTAGAGCCAATCCGTTCCCCAAAAGAGGCCATGATTCCCGGCGCTCATCAGGTTCACGGAGAAGGCTTTATGCAGTTTGGCAAATTCCGCATTCCGGAAAACAACCGCCTCACCCATGAAGAAGTAAAACGTGGCGATGCAGAAAAAGCAATTGCAGAGTCCAGATACGTTGTGGAAGGCACATTCTACGTTCCTCCTACAGAGCACGCTTTCATGGAGCCGGAAACAGCCGTGGGCATTCCTGACGGCGACGGGGTCAGAGTTATCACCGGAGCTCAGGGAATTTATGACGAACATCACGAATTAAGCGCATATCTTGGCATTCCTCTGGAAAAAGTAAGAATCCAGAGCGCTTATGTAGGCGGCGGCTTCGGCGGCAAGGAAGATATGAGCGTTCAGCATCAGGCAGCTCTTTGCGCTTACTTAAGCCAGAGACCTGTAAAAGTATCCTTCACACGCCAGGAGAGCATCAACTACCATCCAAAGCGTCATGCCATGGAAATCTACTGCAAGATGGGATGCGACGAAAACGGCATCATCCAGGGAATGCAGGCAAGACTTATTTCCGATACAGGAGCCTATGCTTCCTTAGGCGGTCCCGTACTTCAAAGAGCATGTACTCATGCAGGCGGACCGTATAATTATCAGAACGTTGACATCGAAGGAGATGCTTACTACACCAACAATCCTCCTGCAGGCGCATTCAGAGGCTTCGGCGTAACCCAGTCCTGTATGTCCACAGAATGTCTTATTAACGAACTGGCTGAAAAAGTGGGAATCTCCGGCTGGGAGATGCGTTACCGCAATGCCATCAGACCGGGTCAGTCCCTTCCTAACGGACAGATTGCCGATGAAGGCACAGGCATGGTAGAAACCCTGGAAGCAGTAAAAGAAGACTTCGAGAAATATGAGGCAGACCCGGATTATTATGTAGGAATTGCATCTGCCATGAAGAATGCAGGTATCGGTGTAGGTCTTGCAGACGTAGGCCGCTGTATCTTAAGAATCAAGGACGGAAAGGTTCACACCGGTTCCTCCGCTGCTGCAATCGGCCAGGGACTTCAGACCGTGACCCTGCAGATGGTCTGCGAAACGACAGGCCTCAGACCGGAACTTGTGGTTGTAGGACATCCGGATACAAAATACACACCCGACTCAGGAACGACTACCGCTTCCCGCCAGACTGTATTTACAGGAGAAGCCATCCACACGGCTGCAAAACTGCTGAAAGAAGATTTGGATGCAGGATTATCCTTAGAAGAACTGGAAGGCAAGGAGTATTACGGCGAATTCGATTTCAAGACTGATCCAATCGGAAGCGACAAGCCAAATCCGGTGAGCCACATTGCCTACGGATACGGCACACAGCTCTTTGTTCTCGACAAGGACGGAAAGGTTGTCAATGTCATTGCAGCTCATGACATCGGCAGAACCATCAACCCGCTTGCAGCAGAAGGACAGGTAGAAGGCGGCGTTGCCATGGGTCTTGGCTACGGACTGACTGAGGACTTCCCATTAAAGGACGGCATTCCTCAGGCCAAGCTGGGCACCTTAGGCCTCTTTAAAGCACCTCAGATGCCTCCTGTTGATGTCCGGTTCATTGAAAAGAATCCGTCTGACGTGGCATTCGGCGCAAAGGGTGTTGGCGAGATCGTATGCGTTATGGGAGCACCTGCTTTACAGAACGCTTATTATAAGAAGGATGGAGATTTCCGCTATAAGCTTCCTTTAGACAACACCTTCTATCGCAAACCAAAGCCCGCAAAATAAAGAACAGGTTCAAATACCCAAAAAGGGCGGAATCAACACCGCCCTTTTTTCTATAAAATATTTCATAGGAAAACGCGCAACAGCAAGAGGGGAAATCATACCATGACAGGATTTTACGAAGAATTAAAAAATGCGGATAAAAACAAAAGCCTGATCTGCCTTTCTGTCATCGAAGGGAAGGGTCTGGGGGCCAAAGCCCTTTGGTCCGGAGGAGAATTTCTGTTTCAGCAGGGGGACGAAAACGCCTTTGATGCCTTTTTGGAGAAGATCAAAGACATTGATAAGACCCAGATCATCAAAACCCCGGAAGCCACCCTGTTCTGTGAATTTGTAACGGGTGAAAAATATATGGTGGTATGCGGCGCCGGCCACATCTCCATCCCCATCATCAAAATGGGAAAAATGCTGGGATTTCACATCACAGTCATTGATGACAGAGTTTCCTTTGCCAATACAGCCAGGCGGGAAGGGGCTGACACGGTCATCTGCAAGCCGTTCAGAGAGGCTCTCTCAGAAATAGAAGGAAGTGCGGGCCATTACTTTGTCATCGTCACCAGAGGCCACCGCTACGACCAGGACTGCTTATCCCAGATCGTATACAAGAAAAATGCCTACGTGGGCATGATCGGAAGCAAGGTCAGGGTAAGGCTTGTAAAGGAATCCCTGGAGGATGAAGGAATTGACAGGGAGCTTTTGGACAAGGTCTACACTCCCATCGGTTTAAAGATCAACGCCCAGACCCCGGAGGAAATCGCCGTAGCCATTATGGCTGAGATCATACAGGTGAAAAATCAGAGTAAAAGCACCTTTGGATACCCCAAGGAAATCCTGGAAGGGCTTACCTCCTTGGAGCTTTCAGACATGCCAAAAGCGCTGATCACCATAGTTTCCAGAAAGGGCTCTGCCCCCAGGGATGTGGGCTCCAAGATGATCGTAATGGCAGACGGAACCGCCATGGGAACCGTAGGCGGCGGCTGTGTGGAGGCAGATGTCTGTGCCATTGCAAGAGAGGTGGCAAAGGATAAAATCCCCGTGTTAAAAAGTGTGGATATGACCCCCGGAAATGCGGAAGATGAAGGCATGGTGTGCGGCGGAATTGTGGAAGTATATATAGAACCGGTCCTGTAACTGCTCTTATTTTATCGATAAAAACAATGACATTTCGTCAAAAATATAGTATACTCCAATCGAGAGATACGTGACAAACCGATAAAAGAAAGGATGGCTGCACCATGTATTGTGTGAAAAATATTACAGACGACTTATTCTGGGTTGGCGGAAATGACCGCCGTCTGGCCCTGTTTGAAAATGCTTATCCCATTCCAAGGGGGATTTCCTATAATTCCTATCTTCTGTTAGATGAAAAGACTGTGCTTTTTGACACCGCTGACCGGGCTATTTCCGGACAGTTTTTGGAAAATGTAGAAGCTGTCCTGGGGGGCAGAAACTTAGATTACATCATCGTCAACCACATGGAACCGGACCACTGCGCCACGTTAGGGGAGATCGTCAGAAGGTACCCGGACATCAAGGTGGTGTGCAATGTCAAGACTGTGCCGATTATCAACCAGTTCTATGAATTCGGCGTGGATTCCAGAGCCATCGTCATAAAGGAAGGAGAGACTTTCTCCTCAGGAAAGCATAACTTCACCTTTTTTATGGCTCCCATGGTTCATTGGCCTGAGGTTATGGTCACCTATGATACGACAGATAAAATCCTGTTTTCTGCCGATGCCTTCGGAACATTCGGCGCCATAAACGGAAACTTATTCGCTGATGAAGTGAACTTTGAGCGGGACTGGCTTGACGATTCCAGAAGATATTACTCCAATATCGTAGGAAAATACGGCCCTTCCACCCAGACGCTCTTAAAGAAGATCACTCCGCTGGAGATTCAGTTCCTCTGCCCTCTTCACGGGCCCGTATGGCGCGAGAACATCGCATGGTACATGGACAAGTACCAGTTATGGAGCACCTACGAACCGGAAGAAAAGGCCGTCCTAATCGCTTACGGCTCCATTTACGGCAACACGGAAAACGCTGCCAACATCCTGGCCTGCCGTCTGGCAGAACGGGGCGTCCGCAACATTGCCATGCATGACGTGTCCGTAACCCACCATTCCGTTCTCATGTCAGAAGCATTCCGCTGCAGCCACCTGGTATTCGCTTCTTCCACCTATAACGCAGGCGTGTTCAGCGGCATGGAGCACTTACTTACAGACATGAAAAACCACAACGTGCAAAACCGCACCGTTGCCCTTATGGAAAACGGCTCCTGGGGCGTTATGGCAGGCAAAAAGATGACGGAAATCCTTTCAGAAATGAAAAACATGACCATTCTGGATCAGATCGTGACGATCAAGTCTTCTGTGAAAGAGGACCAGCTTTCTGAAATCGCAGCTCTGGCAAACACCATTGCGGAAACCTTAAAATAAACTTCAAAGAAGCAGGAGAGACAGCTATTTTCAGCTATCCCCCCTGCTTCTTTCTTTATAAATCAGGAAAATTTTAAGCCTGGCCTTTTGGAACCAGCCGCAGTTGAAAGGTGAACTCTGTTTCATCAAAAGCATATTTTCTCAAAAGTTCCGGTCCGCAGCTTGCCGACCCGATT
This sequence comes from Lacrimispora sp., assembly GCF_047605665.1. Taxonomy (GTDB): domain Bacteria; phylum Bacillota; class Clostridia; order Lachnospirales; family Lachnospiraceae; genus Lacrimispora. Next base: position 164,994 of record NZ_JASGFH010000002.1, on the reverse strand, counting down.
CCGTTCTGGCGGTAATCCAGGCAGAAGACTGTAAAGCCGGAGGGAACCAGCTCGTAATTATGAGCTTTTTCCGTCAGTTCCTCCTGGGTATACTCCGATGTCTGGAAGGAAAAAGGTCTGTCCCCAACGGCTGTTAAGGAGACGGACGGACCAGTCACCGTTACAAAGTCACAATCACTTCTGCTTCCATTTTCCTGGGGCCTGATATAATCCTCGTGCATATCTTTCACTGCGGCAGAAAACAGGCCATGGAAACTGGCGTTTTGCTTATCCATATAATTTTCCGCAGGTCCCAGTCCGTAATAAACCACTTTCTCCATTTCCTTTGGAAGAAACAGGCGGAGGCCAAATCTTGGAAGCTCCGGAAATTCCCCGTCTTTTTTCACTTCCAGCTTCACATCCACAGCTCCGTCAGCTCCGATGGTCCACAAAGCCTGAATATTTAAAATTCTCTGAATCACCACTGCTGTTACCGAAAGGATGGTCTTTATCTCTATCCGGCCTTCCGTTCTCTGCCAGGAGGTTTCATAGGCTCTGGATATGGCCCGGTCATAGTGGGCTGTCATCCACTTTCTTTTTAGGTTTCTGTCATTGTCTATCGGAGCTCTCCAAATATTATATTCCATGGGCCTTTCCAGAATCCTGCTGTTTTCAAAGCACATATCGCGAAAAGCTCCGGTCAGCTTATTATAAGTATAGACAAAATCCTCCCCTGTTACTGTCAGATAACGGTCATCCTCTTTGACTTCCAGGGCTTTTTGCCTGTCTTTTCCTGTTTCCCCGGCTTTTAGCAGCTCTGCCTTGGTCTGATTTCTCATATCATCATTTTCCAACAGGATTTCATCAAATCCCAACATACTGCCTGGGGCAAGCAAAGGGGTTTCCTTCTTCGAAAAATAGTTCACCTTCAAATAACACCTTCCTGCTGCCGGAACCTCAAAGTCCAGAGCCACCCTTCCTTCTCCGTGAGGCTCAATATCCGGCATGGCACTTTCCTCAACACGCTCCCTGATTACGGAACTGCCGTCACAGGTCACTTCATATTCAAGAATTCCGTAATCCTTAAAATTTTCAAAATCCATGTAATTATGAAGAACCAGCTCCTTCTTCTCCTGGTCAAAGGAAACCACTCTTGCGGGGCGGTGAACATTTTTAAATTCCATCAGCCCGGTATGGGGCCTCCGGTCCGGATACACCAGGCCATCCATGCAGAAATTGCCGTCATGCGGATACTCTCCATGATCCCCACCGTATAAATACATGGATTTTCCGTCTGAGCTCCTGCCTTTGTATACGGCATGGTCGCACCACTCCCATACAAAGCCGCCGCAGCTTTCCTCGTATTGGTCAAACACCTGAAAATAATCCTCAATATCTCCCGGCCCATTGCCCATGGCATGACTGTACTCGCACTGGATAAAGGGCTTTCCAGCCTTTCTTCCCATATATTCATGGATTTCCTCCAGACTAGCATACATTCGGCTGTACAAATCCAGATTGGAAAAATCATATTCCTTATCCTTGGAACGGTAGCGGGCTGCTTCATAATGAGTGAGCCGGGACGGGTCAAAAGCCTTGGTCCAGGCCAGAGCCGCCTCAAAGGTGCAGCCATAGGCGGATTCATTTCCCATGGACCAGATCACCACACTGGGACGGTTCTTGTCACGGTTTACCAAAAGCTTTGTCCGGTCTACCGTCGCTTCTATAAATTCCGGGTTATCCGCAATGGCCCTATTCCAGCGTTCCTGCCACTCCTCCAGGAAGTTTTCCATGTAAATGTACGCAGGGCCGTGGCTCTCATTATCCGCCTCATCCATGACATAAAAGCCATACTGGTCGCATAGCTGGTAAAACTGAGGCACATTGGGATAATGGCTGGTGCGGATAGCATTGACGTTGTGCTCCTTCATAAGCCTCATATCTCTTTTTATCTGCTCCAGGCTGATGACAAATCCTGTTACAGGGTCGCTGTCATGGCGGTTCACCCCCCTGAATTTGATCTTCTCCCCATTAAAATAAACCACGCCATCCCTTGCAGTGATCTCCCGGATTCCCAGGCGGTCGGTGATCACCTCATGCCCGCATTTCAAAATAAGGGTGTAAAGGTAAGGCTGTTCTGCATTCCAAAGCTTTGGGTTATCTACGGTTAAGAGCACCCTCCCCGCTTCGGGAATGCCTTCCCAGATTCCCGCCGGCTCCCCTTCTCCATCATATACTTCCAGCCTTAAGGGCTGCTCCTGGTCAAAAAAAGTGATGTCAGCCTGAAGCTCTGCCTGTTTCCCTCTTACGGCAGTTGTAATAAAATAATCGAATATACCCTGCCGGGGCCTCTTTAACAGATATACATCCCGGAAAATCCCCGTCATCCGGAACTTATCCTGATCCTCCATATAGCTTCCGTCACACCATTTCAAAACAAGGACAGCCAGGGTATTGTCTCCTTCCCGGAGCAATTCCGTCACATCAAATTCGCTGGCGGCATGGGATACCTGGCTGTACCCCACATAGGTTCCGTTAAGCCATAAGTAAAAGCAGGAATCCACGCCTTCAAAATTCAGGCAGGCTCTTGGTGCCTTCTCCTCCCTTTGATAGTCAAAACGATGGACATAAGCCCCGCACGGATTTTCAGCCGGAACATAGGGCGAGTCCATGGGAAATGGATACCGGGTGTTTGTATACTGATGGTTGCCATAGCCATAATTTTGGATGCAGCCGGGAACAGGAATCTCATCAAACCCGGAAGTGTCATAGCCCTCCCGGAAAAACTCCTCCTCTGCATCATAAATGCTGTCAAAATAACGGAATTTCCAGTTTCCGTTTAAAAGCTGGAACCGGTCCGAATTCTCCCGGTGCTCAACCAGATCCTGACGGACCTGGGAGGCTGGAATATAATAGGCTCTGCCGGCCATGGTGTTTTCATGAAGCACCTGCAGGTTTTCATAGTGTCTGGGTACGATCATATTTGATTTCTCCTCATATTATCTAAAATAATAGCCTTCACGGTTCTCCTCTCAGGCTTCTTCTGATGATCACTGTTTCATAGGGCGCCATTTCACCCCTCCCCGAAATCTCTCCCAACAGCAGCCTTCCCTCTGAAAAGCTGTTTAAAAGCTCTTGTTCCAGCATAGCGGGCGTTTGGCTGAAGTTCTGTAAAAACAGATACTCATACTGCTCTGATTCTCTGGAGGTCACTTCAACCTCCTCCGGGATGCTTCCTTCCACAAGAGGTCTGATTCCGGCTTCATCAACCGCCTTCCGGAATAAGTCATCATAAAAATCCTGTCCGGCATCCGCACATACATAATAGGCATCCCCTTTTCCATAGCTGTTTCTTGTGAGAGCCGGATATCCTTTATAAAAATCAGTTTCATATACCATAAGAACTTCTGCCCCTTCCAGCTTCACCAGATCACAGAGATTGCGGCACTCATACCGCTTCCCCTTTTCCCCGGATACAGGGACCATATAATTGCGCTCCCAGTCATAGAGGCCGTCAATTTCCGCACTGCGAAGCCCCACCACCTCCCTGAGTCCATGAGGAGTTCCTCCAAGAAAGCACCTGTCTGCTTCATCCACAATTCCGGACCAATAGGTAGTGACCAGTTGTCCGCCGCTGCGCACAAATTCTTCCATTTTCTCCCCGATTTTGCTGCGGTATAAATAAAGCATGGGAGCCGCAACAAGCCGGTAATCCTCCAGGCTGTCCTCCATAGTAATCACGTCCACATTAAATCCCAGTTTTTTAATGGCACTGTAAACCTTTACGCAGGTTTCATGATAATAAAGCCCTTTATTTCTTGGACCCTGGGTATCTTCTATTGCCCAGCGGTTTTCTGCATCATAGATCAGGGCTACTCTGGGCCTGACCCCTGTTCCGGCCAGTTCCCCCAGGAGGGCCAGCTCTTTTCCTATGGCTTTCACCTCTTCAAATACCCTGGTGTCTGTCTTTCCATAATGGTCAATGACCGCCCCATGAAATTTTTCTGAACTTCCCCGGCTTTGGCGTATCTGAAAATACAAAACGCTGTCAGACCCATGAGCAACTGCCTGCCAGGAAGCCAGCTTTAAGAGGCCCGGCTTTTTCAGCTTGCTGACTCCCTGCCAGTTGGGGCTGCCGGGGCAGGATTCCATGAGCAAAAAAGGCTTCTTCTTTAAGCTTCTCATGTAATCATGCTGCATTCCGTTGTCTCTGGCCGTAAGAACTTCCTTTTCCTTATGCCATAAGGGATACGTATCCCAGGAAACCACATCAACCTCCTGAGACAGCTTCTTATAATTGAGCCCCCGGTAATCATACATGAGATTGGTTGTGACTGGCTGGGCTGCCCCCGCCTCTTTTAAAGAATCGATCTCCCACTTAAGAAAATCTGCGGTCTGGTCCGTCACAAACCGTTTCCAGTCCAGATTTAACCCATGAACCATGCTCTCTCCTATGGAAGACGGGCTTTCCACCTGGTCAAAGGACTGGTACACATGGCTCCAGAAGGCAGTACACCAGCTCCGGTTTAAGCGATCAACGGAACCATACCTCTTTTCCAGCCATTTGCGGAAGGCGGCCTGACACAAAGGGCAGTGACATTCCCCTCCGTATTCATTGGAAATATGCCACATGCGGACTCCGGGATGGGATTTAAATTCCTCTGCCAGACGTTCATTTACCAGCTTTACCTTTTCCCTGTAAACGGGAGAGGTATAACAGTGATTGTGACGCCTTCCAAACAATTGGCGACGCCTCATCTCATCCACTCTTAAGACCTCCTCATATTGATCTGCCAGCCATTTGGGCCGGGCGCCGGAAGGGGTTCCCAATATGGTGTAAATTCCCTGTTCATATAGCTTATTGACCCGGTCCTTTAACCATGATAGCCGGAACCTGCCTTCCTCCGGTTCCAGAAATGACCAGGAAAACATCCCCATGGTGACTGTATTGATTCCCGCTTCTTTCATATATTCCAGATCATTTTCAAGGATCTCCGGCTCCTCAAGCCACTGCTCCGGATTATAATCTCCCCCGTGCCATAAACTGCCATGTCTCATATTCAGCCTCTCCTTTTAAAAAAAGGCTGCAGCCGGTTTCCATATCCGAAAGCCAACCGCAGCATATGTTTTTTACAATCCCTTTTATTTCACTGCTCCTGTAATACCTTCTGCAAAACTCTTTTGCAGCAGGAAGAAAATGATCACTGTCGGAATGGTGCAGATCAATACCGCCAGCATCAGTGTTCCGTAGTCAGTCACATATCCTTCCGTTAAGTTTGCCACCAGCATGGGCATGGTGATGCTGTCCCCGTCGGACATGATTACCTTGGGCCAGAGATAGCTGTTCCATGCATTCATAAAGGTGATGGTCATAGCCGCCGCATAAGTGGAGCGCATGGTAGGCAGAAACATCCGGAAGAAAATCTGAAGCTCATTTAACCCGTCAAGCCTTGCCGCCTCCATAATATCTACAGGAAATGATCTGGCACTCTGGCGGAACATCATAATTAAAAACGGGGTTGATATGGTTGGAAGAATAAACCCCAGAGTGCTGTTTAACAGCCTCGCCTTTGAAAACATCTGGTACAGAGGGATCATGGTGGCTGCAAACGGAACCATCATGGCAAGAAGCAAAACGCTCATAACCCGGTCCTTTGCCTTATCATGGAACACTTCAAACCCGTATCCTGCCAGAGAACAGATGAGCAGGGAGACCAGGGTCATGATGATGGAATATTTAAAAGAATTCCCAAGGGCAGTAATCACGTTCTGGGAATCAAACAGCTTCCTGATATTGTCAGACAGCGCTGTGCCGAATACCATAGTTCCTCTGGACACATCCAAACTTTTATTGGTTGCCGCCACCATCATCCAGTATAAAGGAAATACTGAGATGAGAGAGACGACGGTCAAAAATACATATGCAAATACCTTTTTTCCCTTAGTCACGCTTATCACCTGCCTTCATCTGCAAAAATGCCAGAGCTGCCACCAAAATCAGGATCATATAGGACATGGCGGCCGCATACCCAAAGTTCGGAACGAATTTAAAGGATACGTCGTAAATATAGTGAGACATGGTAATGGTTGCATTGGCAGGCCCGCCCTTTGTCAAGTTCATGGACTCATCAAATAACTGCAGGGTACCGTTGGTGGACATGATGGCAGTCAGCAGGATGGTGGGCCTTAAAAGGGGAACCGTAATCCTGAAAAAGGACTGGAGCGGAGAAGCTCCGTCAATCTTTGCGGCCTCGTATACGGAATATTCTATATTCTGAAGACCGGAAAGGTAAAACACCATGTTATAACCGGTCCATCTCCAGACCAGAGCCAGAATGATCACCACCCTGGCACTGGTGGGATTAGCCAGGAAATTATACCCTGAAGAGAGGATTCCAAGCTTTATGAAAACCGTATTGACCAGTCCATCCACTGCGAACAGAGAACGGAAAATAACTGCATAAGATACCAGGGAGGTGGCACAAGGCAGAAATATGGCTGTCCGGAAAAGACCTTTGAAGCGAAGATCTTTGTTGTTTAACAGAGAGGCCAGAATCAGCGCCAATACCAGCATAATGGGAACCTGTATGATAAGGTAGATAAAATTATTTTTCAGAGCCTGGGTGAAAACAGGGTCTTTAAACATCCTTATGTAATTGGTCATCCCCGTCCATTTCATGTTGGCACCGATTCCCGCCTGAAACGAAAGGAACAATGCCCGGATCATAGGCAGAAAACTCATAACTGCAATCAGGATAACCGCAGGCGTTAAAAATGTCCAGCCCGCCAGGCTCTGCTTCTGACCCAACGATAATTTTTTCTTCGAATTACCCACTAAAAAGCCTCCTCCCGCTGTTTTTTACTTTCCCATGGCAAAATTGACAGTATCTTCTGCAGTCTTTATCTCTCCGTCAATGTCCGCTCCGGAAACCATGCGTGTGATGGCAGTAGCCACTGCCCCGCGGGCTTCATAGTAATACACTCCCGTGTTGTTGGAAGGAATCTTGGATGCAAAGTCAGTGATCAAAGCATATACAGGTGCTCCGCCAAAAAACTCCTGAGGCTCTCCATAGACCTTGCTCTCTGCTGCGGGAAGATAAGTTGACAGGGCACCGGACTTTGGAAGAATGGTTTCATAAAGCTCTGTGCTCCCTGCAAAGGTTTTTGACAGGAAATCTACAGCCAGCTCCGGATTCTTGCTGGAGGAAGTAACTGCCCAGCTGGAACCGCCGTTATTTGAGAAATTGGTGGCACCGTCAATTCCGTCAAGCTTTGGAATGTTGGTGATGGCCCACTTGCCGGACTGATCTTCTGCCGTCTGGATGCTGGCCATAATCCAGCAGCCGTTAACGGTTCCTGCCACCGTACTGGTGGTCATGCTTCCCACATACTGGTCCCAGCTGTTGACTTCCACCAGAACCCCGCTCTTAACCAGGGATATGTAAGTTTCCATAGCTTTTTTCAAAGTCTCATTTCCTACCATGCTGGGATTTCCTTCTTTGTCAAAAAGGCTGCCGCCGGCAGACTGGAGCATCATCATCACGATGTCCGGCTCATCGGCCCGGCCGGATAAGAGAGGCTTTCCTGTCTTAGCCAGAACGTCTTCACCTATTGTCTGGTACTGGCTCCAGGTAATATCCGTAAGGTCCTCTATGGTGTATCCTGCTTCCTCTAAAATATCTGTGCGGTAAGCAGCAACGGCAGCTCCGTTATCAAAGGGAACTCCGTAATTTTTTCCATCTGCCACTGAATAAGCGGTCTTGGCATCGGGGAACTTGGTAAAATCGACTCCGCTTCCGGTTAAGTCATTAAATGCATCGGGATAGCTGAGCACATTCTTCTGGAACGCATTGTCCTGCATCAAAAAGATATCAGGAAGAGAATCCAGATTTCCTGAAGTGGCTGCCGTAGTCAGCTTGGTCTGAATATCATCCCAAGGGGTTTCCACCACATTCAGCTTGAAATCCGGATGATCCTTCTGATAAATCTTCGCAGCTTCTTCCATAGCATACATATTAAATGCCGGGTCCCAGCACCAGACGGTCAGTTCATTTGCGGCCTGTGCTCCCCCCTCTTTCTTATCTCCTGAGGCTTGTCCTCCCCCGGAATTTCCGCAGGCTGCCAGGGAAGCTGCCAGAACTCCCGCCAGTAATACAGGTACGATTTTTTTCTTCATAGCTAAATTCCTCCTCTTTCATAAAAAAAATTGGCTCATGTGATCATCTTTTTCTTTAGAAAAATTTATGATAATCACATTATACCAATTTCAAAAGTTTAAAGTTTTTAGATTCAATTAAAAAGCACGCATTTTCAATCATCCCCTCGCCATTACCAGCCTTTTTGAGCGCTGATTCTACAATTTAGCAGCTTTCCCTCATAATTTTTCGCTGATTTTTTCCATTGATAGGGAGAAATATTCAATACTTTCCTGAAATTCCGGTTAAATGCTGAAACAGAAGCAAATCCTGACGCCACCGCCACCTCTTCCATGGATTTATTGGTCTTTTTTAAGAGTTCACAGGCATTCTGTATCCGGAGCAGATTAATATAATCCAGGGGGCGCATATTCATTCCCTCCTTAAAGACCCGGCGGAAATGGCTCTCACTCATATTGCAGGCTTCTGCCAGGCTGCTGACCTTGATTTCCTGGTTGTAACGCTCGGCCGCATAATCCAGGGCACCGATCAATGCAGGAAGGACGCCCTTCCCTCTCATAATCCGCTCCTCATCATCGGAAAGCCGCAGAAATTCTGCCACGCAGGCCCTTAACAGGCCCCGTATGCTCTCCTTGTAATAGGGCTTTTTATAACGGATTTCGTCCATAACTCCCAGAACCAGCCTTCCCAAAGCCGGATTTGTCTCCTCAGACAAAAGATATCCGGTCCGGTGAATCCGTTTGGATATACTTTTTTGAAGCACCTGGTCATAACTGTATATTTCTGAAATGACTTTTTCCAGATCAATATACAGCCATTCCCAATACCCCATTTCCCCTTTCACACCCTCGGTATTATGAGGAAGCCTTGGGGGCACGATCATCACGGAATGGCCGGAGTAAGGAATGTGTTCCTGTCCAAGAGCCACAGTTCCGCTGCCCCAGTGGCAATACCCGATTTCCATGAGGTTATGAAAATGAGGGCACTTAATATCCTTTCCGTACTCCCTGATCCAGTCCTCACCCAACAAGGCCATGGCCGGCTCTTCCTCCGGAATCTCATAGTAACGAAACTCTACACGCTCCCTTTGTTTTATCACAAAAATTCCCCCTTTTTCATCCTTCTTGTTATTAACAGTATAATAGAAGCCGAAAATAAGGGCAATATTTTTTCTCTGAACAACAAAACCATGAAGCTTGAACCTTGATTAATCAAATTTCCCATGGTAGGATAGGTGTATGACTTTTAAATGAAACACCCTTGGGAGGAACTGCCATGGATACACGCTATCTCAGTTATATTTTAACCATCGCCCAAAAGGGAAACATGACAAAAGCAGCCGAGGAATTGTTCGTTTCCCAATCCACCCTAAGCCAGTACCTTTCCAAGCTGGAAAGCGAGCTGGGCACTCCTCTCTTTTACCGGAGCAAGGGCCGCCTGTCCCTCACTCCTGCAGGGCAGCTTTATATCCAGGCCGCCGAAAAGACAATATCCATCAGAAACACCCTTTACCAGAACATACAGAACTTGGATAACAGGGGCCACATTACGATAGGTGTCACCTCCCAGTTCGGGCTGGAAATGCTCATAGAGATCATCCCTGCCTTTAAAGCCCGCTATCCGGAGGTCACCATAGAGATTTCAGAATCCGGACTTCCGGCCCTTACAAAGCTTCTTCTGGAGGAAAGCATTGACTGCGGCATTATGTCATTAAACGTTACGGAACCGTTTTCACCGGACCAGATCACCATCCTCCGGGAAGAGGAAGTTTTACTGGCCATTCCCGCCAGTCATCCATACTGTAAAAAGAATCCGGACAAGCCCATTAAGATCGAAGAATTTGAAGAAAACTTCGGAGACGAAAACATCCTGCTTTCCAAAAAAGGCTCCACCCTGCGCTGCATCACCGATGAGGTGCTGGAGCAGGCCGGCTGGATTCCCCGCACCGTGTGTGAGACCAACAGCATATCCGCGACCCGCAGCATGGTTGCCATGGGAATCGGCGTCACCTTTATCGGCGAATCCTGTGCCAGCGACAGGGAACGGGTGGCTTACTACTCCGTATCCCCCCGGCAGACCAGGCTCAACGCCTTTGTGACCAGAAAAAACTGGATTTTAAACCAGGCAGCCGCCAGCTTCTGTGAAGACATAAAGAATTATTTCCATTAAAAATGCCCTATGGCCGGATTTTCTTCCGCCACAGGGCATTCTCTGTTCTTAATTTATTCAGTTAACCGCACACTCTCCTATTGCATTGCAGTCTGTTCTCTCAGCCGCTTCTCTGGATTCCTCCCAGAAATGACAGGCCACGCAATGACCCTTCTGCCCCGTTTCCCGAAGCGCCGGAGTTTCCTTTTTGCATATCTCCTGCGCCATCCAGCATCTTGGCGCAAACCGGCAGCCTTCCGGCGGATTTAAGGGGCTTGGAACATCTCCCTTTAACACGATACGGGATACCTTTTTGCCGATTTCCACCTTTGGAATGGCCGATAAAAGGGCTATGGTATAGGGATGAACCGCATTGTTAAAGATATCGTCGGTTTCCGCAGTCTCAATGATCTGTCCCAGGTACATGACGGCAATGCGGTTTGAAATATGGCGCACAACCGATAAATCGTGGGAGATAAAGAGATAGGACAAGCCTCTTTTTTTCTGCAAATCCATCAGCAGATTGATGATGGTGGCCTGAATGGATACGTCCAGAGAGGATACAGGCTCATCACAGACAATGAATTCCGGTGATAAGGACAGAGCTCTGGCAATTCCCACGATCTGGCGTTTTCCTCCGTCCAGCTCATGAGGGTACTTGTTCAGCAGATCTCTTGAAATCCCGCAGTCATCGCAGAGGCCTTCGATCTTCTCACTCATCTCTTTTTCCGTTCCGATTTTATGGATTTTATAAGCTTCCTTTAAGATGGAACGGATGGTCTTTCTGGGGTTTAAGGAAGAATAGGGGTCCTGGAAAATGATCTGTATTTTCGAGCACATTTCAAGCTGTTCCTGCTTGCCGGATACCTTAAATACATCCTTTTCCCCGTAAATCAACTCTCCCCCGGTGGGTTTGTGAAGCCTCATGATCACGTTTCCGACGGTGCTCTTTCCGCATCCGGACTCGCCCACCAGCCCAAGGGTTTCCCCCGGATAAATATCAAAGGAAATATCATCTACGGCATGAAGCTCTCCTTTTCCCTTGATATCAAAATACTTTTTAAGGTTCTTAACCTGAATAAGCGGCTTCATCGTTTCACCTCCCCGGCTTTATGGCAGGCCACATAATGATGTTCGCCTATCTGAAACATCTGTGACGCACTTTGTGAGCATTCTCCCGAAGCCAGACCGCAGCGCTCATGAAAAGGGCAGCCTGAGGGAAGATTTTCCGGGTTGGCTACTGTTCCGGGAATGGAAGCCAGCCTTTCCCTTGGCCCTGTCAGCTTGGGGATGGAGCCGAACAAACCGATGGTATAAGGGTGGGAAGGATTGGTAAATACCTCCTCCACCGAACCGTACTCCACAATGGTCCCTGCGTACATGACTGCCACATTGTTGCAGATTTCCGCGATGATTCCCAGGTTGTGGGTGATCATCAGCAGGGAGCTGTCAAACTTCACCAGCAGCTCTTTCATCAGCTCCAATATCTGAGCCTGAATGGTAACGTCCAAAGCCGTGGTTGGCTCATCTGCAATGAGAAGGGCCGGATTACAGGCCAGGGCCGCCGCAATGCCCACCCTCTGCCTCATGCCTCCGGAAAACTGGTGGGGAAAATCATTGACCCTGTATTTGGCGATTCCAACCACTTCCAAAAGCTTTCCCGCTTCCTCGGTGGCTTCTTTTTTACTTAAATTCTTATGCTTTTGCAGCACCATGCCGATCTGTTCCCCTACGGTAAATACGGGGTTTAAAGAGGTCAGAGGGTTCTGAAATATCATGGCGACCTTGTCGCCTCTCATATCCATCAGTTCCTTCTGGGACATTTTAAATACAGACTTTCCTTCATATAAAATATCTCCGCCTGTCACCTTGCCGGCAGGCTGGGGAATCAGATTGAGCATCCCCAAAGCCGTGGTGGTCTTGCCTGCGCCTGATTCTCCAACCAGACCGAGAGCTTCTCCCTTGCCTATTGTAAGATTAACCCCGTTAAGAGCGTATGCTACGGCACGACCCGTTTCAAATTTTACTGAGAAGTCTTTAATCTCAATCAATTTTTCCATCTGGATTCTCCCTTTCGTGGTTAATTCTTATTCTTTGGATCGAGTACGTCGCGCACACCGTCACCTAAGAAGTTAAATGCCAGCACCGCGATCATGAGCGCTGCTCCGGGTGCGACCACAACCCAGGGAGCTGTTGCTAAGTATTCCCTGCCGTCTGCGATCATAACTCCCCAGGAAGGGGCAGGGGCCGGAACGCCAAGTCCTAAAAAGCTCAGTGAGGACTCGGTTAAAATGGTACGGCCAAACTCCTGGCTCATAACGATGATGAGCTGTGTCAGTACATTGGGAAGAATCTGGGTGAACATGATCCGTTTTTTGGAGGAGCCCAAAACCTGGGAGGCGTGAATATACTCCATGTTCCGGATTCCCATAACATTGCTTCGCACGACACGGGCATACTGCACCCAGCGGGTGAACACCAGAACCAGAATTAAGTTGTTCGTGGTATTTCCCAGCACTGCCATAACCGCAACCGCCAGAATCATAGGCGGAATGGATACCTGGATATCGCTGAATCTCATGATGACGGTATCGATGATCCCTCCGAAAAAGCCGGATATAATTCCAAGAATGGTTCCGATGATGGCCGTGGCAATTACCACGGAAAAGGAAATCCACAAGGAAACCCTGCTGCCCACCATGAGCCTGGATAATATATCCTGTCCCAGGGGATCAGTTCCCAGAATGTAGCCGCTCCAGCCCTTGGAAAAGCCGTCAGGGGCTTTCAGACGCAGAGTCAAATCCGAGCCTATGGGATTATGGGGCGCTACCCAGGGAGAGATTAAGGATACCAGAATAATAAAGGCAACCAGTACTGCTCCTATGACGAAAAAATTGCTTTTGCGCATTCTTCTGAATAATTCATGTCTGCTCATTCCAATCCCCCTTAGTTAAAGTCCATGCGCGGGTCAACAACGGTGTAAATAATATCCACCAGCAGATTGACCAGTACAAAGCATGCAGATATTACCAAAAGAATGGACTGCACCAGGGGAAAATCCCGAAGTCCGATGGCCTGAACCGTCAAGGTGCCGATGCCCGGCCAGCCAAAAATCTGTTCTGTGACCACGGCTCCTCCTAAAAAGGTTCCCACCTGAAGGCCCACAACCGTAATAACCGGAAGGATTGCATTTCTTAAGGCATATTTCATGGTAATTTCCCGGTTGCTGATTCCCTTGGCATAAGTGGCCGTAATGTAATCCTCCTGAAGCACATCCACCATGCCGGAACGCAGCATACGGGTGATGAGAGCCGCCATCTGCATGGCCAGAGAGGTGGCAGGCATGATGACAAATGCGAAGCCTCCGTATCCCATGGCCGGCAGCCAGCCCAGTTTCACCGCAAAGAACAGAATGAAAATCAGTCCTAACACCACACCTGATATGGACTGCCCCAGAAGGGCGAATATCATGGCGAACAAATCGATGACAGACCCCCGCTTGACCCCCGCTATAATTCCCATGGGTATGCTGATGAGCAGGGCGATTCCCATGGCTACCAGCGTTAAGTACGCGGTAGCCGGCAATCTCTGGAAGATCAGCGTGGAATTTGGCATCTTATAAAACAGGGAATCTCCTAAATCTCCCTTTACAACTCCTGTTATATAACTGACATACTGTATGGCCAGAGGCCGGTCCAGTCCCATCTCTATTTCTTTTTCCTTGATCTGTTCTTCTGTAGCATCATCGGAAAGCATCAGACGGGCCGGGGACCCCGGTGTCATTTTTAAAAGCCCAAAGGTTAAGATGGATACTCCAAACAGGACGAAAATCGTATATCCCAAACGTTTTATGATAAATTTCAGCAAAGCCGTATCCCCTTTCAAAATGTGTTCCCTTGATCACTATTGTGCGGCTTTTGATACCTTTGAATAGTCAAATACATTGTCGATCCGCACTCTTAAGCCTGTGATGCCTTCTCTGTAAGCGAGGGTTGTCACCTGCTGGTAAAGAGCCAGATGAGGCGCTGCCTCTGCCCATTCAATCGCGAACACTTCTTTTAATACCTGCTCACGCTTGGCAGGATCGCTTTCCCGCTTCTGCTCCAGAATCTTTTCATTCATCTCTTCATTGACGTATCCGGATTTATGAGCATCGTTTAACCATCTCTGGGTGATTACGGAATCGGGATCACCTGCAGGGAAAGGATATCTCTGAATGTATAAATCGTAATTTCCTGATGCACGGCGCTCCTGGAAAGCTGCATTTTCCATGATTTCCAGATTCACCTTAAAGCCTGCATCGGTCAGCATTGCCAAAACTGCCTGAGCTACTTCTTTATTTCTTGCAAATACTCCGGTGGGTGCGATAAAGGAGATTTCCTGGCCTGCATAAGAGGTCTTGGAAAGAAGGTCTTTTGCCATATCTAAGTTATATTCCGGAACCTTGGCATTTTCCTTGTCATAGCCGAAGACGCCTTCCGGGCATGGCCAGTTGCTGGCTGCTCCGCCGCCTGCGATGGACTGTACCAGAAGCTCTCTGTTGAGCGCGTGATTAACGGCCTGTCTGGCGTTTACATCTTCAAAAATACGTCCGTCTGCGCAACGGAATCCTAAGTGAACAATAGCAGAACCTAACAGTTTTTCCACCTTTACCCCTTTAACGCTGGTCAGCATATCTGCCTGCTCTACGGGTACGGCATCGATCATGTCAAGGTCACCGGTCTGAATTCCGGAAACACGGGTGGTGTCTTCAATAACCGGGCGGTATACGATCCGGTCAACGTTGCTCTTTTCATTGCCCCAATCCCAGTACTCATCGTTGCGGACAAATTCTGCATCCTGTCCTGGTGTCCATTTGTCAGCGATCCAGGGTCCTGTACCGATGGGCTTATTTGTCTCGTTGAACTCAAAGAGGGCATCGCCTTTTTCTGCAAGGGCCTTTGGCGGGAACATGGGTGTGTCAATGAGCTGGTACAGCAAAGCGCCCCAGGGCTCTTTCAGCTTGATCACGGCTGTATAGGTGTCTTTGGCTTCCACACCTGCTAAAGACGGCCAGAATGCGGTATGAACCAGGGTAGGATTGTCAAGCATCCTCTGTAAAGTGGCAACCACGGAATCCGCATTGAAATCTTCTCCGTTGTGGAACTTCACGCCTTCTCTCAGCTTAAAGGTCCACTCAAGTCCATCGTCGGATACGCTCCATTCTGTAGCCAGCTCCGGCTGTATGGTGTTATTTTCTCCGTAAGGATTTACCAGAGTGTTGTAGGTCAGTTTGGAAAGCATATAGGCATTTGTCTTGTTTTCATTTAACGGGTCCCACTGGGTGATGTTATTAGGCCCTGCAAAAACAAACCGGCTCTCTCCTCCTTCTTTTTTGGAACCGCCTGTTCCGCTGGAAGCAGAGCCTCCTCCGCAGCCTGTCATCACTGCCATAACGGTGCAGAGAGCCAGACAAAGCACTCTTTTTGTCAAACCTGATTTCTTCATAAAAAACCCCTCCATTTTTATATATATTTTTTACCGCACTAAAGACGGTTTTCTGCAGTCAAATTTCCAGTCCGGTATGAGATACTGCATTGCCATGGCGTCATCCCTGTCATGGGAAGGAAGGCTGTTATACAGCTCGTTGGCCTCCATAACCCGTTTCATATTGAGGGTGACTCCCAGGCCCGGTTTTGTTGGAACCTGTAAATATCCGTTGATGATTTCAGGCGTATCCTCCAATAAATTCTGCCCATCCTGCCAGATCCAGTGTGTGTCAAGGGCTGTGGGATTTCCGGGGGCCGCCGCTGCCGTATGGGCAAAGGCCGCCAGCGTCACATCAAAGTGATTGTTGGAATGGCTGCCCCAGGTCAGTCCCCAGTCGTTTAATATCTGAGCCATCCGCACACTTCCGCCGAATCCCCAAAAATGAGGATCAGCCAGCACAATATCCACAGATTTTAAAGCGGCGGAATGGTAAAACTGCCTCCAGTCCGTTGCAATCATGTTGGTCGCAACAGGAAGGTTGACCGCATTCTTAAATTCTGCCATGATTTCCCTGCTGGAAAAACCGGATTCCGGGCCGCATGGGTCTTCTATGTAGGTGAGGATTCCTTCCATGGGCTTACAGATTTCAATGGCTTCCTTTAAGCTCCAGGCCCCGTTGGGGTCTAAGTTTATGCGCCCATTGGGGAAAGCCTTTTTCAGCGCCCGGATGGCATCCATTTCCCTGATTCCCTCAAAAACTCCGCCTTTCAGCTTAAAGTTCTTAAAGCCGTACTTCTCATGAAGCACCTGGGCCTGTTCCACAATCCGCTCCGGTGTCAGCATCTCCTGGCGGCGAAGCTTAAACCACGGATCACTGCTGTTTCCTTCATCCAGATAGCTTAAATCCGGATGGGCCTTTTCCTTTTCGCTGACATAGAACAGATAGCCCAGAGTCTCTATCTCATCCCTCTGCCTGCCGTCGCCTAAGAGCTCGCACATGGGCAGCCCCAGATGCTTTCCCAGCAAATCTAAAAGAGCGCATTCAATGGCCCATTCCGCTTTTACCACAAATTTCAGCTTGCTGATATCCAGAGTCTGGATTCCTTCCCCGTCATCCTCTTCTGCTCTCGTTCCCGCCTTGTGGATATTGCTGAGTATTGTGCGGTATTTGCCCGTTGGCTGACCCACCACCAGGGGAATACAGCTTTTTAATGCTTCACAGGTGTAATCTCCCCCATGAATTTCACCGATTCCCGTGTTTCCCGCACTGTCCTTTAAAATCACCAGATTTCTGGTGAACCAGGGAGCATGGGTCCCGCTTAAGGTCATCAGCATGCTGTCATATCCTGCAACCGGAATGACCTGCATCCCGGTTATCACTGGTGTACCTTTCTGTTCCATATCCATAGAATCCCTCCATTTGGCAATATTGCTCATTTTTATCCCAAACTGACCGTTTGATATATGCATTATACCAGTGAAATTCTCATAAATCCAATTACTAATACCGATTGCCTCAATAAGTATCTTTCATGCCTGTATGTTTTCAGCGAACGAGACAGGGCTTTTTGGAGTTAAATTTCCAGCCCGGAATCAAATACTGCATGACCACGGAATCGTCTCTGCCGCCAAGACAGTGATCCAGATAAACCTGATGAGCCTTTTTCACCTGGTCCATATCCACTTCAACGCCCAGGCCCGGCTTCTTTGGAACCTCCACACATCCGTCTGTGATCTGAAGGGGCTCTTTGGTCAGGCGCTCTATGCCCTCCTGCCATATCCAGTGGGTATCCAGGGCATTGTACCTTCCCGGAACTGCGGCTCCCACCTGGGTGAACATTGCCAGGGAAATGTCAAAGTGGTTGTTGGAATGGGAACCCCAGGTATAGCCAAAATCGTGGCACATCTGGGCCACCCGCACCGAACCGCTCATGGTCCAGAAATGTGGATCAGCCAGGATGATGTCAACGGCCTGACTTTCCAGAGCGTGTCCCACCTCCCGCCAGTCTGTCGCGATCATGTTGGTGGCTGTTGGAAATCCTGTCCTTCGCCGGAACTCGCTGACAATCTCTCTGCCGGAATATCCGCCTTCTGCCCCGCAGGGGTCTTCGCAGTAGGTCAATATCCCTTCCATTCCCTTCACATATTCCACCGCGTCTTTTAAAAGCCAGGCGCCGTTGGGGTCTAAGTCAATGCGGGCTTCGGGAAATGCCTTTTTCAGCTCCCGGATCACTTCCATTTCCTCATCTCCGGACAGCACCCCTCCTTTTAATTTGAAATCCTTAAATCCATACTTTTCCTGGACCGCTCTTGCAGTGGCCACGATCTGCTCCGCTGTCAGGGCTTCTTCATGGCGGAGGCGGTACCATTCACACGCCGCGTCAGGCTCTGAATCGTAAGGTAAGTCCGTCTTATTCCTGTCACCGATGAAGAATAAATATCCCAGCATCTCCACCTTGTCCCTCTGCTTTCCTTCACCTAAAAGCTCACAGACCGGCACTCCAAGGTATTTTCCCAAAAGGTCCAGACAGGGCGCTTCAATGGCTGTCAGCACATGGACTCCCGTCCGTAAGTCAAAGGTCTGGTTTCCTCTCACATCCTCCTCTCCCTTTGAATCCAAATGGGCCTTTACCTTGAGCAGCGTGCTCTTATACTCCCCGATTCTGGTCCCTTCCACAAGGGGAACGCATTCCAAAAGGGCTTTTGTGATCTTCTCCCCTCCCGGCACTTCCCCCACTCCTGTTTCCCCATTGTCACCGTGAAGAACCACGATATTTCTGGTGAAAAACGGCGCATGGGCTCCGCTTAAATTCAGCTCCATACAGTCTTTTCCGGCTACAGGATAAACTTCCATTTTTGTAATGATTGGCGTCATACTGCTTCTCCTTTTCCTCATCCCTTTTTGATCTTACGGTAAATTATAATCCTATTTCACCCCTCCATCTATTGACAGAAGCACCAACCTTCTTCCCCTTCTCTTGTAGCCTTTATTTTTCTTTCTGAACATGAAAAAAAGATTGCAAAAATGCTGCAATCTTTTTCATAAAACAATGGTTTTTCATGTATTACAATTCATATTTGCTTCCGATTCCGTACCGTTTCATCTTTCTCCAAAGGGTGGTTGTGCTGATTTTAAGCTCCTCCGCCACCAGCGCCCGGTTCCCCTGGTGCTGGTCTAAGAGCCCGGCAATGCGCACTGCCTCCGGATTCTTTAACAGCACCGTCTGAGCCCTTCCATCCTGCTCCCTGATGAGGGGATAAAGCTCCTGCAAAAGGTTTCTCACCATTCCCTCCTCCACCTTCCTGCGGTGGGCCGTTAAAATCAGCCGTTCACAAAAAACCTCCAATTGGAGCAGGTTTCCTTCCCAGAAGTATTCCTCCATGGCCTTTAAGGCTTCCCTGCTGATTTCCACATACCTGGAATACGCCCCGTTAAACCGTTCCAGATGCAGCCTGACCAGCCTGGAAATGTCATCCCTGGTCTTTCTAAGGGGCGGCACTTCAATTTTTAAGGAAGAGAGAAGAAAATACAAGTCTTCCCGGAACAGGCCCTCTTTTACGAGAACCGTCAGCTCCTTTGAAGTGGTGACGATCAGCCTGACAGGAAGAGCCCGTTTCACCATGGAATCGTTGCACCAGAACAGTCTGTCATGAACCGCCTTATAGAGCAGGTACTGGGTTTCCATGGAGAGCCCGTCCACCTCCTGAAGCAGCACCGTTCCGTAAGCAGCCCTTTCCCAGGCCCCCTTCCTGCTCTCTTCTGAAAAGCCGAAAATCACCTCTCTCTGCTCCTGAGGCGATAAGGAGCCGCAGTTGATGTTTAAAAAGGGGCCTCCCTTTTGGGGGCTGTTGTTGTGAATGGCCTCTGCCAGCACCTCTTTTTCCGTTCCCGTTTCTCCCCATATCATGACGGGACTTTTGGATATGGCATAGGACCTGGCAAGCTTGATGCACCGTTTCATTTCCGGGGACTGCCTGAGAATGTGGGTGAAATTACGGCTGGCAATATATCCCGTTGCCAGCTTTGTCCCGGACACCTCTGAATTTCCGCCTTCCGCCGCCTTCATCTTATGGCAGGTCAAAATGGCTCCGCTGAAATGCCCGTCGTACTGGATAGGCGCTCCCACCACCATCAAAGGCTGGTCCCTGATGGAAAATGAGGTGGAGTAAAGCTCGTCACTCCCCCTTAAAATTCCCTCGATTCCTTCCGTATCAATTCCCTTGATCACCTTGTCAATGGGAAATCCCACCACCTGATCCGCAGGTTTTCCCATCATCTGCTCGATGACCCGGTTCACCGCTACAATTTCCTTATACGCATTGATTTTAATGATGCCGCTGAAAGAAGTGTCCAGCAGAGTCTCCATCTGAGCCTCACTCTGCTTTTCCATTCTGGCTAAATCGATCATATGGATTGCCAGGCCAAGGGCATTGCGGATGGACTCCTCTCCTGTCTCCACAAACAGGCTTGGAAAGCCGATTTCAAAAGCTGTCTGATTGGCCTTGACTCCCCCGATGATCAAGTCCACACCGTCTATAATAGCCTGGCTCACCTTCGGCCTGGTCTCCTCTAAAGCATTGAGTTCATAAAAGCGGAGGTCAAAGTCAAATAATTCCTCCAGATGATCCAGATTGTCAAACATATTTTTAAATGCCACAATCCCGATCAGAGGATGTTCCTTCTTTAGCATCCGCTTTGCCTTTAAGACCATCATGCCGATTTCCCGGATGGTAACAGGCATTTCCACCACCGGAATGTTTGTATTCTCTTTAATCAAGGTGGCCTGAAGGCCCCTGGCAATGATGATGCGCACCCCCGCAGCCAATGCTTCCTGTGCCTCCACAACCGCATTGGCATTTTCCACTACCTTTAATATCTGTACCTCAATTCCCTCTTGTTTGAGCACATTCTGGGCAAACTCCAAAATGGTCTGTCTGGGCAGAAGTATTCCGATCTGTTCCATAGCTGTCCCCGCTCCCTATCCATATACAAGTCCTTTGGTCCGCTTTTTACACAATATCCAGATATACCTTCCGGTCAGGCGGTGGAAAGGCCTGATCAAGCTTTCGAAGTTCTTCCCCGGTCAGTTCTATTTCCCCTGCTCCCGCATTTTCCAGGGCGTGTTCCTTTTTTCCGGTTCTGGGTATGGCAATGATATCGCCGCCCCTGACGGCAAAGGCCAGAAGCACCTGGGAAATGCTGCACCCATGGGCAGACGCGATCTCAGCCAGCACCGGGCTTTCATAAAGCCCTCTCTTTAAATCCCCGGCCTGAGCCAGAGGGCAGTAAGCCATAACAGGAACCCCGTGATCACGCAGCCAGGGAAGAAGGTCGTATTCAATGCCTCTCGATGCCAGGTGGTAGAGGACCTGATTGACCGCACAGTTTTTTCCTCCCGGCACCTTCCACAGCTCTTCCATGTCATCGGTATCGAAGTTGGACACTCCCCAGCGGCGGATTTTTCCTTCTTTTTTCAACTGCTCCATGCATTCCACTGTTTCCTCTAAAGGGACAGAGCCTCTCCAGTGAAGCAGATATAAGTCGAGATAATCCGTATTTAAGCGCTGCAAAGTCTCCCGGCAGCTTTTAAATATGTTCTTTCTTCCTGCATTGTAAGGGTATACCTTGGAAACGAGAAACAGGCGGCTTCTGTCACAGTCTTTGACGGCTTCCCCTATGAGCTCCTCCGACCTTCCGCTTCCGTACATTTCAGCCGTATCAATGAGTCTCATTCCCGCCTCAACGCCCGCCCTTAAGGTTTCTGTCTCTTCCTTCCTCTTTGCTCTCTGTTCCCCGATAAACCAGGTTCCCTGCCCTATTGCCGAAACCAGAGTTCCGTCAGGAAGCTTTACCGTCTTTCCCATGTTCTGCTCCTCCAATCCTGCTTGTGCCATGTTCTCCTGTTCCAACAGCCAGCCTGTTACGGCCTTAATGCGCTTCCCGCTTTCAGCATCCGGAAGGTCCGGTCAGCGGCACTTTTGTAAAGCTCTTCGGCCCGCTCTATGGCCTCTTCCACCTCCATGGCCCCCTGAATGGTGGTCACGATGCTTTCGATGCCAAACTCATATATCTTTTCAGCTCCGTCTCCCAGCCCTCCTACGATTGCAATGGCCGGAATCCCCTTTGCCTTACAGCGCATTCCGATTCCGCTTGGAACCTTTCCAAAGGCAGACTGCCAGTCCATACGGCCCTCTCCGGTAATGACCAAGTCCACGTCTTCCAAGAGGGAGTCAAATTCAATTAAGTCCAGAACCGTTTCAATTCCTGACTTCATATTTCCATGGAGAAATACTTTTAAAGCGGCTCCAAGCCCCCCTGCTGCCCCTGTTCCCGGTATTTCATTGACATCAATGCCCGTAAGCTCCAGAAGCTTCTTTCTATAGGCTTCCATGTCCGCCTCCAGCTTTTCAAGGATTTCCGGGGTCCCCCCTTTTTGCTTTCCAAAGGTATTTGTAGCCCCGTCAGGCCCTGTAAGGGGGTTGGTCACATCACACATCACGGTAAACTCTGTTTCTTTTACCGCCGGATGAAGCCCGCTCACATCAATGGTTTCAACCTTTCCCAAATCCTCACCAAATCCGGTCAGGCCATTTCCGTCTTTATCAAGGAAACGGATTCCAAGAGCCGACATAGCTCCCATCCCTCCGTCATTGGTGGCGCTCCCTCCGATGGCTATGGAAATATTCCGATACCCCTGATCCAGGGCATCCTTTATCAGCTCACCGGTTCCGTAGGTGGTGGTGTGGAGGGGATTTCTCTTTTGGGCCGGAACCATGGGAAGTCCGGAAGCCGCTGCCATCTCAATGACCGCATGGCTGCCGCCGAACACCCCATAGGAGGCTGTTGTCTCTTCCATCAAAGGACCGTATACGGTCACAGTCCTGATACTTCCTTTCATGGCGCTGACTACCGCATCCACAGTTCCCTCTCCCCCATCGGCAACGGATACTCCTGCGCACCGGCAGTCCGGGAATATGCTCTTTGCGGACTCTGTCAGGATTCCCACGATTTTCTCAGATGATAAAGACCCTTTAAAGGAATCCGATGCAAATAAAAACTTCATATATAATACCCCTTTCTTATATACCTGTACAAAAACAGGCCGGCAGCCTACATACAGCCGCCAGCCTGCCCCCTGATCGTATTTTAATCCAAAAGTCCTGCTGTTTCCATCTCTTTTTTGATGCAGTTAAGTACAGGCCCCTCCGGTGTTGCAAGGTTGGGCTTATAGGGAAGGCCCATATTTCTGCCTCTTAAATTAGCCATATCCTTTGCCGCTACCGGAAAGCTTGCCGGGTCCATGGATAAGCGGACCGGATTCAGCTTAAACTGCGCTTCCAGAGAGCCTTCCAGATCGCCAGAAACGTATTTGTTATAAACATCCGTAATCAGCTCCGGCATGAAGTTGGCGGCAGTGCACACCCCGCCTACAGCCCCGTGGCACATGGAAGCATACAAAAGTGTATCCTTGCCTCCAAAGACCTTAAAGCCAGTGTGACGGGTCCTGCGGATGAATTCCGCTGTCTGGGTGATGTCCCCGCTGGTATCCTTCATCCCCACAATATTGGGAACCTCCGTTGCCAGACGCTCCACCAGATTTCCCGACATAGTATACCCTACCCGTCCCGGATTGTTATAGAGAAGGACAGGAAGCTCCGGAACAGACTCTGCCACTGTTTTAAAGTGCAGATAAAGCTCTGCCTCCGTGGGCTTTAAAAACATGGGCTGCAAAATGGAAATTCCTGCTGCGCCATTTTCTTCTGCCATCTTTGCAAGGCGGCAGCACTTTTTCGTGCTGATGGCTCCGATGCCAAAGTACACCGGAACCCTGCCTGCGGACTGATGGATCATGATCTTTAAACCGCGCTCCATCTCATCCTCTTCCACTACATAAAATTCTCCGTTGCTTCCAAAAGCCAGGATTCCAAGAACGCCTCCGTCTATGACGTAATCCACCTGATCCCTTAACTTTGCCTCGTCAATCATCTCATTCTCATCGATTGGGGTGAGAATGGGAACAATAACTCCTTTGATAAAATCTGTATTCATCTTTCCCTCCAGCAGCATCTATTTGCCTGTTTTATTATTCCGGTTTTTATTTCTCCGGTTCTACCTTTGTGTTGGCAATTTTCTCGTAATATTTCACGATGCTGGAGTGGTCTTCTTTTTCAAAGCCATCTGCCTTAAGCCCCTGCATGATCTCCATTAACTGTCCTGTTAATGGGACCGGTGAGCTGACAGCATGGGCTGCATTTAATGCGTTGTTTAAATCCTTGATATGAAGTTCAATGCGAAAGCCCGGATTAAAGTTTCTGTTAAGAATCATGGGAGCCTTTGCATCCATGACTGTGGAGCCTGCCAGACCGCCGCGGATAGCCTGATATACCAGTTCCGGATCGGTTCCTGCTTTTTTTGCAAAGGTGAGGGCCTCTGATACTGCCGCAATGTTCACAGCAACCACGATCTGATTTGCCAGCTTTGCCACATTTCCGGAGCCCAGGTCTCCTACGTATACCACAGAGCCTGCCATCACCATCAGCATATCGTAATACTTATCAAATAATTCCTTCTTGCCGCCCACCATAACGGACAAGGTTCCGTCAATGGCCTTTGGCTCTCCGCCGGATACAGGAGCGTCTAACATCTCGATTCCGAATTTCTCAAGCTCCGCTCCGATGGCCTTGCTCTCAGTCGGGTCAATGGAGCTCATATCAATGAGCACTGTTCCCGGCTTTGCTCCTTCTGCAACGCCGTTTTCTCCCAGAACTGCCGCTCTTACGTGGGGAGAGTTGGGCACCATGGTGATGACCACTTCGCTTTGGGAAGCCACCTCTTTGCCGCTTGCCGCCTGCTTTGCGCCGCAGGAAACCAGGTCTGCCAGAGCATCCTTGTTATAATCGAAAACAACCAGCTCATGACCTGCCTTTACCAGGTTCTTTGCCATAGGCCTTCCCATGATTCCAAGTCCAATAAATCCAATTTTCATCTTTCTTTTCCTCTCTTTTCTCATTCTGTCTGTCAGCAGTTGATGGGACATTCCCACCTCTGTCCTGATTATAGGAAAAATGGGAGGACTTTACTATAGGCGGATTTACTGAATGGGCGGCTGTTTCCTGTACAAACCGCATATCGTTTCATTTTCATTTCTATTTTGTTTCAATTTCATTTCACATCTCTATTCCAGATGATACTTTTTTCTCTTTCTCCATAAAGTTGCCTTGCTGATTCCAAGAGCCTTTGCTGTCTCCTCCCGGTTTCCTCCGTGCCTTAACAGGGCTTCTGCAATCTTTTCCGCTTCTTTGGGAAGAACCGCTTTTGGGACATCTTCTTTGGATTCTTCCTCCCGCATTTTAAAAGACCGGGGATACATCTCTTTTAAAACCTGTTCTGCGAATCCTTCATCAAGGCTCCGTTTATTGGCCGTAAGAATCAGGCGTTCACAAAAGCTTTCTATCTGAAATGAGTTCCCCTCCCAGGGATAATCGAGAAGCAGCTTTCTGGCACCGCCCGTCAGCACATGGAATCTGGAATAATGGTCACAGCATTCCCTGATGCTTTCCATCAGCTTCCGTTCCAAATCCTCTCTCCTCTCACAAAAAGGAGGAATTCTCAAGGTCAGCCCGCTCAAAAGATAATAAAGGTCCTCCCTCATAGTCCCATTCCCTGCCAGTTCCTGCAAAGGCACATCAGAGGTGACCATAACCCTTACATCCAGCCCCGGATATCTGGTCCCGTCTTTGCCCAGACGGGTCTTATAACGGATGAGCTGGCAGAGCCGGTATTGATTGGCCCTCGTAAGGCACTGGACATCTTCCAGCAAAAGAGAGCCTCCATTTGCCTGAACAACGGCTCCTTTATCCCCGAAAATCATGTCAAGCTGCCCTTCATCTTCAATCCCCTCACACGATAATGCCGCAAAAGGACCGCCTTTATGCAGGCCTGCGTTGTGGATGCTCTGGGCCAGGAGACGCTTTTCCGTTCCCGCCTCTCCTTCAATAAAAACCGCCTTTTCCGACAGCGCATACAGCTTTGCCAGCCGTATGCATTCCTTCATTGTCTGGGACTCCTGAAAGATATCTTCAAATTCTCCCAGGGCGATCAGGCCTTTTAAATACCCCTTTCCCTTTAAATCCTGTTCCGGAACCCGGCGTTTTTTCATGCGGTGGCAGGTGAGAATGGCTCCCTCCAGCCTCTGGTCAATGACCACCGGAGCCACAGCAGCGAACACGGAAGTGCGGTTGATCTCCATAAACAGGGAATAGGATTCTTTTCCATAATTCTTCCCAAGTTCCGGGAACACCTCACCGGCGGCCTTTCCCAAAACCTTTTCCTTAACTGTTCCCAGCATATCCTCCATAATGGGGTTTAAATCCACAATGTTCCCGGAAGCATCGAGCCGCACAACGCCGCTGAAAGAGTGGTCCAAAAGGGTTTCCATCTGGGCTGCATTCCGCTTTTCCACTCCCATGGCATAATCCACGCTTTCCGCCATGGACAGGGCATTTCTTAAAGAGTCCTCGGTAATGGATAAAAACAGGGATGGAATTCCGGCTTCCCCGGCGATTTCCACAGCCGTATCGCCGCCGATGATCAAGTCCACCCCGTCTTTTATGGCCTGCTTTGTCATGTCCTCCAGGCTGCGGCTCTTGTCTGCAAAATACGTCCTCATTTCAATCTCATGAATGACATCAAAATAAGACATGTCGCAGAACATGTTCTTAAAGCCCACCACCCCGATGACGGGATTTTCTTTCTTTAATATCTGTTTCGCTTTGTTGACCAAAAGGGCCATTTCCTGGGCGGTTATGACGATCTCCACCACCGGGATGTCAGTATACTGCTTAATCAGGGAAGCCTGAAGCCCCCTGGCAATGATGATGGAAGCTCCGGCTCCAATGGAACGCCTCGCCTCAGAAACAGCATCTTCCGTTTTTATGACCCGCATTTCATTCAGCTCGTACTTCTTTTCCTGGAGAATATTATGCGCCTGATAAAGCATTTCCTCCCTGGACACGAGCAGTGCAATCTTTCCCATATGGATTCCTCAAAAAGAGCAGCCCAGCCTCTTATCAGGGGCCGGGCTGCTCTTTTTTATAAAAGTTATAGTGATGATCTCAGAATGGAATTACAGCACAAGGGATGGCGGAGAATAAACTCTGGCACCCAGCTCTGCGTCGAGCAGGTACAGTCCCTTTGCATCGTTTCCGAATAAATCGTATCTCTTTATGATCTCATCCGTATTCTTCTCTTCCTCGCTCTGTTCTTTTACGAACCAGTCAAGGAACTGCATGGTACGGAAATCCTTTAATTCATATGCTAACGCATAAATATCGTTGATCGCTGCCGTAACCTTCAGCTCATGGGCATAAGCCTCCACTGGCGGCTGGCGGAAATCAGTGTACTCAAAATGGGGAGCTTTGACATCCTCAAGCACCACTTTTTCACCGTTGTAGAGAAGATAATCCATGAAAAGCATGGCATGGTCACGCTCTTCCTGAGTTTGAATCCTGAACCAGTTTGCAAAGCCGCCTAAATTACTGTCTGAATAATAATTAGACATATCCAGATAAATATACGCAGAATACAGCTCAAAATTGATCTGCTTGTTAATCTTTGCAACAATGTCTTTGTTTAACATAATTCTTATCCTCCTTTTGCATTATTTTTCATGACTTCATCAAATTATCAAAATCATCGATGGAATGACTCCTATATGTTTATCCATCTTTTTATATTCTAGCACTTTTTACTCAAGTATTCAATGATGTTATTTGCTCTTTTCTTTCCTTTTTTCCCATGCTGCCCATAAAACACCGGCCACACAGATGGAAGAATAGCATCCCGTAATCACACCGAAGAACATGGGAAGGGAGAATTCAATGATGGAATCAATCTGGAAATAAATGGAAGCCACCATAATAATCAGTACGCAAAGCCCTGTTGCAACAGAGGTGTTAATGGACCGGCCAAGGGTCTGGCTGGTGCTGATATTTACCAGATCTGTGACGGACATCTTCCTGTCTTTTTTCTTGTTTTCCCGGATTCTGTCATAGATAACGATGGTATCATTGATGGAGTATCCGATGATTGTGAGCACCACCGCCACAAACGCGTCATTTAAAGGAATGCGGAATAAGACAAAGGCGAAGAACACCACCACCACGTCGTGAAGCAGGGCGATCATGGCCGTCACTCCGGCCGGAAGTCCTGACATGGCGGAGAACCGTATCCACACATAGACGATGATGAATACCATGGCAAGGGCAATGGCCAGAACCGCATTTTTCAATGCCTTTGCGCCGATATAGGGCTCTACCACAAAGGTTTCTGAAAGCTGCGCATTCACATTTTCCGAGGTGCTGTTAATGGCATCGGTGACAGCCTTCTGCTCCTCCGGTGACATTCCCTTATTTCCTGCAAGGGTGACGGACAGTCTCTTAAGCCCTGTCATGTTGTCTTCCTTGATCTGAACCGTAACCGGTCTGTTGGTTTCCTGTTCAATCACTGCCTGAATCTGTTCCGTATCCGCTTCATCGGACACAGAGTAGCTTAAAACTGCGCCGCCGGTGAACTGGGTATCCAGGGTCACGCCCTGGGTAAAGCAGCCCACAATTCCTGCTGCGATCACTACGCCTGAAATAACGCCAAATATATATTTCTTCTGGTAAAAAGGAATGGTTTTAATATCTTTTCTGATGCGGAAATACTTTTCATCTCTCCACTTATCAAATTTAACAAGGGATAAAAGGAAGTTTCTGGATACGGTAACGCCTGCAAAAAGGTTTACAATCATACCCACCAAAAGGGTGTATCCAAAGCTCAGCATGGTTCCGGAGCCTAAAACCATCAGGATGATGGCAATGATGGCTGCCGTCACGTTTCCGTCCAAAACAGAAGAAAACGCATTTTTGTATCCGTAAGCAACCGCATTCTTAATAGAAGAACCGTTTTTCAGCTCATCGGAAATACGCTCTGAGGTGATGATGTTGGTATCCACCGTCATTCCAAGGGTCAGGATAATACCTGCGATACCCGGAAGGGTTAAGGTATACTGAGGGATGGAAATGGCCAGCATCTGCAAAAGCATCTGCATGGTCAAAGTGATACAGGCCACCAGACCGGGCATCTTATAAAAGCTGATCATAAAGACACATATGACGAAAAATGCTGCAACTCCCGCATATACCATGATGTTTAAGGCATTGCTTCCCAGAGAGGGGCTTATGGTGGAGAAGTTGGTGGTCTTTAAGGAGAAAGGAAGAGAACCTGCGTTGATCTTCTCCGCCAGATCCTTGGCATCCTCATACGTCTTCATGCCTGTGATGACGGCCTGGCCTCCTGAAATCTTGTTCTGCACAGTCGGGTTGGAGATCAGGGTGTTGTCCATGTAAATGCCCATGGGCTGTCCGATCAGCTTTCCTGTGGCTTCTTCAAAGAGCTTGGCTCCCTCTGCATTAAAGGTCAAAGCTACCTGATAGCTTTTAAGCCCGTTGTTGTTTGCCGTATCAGGCGCTGCATTCTGCACGTTCTTTCCCTGAATCAGCACATTTCCCTGAGGGTCACGGAAGGTGAGCTCTGCCATCTCTCCTAATTCTGCAATGGCATCTTCCGGGTTAAAGTTGGTTTCCCCGGATTTCCACGGGAACTGGACGATGATGTAACCGCCTTCTTTATCTACGGTCACTTCCCTGTCCGTAATGTTCTCATTATCCATTCGGGTTTCAATGACTTCCCTGGCAATGTTCAGTTCCTGCTCCGTGGGTTTGCGGTCTAAGCCCTGGGGCTCAAAGATAGCTTCCACGCCTCCGCGGATATCAATTCCATAGCGCATCTCAAAAATGCCCTTGATGCTGCTTCCCAGGCCGAACACAGCCGTATAAGCCAGCAATGCCAGTGCAAAGAAAATCACTGCCAGCGTTTTCGTTCCTTGCTTCATAAGTTATCCTCTTTTCGTTTCATATTCTATTTTCTGTAATGACCTTCCCTTCTTATCCTGTTGCATTGTACTACAAATCATTTTGAAATACAATGTTTCTCTCAGGAGTCTCTGACAAGTTTTTTCAAAATATTTTCAAAAGTCTGCTTCTCTTCCTCGCTGAGAGCGGCTAAAATGCCGGCACTCCGGACTTTTTCATATTCCTCCGCCTGTCTGCTCCCTTTTGCGCTCAGGGAAACAAGGTCTTCCCTGTCTTTTTCCTTTTTATAGGTAATATCCCCGTTTTTCTCCATTTTTTTCAATGCTTTTCCCATATCTTCTGAACATACTCCGGAAAGGGCCTTTAACTCCTGCTTTGTCACCGCTTCTTTTTCACGGAGAAGAGCCGCCAGGTAATTTCTCACTTCCCTGCTGCCCAGACTGCGTTCCGGTTCTTCAAAAAGCTGCCGGTATCCTTTTTGATAGAGGTGGAGGATTACGGTTTCCGATTTTTCCGGCTTCCAGACTCCCTTTTCCCTGCTCTTTTCTTTGTCTTTTTCTTTGGTTTTCTCTTTACGTTCCTCTTTCCCTGCCTTGGACCGCTTCTTTATATCCGCTGCCAATGCCCTTCCCTTCCCGCAATGGGGACTCCTTAAAGAACAGTGCCTCTTGCAATGGGGGCAGTGATCGTCTAATGTCATTTCTTTTTTCATTTTACAGACTCCCTTTCTTTTGTAATTTTGAGGATAACTTCTGTAGATAACTTTTATTATATTTTTTTTGCTTTATTATTTCAAGATAATTTTTACGAAACAAAAGTTTTCTCAGCAGACGAAACGATTTTTATAGACTTTTCTCATTATTATGATATTATACTTTAAAAGCAACCAAAAATCCATTTCTATTGGAAACATTAAAGGAGGGTTCTTATGATTACTTTTATGGCTTATTTTCTAATTGCCGTCTTCATGACTCTGATCATGACCAAAAAAATGACACCGTTTGCTGCTTTGCTGGTCATTCCCGCCGCTTTCGCAGTGATCGGAAATCTCATCGGGCTTTGGAGCGGCGACATCGGCAAATTCGCCCTGGACGGTTTAAAAACCACCTCTGTTACCGCCATCATGCTGCTCTTTGCTGTTTTGTTCTTCACATTGATGATCGATACAGGCCTGTTTGACCCTCTTTCCAATGCAATGATCCGCTTTGCAAAAGGCGATCCCCTTAAAGTTATGCTGGCTACCGTACTCTTATCTGCCGGCGTTTCGTTAAACGGCGACGGAACCACCACCATGATCATCGTGTGTTCCGCATTCGTTCCAATTTATAAAAAGCTGAAGATGAAAATGCTGGACCTGGCCGTACTCACCATTCTCTCCCACTCTGTCCTCAACTTACTTCCCTGGGGCGGTCCCACGGCCCGCGTGATCACCGTGCTGGACCTGGATGAATCCGCTGTGCTGCGGGGACTGGTTCCCATGATGGTCTTTGCCACCCTCTATATGATCGGCGTATCCATCATTATGGGATTAAGAGAGCGTAAACGCCTGGGTATCGTCAAGTTTACAGATGAACAGTTAAAGGAAATGACCACTATCGTGGACCCGGAACTTCTGGCCATCCGCCGTCCAAAAAATCTTTGGATCAACCTGGTTCTCACCACAGTCGTCATCATCCTGTTAATCCTCGGTGTCATGCATTCCGCCATCATCTTTATGGGAGCCACTGCCCTTGGAATGCTGATCAACTATCCAAAGATTGCCGACCAGCGGGCCCGTATTGAAGCAAATACGCCGGATGCCGCTCAGGTGAGTATGGTTGTTATGTCTGCCGGTGTTTTCATGGGAATCTTAGAAGGAACCGGTATGGGCGCTGCCATCGCTTCCAGCATGACCACGGTCATCCCTGCAGGCTGGGGAAGATTCTGGTGCCTGATCATCGCGCTCATTTCCGCTCCGGGAACCGTTTTCCTCTCCAACGATGCCTTTTACTTCGGCGTGCTGCCTCTTCTGGCGGAAACCGGAAAGGTTTACGGATTCACTCCTATCCAGATCGGTTTTGCTTCCCTTATGGGCCAGGCATTCCATCTGCTCAGCCCTCTCGTTCCCTTCATCTACGTTCTTCTCCGTCTGACTGACGTGGATATGGGCCAGTGGCAGAGAAAAAGCGCCCTATGGGCCATTGGAATCTTCGTCATTTACATAGTGGTCGGAGGGGCATTCGGTCTGATGCCCTGGGTTCTGGCTTAGGGATAAAAAGGCTGAAACAGCGGGAAAATGCTGTTTCAGCCTTAATTTTATTTTACCGGGACTTTTCAAGCTCCAGCACAACTGCCTGATATCCGTTCAGGCATAAACCGCCGCCTTCCCAGACGACTGTACCGTAATTATTCAGCAGCACCCGTTCCACCTTCCCAGGCAGTTCAATCCTCCTGGGCTCTGTCTGGAAGTTTCCTATAACCAGAATATCCTGATCCTTTCCCCTTCTATAATAAGCCATCACTCTTTCAAGCTCCTTATAAGCCTCTTCCAGGGCCCCGTATACAAAGGTGTCCTTATACGCTTCTGACTTTCTTAAGGCAATCAGCTTTCTATAATACTGAAATACGGAATCCGAGTCCTCTTTCTGATCCTCCAGATTGAGCCTTTCATACTCCGGGTTCACCATGAGCCAGGGCTTTCCCTCTGTAAATCCCGCATTTTTATCAGAGCTCCACTGAAAGGGCACCCTGGCATTGTCCCTGCTGTAGCGGCAGACAATCTCAAATGCCTCTTTTTCAGACAGTCCATGATCGAGAGCCACCTTATACTGGTCGAGGGTAGAAATATCGTCAATATCTTCTATGGAACGGAAGGCAACATTCTCCATTCCGATTTCCTGGCCCTGATAGATGAAAGGAAGCCCTTTCAGCATGAAATACAGGGTCGCCAGCAATTTTTTGGAAGCGTCGCTGCATTCTCCCTGAGGAATATATCGGCTCACTCCTCTTGGCTCATCGTGATTTTCTATGATGCTGCACAAAAATCCGATACCTTCCACCCGCATCTGGCTCTCAAAGCAGCAGTTTTTATAATCATCAGGCATAATCGGCCGGCTGTCATACCAGCCCTTTTCACTGGCCCCGAATACGGTTTCCCTGAAATCAAACATGGAGGAAAAACACCCATTTTCTCCGATGAAATCCGGCAGTTCCTCAGGCTTTTCATTAAATACCTCGCCGACGGTAAAAGCATTGTGCTTTTGAAAGGTTTCTTCCTTCATTTCCTTTAAGAAGTCAATAACACCCTTCGCTTCCTCCAGCATCTTTTCACAGGAAGCCAGGCCATCCTCCCTGTCCGGCTCATAATCGTGAAACGGAAGGGCCTTTTTGATATTAATAATGGCATCAATCCGGAAACCTGCAATTCCCTTTTCCAGCCACCAGTTGATCATGGAATAGATTTCCTTTCTGACAACCGGGTTCTCCCAATTCAGATCAGGCTGTTTCTTATGGAATAAATGGAGGTAATATTGGTCCGTATCGCCGATCCTCTCCCATACGCTGCCTCCGAAATAAGACCTTAAATTGCTGGGCGGCTTTCCCTCCCTGCCTTTTTCAATGTAAAAATACTTCCCATACTCCCCTTCCGGGTCCTCCATGGCCTTTTGGAACCACCGGTGTTCATCGGAGCAGTGGTTAACCACCAAATCCATCAATACGTACATATTTCGTTTTTTCGCTTCGGCAATCAGTTCATCCATATCCTCCATGGTTCCAAACCTGGGATCAATGTCATAGTAGTCCGAAATATCGTATCCCTGGTCTGCAAGAGGGGAACAGTAAATGGGGGACAGCCACAGAATATCAACGCCCAAGTCCTTCAAATAATCCAGTTTTTCTATGACTCCCCTTAAATCTCCCACTCCATCCTGATTCGTATCCTTAAAGCTCTTAGGATAAATCTGATATGCCACCTTGTCGTGCCACCACTGTTTTTTCATCTCCGTATTACCCATCCTGATTTTCATATTTTTATAAAATTCCGGCCCATCTTCCAGGCTCTGTTTACACTATGGCTGTCTTTCCCTTAGAAAGCAATGGCAGCCGCCTCATAAGGCAGAAGCGCATCCTTACACTGATCCCAGGGGCGGTCATAATTGTGGATCAGGCACTCCCCTTTTTCTTCCCGGAACTCCTCAGAAAGAGAAACCTCTGCCTCCTGATCTGAGAAATTGCATAATACCAGCAGTTTTTCATCTCCCAGTCTCCTTACATAGGCAAATATCCTGGGGTCCTCTTCCATAATGAGTTCATATCTTCCATATACAATGATGTCACGGTTCTTTCTTAAGTTAATCAGTTTTCTATAATAATGGAATACAGAACCTTCATCTGCCGTCTCAGCCTTTGCATTGATTTCCAGATAATTGGGGTTTACCGCCAGCCACGGTGTTCCCGAAGTGAAGCCTCCGTTTGCACTGTCATCCCACTGCATGGGAGTTCTGGCATTATCCCTGCCCTTGCAGCGGAAATAGCTCATCATCTTTTCACGGCTCACCGCTCCCTTGCCCACAAGCTCCTCATAGGCATTCAGGCTTTCAATATCCCGAAACTGAGACATATCCTCAAACGGAAAGTTCGTCATTCCCAGTTCCTGTCCCTGATAGATGTATGGAGTCCCCTTCATCATATGAAGACAGGTGGCAAGCATTTTTGCAGATACCTTCCTGTATTTGCTGCTGTCATCTCCAAAATGGGATACTGCCCTGGGCTGGTCGTGATTATCCCAAAAGAGGCTGTTCCAGGCACAGCCTTCCAGCCCTGTCTGCCACTTTGACATGATCCGTTTCAGCCTTAAAATATCCGGCTTTTTATCCGTCCACTTTCCGATCTCTCCGTCGCCCTCCACATGTTCAAACTGGAACACCATGTCGAGCTCTCCCTCATTTTCACCGGAATACTTTCTGGCTTCCTCCACAGTGACACCTGCTGTCTCTCCCACGGTCATCAAGTCATATCTGGAAAGCACTTTTTGGTTCATCTCCTTTAAATACTCATGAACGTGAGGTCCGTGAACGGCATAAGGGGAATAATCTCCATATAATCCGCCATTTACAGGGCCGTCAGGGAGGTTCTGAACCTTTGATATCATGCTGATCACATCCATTCGGAAGCCGTCAATTCCCTTCCTGCACCACCAGTCCATCATATCAAATATTTCTTTTCTCACAGCCGCGTTGTCCCAGTTTAAATCCGGCTGTTTTCTGGAAAATAAATGGAGATAATACATTCCGGTATTTTCATCGTATTCCCACGCCGGGCCGCTGAAACAGGAACCCCAGTTGTTAGGGCAGACCCCGCCTTCTTTTCCTTCCCTCCAGATGTAATAATCCCGGTATGGATTGTCCAGGCTTTTCCTGCTTTCCACAAACCACTCGTGTTCGTCAGAGGTATGGTTGACCACTAAATCCATTACGATTTTGATTCCCCGTTCGTGGGCTTCGGACAGAAGTTCATCAAAATCTTTCATGGTTCCGAACTCATCCATAATCTCCCGGTAATCACTGATGTCGTATCCATTATCATCATTAGGGGATTCATAGACCGGAGAAAGCCATATCACATCAATTCCCAGCAGCTTTAAGTAATCAAGCCTTGACCTGATTCCATTTAAATCTCCGATTCCGTCCCCGTTGCTGTCCTGAAAGCTTCTGGGATAGATTTGATATACAACTGCTTCCTTCCACCATTTTCGTTTCATAGCCATACCCCTTATCATTATTTATGAGTTATTCGAAACCAAAACGCCGTAAATCAGCGTATTAATCCCCGTTATTTTATACCTTATGCGCATAAGTTCATGCGTTTACTATATATTATCACGTTCCAGACAGGACATCAAGTCCTTCTCTCCCTTTTTTCGGAATCAACCAACCCAGCTTTCATAAAAAAAACACATGTAAAATCACCGATACATGCGTTTTTCCTCAACTATTTTAATTCCCTCACCGAATCTCTCTCTTCAATATAAACCGGAAGCCGCTGACAGCTCTCTTTGCAGTCCTCTTTCCGTATCATATGAGCCAGCTTTTCCACCGCAATGCTGCTCTTTTCTGTGACATCCTGATGAACGGTTGTCAGAGCCGGTCTTACCAGCCTGCTGTAAACGTTGTCATCAAAGCCGACAATGGATAAATCCTGGGGTATTTTCATCCCCTTGTCCATGAAGTAATTCATGATGTGGGCGGCATAATAATCGGATGCACAGACAAAGGCAGTAAACTCTCCGGCTCTGGAGTAGGCATATTCCAAAAGGGAAGTCATATCCGCTCCCTTAGGCTCCAGAAGGAGAAAATTCCCCTCCCCCGGCAAAAGCCCGGCTTCCTTCATGGCCTCCTCATACCCCTTCCGCCTTTGAAGATCACACCCTTCAAAATTATCCGCAAGGTACGCAATCCTTTCATGGCCTCTGTCTATTAAATACCGTGTGATTTCATGGCAGCCCTTTTTATCCTGGATTCCCACATTTACATGTTCAAAGGAGGTGCTGTCAAAATAGCTGTCTATAAAAACCATGGGCCTTTTGACCTTTTCCTTCAGCAGCTTTCCATCCTCCTGCTTCATTCCAAGGAGGATGAGCCCGTCTGCATTCCAACTGGCAACGGAATTGATGATTTCTCCCATATCATCGGATATATACAGCATAATAAAGTACCCCATGGCCCTGACACAGCTCTCCAAAGCTCCGATCAGCTCACCTCCAAAGGGGTCCTTTACAAAGTTTTCATACTTATTCCGGCTGGCTTTCATGGCCAGGCCGATGATGCCGGATTTGTTTCTGGCCAGATTTCTGGCGTTAATGTTGGGAACGTAATTGCATTCTTCTATGAGCTGTTTTACCTTTTCCACCATGGCAGGAGAAACTTCACCGGTTTTCCCGTGGATGACATTGGACACTGTGGTGGTACTGGTTCCAAGCATTTCAGCCATTTCTTTAATTGTGATCATACTGCTTTCAGTTTCCTTTCCTGTACTGCTCCGGAGTGACGCCTTCTATTTTCTTAAAAAGCTTGGAAAAATAGGTGCTGTTTTCAAAGCCTAAAATATCCGATACCTGATAGACCAGCTTGCCTTCCTTTAACATCTTCTTGGCCTCCTCCACCTTTCTCCGGTTCACATAGGGGATAAAATTTTCTCCCATGTTCTTTTTAAAATAAGAGCTGAGATAAGGCTCTGACACCCCGATTCTGCGGGCCGCCTCCCCAAGCTGTAAAACCGAAGTCAAATTGGTGTCAATGTAGTCCAGCACCTGTTCAATCAGTTCGGATTCAGACCGCTTCTGCCTGCTGAAAAAAGCGTTGACATACTCCTGCACGAACTGGTAAAACCATTCCTCCATATCTTTAAAGCTGGTAATGTGGACAATGCTCTGGTAATGCTTATAGCTGCCGAAAACAGTGACCTCTTCCATGGTTCCGCCCAAATGGGAAGCCCGGTCTGAAAAACGGCTTAACAGCTCAATCATCAGCTTTTTGACCAGATTGACGGACAGGAAAACGCACCCTTCTATTTCCTTAAAAAGCCGGTCTAAAATAAAAAACATGTCCTTCTGGGAAGTAGTCGCCAGAGCCCGGTCAATTTCCTTATAATATTGATTCACATCAAAAGGATAAGAGGTCATGACCTCAACCGGATTCTCCAAAGACACGATCCCCTCGCCGCCGCCGTAAAATGCGATCACCTCAATGGAATTAAGCAGTTTTAAAAAATACATTTCAGGGATGTCCGCCGTATCATAGGCGGTTATGCTCACATAGAATTCAGCGTCAATAAAGTGGCGAATCTGCTTTCTCAGCGCCTCCAGCTCGCCAACCGTTACCTCTGCCTTACTAAAAAGCAGCATCTTCCCCTCATATATTTTTGTAACAATCTCTTTTCCCATTCCGTGATAGAACTGGCCGCAGATGGTCTCAATGATCTTTAAATCCACCATTTCATCCGTATGCTTCCAGAGCATGCAAAAACAAAGACAGTACCCCTTTTCAAAGCTCTCAGGAGCTTCCTGAATGCTCTTTTTCATATCCCTCCTGGTCTGGGCTGCAGATTTGGTCTCTCCCTCTAAAAAACGTATGCCGGGAGTTCCCACGATGTTTGCCAGGGTATTGGTCAGCTCCTCCTTTGTCAGTCCAAACTTTCTCACATAGTCAACCGCACCCAGCTTCATGGCCATCTTTACGGTGTCAAAGTCGTCATAGCAGCTTATGATGACCGCCTTTGTGGGGATGTGCTCTTCCTTGATGATCTTTAACAGCTCAAGCCCGGAAATAACAGGAATATTAATGTCCAAAAGCAGCAAGTCCGGCTGGTACTGCCGGACCCGTTCCAAAGCTTCTTCCCCGTCCTTTGCATCTTCCAAAAGAAGAAACCCCATCTTTTCCCAGTCTATGAGAGAGCGAAGCCCGGCCCTGGCCAGCAGCTCGTCTTCAACGATCATGGTCCGTATCTTCAAATTGTCCATCTGCACCTCCCTTTATGAGCTTAGGAATTTTCAGGGTAATCCGAAATCCAATTTCAACGGATGGATCAATCTCCAGTCCGTACTCTTTTCCAAACAGCGCCTGCACCCGCTGATGGATGTTTGACAGGCCGATTCCGGTGATCTTGTACTTGCTGGTGGTCTGGTCTGCTAAAAGCAGCAAGTCAGAATCCTGCTTTTCCATCCCCTTTCCATTGTCCACCAGAGTCAGCTCGATGTGGCCGTCCACCTCTTCAATCCGCAGAACGATCAGCCCATCCTCCATGTGGGTCATACCATGAAGAAAAGAATTCTCCACCAGAGGCTGAAGGCAGAAGCGAGGGATCAGGCATTCCTCAAGTCCCTCCTGAATGGTGTAGAAAAAGCTGACCTGATCGCTGAAACGTACCTTCATGATCTTCACATAAGCATTGAGAACTACCATAGAATGGGCAATGGTTCCCAGCTCGCTTCCATGGTCATACGTTTCATATAACAGAACGCTTAAATCCGAGAGCATACCCGACACCTCGGTATCCTGGTTTAAGGCCGCCTTCCACTGGATCACATTTAAGGTGTTAAAGAGAAAATGAGGGTTAATCTGAGCCTGGAGGGATTCGTAATACGCCTTCTCCTTCTGCTCCGTCTCCAGCCTCACATCCTCAATCAGCTTATGGATTCTCTCCCTGGCTCTGTTAAAGCTCTTCTCCAGCTCCACCGTTTCCCGAAAGCCTCCCCGTCCCTCAATCACACCGGAATCGCTCTGTTCAATGGTCTGCATATGGCTGACCAGGTTGTTGATGGGGGCCGTAATATAAGTGGAAACCTTCAATATAGAAGCAGTGATGGCAATGGTGATGACGATCATGAAGACCATCATAATGTGGGTGATCTTCGTCACCCTGTCAAAAATAAGGCCGTAATCCCCGATGTACAAAAGAATCGCATCGTTTGATGCCAGCCTGGTCGCCATATAAAAAGTACTTCGTCCATCCCGGTTCACCACCAGTTCATCTGTACGAAGTTCATTCAATCCCATATTCCTTACAATGCTTCCCGCAAGTGAACCGTGATGCTCATCCCTCACCTCTGAAAGCACTCTTCCATCCCCCGAAAGCATGACCATAGTCCCCTGGCGGAACACCGGCTCGCTGATATCATCCCAGAACACACTCTGAGGAATCCTGACAAACCAAAACCCCAGGTTCTGATCCTTATACTTTTGGACGATCCTTCCAAAAGCAAAGGTATTTCTCTCTCCCATCATCTGATTCATGAAGCTGTTGATTTCCAAATCCCAGTAAGGAAACTTGCCCTTCTGGCTGATTCCGGCATACCAGTCCGACTTTTGGTACTCTATGCCCACCTCCTGGGTCCCGTTGGAGGTGATAAAAACCCCATCCCTGGTGAGAATGCCAATCTGTCCTAAAAATCCCGCCAGCACGCTGACCTGGGTCTTTTCCAGGATTCTGGCAAGCTGGGTCTGGGCCCTGTCCCTCTCATACGCCCCTCCCCCTTCATAAATGGTGCGAAGCAGGGAAATGTTCTTATCATCGGTAATAAATGCGCTGCTGGAATAATTGGCGATCTCAATGATGTTATCAATTTTATCCGCCTTCTGGCGGAACATCATCTGATACGTTTCCCGGATATTGGAGGACATGTTTTTCTGGACCATGACAGAGAGGATAATCAGAGCGACAAACAGAGGCATGAGCACATAGAGCACAATCAGCATAACCATATTCGTTTTGATGCTTAACCTGGACACCCTGTTTTTCATTCTGATACCCTCTCCTGTCCTTTTATCTCAGCCTTTTACCGCACCGGCTGACAGCCCGCCCACCAGATTTTCCTGTACCATGACGAAGAAAATCATGACCGGAATCAGGCTCAGCACCACCGATGCCATCAGGGGACCCCATTCCGTAGAATACTCTCCCACGTAATCCCGGATGCCCACCTGTATGGTCTTTTTCAAAGTCGTATTAATAAACGTATTTGCATACATAAACTCATCCCATGACATCAGAAAGCAGTAAAGGCTGGTGGCTGAAATGCCCGGCTTTGCGATGGGAAAGATCACCCTTATAAATGACTGGAACCGGCTGCATCCGTCAATGAGGGCAGACTCCTCGATCTCCCATGGAATCTGGGTGAAAAATGTGCACATATTCCAGACTGCAAAGGGAAGTGCAAAGGAGCAGTTTATGATAATCAGGCCCAGATGAGAGTCGATCAGCCCTATTTTTTTCATGATAACATAGTAAGGAATTGAAAGCAACACGCCGGGAAACATTTTCGTAAACAGGATTCCAAGCTTCATCTGGAGGGAACCGAATATCCGGTAACGGCAGAATCCATAGGCAGCGCTGACAGCCGTCAGCATACAGACCGATGTCACAATGATGGAAATATAGGTGCTGTTTAAAAAATACCGGACAAAATTGGATCGGAAAAGCACCTGTTTAAAATTATCCATGGTGATGTAATCAGGGATGATCTGGCTGGCATCATAAATCTGTTCCGAGGATTTTAACGAGGTAAAAATGACCCAAAGGAAAGGTGCTGCCGCTGCCGCCACAATGATGACTGCCAGTGTGTATAATATTGCAATGTCAAGTTTCGTCCTTTTCATAACTGCACATCCTTTCCTATCGGCCGTCTTTGTCCGCGCCGATCATTTTCACGTAAATTACCGTCAACACTGCGATGACCAGGAAAATAATCACCGATACTGCCGCGGCATACCCGAATTTGTGATCAACAAATGCCTGGCGGTATGCGTATGTATACATGATTTCCGTGCTGTTTAAGGGTCCGCCCTTGGTCAGCAGCCAGATGGCATTAAAGTTGTTAAAAATAGAAATGGCATTTAAAATCACCGCCACCGCCATGGGCTCCTTGATGTTGGGCATGGTGATATACAAAAACCGCTTCACTTTTCCCGCCCCGTCGATGCTGGCGCTTTCATACATGTCGTGGGAAACTCCCTGGAGGGCTGCCAGTATAAAAATCATGAGAAAAGGCGTGCTCTTCCAGATATTTGCCACAATGACCGCCGGCATGGCCGTACTGATATTTCCAAGCCAGGAAACAGGGGATTCAATCACTCCCAGCTCCAGCAAAATCACGTTGAAAATGCCGATTTTCGTATCATACAGGGCGCTGAAGGTGAGGGCGCTGATCGCCGCCGGAATGGCCCACGGGAGCAGGGCAACGGTCCGGAATAAGCCTCTTCCCCGCAGCCTTTCATTGAGCACCAGGGCCACTACCAGGGCAAGGCCCACCTGAGCTGCCAGATTTACAAGGGTCCATACCAGGGAATTGGAAACGGACTGTATGTATTTTGGATTTGCAAAGATGACCGCGTAATTTTTAAGCCCTGCAAAGGTTCCAAAATTAGGTGCATTGGAACGGGTCATATCATAGTTTAAAAAGCTGATGGCAATTCCCTGCAAAAGAGGATAAATACTAAGGGCCAGTATGGCCAGCAATGCAGGAGCGATCAGCAGATACCCGTTTAAATTGTGCCTGAAGGTATATTCTTTCGGTAGATTTTTGTTATTCCCCATCATCCGGCCCTCTCTTTCAAAGAGGCTGCCTCAGCCTGTAACCTGCTTAAGGCAGCCTCTGTAACATTTGGGATCAGTTATAATTTTCTGCAACGAATGCATTTAACTCTTCTTCCAGTTCAGCCAGAGCCTGATCCGGAGTCATCATATCAAAGAATACCTTTTTAAATGCATCCACCATTTTTTCATCCACAGATGCTGCGTTGACAACTCTGGGTCTTGGGACTGTATAGGAGGATTCATCAATGAACACCTGATAGTCCGGGTTGATTTCCAGAATAGGAGCATAGTCCACATCGGTTCTTCCGGGTATTCTTCCCTGCTCGGTCAGCACAAAATCAGAATCCTTGCCTGTTAAATATTCCACAAAGGCCCAGGATAAATCCTCTGACTTGGTGTTTGCATTGATCGCCAGGTTGTAACCGCCCAGGCAAACCGCCTGTTCCTTTCCTGAAGGCATGGGCACCAGGCCGAATTCCAGCTCAGGATTGCCTTTTACAATGTTCTTATAAGCCCAGTCGCCGCAGATGAAGAAGAGACAGTTTCCCTGTACAAAAGGCGTATAAGCCTTATCCCAGCTGGTGGCCTCCTTCATGCTCTCAGGAAATGCCTTGTATTTCGTATGGAAGCCTGCATAGTAGTTAAAGGCTTCTTTTCCGCTTTCATTGTTTACGGTCACCACAGGTTTTTCTCCTGTCGTATCAATGACCGGATTTCCGTTCTGGAAGAAGAAGTTGAA
This sequence comes from Lacrimispora sp., assembly GCF_047605665.1. Lineage (GTDB taxonomy): Bacteria > Bacillota > Clostridia > Lachnospirales > Lachnospiraceae > Lacrimispora. The sequence continues at coordinate 122,517 of NZ_JASGFH010000002.1, read as the reverse complement.
CATGGCATAGCCATCCAGTCTCGTTGCCAGACCTTCATATCCTTTTTCCGTGGCCTTTTTAATGCACTCCTCGAATTCTTCCCAGGTAACAGGAGGATTTTCCACTCCGATGTCGGCAAGGATGGTCTTATTATAGTAAAGACCCGTGTTGTTAAAGTACCAGGGCACGGAATAATAGCTTCCCTGATATACGCCGGAATCGAGAGGTCCCTGTAAATAATCATTTTTGCTGGCTGAAATCCTGTCATCAAGAGGAAGGATCAGTCCCATGGCCGCCATATCGATAGGCCAGCCCGCGTTGTCAAGAGCCACCACGTCAGGGCCTGCTCCTGCCAGAGCTGATGTGGAGAATTTGGAAACCAGCTCATTTCCCGGAAGACCTTCTATCACCACCTTTGTGCCAGGGTGAAGCTTCATAAAATCCTCTGCTGCACGGACCACAGCAGGGCTGTCCGAATTGGTAAATGAATTGTTAAGAAGAACCGTAATTTCCCCTGACAATTCCTTTTCCTCTGCCTTTGCTGTCTCTGTACCGGCGGTTCCCGCCTCTGTTTTAGCTGCCTCTGTCCCTGCCTGGGTCTGGTTTGATGCGGAATTCTGCGTTCCTCCGCATCCCGCCACTGTTCCTGCCAGGAGAACTGCTGCCAAAGTCACTGCTAACGTTTTTTTCATAGAAATACCTCCATTTCCCTTCATTATGTACGTGACTCCATTATATTGTTTTTTACCCTTCCATGAAATAATCTAAATTTCCGGATTTCATATGATTTTTCATTAATTTTCTACGGTTCCTTCTGCGCCCAGACAGCCATGCTGCACTTTTTTACTATACATTTTTATCATGGCCTTGATCGGGCTGAATCCATCATCAGCAGACCAGGATTTCAAACAGCGCATCCTCAATGGCTTTTCCCGGATTAATAGCGATGACAGAGGAGATGATGGAGGCCGGATTTTCCCCCGTCAGGAAGCACTGGTATAAGTCCTTCTTTAAATTGGTTCCGATCTGCATGGAGTCCAAAAGGTCAAACGCCCGTTCCTTTAAATCCCCGTTTCCGTATACCAGTTCTTCCCCTCTTATTTCTGCCCTGATCTCCTGTCCTGCCGGCATATAGGGAAATTCCAGGATCAGGCTTCTGGTCTCCTTATCGTAACGGCTTTCAAACTCCAGGTTGGCCTCTGCCTTTAAGCCCTCTTCAAAGCCCCTGAAAATAACCTTCCATCTTCTTTCCTTTGGAAGGAGGGAAAGATCTCCCTCTGCCTTTAAGGTGAAGCAGGCATGACTCCCGCTCCAGTCAAGGTTCATCTTGGTAACCGCATATCTGCCGTTTTTAAACTCCTGTCCTTCTCCCTCATCTTCAAACAGTTCAAAGCTTCCATGATCTCCGGGGAAAATCACCACTTCCATATCAGGAGCGTTGTCCAGACCGTTTTCTCCCTCTCCATAGACTGCCATGGGAAGGATTCCTCCTGCCCGTCCAAGGGCCGGTTCCTGGGAAATGGTCCGGTTTAACACGGCCCGTTTGCCGCAAACTCCTCCGTGATAAACAAATCCGGTAAATAAGTCCGTCCAGAGCCCCGGCGGAATCCAGACATTTACAGTGGCACGGCCCGTCTCCTCGTGGGTCCTTTCCGTGACAGGGCATACCATCAGCTCGCTTCCAAAGAAATACTGGTTTGTATACACATACGTTTCCTCTGCTTCCGGGTAATAGTAATATGCGGGAATGATGACGGGAACCAGCTCTGTATGGCATCTGTAATTTAAGGTATACAGGTAAGGAACCAGCTTATGGCGCAGCTTTAAGGCGCTGACGAGTTCATCTCCATACTGCTTTGGATAGCGCCACGGCTCCTTGCCGCAGAAGGGATTGCTGTTGCTGTGAAGGCGGTTGATGGGGGAAAATACGCCAAACTGAGTCCAGCGGACCACCAGCTCATGATCCTTATACCCGCCCATATGACCCCCGATATCATGGCTCCACCAGGTATAGCCCACGTTTGAGGCCGTTGCCGTGAAATAAGGCTGGAATTTCAAGGACTCCCATGTGGTGACAGCGTCCCCGGAAAAACCGATGGGATATCTGTGGCTGCCCAGTCCGCCGTAGCGGGACAGGATAACGCCCCGTTTTCCATCCCTTTGTAAGTCCAGCAGATGATAGTGATTCAGCATCCAGAGAGGGTCCAGCCCCTCCACTCCGCTGTTCTTTCCCTGCTGCCAGTCAATCCACCAGAAATCCACTCCGATTTTTTCATTGGGGTGATGTAAATATTTGAAATAAGCCTCCAGAAATTCAATGCTGGTCACATCAAAGTGAACCGGGTCCTTATTTTCTATATTGACCTCCAGTTCCTTTGCCATTTCCTCATAAGCGTCTTCAAAAGGCATGACTCCGTCTGCCGGATGGATATTCAGGGTGATCTGATAGCCTCTGTCGTGAAGCCAGGTCATGAACCGCTCCGGGTCAGGGAAGAAATCCTTATTCCAGGTATATCCGGTCCAGCCCCTTCCATACTCCCTGGGAACATCTACAATGTGCCAGTCCATATCCATGACCACCACGGAAAAGGGCACTCCCATTTCCTCAAACCTTTGAAGCAGCTCCATATAGCTTTGCTCCGTATACTTGTAGTACCGGCTCCACCAGTTGCCTAAAACGTATTTGGGAAGCATGGGAACAGGGCCTGACAATTGGTAAAAATCATGGATGGCTTTAAAATAATTTCTTCCGTATCCCAAATAATAGTAATCCACTGCGCCTTTTTTCCTGGGAGATACCCAGCCGTTTTCATCGATCAGCAGGGATTCGCTGTCATTGAAAAAGGTTCTTCCGCTGGTATCCAAAAGACCGAATTCCAGCTCCGTGGGACCGTCAATCCGGTCCAAGGTCCTGGCTGTCCCCTTTAAATTGTGCTCTCTCGGAGGATTTCCGTATTCCGTCGTCCCAAACTGCCATCTCCCGCCGTAATTGGTATAGGCGCATTTGACATCGATGTAAAGGTTGTTGGGGGTGAACTCTTTTTTGTTGTAAACCAGGTGGAAAGCGCTGGTGGAAATTTCCAGACGTCCCTCGGTATCGGTTACTGAAAATTCCGGCTTGTCAAAGTTTCGGTTTAATACGATCTGGGTGGGGGAATCTTCAAATATCCCGTCTTTATCGTATTCCATGCGGATCATTTCAGGCGTCAGCACTGTAAACCGGTAACAGTCCCCCTGAACAACAGAATCCGGATTGCAGCGTCCATCCAGCTTCTGCCGGAAGTGTTTGCTTAATTCCATCACAACATCTCCTCCTCTTTCCGTTTTACTTATCAGTAGTTGTATCAAATGGTATCACTGTTACTCCGTGAACGCCATGATCATTTTTATTGATTGTCTGCACATTTTTAAAGGGCGTTGTAAAACAGATAAAAAATGGCAAGTTCCGAAGAACCTGCCATTTATAGATGCGCTCACCTTCCATCAGCTATATTGTTTTTGCAAATAATCCACGATTGCATCCCCTGTTTCCCATGTTGCAGCGCTTCCCCCTAAATCAGGAGTCAATGATTTCTTTTCAATCAGCAAGGCGCCGATGGCTTCAATCAGCCGGTCCGCCCATTCCGTATAACCAAAGAAGTCTAACATTTGACTTGCAGACCAAATGGCAGCTAACGGATTGGCACATTGTTTCCCGGCAATATCCGGTGCTGATCCGTGAATCGGCTCAAACATGGAAGGATATGTTCTCTCAGGATTCAGATTGGCACCTGCTGCCAGTCCCATACCGCCTGCAATAGCCGCACCCAGGTCTGTCAAAATATCTCCAAACAAATTACTGGTAACCACGATTTCAAACTGTTCCGGTTTGGTTACCATCAGCATGCTGGCTGCATCCACCAGATAACTGTAAGTTTTTACATCGGGATACTCTTCACTCACTTCTTTAAATATCTGGTCCCAGAATACCATGGAATAGTTGAGGGCATTCCCCTTGCTTATACTGGTAAGTGACTTTTTTTCAGTACGGGCTAATTCAAAAGCGTATCGAATAATTCGTTCACATCCAATCCGTGAAAATACCCCATCCTGAATAACAACTTCATTTGGTTTCCCCTTGTATAACCAGCTTCCGCTGCCGGAATACTCGCCTTCGCTGTTTTCTCTTACAAAGATCATATTGATATCTTCCGGATTTTTGTCTTTTAACGGACAGGGGGCTCCTGTCAGGAGTTTAACCGGCCTGATATTGACGTACTGGTCAAAGCTCTTTCTGATAATGAGCAGCAATCCCCAAAGAGAAATATGGTCCGGGACACCCGGATAACCGACTGCACCCAAGTAAATACCATCAAATTTACTCAATGTTTCAATGCCATTGTCATCCATCATCTTTCCGTTCTTCAAGTAAAATTCGCATCCCCAGGGAAAGTTGGTGAACTCAAATTGTATACTCTTGTCCAGTCTTGAAACACATTGGAGAACCTTCACTCCTTCCGAAATCACCTCAGGGCCTATGCCGTCTCCCGGAATTACTGCGATTTTATGTACCATGTAAAAACCCCCTCAACTTTATTTTATAGCTACATATTACTCCAGGTATGAAAATTTGAAAAATATCAAAATCCTTCCTTGCCATAACTTTTTCTTATCTCTGATTTAAAAAATCCCCCGCTTTTATAAATTGAATAAAATCAATCATGGCTGTAAACATTTGATGATTTTTTTTGTAAACCAGGCCCACTTGTATTGAGATAGGAGGATCAAAAGGAATTCCCCTGACCCCTGAACTATTATTTACAACCTCATCAAAGAGAAAACCGCATGCAATATCCTTTCGGATAAATTGTATGATTGTTTCCAGTTGTGTTGAGGTATGGATAATATTCGGTTCAGCTCCTCTTTCTTTAAATATTTTATTTATTAACGTTGTATGGTAAAAGCCTGAATGAAATAATATCAGCGGCTGCGTCAGACAGTCATCAATGGAAACCTTCTTTTTATTGGCAAGTGAATGGTTATTTGAAACACAAAATACAGTTTCCGTATTGCTGAAATTGATCACATTATAATCTGACACAGGTATTTCATTGGTTGGCAAAATCACAAGATCCAAATAATCCCTGTCCAGCAATTTCAGTAAGTCCTGGCTGCCGTGTTCTTTTGTATCAATATGTATTTCAGGATATAACAGCTTAAATGCTTTGTATATATTGGGAAACAGGCAGGTTCCGATCATGGGAGGCACCCCTAACCGTATTAATTTCCGCTTCTGTCCCCGGTCATTCATAATTTCAGTTACCTGATCTGCATGTTTTAATAATTCAGTCGCCTGCAGCAGGAAAAACTCACCCTCTTCGGTTAGCTGAAATCCCCGGTTAAGCCGTTGCAAAAGGGTCACCCCAAATTCTTTCTCCAAATCACGGATAGCATTTGTTATTGCCGGCTGGGAAACATACAATGCTCTGGAAGCTTCCGTAATATTACTGTATTGACAGGCTGCATAGAAATATCTTAATTGTAATAGTTTCATTTTGTCCGGCTCCTCCATAATGCCTTCTCAATACGGCAAAAGTCCGCCTTTTTTCTAATGGGCGAACTTTTACATCGGTTCCAGTAATCAATTTATCATGACGAATATGCGGCTTTTGGGTATTAAAAAGCCGTCAGACTCTTAGATAATGCTTTTTACAGCAGTTCCTTTATCAACTGGCATTTTATTATTTTTCAATTCTGACATAAGATATCGCTTCTGGTATTTAATCTGCACATATTGCAGCACCTTGCGGTAATAAACAGGGTTCCCGGCACCTCCCAAGACTCCCACAACAGGCAGTCCCTGAACAAATTTCAGCAGCAACATATCAAGTGCAAAGGTCTGGGCAGTCCGTTTGGTCTGGTCTGAGATGGCTGTTTCCAAATCCTCTGATTCAGTGTCCTTTTCATCCACCGCTTCCTCGTTCAAAACCTCTGCCTTCCTGTCTTTCAGGCCTTCCCTCAAAAAACGGTCCACTTCCTCATTCTTCTGATTCCAGTCTTCCCCCTTGGAAAGCGCCGTCTCCATCATTTTTAAAATCAAAAGCTTTTCTTCAGGCTTCTCATAATCATATCCATAATGCAGGGCGGTTTCATAAATTCCCTTCAAAAGAAATCCTGTAAAAACCACAATATCGGGAAGACCGATTCCAAGGGCTCCAAGGCCGATGCCTTCCACGGTGGTAATTGCCATATTCCGCATATCCGGAGACTTTGCTGCCTTGCGGAGCTGTTTCAGTTCCTTGCCCGTTCCCTTGATCTGAACGGCATAATTCTGAACAGCATAGTCCTTTAAAATAGCATCCTTATTATAGCTCTTTTCAATCACTGCATTTCCCTTTTCAAATATAATGGAAAACGCCTTACAGAACGCCTTTTCCAGACTCCCGTAAATCTTTGGGGGAATCTTTTTTTCCAATCCTTCCTTCCAGCCGGGAGCAGCATTTCTTCCCGCCGCTTTGCGAAGCTTTTCTTCCTGTTTATATATATAGTGCAGTTCCTTCTCCCAAGCAGCTTTGCGTTTGTCTGTTTTTTGCTTTTTTAACATATAAATCCCTCCGCTGATGCAGCAAATGTACACTGCGATAACCGTTTCTTAATTTAATATACCATAAAATAAGGTTATTATAAATATAGTATTTCCATTCATTGTCCTGGACTTTTTTATTTCAAACATATTATGGCATAATTTCATTTTCTTTGATATAATGCAAAGGAAAATAATATCTTTATATTTTCTTATTATTCCGGCTATTCAGCCACTTTATTACCCATGAAATAAAAATGCAGCCCTTACACCAGATGACAGAAGAATAACTTGATTGGAAATCTTTCTTGCGATATAATAAATTTAAGAAAGCCATGTCTCCTTTTGAGTTATGAGGAAAAGGAGAATGGATGGATCGTGAAACCAATTTAATCAGCTCCAGAGAAGGGAGAATCGCCGCATTACAGAAGCTTAATTTATTGAGCAATACGTTTATGTCGGTAGCCCTTCAGGATGAGGAAACCTGCCAATATGTACTGCGTATCCTGATGGGAATCGAGGATTTAGTGGTCCGGGAGGTAAGAACCCAATATACAATATCAAAAATCACATCCCGCGGGGCAGTCCTTGATGTGCTGGCAGAGGACAGCAGTGGGAAAATTTATAACATTGAGATACAAAAAAGAAGCACCCTGGATCACGGGAGACGGACAAGGTTTTATCATTCCATGATAGACAGTGAATTTTTGCAAAAAGGGAAAGATTATGATGAACTGCCGGATGTCCATATTATCTATATAAGTGAGACAGACTTATGGAAGGCAGGGAGGACGACCTATTCTGTTAAGAAATTTTTTGAAGGTACGGATACCGTTTATGAAGACGGAGTAACTATATTATATGTGAATGCAGCAATCGACGATGGCACAGAAACCGCCCGGATGATGAAGTATTTTAAAGAAGCAGATCCTGAAGATTCCAGCCAGGGTATGCTGTCAAAACGGGTACATTTTTTGAAGTGCGAGGAAGGAGGCCATGATACTATGTGTGAAGTAATGGAACAATTTAGAGAATTGGGCAGAGAAGAAGGACTGGAAATTGGACGGGAACAAGGAATACTTAACCTGATTGATTCGTTCAGGGAAGTCGGAATATCTGACTTGATTATATTGGAAAAAATACAGGATAAATTCAAGCTGACAAGAGACGAGGCCGAAGCATACTTAAAAAAATAAGAAAATTTAATGTGAGAAAAGGGAAACTGTATCCCGATTTATGACACAGGTTTTAAGGAAACAGAATTTTGAGCTTATCTTTCAATAAAGCCAGCACCAATAATCCAGTAAGCTGTATCTGGTTTATTGGTGCTGGCCTCTTTATGTCAACTTTCTATTCCATTATCCCATACAGGGATGATGACCATATGCATCCATGTTATTTTTAGAAGGGTCCTTCATACACATATGAATGGCTGATTTTTTAAATGTCATCGGAAGGGCAAGGATATTGGGGTTTTCTCCCACATATTTCTTCTTGGCATCTTCCAGCGCCTCTTCAAAGGTTTCCCTTGTCTTAAGTCCCATCCCTCTTGCATATCCCGGTTCTTCCGCACCTACAATGTAAATGGCGCTGGTGTTCATCTCCGCAATATGGGCGCATGACATCATGGAAAAGCCGTGAAAGGGATGAAATGCATTGGTAAACCGGTATTTGCGGATATACTCCTCATTGGTGGCAAAGTACTCTCCAAGCCGGTTCATATCCGGCAGTGTATTCATGTGATCGTGCTGGAATAAGTCATACAATTCCCTGAGATAGGGCCACAGCTCATCGTGGAAATAACCGTTGCAGGTGGAAGCGCATATGATGACGCATTTATCACTCAGCACTCTCTTATAACGGAGAACCTGGGCGCTTAAAGCCTGCATCATCATGATCGGATTGGTTCCCATTCCATCTCCATAGTGGAACTTCTGGGGCATACCGAACACAACCACATCGTATTTCTTCTCCGCCCAATGGACATAAGTCCTTTTATCCGCAACCTTCCAGCTCTCTGCCATCATTTCCTTTGCGTAACCGGAGAAAATAGCAATCTGCCTGGAATTGGTATCCAGAACCGCGTCACAGCAGAAGAAGGGGTGTCCCATGGTTTTTTCCATATGCATGCTGATTTCATCAAATTTATTTCTCATCAGACTTCCCGCATTGACTGGAGTGAAATCCTTTCTGTGCATAACAGAAGGAACATGATGGCTGGCTATGCTTTTCCAGTTGGTAATTCCCGTGGCGCTGTGTTTATAACCGCCGGAGTATCCTCCATAGGGATTGCCCTGCACATGGCCAATGAGGATGGGAATATCACTGTCAAATACAAACTTGTTCATTACAACAGGATCACCTCTGTCTGTAAAGCCCAAGTCTATCATATTCTCCTGGTCTTCGCTGTCATGGCTGATGATCTGGCCTGTATGCCAGAATTCATCAAACAATTCTTTTCCAAAAATAGCTTTCGCATCAGACTCTTTGCTTCTGGGATGCAGGCCATTGGAAATGATGAACATAACATCCTTTTTCTCCACTCCTGCTGCATATAATTCCTTTAACATGCACTTGATGCTGACTTTTCTATGACTGGTCTCCTGCTCTCCGCCTTTTACTCTGTCCGGAATAACAAAAGTCACTGTGCTTCCCTTGTGGGCAAGCTCTGTCAGCGTGGGCATTCCGATTGGATGAGCCAGACTTTCCTCATAAGCTTCCATCAGCTTGTCTTCCGGAATATAATCAGGGTCTTTTACCGTCTCTCCAGGGATAAAAACATCCGTATTATCAGGCAGCTCTGCTGCAAGAGTGCCATGTCCGTATTCAAATTCTAATTTCATGATTTTCCCTCCCCGCCTAAATATAAGTCTACAATTTCCAGATACTCTTCCGGATAAAATCCGATCTCTCCCTGAAACCTGGTCAGGGCAATCAAGCCGCCGTCAATGCTGGAGACAGAAGCGAGCATCTCTGCATTTTCTTTCTTAAGTCCGCCTCCGTAAACCACCTGTATACCGGAAACCTTTTCTTTTACAAATCCTGCAATTTTTTCGATATATTCTTTTCCGGCAGGTGTTTTCCCCGGTCCGATTGACCAGATGGGCTCATAGGCAATGACAACCTGAGAAGTATCCACATCACAAAGTCCGATGTTTATCTGCTCTCCTAACACCTCCTGCCAGTTTTCCAATTCATTTTCTTTTTCTCCGATGCAGTACAATACCTTCATGCCCTGTCCAATAGCCGCCTGAACCTCTTTATTCAAAAGCCGGTTCACCGCTGTGGAATCAGTCACTCCTGCTTCAGCCAACACCTGGGCAAGCTGCATCCTCTCTTCACAATGCCCGATCAGCACCTGGGTACAGCCCGCTGTTTTAGCTGCTGCAGCCGGAAGAGAGGTGGTCAGAGCTCCGAAGTTCCCATCCTTTTTCACATCCGTTCTGCATACTCCCTGGCAGCCTATTTCCGGTTGTTTTTCGCCTGCAAGTTCCTTAAGGGCACCAAGAAGGTGCATTTCCGGCATGAAAAAAGTGAATTCTGCTTTACCCTCATATTTTTTAATGCCGCCTTTTATATTTTTTAAAATATAACTTCCCCAATCCTGGATATCCGCAATGCCATTGACACCGCCAAGGGTTTTGGGAACATCAAACCGTTTAAGGTTAACATAAATATTTTTCATATCTGTTTCTCCCGCCTAATGTCTTTGATATTGATAAAGCTTTGCAGCTTTTCTCCCACAAGGGGCCTGCACCACTTTGAAAATGCTTCTGTCACGTCATTGCCTCTCCCATTGATGTATTCAACTGGAAGAGTTTTTTCATACATCATAACCTGATCAATGGGAATCTCAATAAATCTGGTTTCATAAGACTGATCCTGTGTTTCCACCCTCTCAATTCCAACCATGATTCCGCTTTTGCCCAGAATCGCCAGCCTGAGAGCCATTTCACCGGTTTCCATAGCCTCGTCCCGGTCAACTTCTGACTGCCACGCAATGGAAGATCGGCCCGCCAGTCCCGGTTTCTCGCTTCTGGCTTTAATACCAAGTTCTTTCACAACCAGATTTGCAAGATGTGTGCTGACATCACCGTAGTATATGGCCCGTTCTGTTTTGAAAATAGGCTCTACAATAGGGTTTCCGTCTTTTCCTTTTAAACCTTCACTGACAACTACCACAACTCCGCCCAATTCATCATACAGCTTTTTCACATCTTCCAGAAATTCTTCCTGGCAGAAAGGCCTCTCCGGTGTGTAAATGAGATGAGGGGCATCGCCTGCCTTTTCTCTTGCCAGAACGGAAGACGCTGTGATCCAGCCGGAATTTCTTCCAAGGGCTTCGATGACGCACACATGAATGGGCAGGGATCTTACATCTTCTGCAATTTCCTTTACAGTTCCCGCCATATATCTTGCCGCACTTCCAAAGCCGGGAGTGTGGTCCGTAATGGCGATATCATTGTCAATTGTTTTAGGAATCCCAACCACTTTCACATCTGTATTTCCAAGGGCCACACACGCCCTGTTGATCCGTCCGCAGGTATCCATGGTTCCATTTCCCCCGTTGGGAAGAAGGTAGCTGATTCCGTACTTTCCAATGATCTTTGCCATTTCTTCATACTGTTCTTCTGTCAGCGGAAATCTGGAAGAGCCGATAGCAGAGCCGGGAGTGGAAAGCAGTTTTTTCAATTCATTTTCGTCAATGGCCATAAGGTCAACAAGGTCTTCTTTTAAGATCCCTTCCATGCCTCCCATGGCTCCGTATACTGCACCGATATCGCCATGTCTCTTTGCTTCCTGGACCACGCCGTACAGCGATGCATTCATGACAGGAGTAGGCCCTCCGCCATGTACTACCAACACATTCTTTTTCATGTTATTTATATAACTCCTTCATTTCCTCAAGACTTTTGCATTCTACAAGGGACGCTTTCCCGTAAGACCCGAACTGGACAATCAGGGTTCCAACCACTTCCTTCACCCCTTTTTCCATGGCAGTCACGACTTTTTCCACATCCCCGTCAGGAATATTTCCATACATGACCGTATCCATAATGGGAGTGACAAATACTCTGGGATCAAATGCTTCCTTTTTCTCCTCCAGCAGCCTGTATATGGCTCCCACAGAAGAGCTCGTTTTCAGGCTTTCTTCTCTATGGAATAATTCTCTGAAATTCCTGGTAACAGCAAGCCGGATATCAGAATCCACATTGATCTTATTAATTCCGCACTGGATGGCCTCTAAAAGCTGTTCAATGGCAATTCCATTGGCATTGCCAATTTGACCGCCTAAACCGTTGATTTCATTGACAATGTATTCCGGCACTGTAGAAGAGCCGTGTGATACAAGACCGCCTTCAATGCCCTCGTGCCTCATGCATTCACGGATTGCCAGAGGAATCTCTTTTCTCAATCTGACATTGGCTCCCTTTGACGCACCGTGCATGGTTCCGTATGAGATCGCCAGGGCATCAACCTGTGTTTTCTTAAAGAATTCAACTGCTTTTAAGGGATTGGTATAGGTGGATTCCTTAGAAAACACGTGATCTTCTACTCCAGCCAGAACCCCCAGTTCTCCTTCTACGCTCACCCCTCTTGCATGGGCATATTTCACCACTTCCCTTGTAAGCTCCACGTTCCGATCAAAATCCAGGGAAGAGCCGTCGATCATGACAGAAGTATATCCTCCGTCAATAGCTGCTTTGCAGGAGTCAAAATCCCTTCCGTGGTCCAAATGCAGTACAATAGGAATCGATGCATGTTCTCCATACTTTCTGACTGCATCACCGATCAGCTTCGCACCTCTTTTTTTGTCTTCCAGGGTTGCCTTGGCAAAATCCGTACAGCCTCCCATAAATCCATTGGCCAGATCGGCTCCCTGGAGAATTGCCGGGGAACGGAACATTTCATGGACTTCAATGACTGCTTTGGCCTGTGCCACCGCATTGACATTAAAAGCTCCCTGTCCGTAATGATATTTGTCACTTGCGTCTATCAGCGGTTTTAACGGAATTAATGGCATTTTTCATTTCTCCTCCTGATTGGTATATTTCTTGCACTATTTGATAATAAAATCTTAGCATTTTGCCCAACAACATTCAAGGTTTTTTTACTCAAACGTTTGCACAAACAGAAATGTGTGATATAATTAATAAGCAAAGTATCAAACTCACAAAAAAGAAGCAGTGAAACATCTATATAAAAGCTGTTGATTTTAATAATTTCATACAAACAGGGGGAATTTCAATGACATTAAAAGACATTGCCCAAGAGGCCGGTGTTTCCATATCAACTGTCTCAAGGGTCATCAACGATACCAACTCAAAAGCGGCCAGCAAAGAGGTCCGGGAACGGATCTGGAGCATTGTAAGGCGGACCGGATACATGCCCAACATGTCCGCTAAAAATTTAAAGCAGGGAACTGATGTAAAAAAAGCAAAGTCACGCTCCCTCTCATGCCTGTTTGCCCGGACTCCCGACCCCAATGATCCCTTTTTTTCCACAATCGCCAGAAGCGTTGAGGTGGAGGCATATAAACACGATTACATCATGAAGCTTTCCTTTACCTCTATCGATATCACAAAGCCGGAAACATGCCGGTTGATTTTAAATAATGACGTGAGCGGGGTCGTTATCCTGGGAAGGTGCGATAAGGCCACATTAAAATTCTTAAGAACCCATTTTAACCATGTGGTATACACCGGATTGAATGAAATTGACGCAAATTTTGACCAAATTTTGTGCAGCGGTTACCAGGCCAGTTTGTGTGCCATGGACCATCTGATCAGCCTGGGACATAAGCATATCGGATATTTAGGAGAAACCGCTTCAGAAAACCGCTATCTGGGATATAAGGCTGCACTGGAGACACACGGGCTGCCTTACGATAAAAACTACGTCTTATCTGCGGGGCTGACTTCCAGCAGCGGCTATAGCGGAGCGAAAAAGCTTTTGGAGCAGCAGCCCGGTTTGACTGCCATATTCTGCGGCAATGATATGACTGCCATCGGAGCTATGCGTGCCATCAGGGACTGCGGTTTAAAAATACCACGAGATATTTCCGTTATAGGAATCGACGATATTGATACAGCTCAGTATTTATCCCCCATGCTGACCACTGTTCACATTCCAATAGAAGAAATGGGCCAGTATGCTGCGAAAACTATCATAGACCGGATCAACGGCGGGCATACGATTCCCATTAAAATAAATTTTCCATGCTATTTGGCAAAGCGGGATAGCTGCGCGACGCCTTCAAGGTAATGTCTTATGTAAAAGGGGGCTTAATTTCTGTTGGCCAGCGTCCCAAAGGGCAGGAAACTTTCTTGCGGAAAGAAATCCTCATTCTGAATTTCAGTGGGATGATTTAAAGGAAAAGAAGGCGTTTAATACTTCACAATATAAATTCAGCATCTACGGTTATCATTCAGATAAAAACAAATATTCTATGTTCAGCTCATGTATTATCTGAATGACTTCTTTGGTACGGGTACAGCCAAACTTATTTAAAAGCCCTTTCACCTGTGTCTTTATTGTGCTGTCCTCCACATTTCGAATCCCAGCAATTTGATTCACCTTACACCCCTGTAACAACAGCCTTATCAGCTCTCTCTCCGTTGGAGTTAATTTCGAAACACTGTTAATGAAAAACAGGAGACTTCTTTCACTTTTTTGAAGCCTTACAAACTCCTGCAGGATTGTTTCATGAATGTTTTCCTGCATAACCGGACGGCCTTCATATGAACGGCGTATATGATAAAGCATTTCCTGACTTTCACATCCCTTTATCAGATAATCAGAGGCCCCCGTCCCCATTGCAGCCACGATGATTTCCTTTGTTTCATGTGCTGTCAGAAAAATAATATTTGCTTCCGGATTATTTTTTCTGATTTTTTGTGTGGCAATGATCCCCGCGTTCATTGCTTCCATTTCAATATCCATTAAAATAAGATCATAACTGATGTTTTCTGCCAGATAGATGATTTCTTTTGCACTGGAGGCTTCTCCCACAACTTCCATATCAGGCTGGGTGTTGATGAGTTCACTCATGTCTTCGCGCAATAACGAAAAGTCCTCAGCAATCAAAATTTTTATTTTTCCGCTCAAAACATTTCCCTCCCCTTTTACATTTTATTTTTGCATCGTACTGTATGAGGCAAATTAATTACTGGTACTTAGGCAATAAGATGTAAAAGCTGCTTCCTTTTCCCTTTCTGCTCTCCACTCTTAAGGAACCAAAATGGCTTTTTACAATCTCTCTTACATAATACAATCCCATTCCCCAGTTATAATTGGAATTTTTACTGGAGTAAAAAGGCTCGAATATTTTTTTTGTATGACTTTTATCCATACCGCATCCATTATCTCTTATTTCAATAACCGTATATAATCTCTCATTATGACATAATAGTGCTACTTCTCCATCTTCCTTCCTTTCCGAGCTTAATACAGCTTCCTGTGCATTAATCAGTAAATTATATAAAGCCTCACATAAATGAATCTTATCAGCCAGGATTACCGTTTCAGCCCCGGCATCAATATGCACGCAGGCATCCGGATATTTTTCACGAAAAAGTGTTAGGGTATGTTCCATAATTTCTTTCACGCTGACAGGTACCATATAAATTGCATTTGACTTTGCACACCGGTACAATTCTTCCATCCTGCCCAGCATCAGAGTATTGACCTCTTCCAATGTGGTTATATATTCTCTTAACCTCTGTACATCTACCTCAGGCTGTCCATATAACTGGTCGATACGTTTAAATACCACCCTGTTTGATAACAACTGATTCTTCATACTGTGTACAAACACAGATACTCCAACTTTTACAGAATCGAATTTACGCTCCATCACCACATCTTCTTTATTATCCATGTAAGTTCTTCTGGTGAAACGAAACAAACTGTAAAAGCCAAGAATACAGCAGATCACACTGATAATCACCAAGGTCAGATAGCTAAACAGAGAGGGATTCACCTGCATGTACCCGATTCCCTTACTCCAGGAATATGTATACCAGTAAAAACGATACACTTGTCCCGGATCCTGTCTATAGTACAGATAATATATTCCGGACAGGGCAAACAGACATATCATAATTTGGCTGAATTGCTTTTTACAGAACTTCATGGTAATCGATTTGAATTCATAAACCAGAAGAAAAGCAGCTATGAGTAGATATGATGTCATCCAGAACAATGTCCCATTCACAAGGATGATCTGAACCAGGGGGCTGTCCGATGTAATAAACCGATACATTCCGGGATAATAAAGAATCAGAGTTATGACAGGCAATACAGACCCCCCCCTGGTTATCCACTGCTTTCTTCTAATAACAGGAATCATGGAATAATTCATGGCAAGCTTTATTAAAAAATAAGGAAACAGCGTTCTACCCAATGCAATCAGGTATCCCATCTGGTTTAATGTGATAAGGAAATATTGTATTTCATTTTTTATTCTCCTGGAGAAATAAAACAGGCTTATTATTTCCGGCGAAATACCGCCTTTCTTTGCTATGAACAGCATAACTCCGCAAATTTCCAGCATCAGACTTAAACACAATCCAAAAAGATACATGGATTCCTTACTTTTCTTCAAAAATAAAATTAACATGGAGGCTATCACAAGACCGACCGCAAGTATAATTAACACTTCCAGATTCCTCACTTTCCATGATTTATGATTTCTTCATTTTACCACACCGGCAGGAGAATATATATTACCTTTGGATTTTTCTTCCCTGAACAAACACTTCAAATACGTCATTTTTTTCATCCAGAACAACAATATCTGCATCTTTACCATCTTCCAAAGATCCCTTTTTATCGTATACATCTACCAGTTTTGCCGGATTTTCAGTCAAAAGAGGGAGTACCTCCTCCAACGGCCTTCCTGTAAAAGCAAGTAAATTTTTTAAAGCAACATTCTGTGTTAATGTACTTCCGGCACGGGTTCCGTCTTCCAGTCTGGCATCCCCATCTTTAACAATGACATGATTTACCCCTAACCGGTACTGTCCGTCAGACAGTCCTGCTGCCATGATGGAATCCGTAATGGCAATGACCTTATCCAGCCCCTTGGTCTTAATCAATAAACGTACAACTCCCGGATGTAAATGTCTTCCATCACAAATTGCTTCGCAATAAATATCCGATTCCAGTACAGCTCCCATAATGCCCGGAAAATGCTGGTGCATCAGTTTCATTGCATTGAAGGTGTGGGTACATGCAGACACGCCATTGTGAATGGCCCTCCAACTGGTGTCATAATCTGCACCGGAATGTCCTATGGCCACTGCCATTCCAAGCTCTGTCATCTCAGGAATATCATCCACAATACCTTCTACTTCCGGTGATATGGTAATGTATTTAATATATCCCCCGGCGCGTTTCTGATATTCTCTCAACAGAGGCATATTGGGCATCTGCAGCAAATGTTCCGGCATGGCCCCCTTATACATGCTGCACAAAAATGGTCCTTCCAGATGAATTCCTAATAAGTCAGCTCCTTTATGTTCCATATTCCTATGCTTTTTAAATTCATCAATGCATCGTTTCGTTTGTTCCTCCGTATCCGTAAGTACAGAAGCCAGCCAGGAAGTTGTTCCGCACCGCGCCACAGCTTTGCATATTGTTTCCAAACCTTCTGCTGCTGCCTCATTAACATCCACCCCTGCCGCTCCATGAGAGTGTATGTCAATAAAACCCGGTACCACCTTTTTACCCGAAGCATCAATTATATCGGCTTCTTCGGGAAGCTTATCATCTGCCGAAAGCAATCTTATTTTCCCATTATAAACTCCGACTGTCATTTCTTCAAAGGCATGATTGATATAAACTTTTCCGTTTTTTAAATAGTAATCAAACATAAGCTTCTCCTTATTCCGGAAGGCTCGCTACAAATTCCGTAAGCTGGATATTAATATTCTCATGGTCCTGTAACAGACTTACCGGAAAATGCGCACTTCTTTCCCCATAAGCGGCATGTCTTACAACAGCTCTATGCCAGTCTCTAAAACATCCCAGCCGAATTTTTCTTGCCTTTGAAATCTCACGGAATCCAACCGTAATACAGTATTGAGGCATGTCAGCCAAAGCTCCATTTAAATCACCAATGGAATTGACTGCTCTTGTTTCTTTTGCAATTTCAAGTACTCTCGTTTCCAGTTTTAAAAATTCTTCAGGACTTAATTCATCAGAAGCTTCATTAAATGCCACATGACCATTGATACCAATTCCCCCAAAGCATATATCCACGCCGCCCAAAGCCTCAATTAATTCTGGTATATGGGCAATATTACCCGGATCCGGAAAAATGCGCTGGGATTCCGGCATCACCAGTTCCTCGCTTATTTTAGAATACACCATACGGTCCATAAAACCGCGGAAACTGAGCCGGTGCTCCTTTGGAATCCACTGTCTGTCATCCGTTAAATATTCATCCATATTAATAAACCATACGTTCTTTAAACTGACCTTCTCTTTATTAACCAGCTCTATAAAATACGGATACTGTCCCACTGGTCCTACAGGGCATATAAATACGGTCTTCTCTCCCCTCATATTATTTTCTTTGATCTCTGCCAGCATTTCTTCGGCCATTGCCTTAAATACAGCTTCATTATTTTCTCTGACAATAAGAGGAATCTTTGGATTTTTCAACAGCTCTTCCTTGTTATAATAATAGTAATTATGATACATGTTCTCTCCTTTGCTTCATAGCTTTCATGGTTTCATCAACAGGTTTTTTATAGTAGGAATAGAGCTGCCTTTTAGCAACCCTACCCCCTCATAACTACCGTCTTTTATCGAAAACTTCCAGATCTTAATATTCTCCGGCTTCAGTCATAACATCTAACATAACATAGTCCGAAACAGCCGGATTTTTTCCTACAGCTCCTGATTCAACAAAATTGGCTTTCTGTAATTCATAATACTTTTCCACTTCACCATTGGCGGCTCCCCCGGCAACTACTTTTCCTGTCAGCCATTCTGCATCGCCGCGCTGCTCAAACACTGTTTTTACATCCTGCGCTGTCTGCTTTGCAATTAATTCAGAAGTTTCCTCATAGTGATCATTTGCCGCATAATCCATTGCTTTGAACAGTGCACGTGTAAACCTTACTAATACATCTCTGTTTTCTTTTGCATAACCAGGCATTGCGATCCAGCTTGCCAATGATACTGTCTTATCGGAAAATGTAAGATTATCTGTTAACTTTGTCGCCTTTGGCATTTCTTCCAAAATTTTCAGGCTGTTAGGTGACCATGTGGCACATGCATCAACACCGCCGGATAACATTGCAGTCACAATTGCAGAGGCGTCCATATCCACCGCTTTAATGTCGTCCATAGTCATGCCCGCTTTTTTCAGTGAATTAAGAAGGATATCCTCACTGGAGCTTCCGGATGAATATGCCACTTTTTTTCCTGCCAGGTCTTCGACAGAAAGAATTCCTTCTCCGCCGATCAGGGCATCACCATTAGAAATATGGGATAAGGCAAAAATTGTCGCCTGTCCTTCAATACAAAGCTTATGGGCTCCCTGTCCAATATAACCGATATCAATGCTTCCCGATTCCATAGCAGCAATAATTGTTGGCCCATCTTGAAATTCTGTTAACTTAACTGTAATCCCCTCTTCTTCCAAATAGCCTTGTTCTATGGCATTTTCAATTGCCCAAAGACTTCCATAATTAGGCATATATGCAACAGAGACTGTGACCGGCTTCTGGACTGGTGCTGATTCCTGAACTTCTTTTTCCGCTGCTGCCCCTTCCTCCTTTGTTTGTGAAACCTCTGCCGAAGTCACCTCAGGGGTGGTCTCCTTCTTACTTGCGCATCCAATCAACGCACCTGCTGCCAATGATGTTACCAGAAGTAACCCCAATACTTTTTTCCTCATGTCAATCTTTCCTCCTTAATATTATTTTGCAGTATTTTATTTCTATAAGCTCTTTACAACCCCATTTTTCAATGCCTTATTTTAATATTTCTTTAAGGTATCCTTACTTACTTACTTACTTTCTTACCTCCAGATATTCCTGATACACCTGACTCCAAATATAATTTTTTAATTCCAGAAATTTTGGTGCCATCTTTACTTCCTGATTACGGGGATAGGGAATATCGACATCCACAATTTCCTTAATACAACCGGGTCTTGCACTCATGATGATCACCTTTCCTCCCAGGATGATGGCCTCGTCTACATCATGGGTAATAAAGAAACATGTCTTTTTTTCCTTTTCCCAGGTCTCAAGAAGTTCCTGCTGAAGCTGTGTTCTTGTCTGGGCATCCAATGCCCCAAAAGGCTCATCCATTAAAAGGATAGAGGGATTTACCGCATACGCTCTTGCAATGGCAACTCTTTGTTTCATGCCGCCGGAGAGTTCCTTGGGATAGTGGTTCGCAAAATCTTCCAGTTGTACCATCTTTATATACTTCATGGCAATATCTTCTGCTTCTTTCCCTTTGATTCCTTTTATTTTCAGCCCAAACATAACATTCTTCTTGACAGTCAGCCACGGAAATAAGGCGTACTGCTGGAATACAACTCCTCGTTCCGTTCCTGTTCCGTGTATCTCTTTTCCATCGCACAAAACACGGCCGGAAGTTGGTTCTGATAATCCTGCTATAATATTCAGCAATGTCGACTTTCCGCATCCGGAAGGTCCCACGACAGAAATAAATTCATTTTCTCTAATATCAAGGCTGACACCGTTTAAAGCAATCATTTCCCCGTTTCTGGTGTTAAAAACCTTCCTGACATTGTCAATTTTAACTTTTACACTTCCCTCTTCTCCTGCCATCCGGTAAACCTCCTTTCTAGAAACTTGACTAACCGTTCTATCAACATTCCAATAATGCCAATGGTTATAATATATAAAAGCATAGGGGCAGATTCAAAACTGTTATTCAGCGAACGAATCCTCATTCCCAGGCCCGATACAGCACCTGTAGATTCTGCCGCAATCAATGTGGTCAATGCAGTTGAGCTTCCCAGCCTGATTGCTGTTATAATAAACGGCAATGTGGCGGGAGCTATTACCTTAAAGAAAATATGTTTATCACTGGCCCCCAGCACCCTGGCTGCTTTTATTAATGTTTCATCTACATTGATCACACCTTGGTAAATTGTAATTGTCATAATAAGGAATGTGGCAATTGTAATGACAATAATCTGCGGTTTTCGTCCTACTCCCGCTGATATAACAACCAGCGGCACATATGCCAGCGGCGGAATATTGCGGACAAACTGGATCCATGGCTCAATTATATTTCTGATAGGCGCATACCAGGCCATTAAAACAGCAACAGGCAGGGACAATACAAATCCAATTGCAAAGCCGGCCATTACTGAAATCAGACTGCTTCCCATATCTGTCCAGAACACCCCTCGTGAAATCATGGTTTCCAGGGACTGAAACGTAAGAATTATATTAGGAAAACTTCTTGCGGTCTTTGGATTCAATGACAAGAGATACCATAAAATCATTGCCGACATAAAAGATATCAACAGCCAGGCTATTTTAGGAATCTTCTCGGTCCTTTTCCTATTATTCATAACTTTATCTCCTCGTTCTCTTTGTGATAAGGCTATTTTAACATTTTAATCTGAATTAATAAGGTTGAACTTTTTTCATACCTTTTCTTCAAATATATATAAGGAAATTTAACAGAAATAAAAAAAGGCACTTTAGTATACATGTGCCTTTTGGATATACAAAGAATAAGCAGAATATGCAATTTCCCTTAAGTCAAATTGCCGAGAATTTTACAATATTATAAATATTGATCCCTATGATTATCACTAACAAACCAATAAATAATTTGGTTACAGCTTTTTCATCAATCCTCTTGTTGATGATGCTTCCAATGTTTCCACCTAATATACCGCCTCCTACCATGAGCAGGGCATATATCATGTTCACTTCCGGCATGGTTCCTGTAAGAGAAACCTGAATCAAGCTGGCAATCTGTGAAAACATAATGATGTAAAGGGAATTAAATGCAGCTTCTTTTGTCCTCATGGAAAAGAAATATTCCAGAGCGATCAGGTTCATAGGACCTCCGCCTATTCCCAGAAAGCTGGACATAATGCCCAGGACCAATCCTACGGAAACCAGCACTCCTCTGCTCTTATACTGCTTTGTCTTAATTCTTGATTTCAGCAGAGTATAAATCAGGGTTGATGCTGTTATGACCAGCAAAACCGCTGCCTGTACCATCCCGATCAGTGTCTCATTGCCTGCATAATCCTTCAGCATCTGAAAGCCGATCTTCCCTGTCACTCCTCCGGCTACCGCACCAAGAGCCAGCAAAGAAGACATTTTAATATCCAGGCTGGTATTTCCCGACTTAATATTCTTAAATACCGAAACCACTGACATAGAAAGAACTGTACAGCCTGAAAGGAAACTGATGGCCGATACACTCATAATCCCCATTGCATCTAAAACCGGTTTTATAATCACGCCTCCTCCAATGCCGCAAATGGCTCCAACAGCAGAAGAAAGCAGGCTGACTGCAAATACGATAATCATTAATCCATACATGAAAAAATCCCTCCATTTGGTATTATACCTTATATGGAGGAATAAGGCATTAACTTTTTGCTCAAACGTTTTCTGCAATTATTGGCGGCAGAGAAAACTACATAAACAGACGGAATATTTCTGCCCATCCGTTTTCAAAATAATTTGCAGCTTTTCTATGAAGTCTGTTGACTTTGATACGAAATAGGATTATGATACTTGATACGATTTCGTATTGAAATTAGGAGGCTAATTTATGGATAAGAATTATGAAACCGTCAGACGTATCATGCTTGCAACCAATAAGATAGACGGTGTGTATTATCTTCTCGGAAAAAATTACGGTATTAACGAAAACACTCTCGCATTTTTATATGCACTTACTGACGGGAAACCCCATTCACAAAAGGAAATAAGTGACGAATGGATAATCCCGCGAACAACCATTAACTCTATCGTCAAGACTATGCTTGCCGAGGGATATATTATGTTCTGTTCAGAGCAGCACACAAAAGAAAAAGCTATTGTTTTGACGGAAAGCGGCAGAAAATATGCGGATAGATTTTTGAAGGATATTTATTCGGCAGAGGAGAAAGCAATTATTGGGACTTTGGAAAATTACCCGCCTGAATTTGTTTCTGCATTAGAGGAATTCGGTAATCGTTTATACCAGGAATTTCACGAAATACTTCAGAACAAAAAGGAGCATATCAAACATGAACAGTTCTGATTTATACGCAAAGGAAACGCCCCTAAAACTGTTTTTTATGATTGCTATTCCCGGTGCGATCAGTATGATTGCTTCGTCATTGTGGGGATTATTTGACGGGATTTTTGTCGGTAACTTGTTGGGGGAAACCGCTTTTGCTGCCCTCAATTTAGCGTTCCCCTTTGTGCTTATCAATTTTTCACTGGCGGACTTGATAGGTGTAGGTTCGTCAGTTAATATTTCGATATCTCTCGGCAAAAAGGAAAATGAAGAGGCAAACAATTACTTCACCTGTGCTTGCTTGATGATATTTATTATCGGGGTTATCACAGGTGCCATTCTGTTTTTTTCTGCACCGCTTCTTATGCAGTTAATGGGTGCCGATGAAGAATTAGGAACTATGGCAGTTCAGTATATGCGAGTGTATGCAATTGCTTCTCCATTCACAACAATGATTTTTGCTGTCGATAACTTTCTGCGTATATGCGGAAAAATCAAGAGCAGTATGGCTCTCAATATCGTTATGTCGGTGCTGATTTTAGGATTGGAATATCTTTGCCTTTCCGTACTCAATATGGGGATCAGCGGTTCTGCCTTTGCCGTTAGCAGCGGAATGTTTATTTGTACCATTATTGCACTTTATCCGTTTGTGAGAAAAAAACTGACCTTGCAGTTTCGTAAACCGCGCTTTACCCTTCGGTTGATACGCAAAATTATATCTGGAGGAAGTCCGAATTTTTTGAGTAATATTGCCGGACGATTGACCTCTATCCTGATGAATATTGTTCTTCTAAATATTGGAGGCTCAATAGCGGTTAGTGTTTATGGCATATTGGTATATGTCGGAGATACGCTTCAACAGTTGCTGTATGGAACTTGCGACGGTATGCAGCCCGCTATTGGATATAATTGGGGTGCAGGAAATATCGGCAGAGTAAAAGGTCTTATAAAATATTGTGTTATAGCCTGTGCAGTTATTTCTATCGGCGGAACAGTGCTTATGCTTGTTTTCCCCGAAATGATTGCATCAATGTTTATGCAGGAAAATGAAAAAGAATTGCTTGTAATGTCTGCTTATGCTTTGCAGTTATACAGTTTGACATATTTAACAAGATGGTTTGGGTTTGCCGTACAAAATTTTTTGGTCGCTTTGGAAATCCCGCTCCCTGCAACCATACTTTCTGTTTCAAATGCTCTTATTGTCCCGATTGCATTATTGCCTATTATGTGGTCTCTAAAATTAGATGGAATATGGTTGAATACACCGATTACATCTGCGCTTGTTTCTGTACTTGCATTTATCTTTTTTATTCGTCTGCGGAAACACTCTTTCGCAGCAAGTAAAACAAAAAGTGAGAATAATCTGCAGAAATAAAACCCATACAAAAATCCGGGAAGATACAGAACTAAAAACGTTCCTCTGTTATGCCTGAAATGCAAACAAGAACCTCTAATCCATGTAAAGCAACTGAATACAACGGTTATCAGAGAGCCAGACGAAGAGCCGATAACACGCAAGACAAAAATTGCGGTTACCGGCTCTTGATTTTTTTGGAGAGACCGTTCACATTCATATTATACCTTTGAATATGAACGGTTAAATCACCTGTTATGTATGGATAGATTCCCATTTTGTCAACGCCGCCTGTATCTTGGCCGGGCCTGCACCCTCCTGGATCATGGCTTTTATGGATTCCTCTGCCTCTGGCGGACACTTCTTTTTAAAACGCTTCCACATAGCTTCTGCTGACATTCTTCTGTCATAAGACCTAGGAACTACATCGCAGGTTTCCTGGTACCAGTCTAACATCCGCAGCCGCATCTGCACAATAATATCCTGATAATCCGGATCTTC
Organism: Lacrimispora sp.; assembly: GCF_047605665.1. GTDB lineage: Bacteria > Bacillota > Clostridia > Lachnospirales > Lachnospiraceae > Lacrimispora. The sequence continues at coordinate 97,866 of NZ_JASGFH010000002.1, read as the reverse complement.
ATACCGGTTTATTTCTTCCTGCGGGTCCTTGTTCAAATCATAAAATTCATGTTTTCCCCCAAAGCGGTGTACATACTTATAATCCCCCATCCGGATCATGGTCCCCTTTGCATGTGCCTGATCATCTTTCTGGGCCGTCTGACGGGGCCAGTACATGCTTCCTTCCGGAATCTCCCCATTGAGTCCTGATGCCGCATGGTACTCATCACACTGGTATTCATAGGGCATACGGCCTCCTTCGCAGAAAACCTCTGTTCTTATCACTGCGTTTCTGTCAGCCAGAACCTGAGCCAGACTTTTACCAAACTGGTCCCGCCCGGGAACAACACCGGCAAAATCCATGGCCGTAGCATAAAAGTCAACCAGTTCAGCAAAAGAATCTGTAATTCCAGGATCTGTTTTAAAACCTTTGGGAGGCTTAATGAGAAACGGAACCCTTGTCAGACAGTCTTCAAAGGTATTCTGTGCCTTTTCCACAAGATCATAATCGCCTGTATAATCCCCGTGGTCACTGAAGAAAAAGATGGCAGAATTATCATATTCCCCAATCTCCTTTAAAGCCTCACAGAGCCTTCGGAACTGATCATCTACCTTTCTGCACATACCAAGGTAGCAGGTCCGTATTTGATCGTAGTCCTCTTCTGTGTAATCCTGCATTCCCATAAGTCCTCTCAGCCGTTCCTGCATCAATGCCTTCCCCTTGCCCTTTGATGCCCTGGGGGGAAGTTTATGGGAATCTATCATGGAAAAGTAGGGTTCTTCCACCCCATAAGGAGTATGGGGATACATCAATCCGAGAAACATACAGATGGGTCTGTCATCCACCGGATTTTTCAGCCTCTCAATGGCTGCATTTACCGAAAGATCATCATCAGAAATATACCTGCCATCCTTATCTGTTTCCAGCCGGCCTTCATAATGGGAATAATAATTTTTATCCCCAGGCTTTCCCCGGAAGTCCTTATTAACAGGACCGGCGCCCTCTGACTGACCGGTGGCAAAAAAGATTTCATCGCTGTGCAGATGTTCCAGTCCGGAGGCCTGTCCGGCAAGCAGATCGTTTCTGTCATTCATCCACACATAATACCCTGCCTCCTTTAATTCGGAAAACAGTGTTGAATCCTCTTCATGAAGCAGATACTGCATGGTCCGGTGTCCGGATACATGAGGGTAGAGTCCGGTAAAAAAGCTGCATCTACTGGGTACGCAGACCGGATTCTGGCAGTAAGCATTTCGAAATGACACCGCATCAGTACTGGAGAACTCATCCAGAAACGGTGTTGAAGAAGCAGGATTTCCCAAATGTGCCAATGCATCTGCACGCATCTGATCCGGGTTAAAGATAATTATATTGGGTCTTTTTTCATTGCGCATCTCTTTATGTATCCTCCTGACTAAAAAAATATATCTCCCGCATGATAAGAAGATATCTCATTGTCCCAAATGGCCTGGATCCGGTCCACCCTCTCTCTGGTGTAAAGCAGATATATCATTTTTCCGGGCGGCCACTTCATGGCCAGCCGGAACCGCTCATTCTCATCCATTGGTTCCGTGGAAAAATAAATGTAACGGCTGCCGGTGTACTTTCCCTTTTCTGCCCTGAAAATATTTGTTCCTACCACCCCAACCTCTTTGATTTCATTCCAGGTGTTCTTTCTTATGGGTATTCCCCAAAAACTCATTCGGATTTCATCTCTGTCAATGGTGATTACAGCCCCATACAGTACCGCTATCCAGGCAAACAGACAGGCCACCAACAGGAACATGACCACTCCGCGCCACTCGTGAAGATAAAACATCAGAACCGCCATTCCCAGAGATACCGCTGATGTCCCGGCTGCTATCAGATATTTAAACGTGTGGATCCGAAATTTACTCGTCATAACACCTTACCTCATTTACCCTTTGATAAAAAACCGTTCAATGCATTTTGCCGCTGCCCCCACTGCTCCGCCATACTCTCCCAGGTCTATAAAGGAAACTTCCAGCTTCTCATCACTGGCCCGGAATGCATGGTTCATAAGGGAAGACTGGGCCACCTCAAAGTTCTGATAGTTCCGGAAAACACCTCCCCCAAGGAAAATCCGATGGGGATTGATGACTCCCACCATATTAGCCAGTGCAATTCCGAGGAATTTCATTGCATTGTCCATAATTTTGCAGACCGCTCTGTCTCCCCTGTTCTGAGCCGCCAGAATATCCTCAAGCTCCAGTTTTTCCGGATCCTGACAGATTTTAAGCAGTTCTTCACAGGTACCTTCTGCCATGGCCTGTCTGCACAGCTCTAAAATGCCCCGGAGACTGGAGGTTGACTCTAAGCTTCCTGGCTTTCCGCAATGAGGAACTTTCACACCGTTAGGATCTAAAATCATCTTTCCAATCTCACCTGTTGCAAAATCATTGCCCATCAGGGAGTGATTACGCAGAATGATGGGGCATGCAATTCCCCATGCAACATGGCAGAGTGCAAAGGTGGTATCACCATCTAAAAGCTCCGGCCGGAACAGAGATATAATGGCTGCCCTGGCCTGCACGTTATTCTCCAGCATAGCAGGCAGTCCTGACATCCGACTGATCTCATCTGCCAGAAAACGTCCGTTCCAGCTAACCCTTTCTGTCTCCAGATTGTTCAGGATACCTCTTTCCGAATCCACAATTCCCGGAGTCGAAACTCCGATTCCAAGCAGCTTTTCCCATTCCGCAGGATATCTGCTCCTGACCGTATGCAGAAGGTTCTTCATCTGTTCCAGCATGGTCTCATAATCATCAGACACCACATCCGTCTTTTCAAGAATATGGGCTTCTCCTCTGAGATTTGTAATACAGTAATGAGTCACATCTCTTCCCAGTGAAATTCCCAGAGCCAGCTTTGATTCTGCAACCAGATCAATGTTAATGGGCTTCCGGCCAACTCCCTTTACTGTCTGCTTTTTCTGATCTCCCTTCAGCTCTTGTACGACTCCCTGCTGAATCATCTCCAGCACAATATTGGTGATCGTAGGCGGAGTCAATTCCAGCCGTTCCGCTATCTCAGCTCTGGAAATAGGTGCACTCTGATAAAGCACCCTTTTAATAGACTCCATATTCTGCTGCTTTATTTTCATTAGATTTTTCCCCTGTAATACAGGCATACTGTTTCCCCCTTGAATTTTCATCTTCTATTTATTAATTATATAAATTATATTTTATAAATCCATCATATCATATTTTTTTAAATTTGTAAAAAAAATATTAAAGTTACTAATATATGTTGATTTTATGCCTGTTCTTCTATATAATGACAATAGGAATTTCTTAATCAATTTAATTTATTAAATATATTTTTCATGTTTCACACTATATCATAACAGGAGATTAACATAATATGAAAATCGGATTCATTACAAATGCACTTGTGGAACAGGCAAGGCGGAGTTTCGAGAATCAGTTTCAAACTCTGGAGGAAGTGGCCGACTGGGGGGCAGCACATGGATTTACTGACTTGGAATGCGGTCCCATGCTCCCCCTGGACCGGAATTCCTATGAAAAAGTCCTGTCTGACGGCAGAATATCCATTTCAACACTGATCTACTGCCGCAATTATCTGAGCACAGATAAAGAAGAAGCCAGAACACATCTGGCCGAATTGAAAAAACGGATTGAATTTGCCAGTGCCCTTGGAATTCCAAAGGTGGTGACTTCTACGGGGATTAACAAGAGTATTGAGGAAGGCATTTATGACCGTGACCCTTCCGTAAAAGACAGGGGAAACATGATCCGGCGCATCCCTGTCCGGAGTCTTGACCAGGTGGTGGATGTATTGGGTCCCATGGTGGAACTGGCAGAAAAAAACAATGTGAAACTCTGCTTTGAAAATTGTCCTCTCATGGGCAATATTGCCATCTCCCCTGTGATGTGGACCCAGATTTTTGACCGCCTGGGAAGTGATATGGCAGGGCTTGCCTATGACCCCAGTCACCTTGTCTGGGAGATGATAGACCCTTATGCACCGGTCAGTGAATTTAAGGACCGGATTTTTCACGTTCATGCAAAAGACGCTGCCATTGACCGGGAACAACTGGCGCGCACCGGCATCTTAACAGATTTCAGCTGGTGGAGCTACCGCATTCCCGGAAGAGGCGAACTGGACTGGAAAAAACTCATCGGCCTGCTGAAAGAAAACGGCTACGACGGGACCATCAGCTTAGAGCATGAGGATGCAGCTTATGAAGGAAGTCTTGATGCTGTAGAAAACGGATTAATTGAGGGGAAAGCGTATCTGGAAAACCTCATTCTATAATATAAACTTAACAGTCCAGTACGGAGGAATAATGGGGTTAAAATCAGTGTCATGCAAGAAAATCCCCGTCCTGAACAGTTACATATAAACAATAAAAAGGCGGAGGTATTAACATGGTTAGAATCGGTATTATCGGAAGCGGAAGCACCATCGGCATTGCGCAGAATCACATTAAGGCATATCAGTGCTGTGAGGATGCAGTCATTACGGCAGTCTATGATATTGCAGAAGGACGTGCCCAGGGTTACATCGAAAAGCTGGAAATGAAGGATGCAAAAGCCTGCAGCAGTCTTGAAGAGCTCTTTTCCCTCTGCGATGCGGTCAGCATATGTACACCAAATTCAACCCACGTGGAATTGTCTGTGACTGCCTTAAAAGCAGGAAAACACGTTCTGTGTGAAAAACCGTTTGCTCCTGTCCCAGAAGATTGCGACGAGGCATTAAAGTATGCAAAGGAAACCGGAAAGGTTGCCATGATCGGCCTGTGCTACCGGGATATTCCAGGGTTTGTATACATGAAACAGCTTCTCGATGAGGGAGTCATGGGACGGATTTTCTTTGTCCGGGAAGAACAGGGCGGTGACCGCATTGCCGACCCGGAAGTCAAATTGGAATGGCGCATGCAGAAGGAGCTTTCCGGTCCAGGTGCTTTAGCCGACTTTGGCAGCCATATGATGGACATCTGCGACTATCTCCTCCGCGATATCTGTGGCCCCATCTGCGACATCACCGCAATGCAGGACACATGCATTAAGGAAAGAGAGATCATAGGAAAGCCCGGCGAAATGGGAACTGTGAACAATGATGATGTGGCCTGCTGGATCTGCCGCACTACCGGAGGAACCCTTTATAATTTTACAGCAAGCCGGGTAGGTGCAACCTTTATGCTGGAAATTGTGGGAGAAGGCGGAAAAATGACCTTCCACGGAAACCGGCCATTTGAACTGACACTCCAGCTAAAGGATAAAAACGGCGGCTATTCCAAACAGCCGGAAGTGGTTCCTGTTCCGGAGTCATGCTACGGCGGAGACAAAAACGCTCCCCGGGTTCCCTTTGCCATTAACTTCTACTACGAAATCCGCCAGTTCCTGGATGCCATTCAAAAAGGAAGTGACACACTTCTCACCTTTGAACGGGGGAAATATATCCAGACTCTCATCCAGTATGCCCAGGATTCCGCTGACCGTCAGGAAATTGTACACATAAACGAAAATCAAGGGGGAAATCAATTATGAAATTAGGTGCTCATTGTGTCCTTTACGGAGCTGAAATTGCATCGGATACAGAAGCCGTAATCAAACGGCTGGCAGATTCCGGCGCCGAAGGCTGTGAACTGGGGGAGCGTTTTTTCGGAGTCGAGGACCGGGAAAAGCTGACCGCTGTATTGGATAAATACCATGTAGCTCTGGCTGGAATGCACGCCAACAATGTAAAGCTTTTAGATCTTCTCCATGATCCTGGCACAGCCCGGACTGCCATGGAAAAAGTTGCCCGGTTTGTTTCTGTGCTTCCCAATAAAAATATCATTGTCACCGGCGGAGTTCCGGACATGGAGCAGCTTAAAACCTGCACCCTGGCCCAAGGTGTTCCCCACAAGGACCTTCACGATCCTGAAAATGTCCGGATCATGGCTGAAAACTTCAATGCCATTGCCGGGGATATCTACAAAGAATACGGTGTCCGTGTCAATTACCACAACCACAGTTGGGAATTTGCCGATGACGGCCTGATCTGGTTTGCCCTTGCGGACTACGCTCCCGAAGTTCATTTTGCCCTGGATACCGGCTGGGCTGCTGTATCCGGCTTTGATCCGGCAGAACTTTTAAAACAGTATCCCGGCAGATTCCATTATGTTCATTTAAGAGACTACAAGAAATCAGATAACCCCATGGCCTTAAATTTCAATGAGGTTCATGCCGGATACGTTGACCTTGGCACCGGAGATATGGACTATCCCCGTCTCATGAGACAGTTGAACCAGAATCTTGATGAAAATGATTGGGCAATTGTGGAGTACGAACTTGGAAACTTTGATCAGTCCAGCTACCAAAAGGCTCTCAGCTATCTTCATGGAATCCGTGACATGCTCCAGACAGAAGGGAGATGATCGTATGTCTAAACTTCGTGCATCCGTTATTGGCTGCGGAAGAATTACCTCTGCCTATGTTCCTGCACTGCAAAACATCGGCTCAGAAACTGTGGAAGTGGTGCTGGCTATGGACAAGCACCTTGACCGTGCAGAGAAATTTGCGGAAAACTTCCCCGGCTGCGCTGCCTCTGATACGGTAGACTTAATAAGCTTTAAAAACCTGCTCAGGGAACATCGCCCCGACATCCTTCACATCCTTCTGCCCCACCATCTCCACTGCGAATATGCGGTGGCAGCCCTGGAATCAGGTGTCAACGTGCTGACGGAAAAACCCATCGGAATCTCTTTAAAGGACGCTGATCAGATGATTGACGCCAGTAAAAGAAGCCAAAAACAGTTGGGTGTCATCTTCCAGAACCGCTATATCGACGGTGTGGAACGGGTGCGTTCCCTGATTCAGGATGGAACTCTTGGAGCCGTGAAAGGCGCATTTTCTATACTGGCATGGCATCGTCCCCCCAGTTATTATGAATGTGACTGGAAGGGAAGCTGGCAGACCGAGGGCGGCGGTGTGATTATCGACCAGGCAATCCATTCCATTGACCTGGTCCGGTATATGACCAACATGGACGCTGTCAAGGTTCAGGGGCACATTGCCCGCAGAGTCCTCGAAACCATTGAGGTGGAAGATGTGGCAGATGCAGCCATTACCCTGGAAAACGGTGCCGTATACAGCTTTTTTGCCTGCAACTATTACACCAAAAACAGCCCCATACGCATAGAGATTCATTGTGAAAACGGAACTGCCCTTCTGACCGCAGATCAGATGGACATCTCCTGGGAAAACGGAGAAAGGGAGTCCATTCTTCCCAGCCTTGACTCCAGCACTGCAGGCGGCGAAAGTTACTGGGGTGTTTTCCACGAAAAGCAGATCAGAAGCTGCTATGAGGCTCTCATTCATGGAGAGCCAATGCCCTGGAGTCCTGAGGATGCAAAGAAAACCCTGGAAATTGTTTTGGGCATCTATCTCTCCGCCCGGATTTCTGACACAGTAACCATATAAAACAGCAATAAAATAGAGGTGAACGCCAAATCATGGCCACCTCTATTTTTATGTTCTCATATCCTATTGCAGCTTTTTTCTCATGGCTGCTGCCCAAGGAGTCGGTTCGAAAGGTGCCTTTCTTTGAACCGGATTCTCCACCATAGGGATTTCCGGACAGGGCCATCTTTCCTCCTGATCATCATAATTGCATTTTGTGAGGATTCTAAGCTGATTCATCAGCCAGTTTTCATGAATCATAATCGTATCATAATCCTTATATTCCTCAGTTTTTGCCTTCAAACGTCCTGCAATCTCCGGATACTTTCCGATAACGTTACAGCGTTCATGAGGATCGGCTTTACAGTCGAAAAGCTGGTCCTTTCCTTCAAACCCGGAATAGGTGGTGAATTTCCAGTTCCGGTACCGCACCATACGCCCCAGGCAGGTATCCCCATTTGGCAGATACATGTATTGTTCACTTACAACCATGCGTTCCTCATCCACTGCTTCACCTGCTATGACAGGCACAAGACTCTTTCCGTCACCCGGAAGAATTTCTGCTCCCGCCAGTTCACAGATGGTAGGCCCCATGTCCATAATGCTGACCGGAGTATCAATCACCTTTCCCTTGGGAATTCCGTCTCCCTCAATCAGGAAAGGAATGTGTACCGAAGGATCATAAAACACCTGTTTTCCATAATAACCCCGGTCACCGTTCATATCTCCATGGTCTGAAACATAGATAAAGATTCCTTCGTGTCCGTTCCTCTCCACGTATTCCCGGAAGGCCTTGTAAACCGTCTCTATATGATAATCCGTAGTCTCCACCAGTCCGTAGTATGCCGCTCTCGCCGCTCTTACCACATCAGGGTCCGTCTCACAAAGCTTACCGTCCAGTACCGGATGCTCACCCGCAATCTTCTCTGCTCCCTCTAAGGAAACCTTATCATAATAATAATCATACAGCCCCTTCGGTGCCACATAGGGGAAATGGGGCCCATATGCACCTACCGTGATAAACTGCGGTTTTTCATAATTCCCAGCCAGATACTCCAATGCTCTGGCTGTCACATAGCGGTCATAAGCAAGGACCGGTGAATCGCCTCCGCCCATATAATATACAGAGCTGTTTTCATCGAAGCCCCTGATCTGGGTTCCTCCTTTCATTCCCTGATTCGGCACCCCATTATGAAATACCGGAGTTCTGTCGCCCGCAATACGTTTTGCATAGCCATGTCTCTGATCCGGTCCTACAAAATGCATCCGTCCGCAGAGCACCGTATCATAGCCGGATACAGTCAGGCTGTGCAGAAAAGTAGCCTGGTCTGAGCTGATAGAATTAAAATTGAACAGCACTCCATTATTGCTGGGAAGAAGTCCGGAAATCATGGAAGCCCTGGCCGGAACACATAACGGACAGGAAGTCATGGCATTAGTCATGACCGTTGCCTGCTTTGCCAGTTTATCCAGCGTAGGCGTGCGGACAACCGGATTGCCTGCATAGCCCTGCAAATTATATGAGTGCTGATCAGACATATATAACAGAATATCTCTAACCATAGTTCCTCCTTTGGAATCCCAGTCTAATCCTCAACACATTTTCCTAAACTTTTGAACATGTAGTTTTTGTATGCTTCCACTCCCGGCTGATTAAATGGGTCTACGCCCAGAATCTTTGCAGAAAGATAGCACATGAACTGATAAAAATAATAAAGCTGTCCAAAGGTTTCCTCATCAATGGCCGGTATAGAAAGTATGAGACAGGGAAATTTCTCACTGTGGGCTGCCACAGTAGCCTCAAATGCAACCCGGTTGATCTCATCAAAATCCATTCCATCCAGAACAGAAAACCCATCCTCTACATCATCGCCGTAAATCACATAGGAAGCTCCGGTGTCCTCAACCTTAAGGAAGGTTTCAAACATGATCGTATCTCCATCCTGGATATACTGGCCAATGGAATGAAGGTCTTCCGAAAAGGTTCCAAATACGGGATACAATGCCTTATTGTCCTTTCCTTCACTTTCACCAAACAACTGCATCCACCATTTTGCAAAACGAAACATTCTTGGCTCAAAACAGGAGAGCATCTCCAGCTTCAGTCCTTTTTCATACAGCATATTCCGCACAACTGCATATTCAAGTGCTATGTTCTCAGCCGCATCTTCCTTTTGAAGCCTCCGGCTTATGTGCCTGGCACCTTCCACCATAGCACGGATATCCAGTCCTGCTGCTGCCAGCGGGAAGAGTCCGATGGGTGTCAGGCTGGTATACCGCCCTCCCACATCCTCGGGAAAGGGCAGGAAATAATATCCCTTTTCCCTGGCTATTTCTTCGAACTTTGTACCGCATGTTCCGGTACAGATCACTCTTTTTGAGTATTCAGCCCCATATTGATCCTTCAGAAATGCCCGAAGTGCCCGGAATCCGATGCCCGGTTCCAAGGTTTCAAAATTCTTTGCAATTACATTTATGTATACACTTTTTCCTTTTATCTCTTCCAGTACATTACAAATACTGTCCGCTGAAATACTGTTTCCGGCATATACGATCTTTACATGATTTTTTGAACCAATTGCGTCTACCACAGCTCTTGCCGACTGATTGGATCCGCCGATTCCGATGACAACTAAAACATCGCCATCCTTTTGAACTGCCTTTGCAAGCTCTTCATACTTCAAGATCCAGTCTTCTCCGGCCCAACGGTCCACATCGAGCCAGCCCAGACTATCCTTGTACTGCTCTTCTCCTTTTTTTACCGCATCAAGGAGAAGGGCATATTTATCTTTCATCACCCGGATTTCTTCCTGTGCAAGCCATCCGGCTTGATCAATGATTTCTAATTTAAGTTCATTCATAGCATCCTCCTTAAAAACAGAGACAAATCCCAATATGAATTTGCCTCTCTTTTTGATATTTAGCCTAATTCCTTAATCCGACAGCAGGACACAAAATGACCTGTAGATACTTCCTCCTGAACCTGAGGCTGGCTGCAGACTTCCTTTGCAAACTTGCAGCGTGCTGCAAAACGGCAGCCAGGCTTCGGATTGATGGGAGATGTAATTTCTCCATGAAGAATTTCTCTTTTCATAGGTTTATGAATATTAGTCGAGGGAATTGCAGAAAGCAGTGCCTTTGTGTAAGGATGCATGGGGTTGCGAAATAGTTCCTTTGATCCACATTTTTCTACTACCTGGCCAAGATACATAACACAAATATCATCGGAAATATGTTTTACAACTGACATATCATGAGTGACAAACATATAGGTCAATCCCTTACTTTCCTGTAAGAGCTTAAGAAGATTCAGCACCTGTGCCTGAATGGAAACGTCCAGAGCAGATACCGGTTCATCGCAGACAATGAACTTAGGGTCCAACGCCAGTGCACGGGCTATTCCCACACGCTGGCGGCGTCCTCCGTCCAGCTCATGAGGATAGGCCAATCTCAGACGCTGGTCAATTCCAACCAGCTCCATGAGATCATCTGCCTTTCTCTCGATCTCTGTCTTTGACATCTTGCCAGACACCTTCAGCGGTTCTGTAATCGTGCTTCGGATTGTCTTCCTTGGGTCCAGAGAGGAATAAGGATCCTGAAAAATGATCTGCATTTTTTCTCTGGCCTCTCTCAGCGTTTTTCCGCTTAATTTGGTGACATCCTGGCCTTCCAGGCTTATCTTTCCATCTGTGGCTTCATGGAGATGGATAATGGTACGTCCAAGAGTTGACTTTCCGCATCCGGACTCCCCTACCACACCAAGGGTTTTTCCTTTTTCAATAGTAAAGCTTACATCATCTACGGCATGCAGCATTCCACGTGGAGTAGAGAAATATTTTTTTAAATGTTCTACTTGAATTACCGGTTCCATCCTATTCCTCCTCCCTTGCAATTTCGTCCAAACGGCAGCAACGGCAATCGTGGCCGTCTGCTGTTTTTGCAATCCCTATGGGCCCCTTCAAACAGACCTCACCGGCATGATTGCAGCGCGGTACAAAAGCACATCCCGGAGGAAGATTAGTGGGATCCGGAGGAAGCCCTTCAATGGGATGAAGCCACTCCTCATCTTCGTTCATATCCGGAATTGCACCAAAGAGTCCCTTCGTATAAGGATGGGATGGATGGTCAAAAATCTGTTCCTTTGTTCCGTATTCAATAATATTACCTGCATAGATCACTGCAACACTGTCACACACCTGGGCTACAACACCCAGGTCATGAGTGATCAACAGCATAGAGGTATTATATTTCTTTCTTAAATCTCCGATCAGATCCAGTACCTGAGCCTGAATCGTAACATCAAGAGCTGTTGTCGGCTCATCTGCCAGGAGAAGATCCGGATTACAGGCCAAAGCTATGGCTATGACCACTCTCTGCTTCATGCCTCCGGAAAACTGATGAGGATATTCATAATATCGTTCAGCCGGGATTCCTACAATCTCCAGCATCTCCTTGGCACGCTTCTCCGGATTGACATGTTCATCATTATGAAGCTTTACAACCTCAGCAATCTGTTCGCCTATGCGCTGTACAGGATTTAAAGCCGTCATAGGGTCCTGAAAAATCATGGAAATCTTATTCCCGCGGATCTTTCGCATGTCATTTTCATGCAGCTTCAAAAGATCCTCGCCTTCCAGACAAACCTCTCCTCCCCGGATTTTACATCCTACGTCCGGAAGAATTCTTAAAATCGCTTTTGCAATTGTTGTTTTTCCCGCTCCTGTTTCACCTACAAGACCCAGAGTTTCCCCTCGTTCCAGTTCCATAGAAACGCCGTTTACCGCATGTACAATCTCACCATCAGAAGCGAACTCTACAACCAGGTCTTTCACTGAGAGGAACTTTGTTTCCTTATTCATATTCGCTCCTCCTTTAATTCTTCAATTTGGGGTCCAATGCATCACGAAGTCCGTCACCCATCAGATTCAGGGCAAGTACAGTGATTGCAATTGCAAGACCGGGGAAAAAAATCAAATGGGGCGCCTGGCGGATAAACTGGCGTGCACCGGAAAGCATAGCTCCCCACTCCGGAGTCGGAGGCTGAATGCCCAATCCAATAAAGCTTAAACCGGCTGCCAGCGTGATTGCCTGAGCCACACCCATGGTTGCCTGTACAATAATAGGGGACATACAGTTGGGAATCAAATGGCTCACAATGATCCGGAACTCGCTGCAGTTGATGGAATGGGCTGCTTCTATGTACTCATTTCCCCGTTCCTTCAGCATCTGAGCCCGCAGCATTCTAGCCATGCCCGGAACATAGCCAAAGGCCATGGCAATAATCGTATTGATAAATCCAGGTCCAAGAATAGCAGCAATGACAATATTCATCAAAAGTCCCGGAACCGCCTGTATGATATCCAGAAAACGCATTAACAAATTATCGATCCAGCCTCCGTAGAAGCCTGCGATTGCACCCACAGTACATCCAACCACAGTCGCTATGGCAATAGAAAGAACACCCATGGAAATGGAAAATCTTGCACCGTAAAGGACACGGCTGAAAATATCCCGTCCCATATCATCGCATCCAAATAAATGCTTCAGTGATGGCGTTGCAAAAGCAGAGGCCATATCCATAGTTGTATAATCATAGGGAATGATGTAGGGTGCAAGAATGGCAACAATGACTTCAATCACAATAATGATCAATCCTACTACTGCCAGTCGGTTTTTAGACAGCTGACGCAGAATGCGCATCAGTTCGCTGTTTTTTTTGGCTCTGACTGCCTGCGCATTATCCATTCTGCCCGTCCTCCTTAGCTGCTTTTTTCTTCTTTTTATTTGATGCATACTGTGCTTTAATCCGCGGATCTACAGCTGCATAGAGGAGATCCACTGCCAGCATACAAAGACTGAAGGAGATTGCCAGGAAAATAGTACCGCCCTGAACAATCGGATAATCCCTGTTATTTACTGCACCAATGATATAAGTTCCCATTCCCGGAATAGAAAAAACGGTTTCAATAATCATCATACCGCCCAGAAGGGCTCCAAAGGTTGTTCCAAACATGGTAATAATAGGAATCAACGCATTTTTCAGTGCATGCTTCAATATAACCATGCGTTCCGTTACCCCCTTGGAGCGGGCCGTTGTTATGTAGTCTGCCCGGATCACATCCAGCATGGAAGATCTTGTCTGCCGGGCACAGGTAGCCAATGCTCCCATACACCCGGAAATTGCCGGAAGAATATAGGATTTCAGCCCCTGGTCAATACCCATAGGAGGAAGCCAGCCCAAGTTCACCGAAAATGCCAGCACCAGCATCAGAGCCAGCCAGAAATTTGGAATAGCCACACCGCACAGGGCAAGAAACATAGATGCAGAATCCTGCCAGCGGTTCTGATGGGTAGCCGCCATAATGCCAAGAGGAATCCCGATACCAAAAGAAATCAAAAGTGTAATCAGTGTTAAAACCAGGGTTCGGGGAAGTCTCTCCATAATGGTTGATACAATATCAATTTTTGTAATCCAGGACGCACCCAGATCATGGCGGACAAACACATCTGCCATATAAGTGCCCAGACGAACCAGGAATGGGCTGTTTAAGCCCAATTCCTCTGTCTTCGCCATAAGATCTGCCTCTGTGGCAGTGGAACCCAATATAATTTCTGCCGGATTTCCTGGACAGAACGTCATCATTGTAAAAATCAGGATTGTAACTCCCAGTACAATAGGCACCATCCAAATGATTCTGTTGATAACATACTTAAGCATTTATCTCCTCCTGTGTCGCCTGTTACTTCATAGGGAATGCCTCATAGGTTGAGGAAGCCGGTGCAATATATCCATTTTTTTCCTTCACTTCTTTCTGAAGGCCAATGTCATTTCTCCAGATTATCATGTTCTGAGGATTTACCATACCGTAAGCAATGGCATTGTCCCTTAAATAAACATGAACCTCATCAATATTTTCCTCTGTCCATCCATCTGGTGTCCATGTCTTATAAAGAAGCTCTGCCAGATCATAATCGTGGCGGCTGGTTCCGTCTCCTGTTGAATAGGCTGCCGGATCATAGCGGATTGCCCACGCATCGGAAAGATATACTCCGCCTATGGTATTTATGAACATATCATATTTTGTTCCATCCAAACGGATTGCTGTCATTTGAGCCGGGTCCACCAGATTCAGTTCCACTTTTAAACCGGCGGCCAAAAGATAATTCTGTACCATCTGTGCCAATCGGGATGAAAAGCTTGCGGTTCCACAGAGAATTGTAAGAGTACGTCCATCATATCCTGACTCTGCCACTAACTGTTTTGCTTTTTCCACATCATAGGTGTAATATTCTTCACTTTTCCATTTTTCATTGGCTCCGATATGAAGCGGGCTGTGGGCATCGTACATGGGGGTACCATAGCCTGCACAAAGGCCGGTGACCAACCCCTGGGCATCAATTGCATAGCTGACAGCCTGACGGAGTTTTACGTTTTCAGCCATAGGGCTTGTATCTGCTCCGGAGAAGAATATGGTCCAGCCCTGGGGGCCATCAGCCAGTTCCATAGTGTATGACGGATTATCCTTGAATTGAGCGCCTGTTGAGTTATCAATCCGAATTGCCATATCTATGGTGCCTGTTTCCACCGCAATGCCAAGCTGGGAAGCCTCTGGAATGGCGTGCCAGCAAACCACCGGAACATTTGGCCGAACTGATTCCGGCATATTGGAATAATCCTGCCAGTAATCATCTCTGAGTTCCATCTTCATAATGGAGTTTGCTGTAAATTCTGTAATTTTGTAAGGCGAGGTGCTGACCAGGCTTGTACCAAACTCATCGGAGCTTGCTTCAAATGCCTTCTGGCTCACTACATATGTATCTGTCAGAAAAGTCTCAAAGGTTCCGACAATATTGCTTACAAGCTTTACCTTAAATGTGTAATCTCCAGTCTGTTCTACACTTTCAAGCTTTCCCCAAATAGGCTTTAATGCCATCTCTTTTGACTTATTCATAAACCATACAATATCAGCCGCAGTAATTTGATTTCCCTCGGAATCCGTCACGCCCTGGTTGATCTCCACTTCATAGGTAAAACCGTTATCCCCCGTAGACCAGCTTTTGGCTACCCATGGCTCTAACTTATTATCAACACTGAAAATTGCCAACTGCTCGGTAACGGATGGCCAGTATGGTGCATCACGATTGGTATTGGCACGGAAAACAGTTAAGGTATCCGGTGTCTGTGAATATCCTACATCCAGAATTCCATCGCTGGCCAGTTTGGCAGAAGCTGTCGTTTCCTTTGCGCTCTCTGCTGTGCCGGCAGAAGAACCTCCGCCGCATCCTGACAAAGAAAGGGCCATAACTAATCCCAGACTCACAACTTTAGCTACACTTTTGTGAAGTAACTTTCTCATAATAATCCTCCTAAATACATTAGTGTTAATCAAAATTCATACCTTCGATATTCATCGATGCATTCATTTAATTATTTAATTAATTATATCTGTTTTCAAAAACAATGGGAAGTGGTAATAGTTCTATATTTTCATAACTTTTTTGTGCATTTTAAACAATTTCAGTTGTGAATTCTTCAACAATAGTTGATAATAATTGCTTTTCTGCAAAAGCATTAATTTCTCTTTTAATTCAATAAATATTTAATTTATTTATCTAATTAATTAAGCACTTCTAAATAAATGATCTGTATTCCATTATCAGATGCCGCCAGCGGCCTCACCGTGGCCATCCGTGCATAACATCATCTCTGACCGCCAGCTTAAACCTCACTCCCAGTGAGTACAGGGAGCATCACATATTTAGAGCAGAGGGATTATAAAATCCCCTCTGCTCACCCTCCCAAGGTCACATCCTGCCTGGAATACCACTCAATTGCATCATACACATGCTGGGGCTTAAAATCAGGCCAGTAATCTTCAATGACATACATATCAGAATAAACGGACTGCACCGGCAAAAAGCCGGAAAGCCTTCTGCGGCCTCCCCACCGGATCACCAGATCAATTCTGGAAACGTCAGCAGTCTTTAATGCAGGCCCGATTTCCCCGTCGTGAAGCCCCAAATCCCATTCCCAACTGTAATTCACCAGAAAATTGATCTTCATCCCTCCTGCCCCGAACCGGCTCCTGCTGGTATACGGTTTTAACTCTTCCGGAAACATGGCAGAGGTGGTCTTTCCAAGGACCAGCAGTTCCGCATCCTCTTTTGCCAGCTCATCGACAGCCTTGACGCATGCATTTGAAAATGCCTCCCTCTGGACAGAGGGGCGCTTCGTGTTGTCCACGGTAAAGCCGTAAAATGTCATTTCATTGATCCCCATTTCCCTGCAAAGATGGTAAAGGGCCATTCCGGGGGATATGCCGCTGTCATACCCCTCCTCTTTTCCCATACCCTTTTCCACTGCCCAGCGCCTGTTTCCATCGGGTATGATTCCTATATGTTTTGGGATTCTCATATACTGCCTCCATGCTTCAAAATATAATTGAAATATATAAAGAAGTATATCCACTTTTTCCCATTCCATAATTTTCCTCATGCCATCCGAAGAAAAAAAGCACGATTCCCTGTATTTCTGCAAAGAATCATGCTCTTAAATCCATATGAAATAATTATTAAAGCCCCATTTTCCTTCTCTTCTTCATGATATGGTCTTCAATGTCCTTCGCTACCTGCACCGGATCGTCTCCCAGGGCCACCTTGCCTCCTGTCAGCCCTTCCACATCCTCTGTCAGCAGCTTGACAAGCCTTGGTGCTCCTGTCACAAAGGGAGTTGGAGAAAGGTGAGTATAGGCCCCATAAGCGATTGCAAACAGACCGTCTATGGTCGCCTTCTGCTCCATCCATTCCGGCGCTGTCACTGCAATAGGAAGATCAGAGATATCCGCATCCAGATGGTCAGCCAGAGCCGTCACAAGCATGGAAACCCGTCCCGTATCCGTACACGTTCCAAAACTCAGCACCGGAGGGATTCCCAAAGCCTTGCACACGCCTTTTAAGCCTTCTCCTGCCTGCTCAATGGCATCCAGATTGCACATTCCCGCAACCTCCAGGCCGTGATTTCCGCAGCCTCCAGCCACCACGAGGATGTCCCTCTTAATCAGCTCTTTCGTCAGATTGACCGTATTCCAGTCCTGGGGGCCGTTTCTTAAAGTGGAACAGTTGGCCAGGGCCACAATTCCCTTTAACTGGCCTTTTGCGATCACATCTACCAGGTTATTTAAATCATTTCCAATGGCATTTAACACTGCTTCCGTGGAAAATCCGGCGATGGCTTTCTGCTTGTATTTCGGAACCATTGGTTTGATCTGCTTATGTCTCTTCTTAAAGTTCTCAATACCAACCTTGATGCACGTCTCAGCCATCTCATCTGCCTTTTTAGGATAATAAGGCATCTTGTGTTCCGTCCCCGGAACGCCGATAATGGTGCTGACGCTGACCAGGGCAACCTGATATTTTTCCGCATATACGTTAATATCCGGCGGAGAACAGTTTTCCTCCATAACAAATGCATCCACGGTTCCTGTAGCTAAAAACGGCTCAATGGACAGCCAGTTTCCCATAAGGCCTATGAACACATCATCCACTTCAAAACGCTGCAGCATTTCCTGCCCTGTTTCGATGGAACCTACGATATGGATTCCCTTTGCTCCTGCTGCCCTGGCCATTTCCTGATATTTTTCCAGTTTGGCCTTTTGCAGGGTAGCCACACCGATCCAGGGCTGATGGCCGTTAAATGCAATATTCACATAATCAGGGTCCATAATTCCCAGATCCACATCCACCTCATGAGGCATGGGAGTTCCGAATAAAATGTCCTGGACCATTTCCAGGCCGATCTGTGCCGTATAAATGGTGGACAAACCTAAGCGCAATGCTTTTGTTGCCAGGGAAACGTAATCGCCATCCACATTGGTAAGGCAGCTTGCGATGCAGTTTTGCACCTCATGCTCCACACCGGTAGGATAAATATTAAAATCCTTCCAGACTTTTTTCCGCTTTTTCGGTGAAAAGGCCTCTACCATCACACTTTCGTCATCGGGATTCACTTTCATTTCCCTGTCTAAAAGTTCCGCCAGACAGACAGCCATCTGGTTCACATCCTGATTCGTATCGATTCCAGTCTTTTCACACATCCACTTTAACTTTTCAACGTCCGTAATCTTAAAAACCGTGTTCCCTTTTCCCGTTTCCTTTAACGTGCGGAAAGCTTCATATGCGTGATGAGCATACGTAGCCGCTCCCATAATATTCTGCATAAGAAGGTTTCTCATTGCCATGGCGTCAGGGCCGATTCCGCAGACGCCCTTGTCCGGTCCCTTCTGCTCATTAATCCTGCAGGGGCCGTTGGTGCACAACTGGCAGCTTAAGCCCTGCAGGCAGAATTTACACCGTATTTTCTCCTGTTCATCCCATCTGGAAAACACGCTTGATAAGCCGTCATCCCGTATTCTGACCAGCATTTCTTCTACAGAATCGTGGTAGCTGACGCGCCCCTCTGTCTTTTCTAAAACAGCTTCTGACATAGTTACCTCCAAAAATAATGTATGATTTTATGGGTAGTATGCCAGATTTTAGAAATCATATTCTATGAATTGTTCCCGTTCACCTCCTGGCTGAAATATTTTTCCGCGATCTTTTCCGAGGTTCTGACTGCAAGGGCCTGGGCCGTCAAAGTGGGATTGGGGCCTCCTAAGCCATTGCACAAAACACTGCTGTCCGCAATGAACAGGCGTTTTACCTGATAAGTCTCACAGTTGGCATCCGTCACG
This sequence comes from Lacrimispora sp., assembly GCF_047605665.1. Lineage (GTDB taxonomy): Bacteria > Bacillota > Clostridia > Lachnospirales > Lachnospiraceae > Lacrimispora. The sequence goes on along the minus strand of NZ_JASGFH010000002.1, from coordinate 78,727 downwards.
TATCCCATGCGCATGGTGCTCATGATATGGGCATAAATATCGGCAGGCCAATTGGCACGGGTGATGATCTTTGCCCCTGCCCGCCTCATGGACTGGGCCGCAATCCGGGCCAGACTATCCCTTCTTTCCCTGTCTCCCTCGCTCATGCGGTATGTAACAATTGGAAGGAATCCGTTTTCATCCTTTAAAACCGGGTCCAGAGTGATGCCGTTTTCCTGATTCACGTCGTCATCCGTAAAAATGCCGATGCAAAGGGTCCTCTGATAATTCCTCATAAATTCTTTTAAAAGCTCTCCCACCACCATGCCCTCTAAATCCCAGGGATCTGCTGCACCGGGATGGTTTTGAAAATAATAGCCCTTCTGGCTGAGCCCATAGTTTATGGTGGAATAAATTCCGGGACTGATTCCGAAAGGTTCAATGGCGCCCAGGCCCGGATAATCGAATCTGGCGGCAGCCGTCTGGCCTACATATGGCTTTACATCGGACATTCCTATGGCATCCATCAGGCTTTCTTCAGAAAAGATGCCGGATACGCAGTCAATGGCATGATTGGTCAGCCCTCTTCCCACCCATTCATTTGCCGGCAGGCCGGAATTCAGCCAGAGTCTCGGCGTTTCTATGGAGCCCCCTGCCATGACGATGACCCTGGCCCTCATCTCTCCCATCTCACCTGTCCAGGTATTTCTCCATGTAATGCGGTCCGCATAAAGCCCTTCTTCCCGGTTCTCTTCCGTATGAATCCGGGTCACAAACGTGTTAGGCCTGACCTCCACATTTCCCGTGGCAAGGGCGAGGGGGATATAGCTCACCAGAGTGGACCGCTTGGCAACGCTGTCCACAGTGGGCCCTGTCTTACATCCGTTTACGCAGTGGCCCCTTAAGGTACAGCCCACGGAATTGTTGTTTTTCAAATCGAAATCAGGATCATTTAAAAGGGGGTTGACCCGCAGGATGGCATTGGGCTGAGGGCGGTAGCCCGGCTCCGTCAAATCCACGGCATCGGTGTAATTCCAGCCCATCTTTTTCAACCCGTAATAAAATAAATCTTCCTTAGAGGTTCCTGTCGCCGGGTGAACGGGCAGAGTGCTTTCCACCTTTTCATAGTAGGGAATCAGCTCTTCATAGGAAATAGGCCAATCCCGTTCAAAAGCCCTGGGATACGCCCGCGGGGAATTGGCAAAATAGGAAAGGGTGGTTCCTCCCACGCCCGCATTCTGCCAGGTAAAGCCTCCCTCCGGGTGGAGCCTCTGCCAGGGACTCCGGTCCCTGTTTGCAGGGCCCCAGCGGAATTTTCCGGTGATGGTATCATTCATGTCATTTTCCAGGTCCGTAAAGCTTTTCTTTAACAAATCAATATCCAGGTCTCCATAGCTGGAGCTTCCTGTCCCTCCCGGCTCCTGGTTGGGTTCCGGCCACTGCTCATTGCCGTACCAGGGACCGGCCTCCATCACCAGCACCTTAAGTCCCCTTTCTCCCAGCTCCTTGGCCGCAACAGCACCGCCTCCGCCTGCACCTATGATAATTACATCTGCATCATATCCGTTGCTCATGATTTTCTCCAATCCTCGTTTTATTTTCCTTTCCGTCAGGCAAATGAAACCTTCTTACGTGTAGCTGTACGCCCCTGCCAGGCGGTAGCCCGCAGAAGGCCCCGGATATCCCACCTGCGCCCAGCTTTCAGGGTAATACTCCAGCCGCCTTTGATTAGGCGGGTTCATGCGGGTGGAACCGTATCCTGCCCATTCGGAATAGTATCCCATCATGGATAATCTGGTCAGGGAAGAAATAACAAGGAATATCTCTTTCTGGCTGGCCTGCTCCAGAGCAGGAAAGTAAGCAATGCCCTCCGGATAAAACAGCATGCTGATGACTTGAAGCCGTTCCATAGGAGAAAGGCTCAAAAAGGCGGCAGAACCCGACGGTTCCTCTCCTGCCTTCTCCTCATCCCGGTAGAGAAACTGTTCCGCAGCCATATTTAAGGTTTCCGCCACCGGCAGTGCCAGAGGAATCACCAGGCTGTCAAGAGATAAAATAATGAATTCACCGGTATACAGGTCCAATGCCCCGTAATACTGCACCCTGCCATACTGCTGTGCCAATTCCGGAGAACGGGGTATGATGGCATCAGCAAAAGCCCGAAAGGTGTTTGTCAGATATTCATATATGGTCTTTTCATACAATACTCTGCCCGTCGAATCATAATATATCAAATCCATTTACCCACCTGCCTTTTACAAACATTTATCATGCATCTGAATAAAACAGATCATGGGAAGCCTTTTTCAGGCACCCTTATCTGTTTTCAGGAACATGCTTTATGCTTCATAGTATGATAATTCGGGGCAATCTATCACGTATATTGAAATAAATTTATCCTGCGGGAAAAGGGAAACAAAAAAGCTGAAACAGCGGGAATACGCTGTGTCAGCCTTTTTGTTTTTAAGCCAGAACCCAGGGCATCAAACCGAAGATTCCTCCGACCACTATGTAAATGACGAAGATTCCAATCGCCCAAAGAGCACTTTTTCTCTGCCACTGGCCCATATCCACATCAGTCAGACGGAGAAGGACGTAGATGAAAGGAACGAGAGGGCTCAGAAGATGGAATGCCTGCCCCATAAGGGAAGCAAAACCAATCTGGATAGGGGTAAATCCGTACACCTTTCCGGTTTCAGCCAGAAGAGGCAGAACGCCGAAGTAAAAAGCATCATTGGAAAGGAAAACAGTTCCCGGAGCGGAAATAAATGCGATGATCAGGCACCAGAACCTTCCCCAGCTTTCCGGGATAATTGTGGTCATGCTGGTGGCAATGGCAGCTCCCATACCGGTTCCTTCCAAAATACCCATGAAAACACCGGCAGACATGACAACCATACTCACCTGAGCGCCATCAGGAGCATTTGCCTCGATACGGGCTCTCTGGTCAGCAATCTTTGGATAGTTGATCAGCAGTCCGAGAGCTGTGCCTCCCATAAAGATGATGGCAGAAGGAAGGGTGCCCAGAATTAACATGACAATGGCTACAGCGGTGAGGACAAAATTAATCCAGAGGTTTTTCGGACGGCGGATGGCCAGAAGCTCCGGGTCCACGATGGTGGTCATTTCCTTTAACTGTTCGTCTGTAAAATTAACCACGCCCAGACGTTTCCTCTCTCCCAATCCCATGATGACGGATACAATGATCATATAAACAGTGGCAAAGATCATCATGGGAACCAGTCCCCGCAGCACAGCGGATTCATCCAAATCCAGTACCGTGATCACGCGGGCCGTGGGACCTCCCCAGGGCAGCAGGTTAAGGACGGAGTGGGAAAGAATGGTGAGTACGGCCAAATCTAGAAGCTTCATTTTCAGCTTTTTGTAAATTGGAACAAATGCGGAACACACGATGATCATGGTGGTGGTTCCGTCGCCGTTTAAAGAAACACCGGCAGATAAAATCACGGTAGCCAGCATGACCTTAAGGGGATCGCCCTTTGCAAAGCGGATCATTGCATTGGAGAGGGGATCAAACAGACCGGCATCGATCATCAGTGTGAAGAACAATACAGCAAAGAGAAGCATGATGGCGGTGGTTGAGGTGGTTTTTAACCCATCCAGCGCAAATTTACCGATATCACCGCTCCAGAGGCCGGTGAGATTTCCAATCACTGCAAATAAAGCAGGAATAACCAGTAAGGCGGTAAACGGTGTCATTTTTTTGGTCATGATCAGAGTCATGAAGACGGCAATCAATAAATAAGCCATAAAAGTAATCATTAGGAACCCTCCTTTTAACGTTTCCAATAAAAATGGATTTTCAGTTGTTTCAAAATACAATAATATAATGAACAGCCCTTACGCTGCTTAGAAATTCTCACCTTCCCCCCTTTCCGGATTAAAAATGGTTTGACAACCTGAGGAAGCATAACACGGTTATCTGTTTCGGTTGTAATTAATCAGGCAGCCTGCTTTAACGATTTCCTTCTCTTCCCAAGTCATATCTGCAATAGAAAGAGTGATTTCTTTCACCTGGTCACCGATTACGTATGCTTTAATCGCTTTCATATCTCCGTCAAGAGCGGCCCGGATTTTTGGTACATAGATGTAATCGCCCACTTCAAATACCGCATCTTGCGCCATCTGGAACGGAATCATGCCCCAGTTTATTACATTGGAACGGTAGCGCTTGGTAGCATATTCCTTACATATATTGGCAAGGCCGCCCAGCACCCGCTGGCAACTGGCTGCCTGTTCTCTGGCGGACCCATCTCCTGGTTTTACAGCATAAATCACGCTTCCAATCTCTGTCTTTAAAGGCTCAATCTCTTCATTTCCGGGAATGGCTCTGATTTTATCAAATATATTCTTAAGTTCCGGTTCAGCCTCGGCAGGAGAAATTCCTGCGGTTCTCGCCTTTTCAAGCTTATCCGCTGCCTTGCTGTTTCCAACGTACTGAGGGTCTCTGCGGGAAAGCGTAAACTCTGCAAGCCCCAGCGGGTTGGAGCGGTAGGAAGACGTTTCACCGGAAGGAATCAGCTCATCTGTGGTGGTCACAGGGTCCATGATCTTGGAACAAACCTTCAGAAGAATATGATCTGTCAGAGAACTCATCTCCGGCCAGTCCTTGATATTCGGTCCATAAACCAGCTCAGCCTGCTCATCTCCGGCCTGATATCCCTGGTAAACGCGGTTCTTATACACGGCATCGTCAAACTCATAAGCCGGGACTTCATACTCATCTGCAAAAGCTTCCGCCGATGTGAGGATTCCGCCGTTAGCTGCAGTGGCTGCAATGGAACGGGCATCCATAAGGGCTACCGCAGACATCTGCCCAGCTCCCGGCTTTGACCCTTCACGGTTTGGGAAGTTCCTGGTGGTATGGCGGATGCTGAAACCGTTATTGGCCGGCGTATCTCCGGCTCCAAAACAGGGTCCGCAAAAAGCAGTTTTCAAAACAGCCCCGGCAGCCATCAAATCTGCGATTGCTCCCTTTTTAACCAGATCAATATAAACCGGCTGGGAAGAAGGATACACTGAAAGGGAGAACTCTTCTGCGCCGCAGGACTTACCTTTCAGCATATGGGCAGCTTCCATTACATTGGTATAATTACCCCCGGCGCATCCGGCAATGATTCCCTGAGTGACCTTCAGCCCTCCATTTACAATCTTATCCGTCAATAAAAACGGTTCCGCAGAATCACCCTTAATTTTTGCGGCTTCCACTTCCACGCTCCGTAAGATATCGCCGAGATTTGCATTTAGTTCATCGATCTCATATACATTGCTGGGATGAAACGGCAGTGCGATCATCGGCTTAATAGTACTTAAATCCACGTATACAAGACCGTCGTAATACGCCACATCCGCTGGACTTAGTTCTTTATAATCTCCGGCTCTGCCATGAAGGGCCAGGTATTCTCTCGTATCCTCATCCGTTTTCCAGATGGAGGACAGGCAGGTGGTTTCTGTGGTCATAACGTCAATACCGTTCCTGTAATCGGTTGTCATGGAAGAAATTCCGGGGCCCACAAATTCCATCACCTTGTTCTTCACGTAACCGCACTGGAATACAGCGCCAATGACCGCCAGGGCGATATCCTGGGGGCCTACACCCGGTCCCGGTTTTCCGTCTAAGTATACCGCAACCACGCCCGGATAACGGACATCATAGGTGTCACAAAGCAGCTGCTTTACTAATTCTCCTCCGCCTTCACCAATGGCCATGGTTCCTAAAGCGCCGTAACGGGTATGGCTGTCTGAGCCAAGAATCATCCTGCCGCATCCGGCCATCATTTCCCGCATGTACTGATGGATGACCGCAATATGGGGAGGAACGAAAATTCCGCCGTATTTCTTACATGCCGACAGGCCAAATACGTGATCATCTTCATTAATGGTTCCGCCCACTGCGCACAGGGAATTGTGGCAGTTTGTCAGGACATACGGAACCGGAAAACGTTCCATTCCGGAAGCCTTAGCCGTCTGGACAATTCCAACAAAGGTGATATCGTGAGAGGTCATCGCATCAAAGCGAATCTTTAAAGCCTCCATATCATCCGCGGTGTTGTGTGCCTCCAGAATCGAGTACGCAATCGTTCCCTTCTTTGCCTCTTCCCGGTTTACCTCTTTTCCTGTCATCGCCATGACTTGAGCTGCATCATTTTCCGCAATGATGTGCGTGCCATTAACGAGATAAGCGCCGCCTTTATACAATGTAACCATGAAAACTCCTCCTCGAAAAAGTCTTTATTTTTACCTGCTGCTATTGTATAATACGATTATGTAATAGGCAAATACTATGATCATAATAAGACTTATAAGATTATGCCTATACCCCTGTCACAAAGGAGAAAGGGATTTTATGACACGAAGAGAATTACTTTATGTAAAAACAGTTTCAGACACGAAAAGTATATCAAAGGCTGCCCGGCAGCTTTTTATCTCTCAGCCATCCTTAAGCCAGTCCATTCAGCGGATTGAAGAGAACCTGGGTACCCCCTTATTTAACCGTACCACCGGCGGTTTAACCCTCACCTTTGCCGGCGAGCGTTATTACCATACGGCCTCACAGATTCTAAAGATGTATGAGGACTTTGAGATTGAAATCAGCGATATTAATAACTTAAAAACGGGACGGGTTCATATGGGCACTACGGATTATCTGGGCACGCTGATACTGCCATCGATTCTTCCCAGGTTCCGGGATATATGCCCTTATATCGATCTCACCATAACGGAAGCGAATTCAGCAGAGCTGGAACAGGGGCTGCTTGACGGACGGCTTGATTTCACCATCATGCATGCACCAAAAGATCAGCACCATCCTCAGCTCAACTATGAGCTTCTCGCCCAGGACCCGTTTGTAATTGCGCTGTCACCCGACCATCCGCTGTTAAAGTGTGCAATAAAAAAAGCCGGATATGAATTTCCGGTTTTAGATATCGCTTTATTAAAAGACGAGCCGCTTCTCATGCTTCACAGCAAACAGCGAATCCGTCAGGTAACGGACGTCATTTTAGGCAGAGCCGGTATTCATCAGCCCAATATTTCTCTGACTTTAAAAAGCTTTGAAACAGCGCAGCTTCTGGCAGCACAAGGGCTTGGCATCACCTTGATTCCAAGGCAGTACAGCAGCCGGTCCACGGTTCAAAAACAGCCGGTATTCTGTTCTATTGACAGGAAATACGATGCCAGCTGGGACAGGTGTATCACCTCCTTAAAGAACAGCTTTCTTTCCAAGGCGGATCAGTTGTTTATCCGCATTGCCAAAGAGTTGTGCTCTTAAAAATCTTTGACAAAAAAGAGAGATATCCGACACATTTCCATCGGATATCTCTCTTTTTATTTTATGATATATTATTTCTCGTTCAAAGCTGCCTGTGCTGCTGCCAGTTTAGCAATCGGCACACGGAATGGAGAACAGGACACATAATCCAGACCGATCTTGTGGCAGAACTCTACGGAAGAAGGATCTCCGCCGTGCTCGCCGCAGATGCCCACATGCATGTCCGGACGAACGCTCTTGCCTAACTGAATAGCTGTTTCCATAAGCTTGCCCACACCAACCTGATCCAGTTTTGCAAATGGGTCATTCTCAAAGATCTTGGTGTCATAGTAAGCGTTTAAGAACTTGCCGGCATCGTCACGGGAGAAGCCATAAGTCATCTGAGTCAAGTCATTGGTTCCGAAGCAGAAGAATTCTGCATCCTTTGCAATCACGTCAGCTGTGATACAAGCTCTCGGAATCTCGATCATAGTACCTACTTCGTACTTTAATTCAATTCCTGCTGCTGCGATCTCTGCGTCAGCGGTTTCAACAACGATCTTCTTTACAAACTTCAATTCCTTATCATCACTGATCAGAGGGATCATGATTTCCGGGCAAACCTTCCAGTCTGCGTGTGCTTTCTGCACGTTGATAGCTGCACGGATCACTGCCTTTGTCTGCATTTTTGCAATCTCTGGGTAAGTAACCGCCAGACGGCATCCTCTGTGTCCCATCATCGGGTTGAATTCATGTAAGGAATCAATGATGGTCTTGATCTGCTCCACAGTCTTGCCCTGTGTGTCAGCCAGCTTCTTGATGTCCTCTTCCTCAGTAGGAACGAACTCATGCAGAGGCGGATCCAGGAAACGGATGGTAACAGGATTTCCTTCCAGAGCCTCGTAAAGCTTCTCAAAGTCTCCCTGCTGTACCGGAAGAATCTTCTCCAGAGCAGCCTCTCTCTCTTCTACTGTATCAGAGCAGATCATCTCGCGGAATGCATCGATTCTGTCGCCTTCAAAGAACATATGCTCGGTACGGCAAAGGCCGATTCCTTCTGCGCCCAGTTCTCTTGCTTTCTTTGCATCTTCCGGAGTATCCGCATTGGTTCTTACTTTCAGTTTTCTGTATTTGTCAGTCCATGCCATGATTCTTCCGAATTCGCCTACGATAGCAGCATCCACTGTCGGAATAATGCCGTCATAAATCTTTCCGGTGGAACCGTCTAAGGATAACCAGTCACCTTCGTGATATTCTTTTCCAGCCAAAGTGAACTTCTTGTTCTCTTCGTCCATAGCGATTTCAGAGCAGCCGGATACACAGCATGTTCCCATACCGCGGGCAACCACTGCTGCATGAGAGGTCATACCGCCTCTTACGGTCAGGATACCCTGTGCAGCCTTCATTCCCTCGATATCTTCCGGAGAAGTCTCAAGACGAACCAGAACTACCTTCTCGCCTTTTTCATGCCATGCCTTTGCATCTTCAGCAGTAAATACGATCTTGCCGCATGCAGCGCCTGGAGAAGCTGCCAGAGCTTTTCCAACAGGCTCGGTCTTCTTTAAAGCCTCTGTATCAAACTGAGGATGAAGCAGTGTATCTAAGTTTCTCGGATCGATCATACGAACTGCTTTTTCTTCTGTGATCATGCCTTCGTCAACTAAATCGCAGGCAATGGTTAAAGCAGCTTTAGCGGTTCTCTTTCCGTTACGTGTCTGAAGCATGTACAGCTTTTTATCCTGAATGGTGAACTCCATGTCCTGCATATCTCTGTAGTGATTCTCCAGAGTATGGCATACACCGATGAACTGCTCATATACTTCAGGCATAACTTCTTTTAACTGTTCGATCTTCTGAGGTGTACGGATACCTGCAACTACGTCCTCGCCCTGAGCATTGATCAGGAACTCACCCATAAGGTGCTTCTCGCCGGTTGCCGGATCACGGGTAAATGCAACGCCTGTACCGGAAGTGTCGCCCATGTTACCGAATGCCATCATCTGCACGTTAACAGCAGTTCCCCAGGAGTAAGGGATATCGTTGTCGCGGCGGTATACATTGGCTCTTGGGTTGTCCCAGGAACGGAAAACAGCCTTAACAGACTCCATTAACTGAACCTTGGGATCGGCTGGGAACTCTTCGCCCAGTTTTTTCTTGTATTCAGCCTTGAACTGGTTTGCAAGCTCTTTTAAATCTTCTGCAGTTAAATCAACATCCTGTTCAATGCCTTTTTCCTCTTTCATCTTGTCAATGAGCTCTTCAAAATACTTCTTGCCCACTTCCATAACGACATCGGAGAACATCTGGATAAATCTTCTGTAACAATCCCAGGCCCAACGGGGGTTGCCTGACTTAGCAGCCAGTACTTCCACAACGTCTTCATTCAGACCGAGGTTTAAGATGGTGTCCATCATACCGGGCATGGAGGCTCTGGAACCGGAACGAACGGAAACCAGAAGAGGATTTTCCTTATCACCGAATTTCATTCCGGTAATGTCCTCCATCTTGGTGATATATTCCATGATCTGTTCCATGATCTCATCGTTAATTACCTTGCCGTCCTCGTAATACTGGGTACAAGCCTCAGTGGTTATGGTAAAGCCCTGGGGAACCGGGAGACCTAAATTGGTCATTTCTGCCAGATTTGCACCCTTGCCACCTAACAGGTTTTTCATTTCTGCACTGCCCTCAGTAAATAGATAAACCCATTTTTTTGCCATAAGTCAATTTCCTCCTAAAATGTGTTGATTGTTCTGCTTTTCCGCCGTTCTGTCTGAGGAAAAGCCCTGCGAATATTATAGCATAATTCAAATTCTAGTAAAGACCTTTTTTGCAATTATTTGTATAAACCTCCTCTTTTTTCTTTACAATTATTTTGAAAGCACTTCCATATTCTGTTATTTTCTTATATGCGATTATAGTTCGTATATGCGAAAATAATCCCTATTTTTTTTCATAAGCTTCTATTATAAAAGGGGGTGCAGAAAATTTGCAAAAATCACTCTTGATGACAAAAACAGCCATTGACTATTTTTTATAATTTGCTCTGAATTTTCATATTATTTTTTGTGATATATCACCAGATTTAGATTGTCTATTGTTTGAAATTGTGGTACATTAAAGGTATCCAAATAATCAATTCATAACAGGAGGACACGAAAATTATGAAAAAAAGAGCATTGGCACTGGCTATGGCAGTTCTTATGGCCGCATCCGTAAGCGCATGCGGTTCTTCAGGCTCCGGAACCGGAGGCACAGGAACTTCTGCAGCGGAAACCACTGCGGCAGCAACTACAGCAGCAGAGTCCACAGAAGCCAAATCTGATTCCGCAGGCGGCTATGAGCTGGCCCTTGTCACCGACTTGGGAACCATCGATGACAAATCCTTTAACCAGGGCGCATGGGAAGGTTTGAAAAAGTATGCGGAGGAGAAAGGCATCTCCTACAAGTATTACCAGCCTCAGGAAGGCACCACAGACTCCTACTTAGAGACCATCGGCCTTGCAGTAGAAGGCGGGGCAAAATTAGTGGTATGCCCCGGATTTTTGTTTGAAGAGCCCATATTCCTTGCCCAGGATGAGTATAAGGACATTCACTTCATTCTTTTAGATGGAGTTCCCCACAGCGGCGATTACTCTGAGCAGAGAACAGAAGCCAATGTTATGCCGATTCTTTTCCAGGAAGACGAACCCGGCTTTCTGGCAGGTTACGCAGCCGTTAAAGACGGAAACACAAAGCTTGGTTTCTTAGGCGGCATGGCTGTTCCGGCTGTTATCCGTTTCGGATACGGATTTGCAGAAGGCGCTGACTTCGCAGCAAAAGAGATGGGCATTGACGGCATCGAAATCATGTACAATTACACAGGCGCATTTGCGGCCACACCGGAGGCACAGTCCATGGCAGCTTCCTGGTATCAGAACGGAACCGAAGTGATCTTTGGCTGCGGCGGAGCTGTAGGAAACTCCGTTATGGCAGCGGCAGAGGAAAAAGGCAAAAAGTTCATCGGCGTTGACGTTGACCAGAGCTTTGAATCCGAAACCGTTATCACCTCCGCTATGAAACAGCTTTCTGTTTCCGTATACGACGGAGTAAAGGCTTTCTATGACGGCAAGTTCCCAGGCGGCGAGACCAGCATCTTCTCTGCCAAGAACAACGGAATCGGCCTTCCTATGGAAACTTCCAGATTCACCACCTTCACTCAGGACGATTATGATAAGATTTATGCACAGTTAAAAGATGGCAAGATTGAGCTTGTACAGCCTTCCCAGGATAATAACAACCCTACGGTAGACTTAAAGCTTGAAAAAACAAAAATCAACTTCGTAGAATAAGAAAAATAAGCAGGAGGGAGATGCCGTTTGATTCACCAGTCAAATCTGGTCTCTTACGGCATCTCCTCTTTTTTCATGAAAGCCAGGAAAAATGCAGGATACATTTATAAACCGGGCAAAAGTAAGGGGGTTTTTATGGACTATATTATTGAGATGCTTCATATCACAAAAGAATTTCCCGGTATCATCGCCAATGACGACATCACTCTCCAGTTGAAAAAAGGGGAAATCCACGCCCTTCTGGGGGAGAACGGCGCCGGAAAATCCACTCTCATGAGCGTCTTATTCGGCCTGTACCAACCGGAAAAAGGGGTTATTAAGGTCAGAAACAAAGAAGAAAAGATCACCGGCCCTTTGGATGCCAATGATCTTGGTATTGGTATGGTTCACCAGCACTTTAAGCTGGTGGAAAATTTTACGGTTCTCCAGAACATCGTTTTAGGCATGGAAACTACAAAGCGGGGATTTTTGCAGATGAAGGAAGCCCGCAAAAAAGTGATGGAATTAAGCGAAAAGTATAAACTGCTGGTAGACCCTGATGCCCTCATATCGGACATCACTGTGGGAATGCAGCAAAGAGCCGAGATTTTAAAAATGCTTTACCGTGACAATGAAATCATGATTTTCGATGAACCGACTGCGGTTTTAACTCCCCAGGAAATCGAGGAGCTGATGCAGATTATGAGAGACCTTGTCAAAGAAGGAAAATCCATTCTGTTCATCACCCACAAGCTCAATGAAATCAAGGCGGTGGCGGACCGCTGCTCTGTCCTGCGCCGCGGGAAATATATAGGAACCGTTGATGTGGCAGAGACCACGCCTCAGGAAATGTCGGAAATGATGGTAGGCCGCAAGGTCAACTTAACCATTGAAAAGAAGCCCTCAGAGCCAAAGGAAGTGGTTCTGGAGGTAAAAGGTCTGTCTGTGGAGGCCAAAAAGGAAGGCCACACCAAGAAGCTGGTCCAGAACGCTTCTTTCCAGGTGAGGCGGGGAGAGATCGTCTGCATCGCCGGAATTGACGGAAACGGCCAGACAGAGCTGGTTCATGCCATCACCGGAATCTCCGATATGAGCGCAGGCAGTGTCACCATAAACGGAGAGGATGTGACGAAAAAGCCCATCCGCTACCGCAACACCCACGGGCTGTCCCACATCCCGGAGGACCGCCATAAACACGGTCTCGTGCTGGATTACAATCTGGCCTATAATCTGGTCCTTCAGCAGTATTTTGAGAAGGAATTCCAAAGCAGCCGTTTTTTAAAGAATGACCGGATTTACGAATACGCAGAAAAACTGATTCAGGATTATGACATCAGAAGCAGTGAAGGTCCCTTCACCGTCACCCGCAGCATGTCGGGAGGCAATCAGCAAAAGGCCATCGTGGCACGGGAAATCTCCAAAGCCCCGGACATCCTCCTGGCCGTCCAGCCCACCAGAGGCTTAGACGTGGGGGCCATCGAATACATCCACAAGCAGCTTGTAAAGCAGAGGGATGCGGGAGCCGCCATTTTGCTGGTGTCTCTGGAGCTTGACGAGGTTATGAATTTAAGCGACCGGATACTGGTCATGTTTGAAGGGGAAATCGTGGCAGATTTAGATCCAAAAGCCATTACAGTCCAGGAGCTTGGCCTTTATATGGCAGGAGCTAAGAAAGGAGGGAATCAATCATGAAACAGACAAGAGATTATACAGGCATTCTCTCTTCCGTTTTTGCCATTGTGCTGGGTCTGATCGTAGGCCTCATCATCCTGTTTCTCTCTAATTCCAGACAGGCGATTCCCGGATTTATCACCATTTTAACAGGGGCCTTTACCCATGGGGCCAAAGGCGTGGGACAGGTTTTTTACTACGCCACTCCCATTATCTTAACAGGACTTTCTGTAGGCTTTGCCTTTAAGACAGGGCTTTTTAACATCGGAACTCCGGGACAGTTCATTATGGGCGGCTTTGGCGCTGTTTATGTGGGCATTCTCTGGACCTCCCTGGGCCCGGCTCACTGGGTCACAGCTCTCGTTGCAAGCGCTGTCATGGGGGCTTTCTGGGGTCTGGTTCCCGGACTTTTAAAGGCTTACTTTAATGTAAACGAAGTTATCGCCTCCATTATGATGAATTACATCGGCATGTATCTGGTAAACTGGGTGGTAAAAAGCTATAAGCCCCTGTTTAACAACCTGCGAAATGAGTCCCGCAACGTGGCCGCAACAGCCAACATTCCCAAGATGGGTCTGGATAAAATATTTCCCGGCTCCAGCGTCAACGGCGGAATCCTCATTGCGATCCTGGTTGTCCTGGTGATCTGGATGCTGCTCAATAAAACCACCTTCGGCTATGAGTTAAGAGCCGTCGGTTTTAACCGGGATGCCAGTAAATACGCAGGAATCAATGAGAAAAAGAGCATTATCCTGTCCATGATGATCGCAGGAGCCATTGCAGGTCTGGCAGGAGGGCTTTTGTATCTGGCAGGAACCGGAAAGCACATTGAGGTCAAGGATGTGCTGGCATCAGAGGGCTTTACCGGAATTTCCGTGGCCCTGTTAGGCCTAAGCAATCCTATCGGCATCCTGTTTTCCGGAATCTTCATCGCATATTTGACAGCCGGAGGCTTTTACTTACAGTTGTTTGAATTTTCAACGGAAATCATCGATATCATCGTTGCCGTTATCATCTATTTCAGCGCTTTTGCCCTTATGGTCAAAACCTTTATCTCCAGGGTTCAAAAACAGAAAGGAGGAAACAAGTCATGAGTGTTGTTTACTTCATCTTTCAGCAGACCATGTATTTCATGATTCCTCTTATGATCGTGGCCTTGGGTGCCATGTTCTCTGAACGAAGCGGCATTGTCAACATCGCTCTGGAGGGCATTATGACCATGGGCGCCTTTACGGGAATCCTGTTCATTTACTTTACAGGCCCTTCCATGAGAGGGCAGGCCCAGCTTCTTATAGCTGTGCTGATTTCCATGGGAACCGGCATGGTGTTTTCCCTGTTCCATGCCTACGCTTCCATTAACATGAAGTCCAATCAGGTCATCAGCGGCACGGCCTTAAATATGTTTGCTCCCGCATTTGCCATTTTTATCGCCAGAGTCATTCAGGGTGTACAGCAGGTGCCTTTCAGCAATACATTCCGCATTGTTTCCGTTCCGGTGCTGGGAAGACTTCCGTTTTTCGGGCCTCTCCTGTTTCAGAACGCTTACATCACCACCTATATCGGCATTGCCATCTTTCTGATTTCAGCCGTGGTCCTTTATAAGACCCGGTTCGGGTTGAGACTTCGCGCCTGCGGGGAGCACCCTCAGGCAGCCGATGCAGCCGGAATCAATGTGTACCACATGCAGTATGCCGGTGTCATGATCTCAGGAGCTTTGGGCGGGCTGGGAGGACTGGTCTTTGTGGTTCCCACCTCCACCAACTTCAATGCGGACGTGGCCGGATACGGATTCCTGGCTCTGGCAGTTCTGATCTTCGGTCAGTGGAAGCCGGTAAATATCATGCTGGCATCTTTATTCTTCGGACTGATGAAGGCCGTGGCATCGGCCTATTCCGGAATCCCGTTCTTAAGTGCAATCGGCATTCCAAGCTATTTTTACAAGATGGTGCCCTATATCATCACACTGATCGTCTTGATCTTCACCTCCAAAAACTCCCAGGCTCCAAAGGCCGAGGGTATCCCTTACGATAAGGGACAGAGATAGAGGCAGAAAAAAGCGGTAAAGGCAGAATGATCTTCTGTCCTTACCGCTTTTTCATATGCTTTTTATATTTTAGAAACGGAACTTATCTTCAAAATACTTTCTTAAATCCGCAATCGCAACTCTCTCCTGCTCCATGGTGTCACGGTCACGTACGGTAACAGCATGATCTTCCTCTGAATCAAAGTCATAGGTGATGCAGAACGGAGTTCCGATCTCATCCTGTCTTCTGTAACGCTTTCCGATGTTGCCTCTGTCGTCAAATTCGCAGTTGTAGTATTTGCAAAGCTCCTGGAATACCTTTTCTGCCCCTTCATTCAGCTTCTTGGAAAGAGGAAAAACGCCGATTTTGACCGGTGCGATGGCAGGATGGAAACGAAGAACAGTTCTCACATCTCCTTCTGCGATCTCCTCTTCGTCGTATGCAGCGCAGAGGAATGCAAGGGTCACACGGTCTGCTCCCAGAGATGGCTCGATGACATAAGGAATGTAACGCTCCTTCTTTTCATCGTCAAAATAGGTCAGATCCTGTCCGGAAGTGTTCTGATGCTGGGTTAAGTCATAGTCGGTTCTGTCTGCAATTCCCCAAAGTTCTCCCCATCCGAATGGGAAAAGGAATTCAATATCAGTGGTGGCCTTGCTGTAGAAGGAAAGCTCCTCTGCATCATGGTCTCTGACGCGCATCTCTTCTGCCTTGATTCCAAGGGTCTGCAACCAGTTGATGCAGTATTCCTTCCAGAATGCAAACCATTCCAAATCTGTGTCAGGCTCGCAGAAGAATTCCAGCTCCATCTGCTCAAATTCTCTGGTACGGAAGGTGAAGTTTCCAGGAGTGATCTCGTTACGGAAGGATTTTCCGATCTGGCCGATTCCAAATGGAATCTTTTTGCGGGAGGTTCTCTGAACGTTTTTGAAGTTTACAAAAATACCCTGTGCTGTTTCAGGTCTTAAGTATACGGTGTTTTTAGCATCTTCGGTAACGCCCTGGAAGGTTTTAAACATCAGATTGAACTGGCGGATGTCTGTAAAGTCATGCTTTTTGCAGCTTGGGCAGCATATATTTTTCTCGTCAATAAAGGCCTTCATATCTTCCTGGGACCAGGCGTCTACAGAACCTTCAATGGTTATCTTATTCTCGGATAAATAGTCCTCAATCAGCTTATCTGCACGGAAACGCTCCTTGCAGGCCTTACAGTCCATCAGAGGATCAGAAAAGCCGCCTAAATGGCCGGAAGCCACCCAGGTCTGGGAATTCATCAGGATAGCGCAGTCCACGCCTACATTGTAAGGACTCTCCTGAATGAATTTCTGCCACCATGCTTTTTTTACGTTATTCTTTAATTCCACACCCAGATTGCCGTAATCCCAGGTATTTGCAAGGCCGCCGTAAATTTCAGAGCCAGGATATACAAATCCTCTTGACTTTGCCAGTCCTACAATCTTTTCCATTGTCTTTTCCATGATCTTAACCTCTCTTTATTTAAATATGATGTAATTTTTTCCCTGCGCTGTCTCAATCGTGTGGCTGTCCTTTACAACTGCCTGATCGGAAACGAATAAGATCCTTTTCTGGGTCTGTATGGTCACAGGGGCCGGACTTTCTACCACAATGGCATAGGCTTCTTTTCTTTTTAACAGGGTCTTTTCATCTGCCGCTTTGTTGTCAGATGCTTTTACTAACACAACCCCTTCCGACTGAATCTCCCCTAAAATAAGGCCAAGGGAGGTCACGTCAATGGAATCCACCTGATTTTCCCTGTCTTCATATTCCGAGACAAATCCCACCAGATCCCTTCCAGAGCCATAGGTAAAAACCATTTGGGCCTTTCCTTTTTCCAGAGTACAGGAAGTCAGGGTAACTGCGCCTGGGCTCGCCGCCTCATTGTAGGCTGCGGCCGCCTCTTCTAAGTAAAGTTTCAACTCTTCTGCATTGTAATAATCCTGTTCATCGTAGGATTCTATGGTTGAGGTCTGAAGAGTCCCTTCCGATGTCACAAAGATTCTGCTGCTTTCGCTGTTTAAGACACTGTTTCCGCCCCTTCCCAGGCATCCGGTCAGGAGTCCGACAGCAATGAGGGCTGTGAGAACCGCTTTTTTCTTTTTCATTCATTTCCCTCCATGATCGTTTCAATAATCCGCAGTACAGCCAGGAAGTCCTGCGGATTCCGTGAATAGTATATCAAATCCCCACCTTCATTTCAATAGTTTCCCGGTCATGGCTTCTAAAATCTCAAGAGAGTGGAATTGCCGGTCAACGAAGCGTTTTTTATTGATTTCCACACACCTTCCGAATTCCTTTAACACCGGTTCTGTCAGAGTGAAGGTGTAAAGGTGCTCCACAGGGGAGGCAATCACATACTCCCACGTGTAGTTGGCGGAATCGCTGACAGGGCGGGGAGGCATTTCCGTATATTCCCCTCCCAGCACCATGGCTTTCAGTTCAAAAATTCTCTGGACCAGCTCATTTTTCAAGGCAGGCTTCAATAAAGCCCGCATGGACTGGTAGAGAAGCTTTAAAAACTCCGTGCTCTCCATGTTCTCCCTGGCATAATAATCAGCCAGCTCCAGGAAATAGGAACCGTAGCAGGTTCCCTCCATGTCCAAAGCCAGCTCTTCAAAGTAATTGGTGATCTCCGCCGACTTAAGGGTGTAGGCATCCCTTCCTTCGTATAAGGAAAACTGGCCGAATACAAAGGGGCGGCTGGCTCCCATGAGAAGGCTTCCGGGCCTTCTGGCACCTCTGGCAAAGGCGGTAATCTTCCCCCTCTCCCTGGTGAGAATCACAAGCCGCTTATCCGTTTCCCCCACCGGGGAGACTCTTAAGACCATTCCTGTCAGCTTTTCAACTTCCCTCAATTTCCATCACCGCTTTTAGATGTCGTGTTTATTATATCCATAATTTTTCATATACAGCTCGCTGTCGCGCCATTCCTTGCGCACCTTGACCCAAAGCTGTAAGTTCACTTTCGCATCCATCAGAGCCTCAATTTCTCTCCGGGCCGAGGTTCCGATCTTCTTTAACATGGCTCCGCCTTTTCCAATGATGATTCCCTTATGGGATTCCCGTTCACAGACAATGTTTGCTTCTATATCTATGATCCCATTTTCCCGTTCTTTCATCTTTTCTACGGTCACCGCGATTCCATGGGGAATTTCATCATTTAAAAGACGAAGGGCCTTTTCCCGGATCAGCTCTGCAGAAATCTGGCGCATGGGCTGGTCCGTTACTGTGTCTTCATCGTAATACTGGGGACCCTCAGGCAGATACTTATAAATCAGCTCCAGCATCAGCTCTGTATTTTTAGCCTTTAAGGCAGAAACCGGCACGATTTCTGCAAACTGGCAGATGTCCTTATACGTATCGATAAAGGTCAATATCTCATCCTGGTTCTTCACTGTGTCAATTTTATTGATGACCAGAATAATCGGCGTCTTTACGAGACTGAGCTGCTCTGCAATATGCCGCTCCCCTGCTCCGATATAAGTGGTTGGCTCCACCAGCCACAAGACCACATCCACTTCCTTTAAGGTGTGCTCCGCCACGCTGACCATATATTCGCCCAGCTTGTTCTTGGCCTTGTGGATTCCGGGGGTGTCTAAGAATATGATCTGCCCCCTTTCATCCGTATACACAGTCTGAATCCGGTTTCTGGTGGTCTGAGGCTTATCAGAGGTTATGGCGATCTTCTGGCCGATCAGACAGTTCATCAGTGTGGACTTTCCCACATTTGGGCGTCCGATCAGGGTAACAAAGCCCGATTTATATTTGTTTTCCATATAGGTTCTCCTTCGTGTTATAAATGGAACAGATTCTTGGTCTCTCCAAACAGTTCCTTTTCTGCTCCTATCTTATCTTCATTGCCCACCACGCAGAAGCTTCCTGTATTCAGAACAGCTTTTACCAGTGGAGCCAGCTTCCGGATGTCTTCCTGAGAGGCATTTAACACCTCTTCCCGCTCTTTGATCATCATATCCCGGTCAACGCCTGACAAATAAGCGGAAAGGCCCCTGCTGCCCTTTGTGGACGGCGGGTAGGGCACATCCATATCGCTGATGGCACCGATGACATATTTGGTCATGTCCCGGTCCTCCACCTGGAAGCTTTCCAGGTAATCCACCACCTGATCATAGACCCGGTTGGTCTCTTTTAAATTAGGATCGCGGTAAGAAGCAAAATACCCTTCTCCAGAACGTCCAAAACCGCTCATACAGCCGTAAGCGCCGCCCTTGACCCTTATATTGAGCCACAGATAATCGTAGCTTAATATCACTTTTAAGATTTTAAGAGCTCCTGTATACTTATAGCCGCTCTTTGTAAAGCTGCCGCATCTGGCCACATAGTTGACCTGGGAAGCGGTGCAGAAGCCTTCATTGCGGTTTTCCGGTGAAAATTCAAAAGGATACCGCTTTCCATCCCCTGCGGGAAGTTCATCCGTCAGCTTCTTTATGGCCCCAGGAAGCAGCTCATACCCTGCCTCATCAGCCGTGTAGCTGACCATCATGTTTTTGGTGGTAAAAAGCTTTTCCATAACGGCTTTCAGCCTGGAAATGATCTTCTTCTTGTTTTCCGGATACTCTGTTTCCAGCTTTTCCAGGAATTCATAATATCCGATTCCTCCGGTCATATCGTTAAAATGAGAGCTGGGAGAAAAATAGGAAACCGCTCTGGTCACTGCTGCTGAATGGCTGGAGCCTTCAAGCCTCATTCTGGCTCTGGACCTGGTCTCACTGATCACCTCAGCCACCCGCTTTTCATCATCCAGAATGGACCTGGTCAGGATTTCAGCCAGGATAGAAAAGCCGAAGTCCACCTTGTCATACAGCACTCTGGCGCTTGCCAGGAAATAGCCTTTAAACCCGCCCTCATTCCTTAAATCAGGATAAGAAGTGACGCTGAAGCTGACTCCTCCG
The DNA here is from genome assembly GCF_047605665.1 of Lacrimispora sp. GTDB lineage: Bacteria > Bacillota > Clostridia > Lachnospirales > Lachnospiraceae > Lacrimispora. The sequence continues at coordinate 58,545 of NZ_JASGFH010000002.1, read as the reverse complement.
CTGTTTAAATGGATTTCGCTGGTTAAATCACTGTAGGTGAAATGCTCCGTATTGACGTAGCCAAGCAGGGACTTTAAAAATCCTGCGTAAGGCAGGTCTTCCATAGGAAGGGCAGAGATATCAAATAAAACCTTCAGATATCCGATTCCTGAGGTAAACATATTGTGATGGAGAACGGGAATGCCCTGGGCTTCCTTTTTCTCCCATATGATTTCCTCCGGCTCCCTGCCGATATCTTCCCTCTGGAGCATGGGAATCTTCTCCATGTCTTCCTGGGGAGAGGGGATTTCCTGGTATTCCTTTAAGGCTCTGGTCTGCTCTGCCAAAGTCCTGATCTCTTCTTCGGAAAGGGATTTCTTATAAGCTGCCAGTTTCTTTGAAACCTCTTCTTCCACCTTTGCCGTCAGATTCTTCTGCGGGCTGACGGTGATAACGGCTTCAAAAGGATTATCCAGCAGATAGTCCCTGATCAACTGTTCAAAATACTCTTCATCCACCACTTTTTTCAAATAGTCAAAGGTTTCCTGGTATTCCAGATGCATCATGGGGCCGCCGCCGTAAAGCCAGCTATCCATGCACTGAAGCCCGTACATCAGGCCCTTTGGCGCGGAGCCGTAATCAGCCTCCCTGTAACGGAATTCATAGTAGTTCATTCCCGCTTTCAGGCTCTTTTTGTTGATTCCCTCATCCGCCAGCTTCCTTAAAACGCCCTTTACAACCGCAAGGAACTCGCCCTTCTGGTCCTTATCCGCATTTTTTGCGATGATGGAAAAATAGGGCTGTAAAATACCGCTTTCATATCCGCCCAGCACATCCTGACCGATTCCCGCATCGATGAGAGCCTGCTTTAAAGGCGCTCCCGGCGCATCCAAAAGCGTGTATTCCAGAATCTGGAATGCCACGTAAAGTTTCGGGTCCAGATCAGAATCCACCACCGTATGAATGGAAAGGTAAGTGGCGTGATCTTCTGACTGCCCTTCTGTGATGGAATAGGAGGTTTCCTCTGTAACGGGATTTTCAAAAGGCTTCTGCCTGCCGATGACGGAAGTCACCTGGATTTCGTCATAATGGCTCAAATACTCTTTATCGAGCCACGTCAGTTTTTCCTCCATGTCCATATCCCCGTAAAGGTAAATATAGCTGTTGGAAGGATGGTAATACTTCTTATGAAAATCCAGAAAATTTTCGTAAGTCAGGTCCGGAATAAAGGCAGGGTCTCCCCCTGATTCATGTCCATAGCAGTTGTCCGGGAATAAGACCTTTCTGGTGCAGCGGTCCAGCACTTCTTCCGGAGAGGAAAATGCCCCCTTCATCTCATTATATACCACGCCATTGTAAATCAGATCAGATTCAGGAGTTTCCAGCTCATAATGCCAGCCCTCCTGCATGAAAATCTTTGGCTCCCGGTAAATGTTTGGATGAAGCACTGCATCCATATACACGTTCATTAAATTCTGAAAATCTTTTTCATTGCAGCTTGCCACCGGATAAACGGTTTTATCGGGATAGGTCATTGCATTTAAAAATGTATTTAAGGAACCCTTTACCAGCTCCACAAACGGGTCCTTTATGGGAAACTTTTCTGAGCCGCACAAAACGCTGTGCTCCAGAATGTGAGCCACTCCTGTGCTGTCTGCCGGCGGCGTACGGAATCCGATGGAAAACACCTTGTTTTCGTCTTCACAGGATATGATAAAAATCCTGGCTCCGCTCTTTTTATGGCGGAGCACACATCCGTCTCCGTTGATTTCTTTGATTCTCTTTTCTTCCACAACCTCATAGGCTGCAAGATTTTTTAATTGATTCATTCTATATGATTTCCTCCTGCTGATTGTTAGGTATTATTTACATGTTACCCACTAATTTGTCTTTTAATATAGCGGCGCACTCTCTTACGCAAAAGTGAACGAAAAGAATGGGGTCCGAACTGCAGGCAATGCCGGATGCATCGGGAATTCCCCATTTTTTTGCAATCTGCTGGGCGCGGAATATATGAAAATCACTGGTCAGGATTCCAATCCTCACCGGCTTATCAGGCACTTCCACAAAGGTTCCCGGCTGCATGAAAATAGGATTTTTTCTGCGGTGCTCTTTCCGCCTCTCCAAGTCCTCCTCAATCGCCACTCTGCTGTAAGCAATATTTTCAACCGTACTGGTGGAACGGGTCTCTAAAACCAGCCGCTCCTCCCTGATTCCGTTGTATACCAGATAATCCCTCATGGCTGCAGCCTCGCTGACAGGCTCATCAGCTCCCTGGCCTCCCGAAAGCACCAGAATGGTATCAGGATTTTCCTCCACATATTCAATGGCCTTATCCAGGCGGTTTTTTAAGGATTTGCTCAGCCCTGTTTCCTTCACCCTGGCTCCCAGTACAATCACATAGTCCAGGCTGGAGGCATCGCGGGCCGTCACTCCTGTAAAGATCAGAACTTCCACCGTCACAAATACCAGAATCCCGGTACAGCACATGGTAATGACCGACACCGGAAGCCATAGAGGAACCTTGTCCTTATGCCTCATATAGACTTCCCAGCCCACTGCCAAAGCCATGCTGAGGGCCGCAAATACAAGCCATATGAAGGACATGGTGGTGGTCAGGCCCGAATAAGCTGTGATCACAGCATAATAAATAACGCAGATAACAGCAGCCAGCCATAATATCCATGTCATATTCCATCCTCCGTTTTGCACGTTCTAAACCCGGAAAGCCTCCGGGTATAACCTTTTATAGCATACCACAATATGGCAATTTCTACAACCTGGAGTAAAATAAGAGAAAAAAAGGCTGCTGCAAAAAGAAAATCAGCATCTGATCTGCTTTTTACAACAGCGTTTTTCTCTATCATGAATATTTGATTTAATAGCGTTTAAGCCTGAATCTTCCCACTTCCGCTTTCAGAATCTGGGACTGTGCGGCCAGCTCCTCACCGGCGGCAGAGCTTTCTTCTGCAGTGGCTGCATTAGTCTGTACGACAGAGGATACCTCTGACAGCCCCATATTGATCTGGTCAATGGCTTCTGCCTGCTGCAGGGAAGCCTGCCTGATCTCGCCGATCATCCGGTCCGCCAGCCTGGATTTTTCTGAAACATCGGCCAGAATCTTTGCTGTTTCATCGGCCAGCCGCTCCCCTTCGGACACGGAAACGGTGGACCTCTGGATCAAGTCAGCCGTCTGCTTGGCAGCTTCTGCAGACTTCGCTGCAAGAGTTCTCACCTCATCTGCCACCACGGCAAAACCCTTTCCGGCCTCTCCTGCACGGGCCGCTTCCACTGCGGCATTTAGAGCCAGAATATTGGTCTGGAAGGCGATGTCCTCCACAAGCTTTGTGATTTTTGATATCTCCTGGGAGGATTCTCCGATTTCCTTCATGGCCTGGTTAAGGCGCTCCATGAAATCATTGCCCGCTGACACGCCCTTTCCGGCCGCCTGCACATATTCCATGGCCTTGGTGACGCTCCCGGCGTTCTCCTCTGACTGCCGGGATATGTTGGCAACGGAGGCGCTCAACTCTTCCATGGTTGCCGCCTGCTCTGATGCGCCTGCTGCAAGGGCCTGGGCTCCGTCTGAAATCTGGGAGGCCCCGGTGTTCACCTGATCGGAAGAAGCCCGGATGGCAGACAGTGTGTCTGTCATGGATTCCCGGATATTCTCCAGGGAGGTCTTCAGCTTTTCAAATTCTCCCACATAGTGAAGCTGGAGCTCATAGTCCAGGTTTCCGGCAGAAATCTGATTTAAAATACCGGAAAGCTCATCGATGTAATCCACGTAATCGTGAAGCCGTTCTGTAGTCTTTTTGACGGAATCGAAGACCAATCCGATTTCATTTTTCAGCCTGTGATCGATGTTGACAGAAAGATCGCCGTCCGCAATGCTCTTTGTCACGTCTGCAAGGTGCTTTAAGGGCCTGACAACCCGTCTGTGTATGGAATAAGAAAGGATTACGCTGACCAGCAGGGCCAGGACAACGCAGAGAATGACCAGGGCCTCAGCCAGCGTATTCACGCTTCCAAACAGATGGTCCTCTGTCCCTGCAAATGCGAGAATCCAGCCTGATTCCGGAACCTGGGTATACCAAACCAGGTATTTCTGCCCGTTTTCTTCAAAGCTTCCTCTTCCGCTCTTATTGGAGAGAATGGCATTTCCAAGGCCGGCCAGGGAACCGTTGCTCTCCTGGGTGATATTCATTTTCAAAAGCTTGGAGCTGTCGTCATCTGCGATATACGTTCCGCTGGTATCCAGAAGAAAAACCTGCTCCTCTTCTCCGGACTGGAGGCCGAGGATCATCTTCTGCATATCGGTCAGATCGATATCAGCCGTTGCAACGCCTTTAAATTTTCCGGAATTGTCATAAAAGGGGGAAGAAGCCGTTACCATGGATATCTTGGCGAACTCATCATAGTAAGGGGCGCTCCAGACAGTCTTCTGAGCGGTGTTCACCACATTGGTGTACCAGTCCTGATCCGTATAATAAACTCCGTCTCCCAGAGAATAGTTGTCCACAAAACTGATGGTCCCGTTTTCCCGCATGCAGTAAGGAGAAAAATACTGTTCCCTGGGATTGTGGGCATAGGGCTCAAACCACACGCCGCCTCCGAAAGTCTCATCATTTGCTCCCACCATGGCTGGGAGGAGTTTACGGTAATTTGCTGCGTCCATATCCTCATTGGCTTCCACTGACCGCGCCAGCCCTTCTGCCACCATGCGGTTTTGGGAAAGGGATTTTTCAATGACAGCCACAGCGGAAGAGAGATTCAGCTCCATCTCCCTGTCGGTCTTGTCCTGGATGACCTGTCTGGCAGTGTTATAGCCTAAAAATGACAGAAGAACCATACCGCCCAGGACAATGGGAAGCAGAACCCGCAAAACCTGGTAACGAATGGACTTCACTCTTAAGACATGATTCTTTTCGATTCTCTTCATATGTATTCCCCTTTTGTATGATGTGTTTTCATAAGACAGCCGGAACTCTTTCTTTCATTATACCGTACCCGGATAAAATGTCAAACCGATTTCTCCCTTCCTGATGGGAGGGAATTTATCAAAAAATGCCTGAATCCAGGGCTTTACTGAAATTCAGGCTTTTCTTTTATTTCACGTTTTTACATTTCACTGCGGCGCAGGATATCGTACTGCTCCATCTCGGCCTCTAAGTCCACGTAGAGAACCTGTCTCGAATGAGGTGCGCTCTCCTGAAGCACTCCCTCCTCATTGTAAATGGCCTTTACAACAGCCTCCAGATTCCGTCCGTCAGGCTTCATGACTTCAATGGTCTCGCCGATGGAAAACTTATTTTTCTGTTCAATCAGGGCAAAGCCTCTTTCATCGATCCGCTCTACGGTTCCCAGATAAGTATAATTTTTCACATAAGTATTGTTGTCGTAAATCTGGGCAGAGGAATCGGCCTTTCCAAAGTAAAAGCCTGTGGTAAACTCCCGGTAGGTGCACTTGCCGATTTCAGACTTATACCACTCCATGTTGACCTTATAGATTTCCGGGTCTTTGCTGTAGTCGTCAATGGCTTTCCGGTACGTTCTGGCTACTGTCGCCACATACAAGGCAGTTTTCATCCTGCCTTCTATCTTAAAGCTGTCGATTCCGGCATCCATCATCTCCGGGATGTATTCAATCATGCATAAATCCTTGGAATTAAAGATGTAAGTTCCCCGTTCATTTTCATAAACAGGCATATATTCGCCGGGACGTTTTTCCTCTACAATGGAATACTTCCAGCGGCAGGGATGGGTGCAGGCCCCCTGGTTGGCATCCTTTCCTGTCATGAAATTGCTCAGCAGGCAGCGGCCTGAATAAGACATGCACATGGCCCCGTGAATAAAGCTTTCAATCTCCATATCCTCAGGAATCCGGCTGCGGATTTCCTTGATTTCCGCCAGGGAAAGCTCTCTGGCAGAAACCACCCGCTTGGCTCCAAGCTGATGCCAGAATAAGTACGTTCCGTAATTGGTGTTGTTGGCCTGGGTGCTGATGTGAAGCTCCATATCGGGAATAATCCGCTTTGCAACGGCAAAAACGCCTGGATCGGAAATGATCAGGGCATCCGGTTTTATTTCCTTTAATTCTTTAAAATACTCTTCAACTCCGGGCAGGTCGTCATTGTGAGCCAGAATATTGGCCGTAATATAGACCTTGACCCCTCTTTCATGGGCAAAGTCTATGCCTTCCCTGATTTCTTCATTTGTAAAATTCTTGGCCTTGGCCCGGAGGCCAAAGGCTTCTCCTCCGATGTAGACAGCGTCAGCACCGTAAACCACTGCGGTTTTTAACACATCCAGACTGCCTGCCGGAATCAAAAGTTCGGTCTTTCTCATGTAAATCCTCTCTTGCTTTTATGAATCAGATTGTAATAGAATGCTGACTGCAATGCCGTCACCGATGGGAACAATGGAGGTCAAAAGGCGCTCTGAGTGTTTTAACTCATATAAGTACTCCCTCATCCTGGTGTGAATGGTCCGGTTGCGGCGTTCCACCGCATACCGGGACTCTATAATGTCCCCATCCTGAAGCACGTTGTCGGAAATCAGCATTCCTCCCGGCCTCATAAGCTCCAAAAGCCGGGGGAGCCAGACGAGATACTGCCCCTTGGCGGCGTCTAAAAACACAAGGTCAAAGGGGCCGGATAGCCCCTCTAATATCTCCTGCGCGTCGCCTTCCATCAAGGTGATCCGTTCTGTCTCCCCGGCCTTTTGAAAGTTTTCTCTAGCTTCGGGAATCCTTTTTTCGTATTTTTCTATGGTGGTGATGTGACAGTCAGAGGGCATGGCCTCTGCCATCAAAAGGGCCGAATAACCCACTGCCGTGCCCACCTCTAAAATGGCTTTCGGTCTGACCGAGGCTGTCATGGCCTGTAAAAAAGCCGCTGTTTCCTCTCTGATGACCGGAACCCCGTTTCGTCTGGCCGTCTTTCCGATCTCTCTTAAAAGGGGGCTTCTGTCCCCTTCCAGAGACCGGATATAATCCGTAATCCTGTCATTTACAATCATTTCTTTTCTTCCTCTTCCCCTTTGTTTTCATTCATTTCCTGAAGGATTTCCTTGGGAGTCATGGAAGTGTTTAAGGTGTAGGTTCCGGGATTTACCTTATATCCGAAAAACTCAGCCTGTATGACAAAGGAATATTCGTTTTCAATGAGGCCGTTTTCCTTTAGTATCCTTGCAGCCTGAAATGCGGAAATGCCGCCGTTTACGGTCACGTTCTTATCCCGTCCCGGCGCCGCCTCCGCAGAAGAGGTGTAAAATATATCGTGTCCAAAAGCGTATCCCCTGACAGCGCCCTCGTACAGCAAAACCGCCACCAGGGCCAGGAGAATGAGCCGGCTTGAAATGGCGAATACCACTCCCACTATTTTGTTGATCCCTTTCGTTCTCCGGCTCATATCTCTTTCCCCCATTGCTGGTCTTTATACTTCCATAATAATCGGCAGAATCATGGGATTTCGCTTCATGCGCTTCCATAAGAAGTCGCTTAAGCTGTCCCTGATGATGTTCTTGATCTTGCCCCAGTCGTTGACATGGCGTTCCAGACAGTCATTGACCGCGTCATTGACCACATTTCTGGCCTCTTCCATCAAATCCTCCGACTCACGTACATAGACGAATCCTCTGGATACGATATCCGGACCTGCCAAAAGCTGGTTGGAGTATTTCTCTAAAGTCAGAACCACCACGATGATTCCGTTCTGTGCTAAATTCTGTCTGTCTCTTAAAACGATATTTCCCACGTCTCCGACGCCCAGACCATCCACCAGGATTCCGCCTGACTGAACGTGGTCCACGGTCTTCCAGGACTCCTGTCCCAGCTCCACCACGTCGCCTGAGGACATGATGATCACGTTTTCCTTGGCAAATCCCATGGCCTGAACCAGATTTTTCTGGGCCATGATGTGACGGTACTCACCGTGCACCGGAATGGCGTATTTCGGGCGAACCAGAGCATACATCAGCTTGATTTCTTCCTGACAGGCATGTCCTGATACGTGGGTGTCCTCACAGATCACCTCTGCACCCTTCATGGAAAGCTCGTTGATGACCTTGGAAACGGCTTTTTCATTTCCGGGAATGGGGTGAGAGCTTAAAATGATCACGTCAGTTGGCTTAATGGAAACCTTTTTGTGGGTGCTTCCTGCCATACGGGAAAGGGCTGCCATGGACTCCCCCTGGCTTCCGGTTGTGATGAGAACGGTCTGCTCATCGGGATAATTCTTTAACTGGTCGATTTCAATTAAGGTTCCATCGGGAATACTGATGTAGCCCAGCTCGCTCGCTGTGCCGATGACATTGACCATGCTTCGGCCTTCCACCACTACCTTGCGGCCGTACTTGGCTGCTGAGTTAATAACCTGCTGCACACGGTCCACGTTGGAAGCAAAGGTAGCTACAATAATCCGGTTATTTTTATGTTCTGCAAAAATGTTGTCAAAGGTCTTTCCCACCGTCTTTTCCGAAGGCGTAAACCCGGCTCTCGTGGCATTGGTACTGTCACACATCATAGCCAGAACTCCCTTTTTGCCAAGCTCTGCAAAACGCTCCAAATCAGCGGGCTCTCCGAATACAGGCGTATAATCGATCTTAAAGTCACCTGTATGAAGGATGACGCCTGCCGGTGAGAAGATGGCAAGGGCGGAAGCATCGGCGATGCTGTGGTTTGTCTTGATGAATTCAATGCGGAAGCAGCCTAAGTTGATGGACTGTCCGTGTTTGATCACCTTTCTCTTCGTATTTTTCAGCAATCCGTGTTCTTTTAATTTATTTTCAATCAGGGCGATGGTCAGTTTTGTTCCGTATACCGGCACATTGATTTCCTTTAAAATGTAAGGAAGCGCGCCGATGTGATCCTCGTGCCCATGGGTGATGACAAAGCCCTTTACCTTGTGGATGTTCTGCTTTAAGTAGGAAACATCCGGTATGACCAAGTCGATTCCAAGCATATCATCGGTAGGGAATGCCAGTCCGCAGTCCACCACGATAATGCTGTCTTCACATTCAAAAGCAGTGATATTCATACCAATCTGCTCCATTCCTCCTAAAGGAATGATTTTAACTTTCGCGTTGTTGTCTTGTTTTTTCAATATTTTACCTCCATGTTGTAATTTTCCGTCCTGCTCCTTTCGATTGTTTCACGGTATTTCCTGTTCCATTTAACAGTCCCTTGTCACTTACCATAATCACTTTTCAATTCCCACGTCCGCACCGTCAAGCAGTTCAGAAAATATCTTAAATAAATAATCTATCTCGTTATCATCCTCTACAAATTCATACAAAGCCTCAGAATCCTCCTGCTTTGACAAATCCTTCAAGATGTAACATTCTCCATCTTCGTCTTCCTCTGCCGCATCTGTTACCAGCAGATAATTCATGTTGCTGATTCTGGTCTCTTCCAGAACGTAAAAATCCACAGCTTCCCCGTCTTCTGTTGTCAGGGTGATCTTCTTCTCTTCACTGCTCATTTGATTTCTCCTGTTATGGGCACATTTTTACTTATGCCCTAAGCTGTCCAAGTAGCCCTGCAGGATGAGACCTGCCGCCACTTTGTCAATGACTGCCTTCCTGTTTTCACGCCTCACACCGCTTTCCTGCAGAATCCGTTCTGAGGCAATGGTGGTCAGTCTTTCATCCCATAAAATCACCGGAAGCTTTGTACGGCGCTCCAGCATTTCCTTAAATTGTTCCGTTTTTTCCGCCCGGTCACCTGCCGAGTTATTCATATTCTTAGGATAACCCAAAACAATGGTTTCAATCTCGTATTCCTGAATCAGTTCTTCGATTCTGGCGCAGGTTTTTCTCAGCTTATTTTCATCTTCTCTTGTAATGGTTTCCACTCCCTGAGCCGTTATTCCCAATAAATCGGAAACTGCAACTCCCACAGTTTTAGAACCGAAATCCAGTCCCATGATTCTCATAAATGTCCTCCGGTTGTGCGTGTTTGTTCATGTTTGTCCGTGTTTGCGCAGCAAAATAAAGTTGGTTTCAAACCAACTATTCGCCCTATAAATATTTCTGCATGTCTAATTAAAAACAAACTGTCAGACTCCGCCCATTCACTTCATCTGACAGCTAGACCTAAGATTATCCACAATCTTACTTTAACATCGTATCAATATATACTCCCATAAGCTCCTCTAAAATCTCATCCCGTTCTACCTTCATGATAAGACTTCTGGCGTTCTTATGGCTGGTAATATAAGTAGGATCTCCTGACATAATATAACCCACGATCTGATTAACAGGATTATACCCCTTTTCTGTGAGGGCAATATATACCTGCTCTAAGACCTGGCTTACATCCATCTTATTTTCCTGCACTGCTTTGAAAAATTGTGTGTTATGAATATCACTCATGTTTCTCACGTCCTTTAACTGTTCTCCTATATTCTAAACCAAAATTGCAAATTCGGCAAGACCAAAATAAATTTTGTCCATTAAGGTTTTAAAAACAGGACTTCATCATTCAGCATTTCCGTCACAATTCCCTTTACCATCCGGCCTTTTAAGCCCTCTTCAAAAGGAACTGCCGCCTTTACATATTCCATGGTATGACCGATCATATACGTCTTTCCATCCCACTGGAATTCCTCTTCCATAAGAACCTCAGCCTCTGTGCCTAAAAAAGATTTCCTGTATTCCAGGGACATTTCCTTTTCCAGTCCGAGAAGTACATTGCTTCGTTCTGTCTTCACAGACTCCCCGATCTGATCCGGCATATCTGCCGCCTTGGTTCCGTTTCTTCTGGAATACTTAAAAACGTGCATTTCGTAAAAACGGATGCTCTCCAAGTATTTTCTGGTTTCTTCAAATTCTTCTTTTGTCTCTCCCGGAAATCCCACGATCACATCCGTGGTAATGGCCGGATTGTGAAATGCCCTGCGCAGAATGCGGCAGCATTCCAAATACTCCGCCCTTGTATAACGGCGGTTCATCCGCTTTAAAGTGGCATCACATCCGCTCTGAAGGGACAAGTGAAAATGAGGGCACATCTTTGGAAGCTGTGCAAGAGCCTGGGCGAATTCCTCCGTCACGATTCTGGGCTCCAAAGACCCCAGACGAATCCTCTGCAGCCCTTCCACCTCATGAATGGCCTGAATCAAGTCCAAAAGGGAAAGCCTTTCTTCCTCCGGAAAATCCTTTCCATAGGAACTTAAATGGATTCCCGTAAGAACCACCTCCTGAAAACCGGAAGCAGTGAGGCGCTTGATTTCCTCCACCACCTCGCCCGGCTTCCGGCTTCTGACCCGGCCTCTCGTATAAGGGATGATACAGTAGCTGCAAAACTGGTTGCAGCCGTCCTGAACCTTGATAAAGGCCCTTGTATGGTCTGCGATCCGGTCAATGGAGAGGTTCTCATACTCTCTCGTGTCATTGATGTCAATGACGGTTTCCAGCTCCTCCATTTCCCCTGTACAGGCAAAATACTCCTCTAAAATGGAAACCAGCTCCGTCTTTTTGTTGTTGCCTACAACCAGGTCCACTGCCTCGTCTTTTTTCAGTTCTTCCCCTGCTGCCTGGACGTAGCACCCTGCCGCAACCACCACTGCATTAGGGTTCATTTTCTTTGCCCGGTGAAGCATCTGTCTCGACTTGCGGTCCGCAATATTGGTCACGGAACAGGTGTTGATGATATAAACGTCAGCCCCTTCTGTAAAGGGGACAATTTCATATCCCGCATTTTCCAGAAGCTGCTGCATGGCCTCTGTTTCATATGAATTCACCTTGCATCCAAGATTATGCAGAGCTGCCTTTCTCATTTTGTATCTCCTATCTGAATATTTGTTTATTTTCATGTAAATTTACCATTGACTTTTGCCCAATATCTCAGTAGTATAGAGGAAATAAGGGGCGGTACCCTGACTATAAAATAAGTTCACCTAAGGAGGGTTTTTACATGAAAACAATTCGTATCTCTTTAAATTCCATCGACAAAGTCAAATCTTTTGTTAATGATTTGACAAAATTTGACGCTGACTTTGATCTGGTTTCCGGAAGATATGTGATTGATGCAAAGTCCATTATGGGCATCTTCAGCTTAGATTTATCCAAACCCATTGATTTAAATATTCATTCTGAGAACAATGCTGATGAGATCATCAATATATTGTCCCCATACATCGTAGACTAAAGCTTCCTTACGTGTTTTCCGGGGCCCGGCGTTTGAAAGCGCCGGGCCCTTTTTTTATTTCTTAACACCAGACCTTTTCTACGGTAGCGATAGCTGTCTCCACCAATTCGTCGATCTTTTCCTGTAAACTTTCCTCAGAACGCTCGATCATCTTAATGTTCGGCTTTGTCACCGGATGCTTTGCCACGAAAATGGTACAGCAGTCCTCAAAAGGCAGAACAGAGGTTTCATAAGTGCCGATCTTTTCTGACAAGTCCACGATTTCCTGCTTATCAAAGCCGATGACCGGACGGAATACAGGCATGGCACAGGCTGCATCAGTGGCCGCCAGAGACTGCATGGTCTGGGAAGCCACCTGTCCGATGCTCTCTCCCGTAATCAGAGCCATTGCTCCGCACTCCTGAGAAAGGCGCTCTGCAATCCGCATCATGTACCTTCTCATAATGATGGTGAGCTCCTCATGAGGGCATTTATCGTAAATATATAACTGAATATCCGTAAAGTTAACAATATGAAGATGAATGGGGCCTGAATATCTGGAAACCAGTTTTGCTAAGTCCACCACCTTCTGTTTTGCCCTGTCACTGGTATACGGCGGCGCATGGAAATAAACGGCGTCAATCTTAACGCCCCTCTTTGCGATCATATATCCTGCCACCGGACTGTCAATTCCGCCGGACAGCAAAAGCATGGCCTTTCCATTAGTTCCCACCGGCATGCCGCCCGGACCTGGAATAATGCGGGAATAAATATTAATTTTATTTCTGACTTCCACGTGAAGCATTACCTCTGGCTTATGGACATCCACCTTTGTCTCAGGAAAACGGTTCAAAATCACCTCTCCCAAGTCCCGGTTGATCTGTTCAGAATTCACCGGATACTTTTTATTTCCCCTTCTGGCGTTTACCTTAAAGGTGAAGTGCTTATCTTCATAAACTTCCTCAACGTAAGCAAGAACCTGTTCCTTCAAATCCTCATACCCATTGTCTTCCACCTGAACCATAGGGCAGATGGCGGCAACGCCGAACACACACTGGAGAGCCGTAATGACTTCGTCAAAATCGTAATCCGACTCCGCGGAAGCATAAATACGTCCTGACTCCTTGGAAACCACAAAGTCCCCATCCACCTTCTTTAAAGAATGGCGGATCTGAGCCACCAGGGCATCCTCAAACAGATACCGGTTCTTTCCCTTTACACCGATCTCCGCATACTTAATTAAAAATGATTTATAATCCATGAGTAATCTTATCCTCTCTGATACCTCCGCAAAACCGGAAGAAGTTCTTTTAACATATCGATACAGTAATCAATTTCTTCTTTTGTATTACTAATTCCAAAACTAAACCGCAGGGTGGAGTCCAAAAGCTCCGTTTTTACGCCGATTCCCTTTAAGGTTCCGCTGACTGCCGGATGATTGGAAGAGCAGGCAGAACCGGAAGACACGTAAATTCCCTTCTCTTCCAGGGCGTGCAAAAGCACTTCGCTTCTGGTTCCCGAAAAGCTGGCGCTGACGATCTGAGGCGCCGACTGATCGCCGGGAAGGCTGTTCACCGTCACCCCGTCAATTTCTGAAAGCCTTTCAATCATATAATCCTTTAAGGAAACAAGGGCCCTGATCTTTTCCCCGTGATCCGTATAGATGAGTTTCGCCGCTTCTCCCATGGCCGCGATGCCGGGCACATTTTCCGTGCCGGAGCGCAGGCCTCTCTGCTGGCCCCCTCCGTAAATCAGAGGCTTTATTTTCACCCGCTGGTCAATATATAGAAAGCCCACCCCTTTCGGTCCATGAAACTTATGGGCGCTGGCTGACAAAAGGTCGATTCCCTGGCGCTTTGGTCTTATGACCAGCTTTCCATAAGCCTGAATGGCATCCACATGAAACAGGATGGCCGGATTCTTCTTTTTTATCACCTTTGCAATGGCCTCCACCGGCTCGATGGCTCCGATCTCATTGTTCACATACATGATGGAAACCAGAATGGTCTCAGGCCGTATGGCCGCCTCCAGCGCTTCCAGGCTGACATGGCCTTTTTCATTCACGGGCAGATAGGTGACCGAAAAGCCCTGTTCCTCTAAAAATGCCAGAGGATTATAGACAGAAGCGTGTTCAATCCCTGTGCTGATGATGTGATTTCCCGCCCTTTTATTAGCCATGGCCGTTTCAATCAGGGCCATATTGTTGGATTCCGAGCCGCCTGAGGTGAAAAGGATTTCCTTTGGAGACACCTTTAAGGTTCCGGCTATGATTTCAGCGGCTTCCTTTACATACTGCTCCGCCTCCATGCCCTTTTTATGCTTGGCTGACGGATTGCCGTAATCCTCCATCATGACCTTTACCATCAAGTCCCTGACCGGCTCCAGCACCCTGGTCGTGGCCGAATTATCAAAATAAACTTCCATATCTGACCTCTCTCTTATTCCGTCTCAGACGGCTCCAGCGCAAAAGCCAGAACAGACAGCAGGGCAAGTCCCGCTGTTTCCGTCCTCAATATCCGTTTTCCCAATGTGATGGGCTTTGCGCCGTGAACCGTTGCAAGCTCCACCTCAGAATCCTCAAACCCGCCTTCCGGCCCGATGAAGATTCCGGCGCTCATGCCCGGTTCAATTCCCTTTAATATTTCCCTGGTTTCAGCCATGTTGCCCGCATGTTCAAAGGGGATCACGGTCCTGTCCAGTTCTTTTTCTGCAAATTCCAGAGCCTGCCGGAAGGTCATGACGCCTGACACCTTGGGAATGATCAGCCGCTTCGACTGCTTGGCAGCGCTTTCAGAAACAGCCTGCCACCGCTTAAGCTTTGACTCTTCCTTCTTTTTATCCAGCTTCACCACAGTCCGCTTTGTCTCCACCGGAATGATCTCATATACTCCAAGCTCCACTGCCTTCTGGATGATCAGCTCCATTTTATCGCTTTTAGGAAGCCCCTGGAATAAATAAAGCCTGGCAGGAAGCTCTGTTCCCCCCTCTGTAACCGAAAGGATTTTTGCCAGCACCTCTTCAGAAGAAACGGACACGATTTCACACAAATAATCCTTGTCCACCCCATTGCTGATTAAAATCTCTTCCCCTGCACCCATGCGCAGTACATTTTTCATGTGGTTCACATCCGGTCCGGTGATGGATACGGTTTCCGCTCCCACCTGATCCTCTTTCACAAAAAAGTGGTACATGTTCTGCCTCTTCCTATTTTTTTCTCACTGTGACGGAGACCCACTCACCCTGATAGGTGACCTCCACCAGTTCAAAGGCTTCATTTTCCGCAAAAGCCTTTTTCACTGCCTCTTCCTTCATATTAACAATGCCGGAAGTGATGAAAATGGCTCCCTTTTTCATATGAACGGGAATTTCCTTTTGAAGCAGGATGATGATGTCGGCAAGAATGTTGGCAACCACCACATCGTATGCCTCAAAGCCCGCTTCCTCTTTAACAGCCTGATCATCGATGATATTGCCCTGTAGCACCCGGAATTTATCAGAAGAAATCTCATTTGCCTCCAGATTTTCCCCTACGGCAGTGATGGCATTTTCATCAAGGTCTGTTCCGAATACGCTTTTCGCTCCCAGTTTCAGAGCAGTAATGCCCAGAATTCCGCTTCCGGTTCCCACATCGAGAAGAACCGTATCCGGTGTCACATACTTCTTTAACTGGCGGATGCAGAGCTGGGTTGTCTCATGCTGCCCGGTTCCAAATGCTGTCCCCGGATCGATTTCAATCAAAAGCTTGTCCTCATGTCCCTTGGGAATCGCCTCCCAGGTGGGCTTTATGAGAATATCATCCACAGTAAACGGCTTAAAATACTGCTTCCAGTTATTAATCCAGTCCTTATCCTCTGTTTCCCCGGAGGTAATGGTTCTCTTTCCCAAATCCACAAACATGGAAAGTTCGTCTAAGCCTTCTTCCACCTTTTTTAACATTCCTTCTATATCAGAATCAGGATCTAAGTAAAAGCTGACCTTTGCCACGCCCTCATCAGGAGGCAGTTCCGGCAGGATGTCAATGAACATGCCCTTTGTCTCCGCTTCCGTGAGAGGAATATTGTCCTCAATTTCAATTCCTTCAATTCCGATTTCATCAAACGTGCTGCTGATCAAGTCCACCGCTTCTGTCGTGGTGGTCAGCGTAAATTTTTTCCATTTCATAGCAATCCCTTATCCTTTAATAATCTTTACAAACAAACAGAGCAGCACCACCATAATCACAGGGCGGACCACCTTTAAACCGTTCTTTACCACCATGCCTGATCCAAGATAATGGCCTGCAATGCAGAAAATCCCGGAGGCAATCCCCAATGGAAGCAAAACCTTTCCATTGATCAAAAATGTGACCAGAGCCGCAATATTAGAAGACAAATTAATCACCTTCGTGGTTCCGGAAGCGGACCTGACATCCATCTTTACCAGTCCGGTCAAAATAAGCAGTAAAAACGTACCCGTACCCGGCCCATAAAATCCGTCGTAGCAGCCGATGAGAAATGCGGCTGTCACGGTGATCAAGTACATCTTTTTCTTTGGAAGGGTGTTGACTTCCTCATTATCCCCCAAATTCTTATTTTTAAGAACGTAGAAGGCAACTACCGGAAGGGCAGCAAGCATCATTCCCTTTAAGATTCTTTCGTCGGCAAGCATGGATAAATGGGCTCCGATGGTGGAGCCGATGATGGCAAAACCGGCTGCGATCAAAGACAGAAGACCTTTGATATACCCGCTTTTTGCAAACCGGGCCGTAGAAACCACAGTTCCCATGGTAGAGCTCATTTTATTGGTGCCTATGGCGAGATGAGGGGGTATTCCTGCTGCGAGAAATGCAGGCAGAGAAATCAGCCCTCCTCCTCCGGCAATGGAATCCACAAAGCCTGCCAGAAAAACCAAAGGGCATACAATCAGATATTGATACATGTGCTTTCCCTCTCTTTAGTATGAACGTCATTTTAAACATATGATATCATAACATACAATGAAACCCCTTGCAAGCGTATAAAATCAACGAATATCCAGGGCTGTTTCCCTTTTTTATAAAAAAAATAATTTTTTTTGAAAAACAATGCAATAAAAAAGATGGCTGGTGCATTAACTTAATGAACGGATGAAAAGGAACTTTGTTTTGATCCGGCGGCAGAGGCAAAAAAATATCAAGTAAACGAAATTCCTTGATGCATTACACCCCATCACACCCGCCTTGGCAGCCGGAATCGGAACAGGAACCTTTTTACAATTAAAAACAGGAAATGCGCCGCATGACGAAACCATTCAGTCACATGGCGCATTTCCTGTTTTTCTTATGAAGTCATTTCGGGCTCTATTTAAAGAGCCCTTTCTTTTTATGTTTTTCTTTTTCGCCTTCCGGTGTGATTCCATTCATCACGTCGTCAAAGCTGCGGAGCGCTTCCTTTTGAGCCTCTGTCAGCCTCTCAGGCACTGAAACCACCAAAGTCACGTAATGATCCCCTCTGACAGCCCGGTTGCGCAGGGAAGGAACCCCTTTGCCCTTTAACCGCACCTTGGTATCGGTCTGGGTTCCGGCCTTTACCTCGTACTCCACTTCTCCATCCACAGTCTTAATGCGGATGGGACCGCCTAATGCAGCCTTTACAAAGGAAATGGGCACTGTGGAATAAATGCTGGTATCCTGGCGCTTAAAGATCGGATGGTTGGAAACAACTGCCTCCACCAGAAGATCTCCTCTTTCCCCGCCATTGGTTCCCGGCTCGCCGGCTCCTCCAAGGCGTACGGACTGACCGTTGTCAATTCCCGCCGGAATGGTGACCTTGAATTTCTTCCTCTTGGTAATATATCCGGTTCCATAGCAGTCCGGACATTTGTCCTTTATGATGGTACCGGTGCCGCCGCAGTCCGGACACGTCTGGACATTCTGCACCTGGCCGAAAAAGGACTGCTGTGTGTACATGATCTTTCCTTTTCCGTTACACTTGGGACAGGTGGTGGGAGAAGTTCCCGCCTTTGCTCCGCTTCCGTGACAGGTGGCGCACTCTTCCTTATAATTGATCTCAATTTCTTTTTCGCAGCCAAAAATCGCCTCCTCAAAGGTGATCCGGATGCTGGTTCTGACATTGGCACCTCTGGAGGGTCCGTTATAACGGGCGCTGCTTCTCCTTCCGCCGCCAAAGATATCCCCGAAAATGTCTCCGAAAATATCTCCCATATCCGCTCCGCTGAAATCAAAACCGCCAAAACCGCCGGCTCCTGCGCTTCCGTCAAAGGCAGCGGAACCAAACTGGTCGTACTGGCGTCTCTTATCCGGGTCGCTTAATACACTGTAGGCCTCGGAAGCCTGTTTAAACTTCTCGGCAGCCGCAGCATCTCCGGGGTTGGTGTCAGGATGGTATTTCTTTGCTAATGCCCTGTAGGCCTTTTTAATGGCTGCGTCATCCGCATCCTTGGCCACGCCCAGGGTCTCATAATAATCTTTTTTACTCTCTGCCATCTTAGGTCTTACCTTTCACTCCATGCTTGAAAACCACGGAAAAAGTGTTGTATCACTACAACACTCTTTCCAATGTCTCGTCAACCGACCAGATTAGTTTACACCTCTTTGTAGTCGCCGTCAACCACATCGCTGTCCTGATAGGACGCCTCCGGGCCTCCCATGTCAGGTCCTGCGCCCTGAGCGCCTGCCTGTGCCTGCTCGTAAACCTTTGCAAACAGAGCCTGTGCGCTGGCCATCAGTTTTTCTCTTCCGGCCTTGATGTCTTCTACCTGAGCGTCTGTCATTTCTTCAAGGGGTGCTCTGTTAATGGCTTCTTTCAAAGCATTTAAGTCCGCTTCCACTGCTCCCTTATCATTTGCATCGATCTTATCTCCAACCTCTTCGAGAGCCTTTTCTGTCTGGAATACCATGGAATCTGCATCATTTCTGGCGTCAATGGCATCTTTACGCTTCTTATCCTGTGCCTCGTACTCAGCCGCTTCCTTCACAGCCTTTTCGATATCGGAATCAGACATGTTGGAACCGGAGGTGATGGTGATGTGCTGCTCCTTGCCTGTTCCCAAGTCTTTAGCAGAAACATTTACAATGCCGTTTGCATCGATATCAAAGGTAACTTCGATCTGAGGAACGCCTCTTCTTGCTGGCGGGATTCCATCCAGACGGAACTGTCCAAGGGTCTTGTTGTCTCTTGCAAACTGTCTCTCACCCTGTACCACGTGGATATCAACCGCTGTCTGGTTATCTGCCGCTGTGGAGAAGATCTGGCTCTTCTTTGTAGGGATTGTTGTATTTCTTTCGATCAGTCTGGTGGCAACTCCGCCCATGGTCTCGATGGATAAGGAAAGAGGAGTTACGTCCAGAAGCAGGATATCGCCTGCGCCTTCGTCGCCTGCCAGCTTTCCGCCCTGGATGCTGGCGCCGATGGCAACACACTCATCCGGGTTTAATGTCTTGGAAGGCTCCTTGCCTGTCAACTGTTTTACTTTTTCCTGTGCAGCCAGCATACGGGTGGAACCGCCTACTAACAGCACCTTTCCTAACTCTGCTGCTGTAATTCCTGCATCCTTTAATGCGTTCTGTACAGGAACAGCAGTGCGCTCAATGAGGTCTAAAGTCAGCTCGTCAAATTTCGCTCTCGTCAGGTTCATATCCAGATGCTTCGGTCCTTCTGAGGTTGCAGTGATGAATGGAAGGTTGATGTTGGTGGTGGTTGCAGAAGAAAGTTCCTTCTTAGCCTTCTCAGCAGCCTCTCTCAATCTCTGCATAGCCATCTTGTCACCGGATAAGTCAACGCCTTCTGCTTTCTTGAATTCGTCAACCATCCACTGGGTAATGCGGTTGTCAAAGTCATCGCCGCCCAGACGGGTATCGCCGTTGGTGGAAAGAACTTCGATAACGCCGTCACCGATCTCGATGATGGAGACGTCGAAGGTACCGCCGCCTAAGTCGTATACCATGATCTTCTGCTCTTTTTCATTGTCAAGTCCGTAAGCCAAAGCTGCTGCCGTAGGCTCGTTGATGATACGCTTTACATCAAGACCGGCAATCTTTCCAGCGTCCTTGGTAGCCTGACGCTGAGCATCGTTAAAGTATGCAGGAACCGTAATAACTGCCTCTGTTACCTTCTCGCCTAAGTAAGCCTCTGCATCTGCCTTTAACTTCTGAAGAATCATGGCAGAAATTTCCTGAGGGCTGTAATTCTTTCCGTCAATGGATACCTTGTAGTCTGTACCGATATGTCTCTTAATGGAAGAGATGGTGCGGTCTGCGTTAGTCACAGCCTGACGCTTTGCAGGCTCGCCTACCAGTCTTTCTCCGTTCTTAGTAAATGCAACAACAGACGGTGTGGTTCTTACGCCTTCGCTGTTGGGGATTACAACCGGCTTCCCGCCTTCCATAACAGCAACACAGCTATTTGTAGTACCTAAGTCAATACCAATGATCTTGCCCATAGTTTTTTTCCTCCTATTATTAAACAAAGTGTGAATGTCATCATTTCTATTATTATTAATTAGCTACCTGCACCATGGAATGTCTCACCACAGTGTCGCGGTAGGTATAGCCCTTTTGAAGTTCCTGGGAAATCACATTTTCACCCAGAGATTCATCTTCCACGTGAAGCACCGCATTATGGAAATTGGGGTCAAAGGATTTTCCCACCGCTTCGATGGGCTTTACGCCTGCTTCCTCCAGGGTTTTCATAAGCTGTTTGTATATCATTTCCATTCCTTCTGCAAAAGGAGTGCCTTTTTCCTCCTCAGGAACGGCTGCAAGGCCTCTTTCAAAATTATCCACAACCGGAAGGATTCGTTCCACAATATCCTTTGCCCCGATCTCAAACATGGCGGATTTTTCTTTTTCCGTTCTCTTTCGGAAGTTGTCGAATTCAGCCATATTCCGTTGAAGCCGGTCTGTCAGCTCCTCGATCTTTTCATCTTTGGGGTCTTTCTTTTTCCGGGTTTCTGTCTCTTCTTCAGCACAGGCGTTTTCACCTTCTATTTCATGTTCAGGGTCAAGGACATCCTCTGTATCCAAAGCCTCGTCTGCCGGCTTCCCGTCTGTTTTCTTGTCTTCCATGCTCAATGTTCTTCCTTCACCTTTCATCTTTTTTTAATATGATATCAAGCTGCGTCATGAGATTGCGCAGGGTGCTTAACACCTTTTCATAATCCATGCGCTTGGGACCGATGATTCCAATGGTCCCCCGCAGTCCTTCACCAAGCTCATAATTGGCTGTTACAATGCTGCAGTCCTTCATGTTCTGGACAGGAGCCTCATCACCGATGTAAACCTGAATTTCTGATCCGCTCTCTGAGCTGTTCACATCATCCACCAGCTCCTGCAAAAGCTCTTTCTGCTCCAGGGTGCCGATCAGCTTGCTGGCCCGTTCCCCGTCGCTTAATTCCGGGTACTTGAAAATGTTGGTGGCTCCGCTGGTATAAATCTGAAGGTCCTCGTCATCTCCCCGGATGGCTGCCGCCACCTCGGTGAGAACCCGGTCCACCACATCGCAGTGGGGGCCTGCCTGGACCTTTAAACTGCTGATCACTTCGAGATTGATTTCCTCTATGGTCAGCCCGTTGAGGGCGTTATTAAGAAGAATGTTAAGATTTAAAAGCCCTTCGTCATTTAATTCTGTCCTGAGAGGGATCATGGTATTCTTAATGATGTTGCCTTCCACCACGATGACCACAAGAAGCCTTTCCTCATCAACCTTTGACATCTGGATAAATTTTAATTTGTTCCTGTGGTACTGGGGAGCGCTGATCATTGCCGCATAATTGGTGTTCTGGGCCAGAAGCTTTGCCATCTGCTTGAGTAAAAGCTCCACCCGGTCCACGCGCTTTAGCATCATGTCCTTGATCTCAGTGACCTCTTCTTCCTTTTCCTGCATGATCTGGTCCACATAAAAGCGATATCCCCTGTCAGAAGGAATTCTTCCTGCAGAGGTATGGGGCTGCATAATGTATCCAAGCTCCTCCAGATCAGACATCTCATTCCGGATGGTGGCGGAGCTTAAGTTTAAATCCGTATACTTTGAAATCGTACGGGACCCTACCGGCTCTCCTGTTTCCAGATAAGTTTTGATGATGGCCTTTAATATGGTAACCTTCCTCTCATCCAACTGATCCTTTTGATTCAAACTGCCCCACTTCCTTTCTGAGTTGTTTTTGTTAGCACTCGACGTTTAGGAGTGCTAACATCTTCTGTTCATAATATATTCTTTTTTTTGGTTTTTGTCAATACATTACCGAAAAAATTTTTAGTGAAGTTTTTGTAACAGTTTTCTTTTCTATTTGTCACTTTTCTTTCAAATGTTACAATGTGTTGACATTATTTTCTTGACATTTAACATATTTGTAATATAATAGAAACTGAGAACACCAAAACAACATCATTGCGAGGTATATCATGAAAAGCTTTCCAAGACAGAAACGAATTACCGTAATTTTGACAATCCTTTGTGTACTGCTGTTGTCCATGACTTCCATGGCAGCCACAGAGAACAGCCAGGCGGAAGCTGCACAGTCCGCCAGTCTTGAAACCGCTGAGACCATCAAAGAGAACACTACAAATACCCCTTCTGAAGAAATCGGACCGGGCATTAAGAAAAAAGAAGAACCTGTTCAGGAAACACCGGCAGCCCCTGTTTATGAAAAAGGCGAGTCCTTAGGAAACTTTGGTGCTACTGCCTACTGCCCCAGCTGCACCGGCGGCGGAAAAACTTATTCAGGAACCATTCCCCAGGCAGGACACACCTTATCAGCGGATTTAACTCTTCTCCCATTGGGAACAAAGGTGATGATAGGAGAAACTGTTTACACAGTGGAAGACACCGGAAGCAGCATCAAAGGCAAAAAAGTGGATATTTTCGTTGCAAGCCGTCATGAAGCTTTGCAGTTCGGAAGACAGACCATCGAAATCTTTGCGGTCAAAGAAGTTACAAAAAATTAACATACCTACTCATAAAACGCTGCAGAAAAGCGGAACTCACCTCTTTTCTGCAGCGTTTTTTATTATCCTTTTCTGGTATGCCTTGACAAATCTGGAAAAATGTGTAAAATGATTACTTGTACCTCATTTATTACAAAACTGTTACATATATTTATATTATATTAAATCATGTTAACAGATTGTAAAAAAGAAAGGATGTAA
This sequence comes from Lacrimispora sp., assembly GCF_047605665.1. Taxonomy (GTDB): domain Bacteria; phylum Bacillota; class Clostridia; order Lachnospirales; family Lachnospiraceae; genus Lacrimispora. The sequence goes on along the minus strand of NZ_JASGFH010000002.1, from coordinate 35,317 downwards.
TATATGACACAAACAGCAAAGCGAATTCACTGGCTCTCAGGAGCATTACTAATGACGGCGTTCTTATGGATCAGCGCCCTTAATATTTTTGCCGCACAGGCATCAGGCATCATCGATTACGCCGATGAAAACGGAGTGAGGGGCTGGGCATATAACAGCGCCCAGGCGGATCAGCCTCTGGAGGTCAAAGTGGTCATCACCAATCAGGCAAACGGACAGGTAGCTGCCGAGCTGACCGCACAAGCCTCCATCTACCGGGAAGACTTGGCTGCCCAGGGCCTGGGATCAGGAAACTGCGGCTTTGACATCTCCGTACCCTGGGAATCCTACGGGGAAGGCACCTTCCTGGTGGAAACCTACGCAGGCGGACAGAGGTTTTCCTCCAAGCTCTACGGCAAGGGACTTCCCGCTTCTTCCCAGCTCCGCTCTTTAGGAGTCTTTAAGACCACAGCCTACTGCCCCTGCAGACAGTGCTCCGGCGGCTGGGGCGGACGAACCAGCACCGGCACCATCGCAAAGGCAAACCACACCATTTCCGTTGATCCCAGAGTCATTCCCTACGGAACCCGCGTCATGGTCAACGGGATCATCTATACGGCAGAGGACCGGGGAAGCGGTGTGAAAGGAAATCACATCGATATTTTCTTCAACACCCACGGAGAAAGCAGAACCTACGGCTTACGGAATGTAGAAGCATTTCTGGTTCAATAAAAAAAAGTGTCCTGAAAGAGCTCTTCGGCTCGATCAGGGCACTTTTTTTGCTGATGTCAGCGGCACTCTACAGCAGGAAACGGCTCATCACGTAATTGCTGATATCAATTCCCCGTGCGGTCAGACGGTGATATCCGTCCTTCCACTCCATAAGGCCGTTTTCCTCCATTTCCGACAAGACCATCCCATAGACATTTTTAATGTTATGGCCGAAGCGGCTGACAAATTCCTGGGAGGAAACGCCTTCTATCATCCGCAGACCCAAAAACATGTACTCTTCCATCTTCTGCTCTATGGTCAGTTTTTCAAAATCCTGTCTTAAAACCTTCTGAAACACTTCTTCCTGCTCAAAATCGGCATCGCAGTATTCATTAAAATCAGGGGTGTTGTGAAAACGGCAGCCTTCAAAGTAAGAAGAAGCCCCCAGTCCAAAGCCCAGATACGGCCTTCCCAGCCAGTATCCCGTATTGTGCCTGCACTCATATCCCTTTTTGGAATAGTTGGATATCTCATACCGCTCATATCCCTGTTCCCTTAAAAAGTCCTGAGTCAGATAATACATTTCCCGCTCCGTATCCTCGTCAGGAAGCTCCGGCAGAGACATGAGGCAGATGCTCTCTCTCTGACCCACACAGCCGCCCTCTGCAGGCTCATAACCGCCATACCGGTCATAATAAGGGGTTCCCTTCTCCACAATCAGGCTGTAAGCGGATATGTGCTCCGGTTTCAGCATGGTTGTCTTTTTTAAGGTGTTTTTCCAGGACTCCAGAGTCTGCCCCGGAATGGCAGAAATCAAGTCCACATTCACATTGTCAAAACCGGCCATGCGGACTCTCTGATAGCTTTTTAAAAATTCATCATACGTATGGATTCGTCCCAGCCAGCGCAGCTCCTGATCGTCGGCAGACTGAAGCCCCATGCTGATCCGGTTGACTCCTGCCTCCTTATAACAGGCAAGTCCCTCAGCCGTAACCGTGCCGGGATTTACCTCCATGGAAATCTCTGCGTCAGGAAGGATATGAAAACTCTCCTTTAAACAGCAGAGAATTTCCGCCATATATTCCGCTTTTAATATAGAAGGAGTGCCTCCTCCTATAAATACGCTGACTACCTGGTATTCCTGGGCACGGGCACTCTGACATCGGATTTCTTCTATTAATTTTAAACTGTATTCCCTCTGGGCCTGTTCATCTCCTGGGAAGGAGAGAAAGTCGCAGTATGCGCATTTGCGGACACAGAAGGGAATGTGTATATAAATCTCCATACCCCCCAGGGGGTCCTCTCTTTGCCCACGGGGCAAATTCACCTTATCCTTTTTATTCATCATCCAGTTTTAATACGCTCATAAACGCCTTTTGCGGTATTTCTACATTGCCAACCTGACGCATGCGCTTTTTCCCTTCCTTCTGCTTTTCAAGAAGCTTTTTCTTACGGGAAATATCGCCGCCGTAACACTTGGCAAGAACGTCCTTTCTCATGGCCTTTACTGTTTCACGGGCAATGATCTTTCCTCCGATGGCCGCCTGAATGGGGATTTCAAAAAGCTGTCTCGGAATCTCATCCTTTAGCTTTTCACACATCCTGCGCCCTCTGTCATAAGCGGATTCCGCATGGACAATGAAGGATAACGCATCCACTTCCTCCTTGTTCACCAGGATGTCCAGCTTCACCAGCTCAGACCGCTCATAGCCCTTCAGCTCGTAATCAAAGGAAGCATAACCTCTGGAACGGGATTTCAGTGCATCAAAGAAATCGTAAATGATCTCATTCAATGGAAGCTCATACCTTAACAGTGCCCTGGTGGCTTCCATATATTCCATGCCCAGATATACGCCCCGGCGTTCCTGGCAGAGAGTCATGATAGCGCCTACAAATTCCGTAGTCACCATGATTTCCGCGCTGACAATGGGTTCCTCCATGTATTCAATCTCCGTAGGGTCCGGAAGATTGGAAGGATTGGTCAGCTCCAGCATATCGCCGTTTTTCTTATAGACCCTGTAAACAACGCTGGGAGCTGTGGTGACTAAATCTAAATTATACTCTCTCTCCAGACGCTCCTGAATGACCTCTAAATGGAGAAGTCCTAAAAATCCGCACCGGAATCCGAAGCCAAGGGCCAGGGAGGTCTCCGGCTCGAAAAACAGGGAAGCGTCATTGAGCTGCAGCTTTTCAAGGGCATCACGAAGGTCATTGTAACGGGCTCCGTCAGCAGGATATAAACCGCAGTAAACCATGGAGGTCACTTTCTTATATCCGGGAAGGGGCTCCTTACATGGCCTGTTTGCAAGGGTAATGGTATCGCCTACTGCCGTATCCTTTACATTCTTTATGCTGGCGGTCAGATAGCCTACCATGCCTGCCTTCAGTTCCTCGCAGGGAATAAACTGGCCTGCACCGAAATAACCGACCTCCACCACTTCTTCCACAGCGCCGGTAGCCATCATCCGGATCTTATCGCCTTTTTTCACCGCTCCTTCCTTTACCCGGAAGAATACGATTACACCCTTATACTGATCGTAAAGGGAGTCAAAGATGAGAGCCTGAAGAGGCCCTTCCGGATCACCTACGGGAGCCGGTATCTTCGCCACAATGGCTTCTAACACGTCTTCCACGTTTTCCCCTGTCTTGGCGGAAATCCTGGGGGCGTCATGAGCCTCAATGCCGATGACATCCTCGATCTCACTCACCACCCGCTCCGGGTCTGCGCTGGGCAGATCGATCTTATTGAGCACCGGGAACACATCCAGATTGTGATCTAAGGCCATGTAGACGTTTGCAAGGGTCTGAGCCTCGATTCCCTGGGAAGCGTCCACCACAAGGACCGCTCCGTCACAGGCTGCAAGGCTTCTGGAAACCTCATAATTAAAGTCCACATGACCAGGGGTGTCGATCATGTTAAAAATATATTCCTGGCCATCCTTGGCCTTGTAAACGGTGCGGACAGTCTGGGCTTTGATGGTGATTCCTCTCTCCCGCTCCAGGTCCATATTATCAAGGACCTGGGACTGCATTTCCCGGCTGGTCAAAAGTCCTGTCTTCTCTATAATCCGGTCCGCAAGGGTGGATTTTCCGTGATCAATATGTGCAATAATGCAAAAATTCCGTATTTTATTCTGCTGGGCGCCTGCCATATGGTAAATTCCTCTTTTCTGATGTTCTCCGAATTAAAATATACCATTTTTTTAATTCCCTTGCAACACCATATCCAAAACTTCTGCCAGGGGCTCCATGGCATTTAAGGCTTCCTGGTAGGTGTTGGTCTGGGCCCCCACTTCAATGAGGGCGGACCTGGCCCGAAGATGCTGGTTATAACGGAGTCCCTTTATGTATATTTTCCGGGTCAGACCGGGGAAATAAGCTGCTGCATCAAGCTGCATCTGAAAGCTGAAAGCCAGATTTTTCTCCCTGTTGGGATTGGGCAGGTATTCAATCTGCCCTTTGGGAGTCTGGCTGACCCCGTTAAAGAACATGATGGGAGCCGTAGGCTTTCCGTTTACCTCATTTACCATATGAAGGCTTTCATTGACCCCATCCCGGTGAACGTCGAGAATCACCTCAATGGAGGGGTTTTCCTGGAGAATGCCGGAAATGCCCTCTAAAGCCAGGGTGTAAGCCTTGTTCCTGTCCAGCTTCCCGCCTTGTAAGTCATAAACTGAGGTATCGTGAATCACGTTGTAGCCCTTGGCAGTCAAAAGCTCCGTCAGATAGTTTCCGATTCCCACCACTGTAGCCCCCGGATTATCGGGTCCGTGGTCCGCAAACTCCTCCTGGGAATGGGTGTGGTAAATGAGAATCTGAGGCTTATCACTTCCTCCTGTCACGGTGAAATCCTCGGAAAGAAAACGGTCCGACTGCATCAAATCCCTTCCTGCCGTGGTAGACGCATGAACGCTGTAAAAATGCTTCATCAGGTAGTCGTAATCAGCGAGCTGCTCCCTCCGGTAGGTGGCTCCCACGATGGGCCATATACTGCTTGAGGAGCAGGTCAAAGCCGGGTCCTTTTCCGCTAAAACCTCTGTCTGGGCAGGAGCCTGAGCCTCCGGAGCTTTGTGGACCTCTGCATTGACGCTTCCATCCTCCCCGCTTTCCTCGCCGCCGTCATATAAAAGAAAGCTGTGTTCCTCATAAAATCTTCCGCTTTCCAGATATCCTTCATACGCAGGGTCCGCCTCATTATAGCCAGCCTTCGGCCTCTCCCGTTTCCCCTTATACCGGTAAAGGGGAGAGCCGCCAAAGAGAACGCTGCCGAAAAAGCCGCCGGGAAAATCCCCGTTGTCCCCTTCCTCCCAGACCGCGCCGGGATACTGGATGTGCCAGATATAGGAAATTCCAAAGCCTGCCCCGCCCTTTAACCAGCCGGCCGCCCTTTGGAAGCCTCCTGTCTTTCCCGCCAGAAACACCGCCAGAATGAGGCTTACTGCAATCATCATATTTTTTATAAACCAGTTGATTCCTCTGTCTCTCTGTCTCATAGCCTCTTCCTGCACCCCCAGAGGGGCTTCTCTTTGCCCCCTCTCCTATCCTATGCAAAAAGCCTGTCATTTACTACGAATCTTCCTGTCCCAAAAATGCCAGATGGATTCCTTCGGAAATGGTAAAGCTCAGCTCCTTCACCGTTTCGTCAATATCGGGCGGTGTGACGTACATGGGGCCGAATTCCGGTTCTAAAAGCTCTCTGATCAAATCGTACTGCTCATCAGAGCTGATGCTTCCCATGAAATCTCCCATCCCCTTTGTTTCCATGCTCTTTGACAAAGCCCCTATCATAGCGGAAACCGTATCGTGGACAATGGCCGCCGCCCCCACTACAGTCGGAACACCGATTGCCATGACCGGAACGCCCAGGCTTTCCTTTGTCAGGCTGTGTCTGTGATTGCCCACTCCTGAACCCGGATGGATTCCCGTATCCGTGAGCTGGATGGTGGTTCCCAGACGCCTTACGCTTCTGGCCGCCAGCGCGTCAATGGCAATGATCAGATCGGGCTTTGTCTCCCTGATGATCCCTTTTAAAATTTCTGCACTTTCCATTCCTGTCTGGGCCATGACACCGGGTATGATTCCGCTGATGACAGGCATGCTTCTGCCCTTCCAGAAGTCATCCCCGTACTGTACCTTTAAATGCCTGGTGACCTGAAGATTTTTAAGAACCCTGGGCCCTAAGGAGTCTGGGGTTACAGAGCCGTTGCCAAGGCCTACCACCAATACGTGAAAATCAGGCTTTCTATAGCTCTTTCCCGACAAAAGCTTCTGAATCTGGCTTGACAGCTCCTCAGAAACCTCCCTGTGGTAATCCTCATCCTTTACGGACAGCTCTCCCGCTTCCAGGGTGATATAGGTGCCGACGGGCTTTCCCATGGCCTTTTCCCCCTTTTTATCCAAAATCTTCACTTCCGTCATCTTTATGGGGCTGTTGGCCCTGTGCCATTCTCTTAAGGATACCCCTGTAATCTCACCGCCATCTCCCGGAAAGCTTTCTTTTTCCTCCAGCGCAAGGTCTGTGCGCACTTCAAATGTGTTTTCCATGTCTTTCTCCTTTTTCACTTCTGATCATTATTCAACCTGCCAGCAAGCTCATACGCTCAAGTTACAAAAATCTTTCTGCATGACTGGAATAATTACATTTTCTGCAAAAAAGCGGGAATTATGTATTGACATATACGTTAAAATTCGTTAAAATACTAAGGTATGTTTACATTGAACTGTCCGTGTCCAGACTTTAATGGGAAACAAAAAAATGATTATACTTATTATTTGATTGGAGGTGTACAGATTGGCTAACATTAAATCCGCAAAAAAGAGAATCTTAGTTAACGAAACAAAGGCCGCTAGAAACAAAGCGATCAGATCCAAGGTGAAGACATCAATTAAGAAGGTAGAAGCTGCTATTGCTGCCGGTGACAAGGCTGCTGCACAGGCAAGTTTAATCAGCGCTATCACAGAAATCGATAAGGCTACTACAAAGGGCGTATATCATAAGAATACTGCTTCCAGAAAAGTATCCAGAATCACTAAGGCTGTAAACGCTATAGCTTAATTTTATAGAACAGACTTTTTCCCATTCAGAATAACCCACTGGATGGGATTTTTGTTTTTACATACGAACTTTAAAGAGGTAAACGGCATCCTGACCGTGAGACACTAAAAATAGTGCTCAACGGTCAGGGCAGCGTTTACCCCTTTTTATATCCGGCTTTTCCGGTCATTGTTGTTCATTTACAATCGCTTCAATTAAAAATCCCGCCATCTGGGGATCAAACTGGGTCCCGGCACCCCGCTCCAGTTCCAAAACAGCTTCCCCGGCTGTCATGGCCTGCCGGTATATGCGGTCATTGGTCATGGCATCAAAGGCGTCAACCACGGACAGAATGCGGCAGGCAAGGGGAATCTCCCTTTCCTTTAATCCTCTGGGGTAGCCTTTTCCGTCCCACCTCTCATGGTGGGAGAGAATCAAATCCGCCACCGTTGTCAGTTCCGGAGTTGCCTGGGCAATGCGGTAGCCGATTTCCGGATGGCGCTTCATCTCCTCCCATTCCTCCTGGGTGAGGGAACCCGGCTTTTTTAAGATATTGGGGTCAATGTTGACCTTTCCGATATCGTGCAGAAGGGAAAACAGAGACAGTTCATCCATCTCCTTAGAAGAAAGGTGAAGCCTTCTTCCTATGGTGTGGCAGTATTTTTCAATCCGTTTGGAGTGTTCTTCCGTTTCATTGCTCTTTTCATAGAGGGTGACCAGCAGAGTGCTGATTAAGGCGCTCCGGTAGCTCTTGCCCTCCAAAAGCTTCTGGTGGTACATATATTCCTCAGCCAGTTGAAGAGCGGTCTGAATGCTGCCCTCGGCTGTGTCCTTGCAGGCGCAGCCAAGAGACAGGCTGAGGGATAGACTTCCGTTTTCAATGACAATAGGCGTATGCTTTATCTTGTCCGTGATCTCTTCCGCCGCCTGAAGCCCTGTCTGGGGCATTAAGATGACAAACTCATCCCCGCCCCATCTGGCGATAATGGCATCCTTTCCGCAGCATTTTCGCATCAATCCCGCTGCGCGAAGAAGCAGGGCATCCCCTGCCTTGTGTCCGAATACGTCATTGGTGATCTTAAGACCGTTGACATCCGCCATAACCACTGAAACCGGCAGATTCTCTGCCCTGTCCAGACAGTTCATGGCCTCTTCTATGTAGCGCCGGTTATAAAGCCCGGTCAGACAATCGTGATAGCTCAAAAATTCAATCTGCCTGTTGTGTTCCTTTTCATCTCCCACGTCCCGGAATACCATGACAACACCAAAAGTCTGTCCGTCTTCTGTCTTGATAGGAGCCGCGCTGTCGGCAATGGAAATGCGCTCTCCATGCCGGTTGACCAGTTCCGTGTGATTTGCCATACCGATGATCAGCCCTGTTTCCAAAACCTTCTGAATGGGGTTTTCCACCGGTTTCCCGGTTTCCTCACTCTGCAGGATAAACACATCGGCAAAGGGCCTGCCAACGGCTTGTCCGCTGTCCCAGCCTGTCAGCTCCTCTGCCACGCTGTTTAAGCTGGTGATCACACCGTTTCTGTCCGTCGTCACCACGCCGTCCCCAATGGACTGCAAGGTGGTTCTGAGCCGTTCCTTTTCCTGGACCAGATCATCCCGGAGCTTCTCCCTGTCAGTCACATCAAAGAGAATGGCATATATCAGCTTATTCTCCCCATCCTGAACCACGGAAGCGTGAACATCCATGTATCTGACTTCTCCATTTTTAAGGCGGTAGGGCGAAGCGGAAAAGGAGGCCTCTCTGTTTAACTCTTTTTGAAGCCTTTCATCGTGTATTTCCGGAGATAAAACGCTGAACTCATGGACCTTCCGTCCCAGAACCTCTTCCCTGGTATGTCCGAAAAACTCCAGGAGAGACGGATTGGCATCTACGATCCTGTAAGATTTCGCATCAAAAACCACCTTAAGGGCGCTGTGCTGCTCAAACATGGCCTTAAGCCGATGGGCCAGTGCAGCGCCGTGTTCCTGCTCCTTATGCAGGAGCTTCCGGCCGGAGAGGAACAGAAAGAATCCCATACTCCCGATTGCCGTAGTCAGAAGAATGGAAAGCGCACTGGTATATACGACACTTGCAAAAATATTTTCCGAATGGGCCAGCGCCTCAGGCCCGCGGGCAAAAGACACCAGAATCCAGCCGCTCTGCTCCAGCCGGGCCGCAGATATGAAATACGTCTGCTTCTGGATAGAAAGGGTAGTGCTGTCCACCTCCGGGCTCTCTACCATGGCCCTGATACTGTCGATTTCCTCCGGGGTCATACCATACATTTCCAGTGCCTTAAATAAATTACCGTCATACTCCGGCTGGAAAGTGTTGAAAATAAGAGCTCCGTCCTCCATGACAAAACAGCTTTGCACATCCTGATAGACAGCGCTTTCTGTAGTCTCCCGCAGCAGGCTGTCTATTGACACGCTGCTGTACAATACTCCCGGAATCCCCTCCTCTTCCTTCAGCGGCATGACCACCGAAAGATAATGACCAGCCAAAGCTTCATCATAATAGATTCTGCCCACCAACTCCCGGCCATTTGGCAGCTTCCAGACTGCTTTCCCGCTTTCAGCCTCCATTAACTGGGATGGATCGGCCAGGTATTCCACCGTATAAACAGGATTTTCTGCATTTCTCTGCCGAAAAAAATCCTGGGGCGTCTGATCGACCATGTGAAGGGTCTTCTCTGCCACCTGCATGGCCCGTCCTACGTCCAGAATGGTCTGGTCAATTTCCTCAGCATTATGCTGGATATGGAGACTTAAGCTGCCCGTAATCATGCTCCCAAATTCCTTATCCAGCTTCTCCTTTTCCTGTGTGAAGATCAAGGAAAGGGAGACAGCAAAAATAACAGCGCACAAAGCCAGTATTAAAACCTGCCTTCTTTCCTGCCTTGTCACACAAACTCCCCCTTTACATCGCCGGCAGCTTCATTTTTATACAGCCGGAATGTTTTTTATTTTATACAATTATATATCTTTTAGCCCCGAATATCAAGCATTCTTATGTATCCTGCACACCTCACACGACATAAAAAACTTAAAAATATACAAATTATATTGTTATTTTGCAAAAACTCCTTTATAATGAAAAAGATTTAATCCCATCTTATTCCGATTCCGGAATTACCATTTCTAAATTGTTGTAATCTGCCCTGTGCAGTTTACATAAATCACATCTAAGGAGGTATACATATGGTATACGAAACATTTCTGGAAACCGTCAAAAATTCCCTGAAGGAAACACTTGGAGATGAATTTGACTTGTCCCTGCAATCGGTTCAGAAGAATAACGGCCTGCAGTTAGACGGGCTGTGCATTGGAAAGGCCGGAGAAAAGTCTGCTCCCACTGTTTATCTAAACCAGTTTTATCAGGAATTTAGCTATGGCAGGCCTTTGGAAGACATTTTAAGCGACATCCTGTCTCTCTATCACGACAGCCTGCTCCCCATGTCCCCTCCCTTTGAAGAGCTGCTGATTCCGGACCAGATCAAAAACAAGGTCATTTTCCGGCTCATCAGCAAAACTGCCAATGAAACATTGCTAAAGGACATTCCCCACATCCCTTACCCCGATCTGGACCTGACTCTTGTGTTCTGCCTGGCCCTTCAAAGGACAAAAGACTGCCTTATGACCGCCCTTATCCACAACAGCCATCTGCATACCTGGGGCTTTTCCACCGAAGACTTATTCCTGGCAGCCAAAGCTAATACTCCCCGCCTTTTCCCGGCCCGCATCAGAAGCCTTTCTGAGGTCATTAAAGACATCGCCAGGGAAACTGCGGAAAAAGAACTGGAAGGCGCTCTGGAAGAATTTTTCGATACCTCTCCCATGTCTCCCCCTATGTTCGTACTGACCAATTCCACCGGAATAAACGGAGCTTCCTCCTTATTTTACGAAGGCATACTAAAAGACTTCGCAAACGCCAATGACAGTGATTTAATCATCCTGCCCTCCAGCATTCACGAAGTCCTCATTATTCCCTATAACGACACCATTTCTCTTGAAGAGCTGTCGGATACCGTCTTTTCCATCAACCAGGAAGAAGTTCCTGAAGAAGACCGCCTCTCCAATCACATCTATCACTATTCTAAAAGCAAGAACAGCTTAACCGTTGCATTCACTTCTTCTGCCCCAATCGGAACAGAGAATCCATAATAAAAATGGCCACGGCTATGGCGCCGGCTATTTGAAGCGTCTCCACCAGATACCGGCTGGAAAGCTCCGGCTCATTGGTGATCACATAAGAAACACTGCGGTAGATAGAAGCCCCCGGCACCGAGGGCAGAATTCCCGCAACCAAAAACACTGTGACCGGAGCTTTAAAAGCCCTGGCAAAAATATGGCTGAAGAGAGCCACCATCAGGCTGGACAAAAAAGCTGCCGCTATTACCGATCCTGACCAGGACTCTGCCAAAAGATAGGCCAGCCAGCCTGCTGCACCTGCACCTCCTGCCAGGACCAGATATTTTCTGGGAACCTCCAGAAGCAGGGAAAAGCTGAGCACTGCCAGGAAAGCGCCGATTGTCTGTATTACCATGCCAGTCCACCTCCTGCCAGCCATTGAAACAGGCCCATTCCTGCTCCCACTCCGGCGGCAACCGCCAGAGCGACTACCACCGCTTCCATGATTCTGGAGATTCCGGAAGCGAAGTCACCATTTAAAGTATCCCTGATGGCGGTTGTAAATATCATACCGGGAACCAGGGGCATGATGGCGCCGATGATGACGATATCGCTTTTCATCCCAGGCATAAACAGATATTCCATCAAAAGAGCGGTGACCGCAATCAAACAGGCACAGACTCCGTTGACACAAAAATCGTTGAGCTGAATCTTTAAAGCTGCTTCCATGGATGCAGCCAGCACAATTCCCGTCACAGCAGCGGCCAGGCATTCCCTGATCCCTCCTCCCAAAAGAAGAGTGAAAAACAGGGCCACGCCCACGACGCCAATGTCCTTTAACCGCCTCCCATACTGAACCGTATTCCTTATCTCCTTAAGCAAACGGTGAGCTTCCTCCACTGTGATCAAATCCTGACAGAGCCTTCTGGACACATCATTGACCAGATATACCTTATTTAAGTTGGTAGACCGCCCGGACACCCTTCTGGCTATTGTGATAGCTTCAATGGAAGAATCGTTGAGAGACGCAAAAATGCCTGTGGAAAACACAATGGCCTCCGCCGTATCCCGGCCGGATTTTCTCAGAATATGATCAATGGTACTCTCCACCCGGTAAATTTCCGCACCGCTTACCAGCATGATCTCGCCTGCTAAAACTGCGGTTTCCACAAGCAGTTTATCATTCATAATTTGTCTCCTGCTCTTTTCTCAAAAAATCAGACTTCCTATCTGAAATACCAGCACCGCAGCGCCCCAGGCAACTGCGATCTGGAAAAGCACCATGCCTGCCGTCCATTTAAAAGAATGGGTTTCTCTTTTAATGGTCGCAACCGCCGCAATACAGGGCGAATACAAAAGACAGAAAATCATCAGGGCATAGGCATTTACAGCCCCAAACCCAACACCTCCGAGAATTGACGAAAGGCTTTCCATTCCTGCCGCAGAGTTGATATTACTGATTCCAAACAGCACGGAAAAGCTGGATACCACCACTTCCTTGGCAGATAAGCCGGAAATCAAAGCCACTGCAATCCTCCAGTCACCAAGACCGGCAGGGCGCAGCAGAGGAACGAGAACCTGCCCGGTTATGGCAGCGAGGCTTTCCGACACATCTGAAACAAATCCAAAAGGCCCTATATTCAGCACAAACCACAAGACAATGGAAGCCAGGAAAATCGTCGTTCCCGCCTTTCCCAGATAATCCTTCACCTTATCCCACACATAGATGGCCACCGTTCTTCCATTGGGAGCCTTATACTCAGGAAGCTCAATCAAAAGAGCGTCCTCATCCATTTCCCTTCTCATCCGGTGAGTCACATAAGCGATCGCAATAGCCGCCGCCAGACCCACCAGATACAGGGAGTAAGCCGCAGCCATGGCATGACCGGGGAAAAACATCTGGGAAAAGAGAACGTATATGGGAAGCCTTGCCGAACAGGACATAAAAGGAGTGATAAAAATAGTCCTCCTTCTGTCCTTTTCACTCGGAAGGGCCCTGGCCGCCATAACCGCCGGAACGGTACAGCCAAATCCCAGAAGCATGGGAAGAAATGCCTTTCCCGAAAGCCCTACCCTGCCCATAATTTCATTCATCACATATGCCACTCTGGCCATATATCCGCTGTCCTCCAAAAATGCAAGAGCGAGGAACAAAATAAAAATATTGGGAAGAAAGGTGAGGATTCCTCCCACGCCGGCCACGATCCCATCCACCACCAGGGATATGACCCAGGGAGCTGCTTTTATGCTTTCCATCAGGCCCAGCATCATCCCGGAAAATCCATCGAGAGCCGTTTCAAAATACCCCTTTAGAAAATCTCCTACAGTAAAGGTCAAAAAGAACACCAAAGCCATGATTCCAAGGAAGATAGGCACTCCCCAGAAGGGATGGGTCAGATATCGGTCGATTTTATCCGTAAATGCGGCCTTCTGCTCCTTGTTCACCAGGCATTCGCTGATGATCCCTTCTATGTAATCGTATTTCTCGTTAATAATTTCCTTTTCATAATTGCGGTCAATGATATTGGTCAAATCCACGGGATGGTCTTTTCCGACCTCTTCATCGTATTCCAAAAGCTTAATGGCATGCCATCTCAAATTGTCCAGCTTCCCATAATGGGCCTTTAATACGGTCTCAATCTTGGAAATCTTGTTCTCGATTTTAGGGCTGTAATTCACCACCACGCCCTGAGGCCCTTCCTCATAGTGATGAATCACCGCATGAAGGAGCACATCGAGTCCGGTCCGCTTCCTGGCAGACACAGGTACCACAGGAATGGAGCCTAGCATTTCCGGAAGACGATGTAAGTCAATTTCCATCCCACGCTCTTCCACAATATCCATCATATTAAGGGCCAGTATCACCGGCTTTTTCAGCTCCAGAAGCTGAAGCGTCAGATACAGATTCCGTTCCAGAGAAGAGGCATCCACCACATTGACGATCACATCCACTTCTCCGTCCTCTAAGCATTTCCTGGTCACCTTCTCTTCTATGGTATAGCAGGTTAAGCTGTAAATTCCCGGAGTGTCGATCATCCGGAGGGGACAGCCCTTATAAGAGGTCATTCCCTCAACTCTCTCCACAGTAACGCCAGGCCAGTTAGCCACTTTCAGCTTAGCGCCCGTAAATGCATTGAACAGGGTGGTCTTTCCGCAGTTAGGATTTCCCACGAAGCCCACCCGTATCACTTTATTTTCTTCACTCATGGTTTACGGCCTCCCTTATTTCAATTCCCTCTGAAATTCTTCTTCCAAGGGCAAGGCGGGTTCCTCTCACCTTAATGATGACAGTACCCTTTCCTTTTTTATTCATAAGGACAACAGGCGTCATCTCATTGACGCCCAAAGCCTCCAGACGTCTTGTAATGGCATCCTTCACCATGACGCTGTAAACAATATAACTTTTTCCGATTTCCCCTTCATAAAGCTTCATATAATCTCCTTTGGACAGGGCATTTCATTCCCGCCCCCATGGCTTATGCCACAGACTGCATCCACAGAGATTTTACTCTTAATGAAAATCATTGTCAACGCAATTATCAATCTTCCATATCCCGCAGCAGCTTCTTCACTTCCACCATCCGGTCACGGAGTCTTGCTGCTTCTTCAAAGTTCAGTTCTGCCGCAGCCTGGTGCATCTTCTTGGTGAGCTCCTTAGCAAGCTTCTCCAGTTCCTTTCCATCCATGGATTCCGGATCTTTCTTAAAGTCCTTCTCCCCTTCGATGGCGGCCTTTGAAATGGCGATCAAATCGCGGACCGATTTCTTAATGGTCGTAGGCGTAATCCCATGCTCTTCATTGTACTTCTGCTGAATGGCCCTTCTTCTGTTGGTTTCTTCTATGGCCACCCTCATGGAATCCGTCACCTTATCGGCATACATGATAACATGTCCGTCAGAGTTTCTGGCCGCACGTCCTACTGTCTGGATCAATGATGTCTCAGAACGGAGGAAGCCTTCCTTATCCGCATCCAGAATCGCTACCAGGGTGATTTCCGGAATATCAAGGCCCTCACGCAGCAGGTTGATTCCCACCAGCACGTCAAATACATCGAGACGCATGTCCCTGATGATCTCAGACCGCTCCAGAGTGTCGATGTCGGAATGAAGGTATTTCACCCGGATTCCCACCTCCCGCATGTAATCCGTCAGGTCCTCTGCCATCCTCTTGGTCAGGGTGGTGATCAGCACCTTGTTTTTATTAGCTACTTCCTTATTTACCTCGGAAACCAGGTCATCGATCTGGCCCTGCACCGGTCTCACATCGATTTCAGGGTCCAAAAGCCCTGTAGGCCGGATGATCTGCTCCACTCTTAAGAGCTCATGCTCCGCCTCATAGACAGAAGGTGTGGCGGACACGAACATCATCTGATTGATCTTCGTCTCAAACTCCCCGAAATTTAAGGGGCGGTTGTCAAGGGCAGAGGGAAGGCGGAAGCCGAAATTGACCAGAGTCGTCTTTCTGGACCGGTCCCCTGCATACATGCCTCTGACCTGGGGAAGGGTGATATGGGACTCATCCACAATGATCAGAAAATCATCAGGAAAATAGTCGATCAAAGTAAAAGGCGGCTCCCCTTCCTTCCCTCCGGTCAAATGTCTGGAATAGTTTTCAATTCCTGAACAAAATCCCGTTTCCTTCATCATCTCCACGTCAAAGTTGGTCCGCTCTGAAATTCTCTGGGCCTCTAAAAGCTTATCCTCGCTTTTAAAATAAGCCACCTGCTCCTTTAACTCCTCCAGAATGGTCTGGGTGGCTGCCTCCATCTTTTCCTTGGAAACAACGTAATGAGAGGCCGGGAAAACGGCCACATGGCCAAGCTCCGCCCGAATCTCCCCTGTCAGAGTATCAATCTCTGTAATCCTGTCCACCTCATCGCCAAAAAATTCCACCCGGTATGCCTCGCTGCCGGAATAAGCCGGGAAAATCTCCACCACATCTCCTCTGACCCGGAAGGTCCCCCGCTTAAAGTCCATATCATTCCGGTCATACTGAATGTCGATCAGCTTGTGAATCACCTCATCCCGGTCCTTGATCATGCCCGGCCTTAAGGAAATGACCATTTCCTGATAATCAATGGGGCTTCCCAGACCGTAAATACAGGATACGGAAGCCACAATGATCACATCCCGCCGCTCGGAAAGGGCAGCCGTGGCAGAATGGCGCAGCTTGTCAATCTCATCATTGATGGCGGAGTCCTTTTCAATATAGGTGTCTGTGGATGGCACATACGCCTCCGGCTGGTAATAATCGTAATAGGATACAAAGTACTCCACTGCATTTTCCGGGAAAAACTCCTTAAACTCGCTGTAAAGCTGGGCAGCCAGAGTTTTGTTGTGGGCGATGATGAGAGTAGGTTTCTGTAATTGCTGGATTACATTTGCCATGGTAAACGTCTTACCGGAGCCAGTAACTCCCAGCAAAGTCTCAAATTGATTTCCTTCCTTAAAGCCCTGGACCAACTGCTCAATGGCCTGCGGCTGATCGCCGGTGGGCTGGTATTCCGATTGTAATTTGAATTCCATAATGTATTTTACCTCCATAGGGGCCAAATAAAAAGTTTATATAGGCTATAAATTTAGAATAAACTCATTTGCTCATCTTTCAATGAAACCATCTTTCTTTCTGTTATTTTATCTTCTTTGCCAATTTCCCCGAATAACAGGGGGGACTTGGGATTGTGCAAATTATAATTCTTATCCACTATATCAGTATTATAGTTAGCATAGCAATATTTACACATACTTTTACAAGAATTGTACGCGCCTATGTCAATGCTCGCCACGCATCCGCATTCCTCTCTTTGATTTGGGTCCTTTGCCAATTGTAATTTACACTCCATCAGACACTCAAACAAGTCTTTATCAATACAGTGCGCATGTGAGATATCATATTGACTTAATTCAATGCTTTCTGAACATGTACATAATTTCAGATCATACTTTTTAGCGATTTCAGAAAATGCTTCCGCAATTATTATCATATCCTCATTTGTAATCGCTTCAAGTCCAAGACTTTTTACATTATTTCTGGTATTCCTATACATATCCACAAAACTGATCACACACCTCTTAGTAAATCCCTTTAATATTTTCGCAAGCATCTCAAAATATCGAATGTGATTTTGTACGGTATATTGATGGTTTAATATAATAGGATCATACCGCCAGATCACCCGGTCCGGTCCAATCTTATCAGATAATTCAATAAATTGAGAAATAACCACATTTCTCTTTGACGGCAGATTGGGTTCTATCTCTTCTCCATACGGAGTTAGTGTGAATTGAAAATAGTACGAATATCTTTCCAATTCATTTAATCGTTTTAGCATTGGAGCCGGATTCTTAGTCCAAAACACAATTCCATCCACGATATCTGGAGACAGGTTGATTTTGCTTATTTGATGGATATTCATAGGATTTCTCACCAAAACATATCCTTCTTGTATCCTGTTGTAAAACCATTCCGAATAATATGAAGGTATGTCCGTTCTTCTGCTCGCACTTATTATCATTTCATTTCACCTCTATTAGCATCTGGGCACTGGAACATTCAGTCCAAGGCTCATACCTTTCTAATCCATCTTTTAATTCAAAACAAATCCTGTTATCCTTATGTCTGGTTCCATATCTCTGATAGCCATTCATAATATGATAATTAAAATCTGAACAAAGATTTTACCATCAAAAACTCCCCCTACCCTATTTATCAATTATACCATACAGGTACAAAAATGTATACCCGGTTTATGAACATACGTTCTATTTCCATCACAATTCCTCACCCCTTTTTTACAAATATATTGTAATTCCCCTCCATTTGTTATATCATACGTTTTATACACTTAAACAGCAGGAGGAATTACAATGTACAGCTTTAACAACGATTACAGCGAAGGCGCTCATCCAAAGATTCTGGAAGCCATGATGAATGCCAACTTAACACAAAATACCGGATACGGCCTGGACATTCACAGCGATCATGCAAAAAAACTCATTATGGATGAAATCCGCCGGGAAGATGTGGACATCCATTTCCTCGTAGGCGGCACCCAGACAAATGCCATCACCATAGGAGTTGCCCTCCGCCCCTGGCAGGCAGTCATTTCCACGGACAAGGGACATATCAACGTTCATGAAACAGGTGCCATCGAAGCTGCAGGGCACAAGGTTCTGGCCATGACAAGCCAGGATGGAAAGCTGACTCCTGCCCTCATTCAGAAAGCACTGGATCATCACACCGACGAACACATGGTTCAGCCTAAAATGGTCTATATCTCCAATTCCACAGAAATCGGAACCCAGTATACAAAAGCAGAGCTGGAAGCCATTCACCATATCTGCCGTCAAAAAGACTTATACCTGTTTATGGATGGAGCCCGCATGGCCTCTGCCCTCACAAGCTCCGCCAATGACTTGACCCTGGAGGATATTGCCCGGCTGACAGACGTATTCTACATCGGAGGCACGAAAAGCGGCGCGCTCTTCGGAGAAGCCCTGATCATCTCCCACCCGGATTTAAAGCCTGACTTCCGTTTTATGATCAAGCAGAGAGGAGCCATGCTGGCAAAAGGCTGGCTGTTAGGAATCCAGTTTGAAGAATTGTTCCAGAACAATCTCTTCTATGACATGGCCTCCCATTCCAATGAAATGGCTTCCATTCTCAGAAAGGGAATTCAGGCATGCGGTTACTCCTTTTACTCCGATTCTTCCACCAACCAGCTTTTCCCCATATTCCCTGACCGGGTTATCGCAAAGCTGGAGGAAAACTATCTGTTCTCTGTACAGGAACGGATTGACGACAGCCACACTGCAATCCGCCTCGTCACCTCCTGGGCCACCAGGGAAGATGCCTGCCGCCAGTTTCTCAAAGACCTGGAAGCATGCTGATAAAACTTATGAAACAGGAAAAGCCCTCTGGCTGCCGGCTGCCACCGGCCCAGAGGGCTTTTTTCTATCCACTAGCTTTCATTCAATGCTTTTATCGCTTCCTGAAGCTGATTGTCTTCCTCAGGCTCAATTTTGATCTTTGTTTTCAATTCCTCATTAAGCTCCACTTCCACATCCGGCTCCAGGCCCTTTCCATGAAGGTCCAAACCGCTTGGCGTGTAGTAATGAGCTACCGTCATCTTAATGGCCGTTCCCTGATCCAGAGGGAATAAGGTCTGAACAATTCCCTTTCCAAAGGTCTTCGTTCCCACCAGCTCCGCCTTGTCATAGGCTTTTAATGCGCCGGAAAAGACTTCTGATGCGCTGGCCGACTGTCCGTTGACCAAAACTGCCATGGGCACATCCACCTTATGTCCGTCGGAAGAGTAATACTGCTCCCCTTCTCCGTTCTTATCCGCCATATAAAGCAAAAGGGTCTTATCTTTCTTTGTTCTCACAAGGTCTGGATCACCTTCAATGATCAAATCATCGGGAAGGATATAATCCACCATGGAAACGACCGCATCCACAACTCCGCCTGGGTTGTTTCTCAAATCCACGATCATCTTCTCCATGCCCTGTTTTTCCAAATCCGCTATGGCCTCTTTAAACTGGCCTGCTGTAACCGTATCAAACTGGCTGACGGAAATGTATCCTACCTTATTTTCCAGCATCTTATGCTCTACCGTGGGAACCGTGATCTGACGGCGCTGCATTTTCATATCCACATATTCTCCCGTCTCCTGACGCAGAACCGTGACTATGACTGTAGTACCTTCTTCTCCCTTGATATGGTCCTTTACCACCAGTTCCAAATCCATGCCGGTCACTTCCTCGTCGCCCACCTTATAAATGATGTCTCCGGGAAGCATTCCCGCTTCCGCACCAGGGGTGCCTTCAAAGACCTTGGTGACCGTAATGACGCCGGTTTCCGCGCTCTGGCTGACCATGACGCCGATTCCGCAGTATTCCCCGGAAGTGTCTTCCATCAGCTTATTATATTCCTCTGCATTGTAGTAAACCGTATAAGGGTCTTCCAGTCCGTAAAGCATTCCCTTGTATATCCAGTCCTCTACCTTTGTCTTATCCTCATCAAAGAGAAAATACTTATCGATCACTCCCTGAATGGTCTGGATTTTTTCAGAAATCCGCTTTAAGTCCAGGCTTCCTTCCTGATTCTGCGCCCGTCCGGATTCAGCGGTCTGACCGCCTCCATCCATAGCAGCTCTTCCAATCAAAAAAATCCCCAAAGACATGCCCACAATAACAAGACCTGCCAAAGTGGTTAAAAGCGCCCCGACCAGGGCACCCTTCCAAAATTTATTTTTATTTTCCACTGTTACTCTCCTATCTGTCTCTTCATGGGCTGACGTATTTCACCGGATAGACAGAAACCTATATCATTAATATTCCCCATACCAGCCGTATTATACGTTTTTACGGCTGCTTCCAAATGTCTGATACAGCCTTTTACACCTTTAAATGCTTCCGGATTGTAAAAAAGCTCACAAAAAAGCCGATTCCAACGCCAAGAGACATGGCAGTTGCCGCCATATAGGGATAGATGGCCTCTACCGGAAGGAACTGAAAAAGTCCCGATAAAATGCTGAAACGGGTCACAATATACTCAACGGAAGAGCGGTACAGGAAGTAAATGGCAGCCAGAGGGATCGCAGCTCCCACCAGGCCGATAACAACTCCTTCCACCACAAAAGGCGCCCGGATCATATAGTTCGTGGCTCCAATCAGCTTCATAATCTGATTTTCATTTTTCCGAAAGGCCGCAGCCACGGATATGGTGTTGCTGATCAGGAAAATAGCCACTGCCAGCAGGACGCCGATGATCAGCATGGAAAGAATTCCGATCACCTTGTTTAAGCTGTTCATTCCTTCTGCTGCCGTCCTGGAATAATTGATTTTTCTGACCCCTTCCAGGCTCTCTATCCACTGGACCAGTTGATCCTGCTCTACTAAATCTTTTAAAAATACTGTATAAGAGGAGGAATTGGCAAGAGGGTTGTCCTCTTCAAATCCTTCTGCAAGCTCCTGCATATCGCCGAAGTATTCCTGCTTCGCCTCTTCCCAGGCATCCTCAGCCGAGGTGAACTTCACTTCCTTCACTTCTTCTCTGGCCCTGATCTTGTTGCCGATTTCCGTGACTGTGTTCGGGTCCAGTCCTTCCTCGAAAAATACCGTGATTCCAACGGTGCTCTCTGTATTTTTAATCACATACTGCACATTGACTACAATGGAAAAAAACAGGCAGAACAAAAAGATGCAGGCTGCAACTGTAGCAATGGAGGCCAGGGA
Organism: Lacrimispora sp.; assembly: GCF_047605665.1. Lineage (GTDB taxonomy): Bacteria > Bacillota > Clostridia > Lachnospirales > Lachnospiraceae > Lacrimispora. The sequence goes on along the minus strand of NZ_JASGFH010000002.1, from coordinate 14,230 downwards.
AAAAAGAATGTTCCTGCATATATTATTGACACCTTGCTTCAGACAATACCAAAACGTACTAATTCTCATATGTATAACCACCTTTTTGTTCGTCGCTTACGATGGTTCCACGGTCCATCACAATAACCCGCTTCTTCATCCTGTCCACAATTTCCTGGCTGTGGGTGACTACAATCACTGTTGTTCCAAGCTTATTGATCTCATTTAAAAGCTTCATGATCTCCATGGAGTTCTGACCGTCTAAGTTTCCCGTGGGCTCATCGGCCAAAAGGATTTCAGGACGGTTGATTAAAGCTCTTGCAATAGCAACTCTCTGCTGTTCCCCTCCGGAAAGCTGCTGGGGGAAAAATTTGTATTTTGAAGAAAGCCCTACCATCTTCAGCATGGCAGGAACTGATTCTTTGATGCTCTTTGTGGAGGCGCCTATGACCCTTTGGGCAAAGGCTACGTTTTCATAGACATTTCTGTCCTTTAAAAGACGGAAGTCCTGGAAAACCATTCCAAGCTTCCGGCGGTATTTAGGAATAAATTTTCTTGGCATCTTGCCGAGATTCATATCATTTACTACGATTTTTCCGGAGGTTGGCTCTACTTCTTTTAACAGCATTTTTAAGAGCGTGGATTTGCCTGAACCGCTTCGGCCGATGATGAATACGAATTCACCGTCCTGAATGGTCATGCTGATGTTGCGCAGGGCTTTGTTTCCGGCTTCATATGTTTTGCTTACATTCCAAAATTCAATCATGTTGGTCCTCTAGTGTTGGGTGTAAAACGAGCTTTTGTACAAGCACGCCGTCCGCAGTGCACCTCGATTCCGCTTCGCTTCATCTCGGTTACGGGCTTCGCCCTATGAAAAAAGTCAGCCATACAGCCGCTTTTGTGCAAGCACAACGCGGCTGTATTACTGCCTTTTTTCGCACTGCTCATTGGTTAATATTCACACTGCTCATTGCTTCGTCAATAGTCCTGGTTCTCCATATATTTCATGTATTTTACTACCATAAGGGCAATTTTAAAGGTAATGGCATCCTCAAATACCCGCAGATCCAATCCTGTGCTCTTCTGGAGCTTGTCCAGGCGGTATACAAGGGTATTTCTGTGGATGTAAAGCTGTCTGGAAGTCTCGGACACGTTTAAGCTGTTTTCGAAAAACTTGTTGATCGTGGTCAAAGTCTCCTCGTCGAAATCATCCGGTGATTTTCCATCGAAAATTTCCTTGATGAACATGCGGCATAAAGGCAATGGGAGCTGATAAATCAGACGTCCGATTCCCAGCTTGCTGTAAGCAACCACATTTTTTCCGGTGTAGAAGATCTTTCCTACATCCATAGCCATCTTGGCTTCCTTGTAAGATCTGGAGACCTCTTTGATTTCGCTGACAATGGTTCCGAAAGCCACATGGACCTGAGTCATGGCTTCTGTATTGAGCATGTCTAAGATCGTATTGGCGGTCTTCTCCAGATCGTCGTAGGTCTCTCCCTCTCTCACTTCCTTTACCAGGATGATGTTCTTCTCATCCACGGCAGTGACGAAGTCCTTGGTTTTAGCAGCAAATAAGTTGCGTACTGTCTCCAGCGCATTGACATCCTTTTCATGCTGGGTTTCAATGATGAATACCACTCTCTTGACATTGGTCTCAATATGAAGCTTCTTGGCCCTGTTGTAAATATCCACCAAAAGCAGATTATCAAGCAGCAGGTTCTTAATGAAGTTATCTTTGTCAAATCTCTCTTTATATGCAACTAACAGGCTCTGTATCTGGAAAGCGGCCAGTTTGCCTACCATATAAACATCATCGCTTCCTCCCTTTGCAAGAAGGATGTATTCCAACTGGTGTTCATCGAACACCTTAAAAAACTGGTATCCCTGGATCACCTGGCTGTCGGCCGGAGAATCCACAAACGCCAGGATTGAACTTTCATAATCTTCTGCATCAGAAAACGTGGTTGCCAAAACCTTCCCTTCTGTATCGCAAATGCAAAGATCAATTCTTGTAATTCCTTTCAATCCTTCGATGGTAGTCTGAAGTATCTGATTCGAAATCATGGCATATTCTCCTTTATCGTAAATTTACCTTGGCATAATTTTCTGTAATCCTCAAAATAATGGAAATTGTCACAAAAAACCAGCCGTTCGATGAGCCAATGGGCGAATCGAACTTCTTTGTATAATATATTAAAGCAAAAATTAAAAAAAAGCAAGCGGGTATCATACCCGCCTGCTTAAATTTTCATAAAATTTAGTTTAAGACCACCTGCTCTGTGTCTTTATCAAACACATGAACCTTGCTTAAGTCAAGAGCCAGCTTAATGGTATCGCCAGGTCTTGCAGTTGTACGCGGATTTACTCTTGCTGTAAAGTTTGTATCCTCTACATCAAAGTATAAGTAAACCTCTGCACCCAAAAGCTCGTAAACTCTGATGGTAGCGCTGATCACGCTTGCAGGGGAAGACTCAAGGAAAGCTTCCTCATCGTGTAAATCTTCCGGACGGATTCCTAAAACAACGGTCTTTCCAACGTATCCGGAGCTTTCCAGCTTCTTCGCTTTTTCTTCCGGAAGAGCGATGGTGTTGCCGCCGAAGGTCAAGGTAACGTCGCTTCCGTTCTTAGCAACTGCAGCATCAATTAAGTTCATCTGAGGCGCTCCGATAAATCCTGCAACGAACTTGTTGCCTGGCTTATCATATAAGTTCTGAGGAGAATCCACCTGCTGAATGACACCGTCCTTCATAACTACGATTCTGGTACCAAGGGTCATAGCCTCTGTCTGATCATGGGTTACATAGATAATGGTTGCCTGAAGTCTCTGATGCAGTTTGGAAATCTCAATACGCATCTGTCCTCTCAGCTTGGCATCTAAGTTGGATAAAGGCTCATCCATTAAGAACACCTTAGGATCACGCACGATAGCACGTCCCATAGCAACACGCTGTCTCTGTCCGCCTGACAAAGCCTTTGGCTTACGGTCTAATAAGTGCTCAAGGTCAAGAATTCTGGCTGCTTCGTGAACCAGCTTGTCAATCTCTTCCTTTGGAGTCTTTCTCAGCTTCAGACCAAATGCCATGTTATCAAATACTGTCATATGTGGATACAGAGCGTAGTTCTGGAATACCATTGCGATATCTCTGTCCTTTGGCTCCACATCGTTTACTAACTTTCCATCAATATAAAGTTCACCGGAAGAGATATCCTCCAGGCCTGCGATCATTCGAAGAGTAGTTGATTTACCACATCCGGATGGTCCTACGAAGATAACGAACTCTTTATCAGCAATCTCCAGATTGAAATCCTTAACTGCTTCAAATCCGTTGGGGTATTTCTTAACGATGTTTTTCAGCGATAAACTAGCCATCTTTACTAATCCTCCTAAAAATTAAATGTGTGTTCTTTCATCGGTCCTTCCGGCTGATTCACCGGGGTGTCCTGTTTCTGAAATCATCATACATGAATTATTTTTCTTTTACCATATTGCTAATTACCAAAATCCTTTTGGGCCTTTTGGCTAATTTGTATAACCAATTTAAAAAATGACTGAAACGCCAAAATATCACGAGAAGGGCTCAGATATTTCTGTCTATATTCGATAAGACACTGATGTTTCCTCGCTTTTTTAGTGATAAACCACAAGGCAGTCCGGAAATCCTCCGGGCTGCCTTGTATATTTTCGTGCTATTTTATATTTTCCTCGCTAAAACGTTCAGCCACTTAACGTCAGAATGACCAGAACGAACATCCTCTGTCTCCCAAAGCTTTACGATTTCAAAACGTCCGCTGTCCCTTAAAATTTCTGAAATGGAATCCGCTGTAAAATCACAGAAATACCGTTTCCCCCGAAATCCCTCAAAATCTCCCAGCTTATAAGACATGTAAAGAATTCCCTTGTCATTTAAGGCCCTTGCTATCTTTTTAAGAATGTCAGACAGTTCCTTCTTCGGAGTGTGAAGCAGTGAAGCACAGGCCCAGATTCCATCAAAGACTTTGTCAAAATCCATTTCTTCAAATGTCATCTGCAGCACATCTAAGCCGGTATGGATTTCCGCCAGCTTGCACATCTCCTCCGATGCATCAAGGGGCGTCACATCATATCCCTGATCATAAAAGGACAAACTGTCCCTGCCAGATCCGCAGCCTAAATCCAGAATCGTATCCCCTTCCTCCAGAAGGCTTAAAAATTCCTTCATGATGGCCGACATATCCTGATTCACTGTTTCTTCAAATTCCTTTGCCGCATACTTATTATAATAGTCTATCGAGTCCAAAACAATCCTCCTGTTATCCGCTTACCCGCTATTTGATCTTTTCGATTTTGTTTTCTGTTATTTTGATTTTTCCTTCTTTTAAAAGGTGTCCCACTGCCCGCTTAAATGCGTTCTTGCTCATGGCAAATTCCCGTTTGATGATCTCCGGGTCCGCCTTGTCCGTAAATGGCAAAATGCCGTCAAACTGGGTTTCCATCACCTCTAAGACCTGGGCTGAATCCGCATCCATCTGAATGTAGGCCTTCTGCCTTGGGCTTAAGTCCAGCTTTCCGTCTTCCCTCACCTTGGTGACTCTGGCTGTGATCTCATCGCCTTCCCGGTAATCTTCAAACACCTCTTTTTTCGGAATCAATCCGTAATATTTATTGTCCACCGCCACAAAGGCTCCCAGAGTATCGTTGAGCTCATAAATGATTCCGCTCACCTGGTCATCCTTTTTATAAGGCGTCTGGTCACTTAAATAGGAATAGATTTTCATGGTTGCCGCCAGGCGCTGGCTCTTATCCACGTAAAGAGCGACCAATACCTTTTCTCCGGTCCGTACCTTGTGGGTCTGCTCTTTAAAAGGAAGCAGAAGGTCTTTTTCCAGTCCCATATCCAGGAATGCGCCGATTTTTCCCACATCCTTTACGTTCAGCACAGCGATTTCCCCCACCTGAAGCAAGGGGGCTGCTGAAGTCGCAATCAGCCGGTCCTCAGAATCCCTGTAGATAAATACAGTGACCTCATCTCCGGGCTTAGCGCCCTCCGGCACCTGCTTCTTCGGCAGAAGCACAGACACTTCACTGCCTGCTTCCTCGCCTATATACACGCCGAACTCCTTGACCCTCTGCACAAGCAGGGTCTGCATCTTTCCTAATTCTATCATCTTACATCCTCTCTGCTGTTCCCCCCAGCCAAACGACTGCATAAGCCTTTTCCTGATCGTCACACAAGGAAACTATGTATCCTTCTTCTGTCCGGCTTACGCGGGGATAAACAATATCACCAAAAACTGCTGCCTTCTTATATTCAACTCTCAGCTCAGCCACCTCCATCTCACCGGGAAGCACCTCTCTGGCTATTTCCACGTATTTGGAGTTGTTGACATGATGGTTGGTATCAATATGATGGTTTCCAATAATGACCGGCTCTGCCTCCTGGTAATCCGTCGGCACTTCAATCCTGCGGGGAGCGTAATTCATATCCAGCCGTTCCTCGCTTCCGGCCCCGTATCCGCGGATATCCTCAAGACGGACCTTAATGGGGCGCCCCTTTTCCGTATCAAACAAAAACCACACCGAATCAGCCTTGATCAAATATTCTCCGGTCTTACTCTGTATGGTAAAGTTGCGGTAGCCGTAAAATCCCTTAAAATCATAGGGCCAGGTGCCGATCACAATCTCTTCCCCGTAAACCGGATAACGGTTTACGGCAATCTGCCAGGAAGAAAGCCACCAGGCTTCATTGCGGTTCTTTAAATAAGATATTCCCAGTCCCACATCCTCAGACTGAAAGGTAGAACAATCCTGAAGGTAATTCATGATACCTGTTAAGGTCAGCTTTCCATATTCATCGATCTCACTGTACCGGACCCTGCTGTCAAACGTATACATGCCTCACCTCTCATCAAAATTAAATAACATTATAAAACATTTTCCTGTTCTTGTCCAGACAAACCGGAGAAATCCCCCTAAAACCGGCCTGATACGTATTTTTTCGCACAAAAAACGGAACCACCAAAGGTTCCGCTTTCAACCTGGGCTACAAGGATTCGAACCTTGAGATGACGGAGTCAGAGTCCGTTGCCTTACCGTTTGGCGATAGCCCATCACTACAACGAGATTAATTATATATGACGCTTTCACAATTGTCAAGCACTTTTTCCAGTGCCTGGAAATGAAAAAAGTTTCCGTTTTCCTTCCCGGAAAACCAAAACTTTTTAGCTGGGCTACAAGGATTCGAACCTTGAGATGACGGAGTCAGAGTCCGTTGCCTTACCGTTTGGCGATAGCCCATTGACGCAACGAATATATTATACTATAGCACTTCTCCCCGGTCAAGCACTTTTTTACATATTTCACTATTTTTCTGCCTTTACGGAGAAAAAGAGCCTTCTAACGGGAAGGCTCTTCTCCTGTATGAGTTGTCTCTTCTTTTTTCGTCTCTTTTTCTTTGCTTTCAGACGGTGCTGTGGCAGTGGTGGAGGCCGGTTCTGTATCCGATGTCTCCTCTGTTTCCTCTTCTGTCCCCGAATCCGGCATTCCGTCTCCGATGACAGGAGTCTCAAATACTCCCTTTACCGTTGTCTGCCTTCCGATCTTAGGCGAAATGCCTCCTAAAATAAAGGTATACTCCGTTGCTCCCTGAAGTCCTGTTACATGAATCTCGCAATAGTCGGAAGAAGTGTCTCCCATTTTTGCGGAATAAGTATTTCCATCACCGTCCTTTACGGAAACAGTGGGGTTTTTCCATTTGACTTTTGTTTTGAAATAAACCATAACCAGCTCATTTTCATAGTCCACATAGTCGATCTTTATGACCTCTGAGGATACCACCTCCTGCCCTGAGGAAGTCTCCTCCGGGGTCTGGGAAGGTGCTAAAGTGGACGGCTGGGTCTGTGGCTGGGAAGTCTGGGCCGCTGTCTGGCTCTCTGTAGCAGCCGGAAGCGTCTCAGGCACCGATGCCTCTGTGGAAGGAGGGCTGGTCTCCGGGCTGGTCTGCGCCTGCGTTGTGGGCGGCAGCGTCTCAGGCTCCTGAACACCGGTTTTATCTCCCACCGCATAGGAACGCTCTGTTATGACTCTGGCAATCTCTTCCATGGTCAAGGGAGCCAGTTCCTTCATATCTTCCAGAGTCAGGGAAGAGTTCTGACTGATCAGCTCCTTTAAGAAATAAGCCTTTCCATAAGAAATCTTATATTCATCAGCAAGCTGTTTTACTTCATCCTCTTCAATGACCTGCTGGTCATAGACCACTGCCTTTAACTGCTTTTCCTCCAATGTGGCCTGTATGTCCTTTACCACCGCATAGCGCAGGCCCTGGGCCTTTTTGATGCTGTCGTTGGACACTGTGACCAAAATGGCATTGTCCAGATCATTTAAGTATCCCTGGGTGACCATGGAGCCAATGACTGCATTGACCGCAACATTTAAGTCCACGCCCTTTAAGTCCATATCTTCCATAATAGCTATCCCGTCGTCATTGAGGGCCTCTGCTTCCAGAACCTTGTTCCTCTTATTTACAGACAGCTCCACACTGGGATTCACATCGATTCCGATTACAGAATCCACCTTTCCATTCTGGTAGGTGTACGTTCCCCCTGCCAGGGCGATCATGGAAAGACATGCGGCAGCTAAAATGCCTGTCACCTTCCGCCTTACATTAAGGTGAATTTGCCCTGCGGGCAAAGAGAGGCCCCCCTGGGGGGTTCGGACAGGCCGGGCTGCTGCTTCCTTTTCCTGGGGCGTGTTTAAATCAATCCGGTCCAGAACGTCAGGAGTCAACTCGCATACCGCAGACCTTATGCAGGCTTCAAGCTGTTGTCTATTCAATTGTCTGCGATCTAATTTTGCCATAACAAAGCCTACTCCTCTCTCAAATAATTTTCCAGTTTTTTCATAGCCCGGTTATATCTGGAAAGAGCCGTAGCCAGCGGTATCTTAAGGCTGGCGGCAATTTCCCTGTGCTTTAACCCTCCAGAGGTGTGAAGCAGGACGATTTCCCTCTCCTCCTCCTTAAGAATCTGAAGGGCGGCAAGAAGCACCATCTTATCCGCAGCCATTTCGATATCCGGGCAGACTTCTCCCGTTTCCATTCCAGTTAAATCTTCCAAGGTGATATCCGAATCATGTTTTTGTTCCCGAAATTTCATATAGCAAAGATTCCGTGCAATGGTAAACATCCACGCCAAAGGCTTCCCCTGGGACTTGTAGCCTGCTGCGGAAGTCCATATCTTTAAATAGACTTCCTGCATGATCTCCTCCGCATCCTGGGGGTTCTTTACAATGGACAGAATAAAGCTATATATTGTCCGGTCTGTATTCTGATATAACTGCCGAAAGGCTTCCTGATCTCCGCCAGCAACCTTTATAAGCAGTGCTTCATCGCTCAAACGGCCGTAATCCTCAGGCCCGCCAAGGCTCATCAATCCCATAAACAACATGGATCAGATTTCCTTTCTACTAAGTTAATGCGGAATGCTGTCTTCTTATTGCATAATATGGAAATTTTTTATTTCCTTATTTTTCCACTCCAAAGCCGCTTTCGGCTGTAATGACCAGACAGCACCGCTTATCCGCCTCCGTGATCCTTCTCTCAATCTCTTCCTTTAACCATTCCCGCTTCTCTGTATCATACTCCCTGGGGAACACCAGATCAAAAATCAGGTTGATCCGGCTCCTTCCCTCCACCATGCGAAAATCGTGAAATGAGACTCTGGCGTCCACTTCCTTTAACACATTTTCCACCATGCATCCGAACTCCATCACTCTGGAATTATTCGTCTCCACAGGGTCCATGTGAATCACCAGAAATATGCCAAATTTTTTCAATGCTTCCCGTTCAATCCTGTCAATGACTTCATGGGAATCATCCACATTTACATCATTGGGAACCTCCGCATGGATGGAAGCCATACTTCTGGAAGGGCCGTAATTATGGACGATCAGGTCATGGCTTCCTATGATTCCCTCATAGCTTTCCACAAAACCGGTAATTTCCCCGTACAGCCTGGGGTCAATGGGTTCACCGATGAGGGGAGCCAGAGTATCCTTTGCAATGCTCACGCCTGCCCACATAACCACCAGGGAAACCATAATTCCCACAATCCCGTCAATATTCAGCCCCCATATCCCGTAGACCAAAAGAGAGACCATGGCTGCCGTGGTAGCCGCCACATCTCCTAAGGAGTCCGCTGCCGTGGCCTTCATGACCGCAGACTGAATCCGTTTTCCCAGCTTGCGGTTAAAAGCTGCCAGCCACAGCTTGATACAGACGGAAAGGAGTAAAATAAATACAGAAATCCCTTTAAATACCATTTCCTCAGGATGAAAAATTTTTCCCAAAGAAGTTTTAAAGAGAGAAAAACCAACCTCAATGACCAGAAAGGCCACAATAAATGCGGCAATATATTCCAATCTTCCATGTCCGAAGGGGTGCTCCTCATCAGCCGGTTTCCCGGCCATCTTCACTCCCACAAACCCGATAATAGAGGATGCAGCATCAGAAAGGTTGTTGAATCCATCCGCCATGACAGAAATGCTGTTGACCATCAGTCCCACAAGAATCTTGGCGCAGAACAGAATAATATTACAGCATATCCCCACAGTGCTGGCCATCAGCCCGTACCTTGTCCTCACCTGTGCATCATCCGTATTATCATAATCCCTGACAAACCTTCTCACCAAAAATTCCGTCATGCCGCTCCTTTCCCGCTGCCTCCTGATTTATTCTAATAAAATACTTTTTCCAGAAAAAGCCCTTCCGGAGGTGCCGTAAAACCTGCCGCACTTCTCTCCTTTGCCTCCAGAATCTCCTTCATCTCCTCTGCTCTTCGCTGTCCCAATCCCACTTCAATCAGGGTTCCCGTAAGAATTCTTACCATATTATATAAAAATCCATTTCCCGTATACCGGATGAAAAGCCTGCTTCCTTCCTGCTCAAATTCAATGCTCTTTAAAATTCTCACCGAAGACTTCTTCATCTTCTTGTTGGAACAAAAGCTCTTAAAATCCTTCTCTCCTGTCAGAAAAGAAGCCGCCCGCTCCATTTCCTTTACATTGAGAGGCTGAGAAAGGCCGTAAATGTATTTTCTTTCAAATACCTGCTTCCTCTCGCCGGTTTCGATCCGGTACAAATACGTCTTTTCCGTTCCATTGAGCCTGCTGTGAAACCGGTCAGAAGCCTGTTCCACTGATTTTACCCCGATATCCTCCGGAAGATACTTATTTAAATACTCCTTTATTTCTGCCTCCGACATGTTCACATCAGCGTGAAAGTTGGCTGTCTGAGCCAATGCATGAACACCGGCATCCGTCCGCCCGGAACCGTGAACCTCCACAGGCACACCTGCCATCCGTTCCAAAACGCTCTCTATTTTCCCCTGTATGGTCTGAGAGCTGTTTCCCTGCTTCTGCCAGCCATCGTACCTGCTTCCATCATATTCCAATACCATCCGGTAATTTTTCATCATATTATTTCGCCCTTCTTTTTATCCTGCCATCCATGGCGCGCTTTCTCACCATCAGCCCTGCGGCTCCAAGCAATGTTCCAAAAGCCACTCCAAAACAGTCAATCCATATATCTCCAACCTGTCCGGACCTTCCCGGAACAAACAACTGTATTGTTTCATCCAAAAGAGGGACCACGCACCCTGCCGTCACATGGATCAGCCAACGCACCTGAGGATCAAATCCGCAGGCCGGCAGGCAGTTCCACAGCAGAACTCCCAATAAAGCATACTCTGAAAAATGAGCTGCCTTTCGTATCACATGCTCCGTCACCCACGGGGCATTTATTTCCCATGATTTAAAAGCTTTCTGAATCAGCTCCAACACCCTTCCACTGTCCTCTGACGAAATATCCGCCGGCTTCATGGAATGGGAAAATATAAACAGCACATAAAACACGGTAACCGCGGTCCAGATATATCCTTTTTTCATGACCGGTTCCTCAAAATCCCGCTTTTCTCCACCATTTTGGCTGCCTGTGCCAGCACATCCTCATCCTGAACCAGAGCCAGTCTCACATATCCTTCTCCTGACGGACCAAAGGCGCTTCCCGGCGTCACCAGAACACCGGATTTTTCCAGCAGCTCCACTGCAAAAGAGGCACAACTGGCAAACCCTTCCGGTATTTCAGCCCATACAAACATGGTAGCTTCCGGCTTTTCCATTTTCCAGCCCACTTGGGACATCCCATCACAAAGGGCATCCCGTCTTCTTTCATAGGCTCTTCTCGTCTCTGTCACACAGGATTGATCCCCTCCGATGGCCGCAATGGCCGCCTTCTGGAGAGGCAGGAACATGCCATAGTCCATATTGGATTTCAGAGTCTTCATCCGGCTGACCACTTCTTTATTTCCAAGGCAGAAGCCGATTCTGGCTCCTGCCAGTCCGTAAGTCTTGGAAAGGGAATTAAACTCCACTCCCACTTCTCTCGCCCCCGGAAACTTAAGAAAGCTTCCGCATTCCCTGCCGTCAAACACCAGCTCACTGTATGCATTGTCGTGAAGAACGATAATATTATATTTTACGGCAAATTCAATCAGCTTCTCATAAAAAGAATCAGTCGCCAAGGCAGTCGTAGGGTTATTGGGATAAGAAACAATCAGAAATTTCGCTTTTTTTGCAATATCTTCAGGAATATCATTAAAATCTATAATATAACCATTTTCCTTTTTCTGAGACATGTAAAAGAGATTTGCTCCCGCCAAAAGAGGGCCGTCTGCAAATACCGGATAACAGGGGTCCGGAACCAGAACCACATCGCCTTCATCCACAATGGACAAAGCGATATGAGCCAACCCTTCCTGGGAACCTAATAAAGAACAGATTTCCGTTGCAGGGTCCAAGGTCACGCCATACCTTCTGTCATACCACTGGGCCACTGCTTCAAGAAGCTCCCTCTGGTCGTTGATGGCATAAATGTAATTTTTCGGGTCTGCCGCCGCCTGACACAAAGCCTCTGTAATGTGCTTTGCCGGAGGAATATTAGGAGCGCCTACACCCAGATCAATGACCGGTTCTCCCTTTTCTTCTTTCTGTCTTTTCATTTCCAACAGCTTTGAAAAGATTCCCTCTCCAAAACGATTCATTCTTTCAGCAAACTGCATGGACCGCTTCTCCTCTGTGTCTTTATTTTATCATAGTTCTAATCATTATAGTACAATGGCTGTTATAATACAAGGACAGCCATAAAAAATTCCCCAAAAACGGCTTAAAACCGTATATTGGGGGAATTTTTTCTTATGGTCCTATGGTAACCGGCACACCTAGATTGCAGTAGCTCCACAAAACATCCATTACAGCATTATCAACTGCAACACATCCGCTGGTCGTTCCATCGGGAATTCTCTCTCCGTGAATCATAATAGCCCCGCCAAGAGCGGTGTCCCAGGGCGGCTGGCTGCCTTCCAGGTTCGCTTTTACGATTTCGTCCCGCTCCTCTTGCGTAATAATGCCGTCTGCAAAACCTCTTTCCGCATCCTTGATTCCGGGATAGGAAAGACCTAAGGATAAATAAGCCACGCTTTTATCATTTCTCGTGCAAACGTAGAACTGGCCGCTGGGCGTCCTCATATCCCCCTCTACCTTTTTGTTTCCATCTTCAGACGAAGCCCCTAATGCAACGGGATATTGGGCAATCAATGCACCGTTTTGCTTTAATGTCAAAACCTTGGTCCTCTTACTCACATATATGGTCACTCCGTTTGTGGATGGCGCGCCCCCTGCTCCAAGATTTGCTCCCGGCCCGGATACGGTTTCCCCATAGCCCGGCAAACTGGCAAATAAAGACAATACCACTGCAAATACCCAGGCAAGCAGGCGTTTATATTTTTTTCCTATCAATTTCACAATCTTAAAAACCCCCTTATTTGTCATATTACGAAAACAAATTTTCATACCCAGTATCAGAAACCTAAAAATGATTTCTCATAAACCATATTATACCATCCATTTATTGGGTTAGGATTTACATTATTCTTACATTTTCCGGAAATTCCTTAATACAATCCAAATCACATTTTTATTTAATGCACAAACTCCAGATAGGCCATGACAGCGCTTAAGCAGCCGTCAATCCCTGCCACACCGCTTTCCAGGCACAAATGGTAATTCTGCGCTTTTCCCCATTCATTTCCCGTGTAATACTGGTAGTAATCTTTTCTCTTTTTATCCACTTCCCTGATTTTACTTTCCATTAATTCAGGGGCAACTCCCGTGGACAAAGAATTCATTCTCTTTAAACGGTTCTCCATCTTCGCATATACAAACAGGTTCAAGCTGTTTTCAAGAACCCGGTCCGCACACCGTCCCACAATAATACAGGGCCCCTGCTCCGCCAGTTTCCGGATGACACGGCTTTGAGCCAGGAAAATCTGGTCTGATACAGACACCTCATAAAGAGAAGAAAACGGCGAATAAACATGCTGCTTCAAAGATTCCTGCAAAGTGGGAATATGCTCATCGTAGTGAAGAAATGCTTCCTCTGACAAATCGCTTTCCTCTGCTGACAGGGAAATCAGTTCCTTATCATAAAACGGAATTCCCAGCTTTTCCGCCAATTTCATACCTAATTCACGCCCGCCGCTGCCAAACTCACGGCTGATTGTAATCACCTTTTCCAACATGTACTCCTCCTTATCTTCTGCTGCCTAAACGGTTCTGCCAAACCAAAGTCCTTACGGTCAGACAAAGCCCGTCCACAAGCTGCGTTCATGATTATTACAGGGTTCCATTTGTCTTGATATATCTGCATTCTACCACATTCTTCAACTCCTGTATACCATATTTCCCGGTATTTCATCCTTTGTCTTGCAAAATGCAGCGTGATTTGCCCTATTCTGTTCTTGTGAAAACACTTTTGTTAAAATGTTAAAATGGAGAAATTCTGGTTTTCTACCGACTCCACCCGCTGATGTCGCAGACTTCCAGTCTTTTATCCGTTTAAATGAAACTGTCCACCCTGTCTACAACTCAATACAGCCAAAAAGGTATTTTTATAACACAAAAAAACAGCCAAACCCCTGATAAATCCAGGTTTCCGCTGCAATTAAAAAAAGCGCGAGACGGGACTCGAACCCGCGACCCCGACCTTGGCAAGGTCGTACTCCACCAACTGAGCCACTCGCGCTTACTTTGTTTTCTTCGTTTTCTCTTCTGAGGCATATACCCTCAAAACCACACATTGTTATATATCTATTCATCCGTTCTTATTTCCTCTTACCTAAACCAACCTGGTTAAGCCCTCGACCTATTAGTGACAGTCAG
>NZ_JASGFH010000001.1:0-298237 GCF_047605665.1 Lacrimispora sp. | reverse complement strand
GATGGTGTAAAAGATAGTACAAGAGAAGGTTCAAAAAGCAGCACGAAAAACAATATAAGATATGGGGCGAAAGATAATACGAAAAATAATGCAAGAGATGGTGTAAAAGATAGTACAAGAGAAAGTTTTAAAAACGGCACGAAAAATAGTATGAAAGATAATACGAAAGGTAATATGAAAAACAGCACAAGATATGACGCGAAAGATAGCGTGAAAAATATTTCGAGGGCTGGAGCGAAAGATAGTGCAAAAAAAGGCTTGAAAGATGGCATGAGAGGTAATTCATTTGATCAAAAAAGGTATGAGGAAGAGAATGGGGGAAAGAGGTTCCAGAAACATTCTTCCAAATGTCCGGTATTTCATAAATGTGGTGGATGCCAGATTTTGGATATGCCTTATGAAAAGCAGTTGGAGCAGAAACAGAAGCAATTGGAGAAATTGCTTAAGCCGTATTGTAAAGTAGAGCCTATTATTGGAATGGAGAATCCTTTCCACTACAGGAATAAAGTCCACGCAGTTTTTGATCATGACAGAAAGGGCAATCCCATTTCCGGTGTTTATGAAGCTAATTCTCACCAGGTCGTTCCGGTGGAGTCCTGTTTAATTGAGGATCAAAAGGCTGATGAAATCATTGGAACCATTCGTGGAATGTTAAAATCTTTTAAAATTCGTACTTATGATGAAGATACAGGGTATGGCTTGCTGCGCCATGTGCTGGTACGGCGGGGATTTTCCACTGGGGAGATTATGGTTGTTTTGGTGACTGCTTCTCCTATACTTCCGTCTAAAAATAATTTTGTGAAAGAACTAAGAAGGAAGCATCCGGAAATAACCACAATAATACAGAATGTAAATGATCGGGATACCAGCATGGTGTTGGGAGATAAGGAGAATGTACTGTATGGAAAGGGGTATATTGAGGATATTTTATGCGGCTGCCGTTTCAGGATTTCCTCCAAATCTTTCTATCAGGTAAATCCGGTCCAGACTGAGGTGCTGTACGATCTGGCTATTAAGTCTGCCGGGTTGATAGGAAAGGAACGAGTGATCGATGCTTATTGCGGAATCGGTACGATTGGACTTGTTGCAAGTAAATATGCAAAAGAGGTCATCGGTGTGGAATTAAACCGGGATGCAGTCCGGGATGCGGTGGAAAATGCCAAGATTAATGGAATTAAGAACGCCAGATTCTTTTGCAATGATGCAGGGAAATTTATGGTGAATATGGCGGAGGATGGGGAATCTGTAGATGTGGTGTTCATGGACCCGCCTAGAAGTGGAAGTACAGAGGAGTTTATTGATTCTGTAGCAAAGATAAAGCCGGAAAAAGTTATATATGTGTCTTGCGGGCCGGAGACGTTGGTTCGGGATTTGGAGCATTTTAGGAAGAAGGGGTATGAGGCGAGGAAAGTGTGGGGGATAGATATGTTTCCGGGGACTAACCATACAGAAGTTGTAGTCCTGTTGCAACATCAAGAACATTAATAATTGAAAATAAATAATAAACTATGAGCGTAAGAGCGATTTGCTTTTGCGCTCTTTTTCTTTGAAAAAATAAGGAGGATATTTTTATGAAGAAAATTATATTTATTCCTGCCAAGAACTCTTTGAGAAGCGGAGGAAAATTAAAGGTTGCTGCATATTGCAGAGTTAGTACAGAGCAAGAAACTCAGAAAAGTAGCATTGATACTCAAATCAAATATTATACTGAGTTAATTCAAACGAATTCAAAATGGGATTTCGCAGGTGTATTTTATGATTGCGAAAGCGGTCTTAGAAAAGAGAAACGGAATGGTTTGGATGCTATGCTTAAGAAGGCATATAGTGGTGAAATTGATTATATCATTACCAAGTCTATCAGTAGATTGTCCAGGAATGTGCTAGATATACTAAATATTATCCGAAGTTTAAAAGCAAGAGGTATAAATATCTATTTTGAAAAGGAAAATTTAAATTCACTTGAAACAGAAAAAGAAATAGATATTGCATTTAATGGAGTTTTAGCACAGGAGGAGAGCAGGAATCTAAGCGAAAACGTTCAATGGGGATACAAACGTAAATTTGAAAGAGGTGATGATTTTGTTGGCAAAATGCCCATGGGATACAAGCGCGATAATGATGAATGGATAGTAGTGCCGGAAGAAGCCGACATCATAAGGAAAATCTATCAGTTGTATTTGGGAGGCGGTACATTGCAACAAATAAAAGAGTATCTAGAAAAACATCGGATTAAAACTGCTACAGACAAAGAAATATGGGCAACAGCAGTTATTCAAAAGATATTGAAGAACGAGAAATATAAGGGTGATTCTCTACTACAAAAGACCTATACGGAAGATTTTATATCAGGTAAAAAAGGTAAGAATGATGGTCAAAGAGAGTGTTACTATATAACGAATAGTCATCCAGCTATTATTACTGTCGAAGTATTTGATAAGGTTCAAGAAGAAATTTTTAGACGTGCAAGGCTGGTTCGTAAAGAAGATGGCATAGTGGAATCTAGCACCAGCAAATATAATGGTAAGTATATTTTGGGAAATTTTCTTGTGTGTGGAGACTGTGGTGATTCATATCGGAGAAGAACTGAAAGAGGTAAGGTAGTTTGGAGATGTGCAACGAGAATTGAAAAGGGTAAAGAAAGCTGTTCACATTCCCCCACAATAGATGAAAGATGGGTTCAAAATGTCTTAGGTGAAAAGATTTGTGAGAATAGTGATTATAATGAAGAGGTTGTCAGGAATAAAGTTGAGCGGATTTTAGTGTTTGGTAAAGATTTGGAAATTTACAGCAAAGATGAATGCATGTTTAGCGTTAAGCCCTTACAGAACAAAATGTAAGATGACAATATATTTAAATTTCCTGAAATTATTGTCTAAAAATATAAGTACGTGTTGAAAAGCATCAGGAAAGGATATACAATTATGGTAGGATATTATGAAGTTTTATAAAGACCAAGTTTATTAGCCGAATTGCGTAAAGTACAATTTAACTCCAAGTAATGTACACGTATAATCAGATTTTAAGAATCAGTAACGGATTAAATTCACTTATTGGGTAAATTGAAGGATGTGATTGATTAGTTATAATTGAAGGGAAATACTTACAAGAATATATAAAACAGTATTACATTTTTACTTAATGCTACTTTGAAATTACGTTTTGTGGGGATGAATAGTATGGGGAAACCAGTGAAAGTTGAAAGATTATTATATGAAGTTAATAAAGGAATAGCAACTCATTCAGGAGAGTTCTTGATAGGTATCATTGAGGCTGATGATGAATCGTACTGTGAACTAATGGAGTTTGCTGGAGCCCTAATTAATAAAAGCACCTATGTTCTACGAGATGAGAAATCAGTGATTTTATCGATTGCTCTTGTTTTGTTTGCCATTAACGAATTTCAAAATGGTCAATTTTGGAATGAATTTGCTGCAAGGCTTGATATCGATGAAGCTGAAGCGATGAAAATAGGGAAGAAATCATTCGAAGATTTTTGCGATAAGAATGGTTTGTATTTTCATGTCGGAAATAAGAACAAGGGCTATGTAACCTCGATACTTACACATGCTATTTTACCCAATGCAAGTATGGCAAAGTTTTTCGAGTTCTTGCATGATTTGTATTTTAGAGACTTGGAAGAAGATTATATCGATGCAGAGGTAGAGGAACTTATTCAATACATGCATCGACTGTTCTCAAAATATTTAGAAGACAATGATATAAGCTTGATTGTTCAGGGATCGAAAATGACAATTGCAAATCAACATCTTCCCAAAGCGTTCAGAATTGCATTTGTTAAAGCTGCAAGTGTAGTAGCACCAATTTTTGAGAGAATTCTATTTTATATAAATCAATCGAATTACGGTGATTTTATTGAGTATCTAGAAAATGACCGATTTGATATTCGTTTTGAACAATATAGTTACATAATTAAAGAGAGATTCAAAAGGTCAGCAAGCAGAAAGCTGGGTGCTGAACGATTCAAGAAATTCCAGAAAGCTCAGTATTACTACGAACATGGGAAGTTATATTTGCAAATACCAAAGCAAATTATAGATTCAGATTATATCGAGAGTGACATTTTTTTAGAGGTTCTGGGCCATGGAACGGTAATTCACCGAGAAAAGGTGTCATTGACAAAAAGCCGGTTATTTTTCAAGTCAGAACAAGCTACAGTTTGTTTGCCTGCATTTTATTCAGAGTTGGAGTTCCGGCTAGTCTGCGGCTATAAAACAATTTATTCTTCTGGCGAAGTTTTAAATAGAGAGTTTATAATTTTTGATCTCGATGGAAATGAGATTCGGCCAAAAAATTTGGCGGATGATACGGTTAAGGTTATTACCAGCGTTGAATCCGAGGTTTTATCAGATGATGCTCAGATTGATATTGCTTATGTAGCCAACTATAGAATATCGACTGTATTTCTCAATGAGGAATCGTTACTGTTGATTGGTAACAAAGTTCTTTCAACGAATGTCGCTGCCATCAGAAATGAGATTTGTTCTAAAAAGAAATATAGTGGGGTGACAATAAAAGACTCTAATAAGTCGATTTTTGAGGTTTATTCTGATATTCCGGAAATCCGGTTGAGGATACCATACAAAAAAACAGTACAGGATTTCATCCTCTCCCTTAATGACAAGAACTACCAATTGGGGGATGTTGCTGAGTGTGAATTGAAGCTACTATCAGATGGCAGCGGTGATGAGCTGGAAATTTTTCTCATTGATGATAGCCTTATAAGAGACAACGTTCCGGTACGTGTGGTTATTCGACAAAAAGGTAGTAATAGAATCTATCTTGACGAAAGAGTTTTTATTCTAAGGTCACTGCGGTATGAATTTGACCAGAAGTACTACTATAACGAGAAAGCAGCTAATATTACCAGACTTGAAGCGGAGAATGTGGAATTTCATGGGGCTTCGTTCCCACAAAAAGTGTATCTTGGGTTAGATGACAATTTTAAAATCAAATTTGAGTATAATGCTATGGTCTATCAGCTGATTGTGAACATACCTGTCTTGAGGTGGAGATTGGGTGACTTGAGCTCAGCTTCAAGCAGATATGATGACATTTGGTGGGAAGAGATAAAGGAACAGAAGCTATACATCAAGTTCCCAAACCAATTTTCATCACAACTGCATGTGATAACAGGGGCAGCATATGAGAAGCTCCAAGGTAAGAAGAATGGGGACGAGTATAGGTTTTCAATTGAACACTTTTTCCAAATTAGAAACCAAGATCCCGTAACTCTGGGTATTCTAATAAATGGAAAAGAAGAACGAATTACAGAAATTCACTTTAAGCCATTCATAAAAGATTTTTCTGTTTCTTACTATGATAAGAACAACTTAATTCAAGGGCTATATGCACAGTGGAAATATATTGGAAGTGGCGATCTACATATAGATATCATTTACACACCAACACGCAATGTAATTAAGCATTATGTGGTACAAGATAATGATCATCTCATGGATCGTGACATTGAACTGTATTACAGTGAACATGAACTTGAGATTTATCAGCTAAATGAGGATGATTTCTTTGGAGGAGATGCAGAAAGAAATATATTGGTACATGAGTCATTCATAGTTGGCGATCCTGTTATTGTATGCACCAAGAATAAATTGCTCAAAGGGAAGCATTGTATCAGCGAAAATGATAAATATGAACTATCAAATTTTTATCTGAAAGATATTAGGTTTTCGAGAAAAAGAGGTTTGTATGAAGCTATCGGTATGTACTTTATACGAGATAAGTTTACTGGCAAAGAGCGTGAATGGTATTTTACCAATCATAATCCATTCATCTTGAAGCCAATATATGTAGAGTCAGACAAACTGACATTTGAGATTCTAGATAAAGATGAAGATGGGTTGATATACGATGTGAAAACCAAGTATGTCAATCCACGGGAAGAAGAACGCAATGTGCAGCGCTATAAATTGATTGATACAGTAGAACTAGAAATTGTAAAGTGAGGTGACGTGAAATGGGCTTAAATCCACTGGTTGCATCGGAGAACATTATTGAGAAATATCTAAGGTATATTGAAACAACCTTCTATATTGATGACAAAGACTACATGAAACAATTTAAAAGTTATCTGGAGAAAAAAGACTTTTTTGCGAAAGGTCCGTACTTAGATTTCTCTGATTCCTTTGAATTTGGTAAAAGTATTAATCAACTTATTAATGA
Organism: Lacrimispora sp.; assembly: GCF_047605665.1. Taxonomy (GTDB): domain Bacteria; phylum Bacillota; class Clostridia; order Lachnospirales; family Lachnospiraceae; genus Lacrimispora. The sequence goes on along the minus strand of NZ_JASGFH010000001.1, from coordinate 292,036 downwards.
AGAGATATTAAGCAATGAGTTCAAAGCACTCTACAGGGGGAATCCCAATTTATTGACAAGGTCATTATATAAACATCAGGAGTTGTCCATAAGAAAAATCCGAGAAGGAAGAAATCTTGTTGTTACAACGGGCACGGGCTCTGGTAAGACTGAATCTTTTCTTTTACCCATCATCAATTATTTAATGGAGCAAAAGGTAGAAGGTTTTTTAAACGATGGTGTAAGAGCGTTGATAATTTATCCCATGAATGCCCTTGCCAACGATCAGATGAAAAGAATGAGAGAATTGCTAGCAAATTATCCGGATATTACTTTTGGATCCTATACTGGGGAAACGGAAAAGGAAGATAAAAATGCACTGTCAAAGTATATGTCTTTAAATAGTGGACAAAAGCCGTTATCCAATGAAAGAATATCAAGAAACCAAATGAAAGATAGGCCGCCGCATATTTTGATTACAAACTATGCGATGCTGGAGTATTTGTTGTTAAGACCAGCAGACAATGTTTTTTTCAATGGAGATAACTCAAAAGAATGGAAATTCATTGTCCTAGATGAAGCTCATACTTATACCGGTGCAACAGGGATAGAGGTATCCATGCTGCTTCGGAGACTCAAGAACACGTTGGTAACTCGAGAGAATATACGATTCATTTTAACTAGTGCTACTCTTGGTGATGAGAAAGATAATAAAGATATCTGTGATTTTGCATCAAGACTTTGTACCGGAGTTACATTTGATGAAAAGAGTATTGTGCGTGCATTTAGATTTTCAAAATTTGATTCAAGTGAAGCTAAGGAATATAGAAGTGATATATATATTTCAATCAATCAGCACATTGATAGAGGAGCGTCTATCAATGAAATCAGAACACTTTTGCAGACAATAGATAGTTCGTTTGTAAGCGCTGCTGACAGTGTTCAGGAGCTATTATACGATTTTCTTATTCAAGATCGATTCTATTATAGAATGCGAGAGGTTTTAAGCAATGAGCCGGTTACCATAAAGAAAATATCTGAAGAGATAAAAGTCAACGAAATCAATGTTGTGGCTTTTGTTTCCATTGCCAGAAAGGCCGAAAAGAAGAATATTATGCTCCTTGATGCCCGATATCATATGTTTATCAGGGCGCTAGAAGGGGCTTATGTTGTATTAGGCGCAAATAAAGAATTATCAATTACTCCGAGAGACAAAGCGTATATTGGTGGGAAGGAATTTAAGAGTTACAAAATCGCTGTATGTCAGTACTGTGGACATGTTTATTTGGAAGCGAAAATTGAAGATTCCTATTTAGAGCAAAAAAAGGAATACGAAAATAAAGAGATTAATGATTTCTACATGCTGGTTGATAGCATCGACAATCAAAATTTTATTGACGAAGGCTCAATCGACGATGAGGATGAAGAAAATATTTTCAATCTTTGTGGAAAATGCGGAAAAATTGAGAAGGCAAATATTGTTAATGGAAACATGTGCGATTGTGGTCAAGAGCATATTGTAAAGGTAGTTGAACTGGTGCCTAAAAATAAAGTACTTAACAAATGTGCAGCTTGTGGGTTGATTAATACCCAAGGAACTATCTTGAGAGGGTTTTATTTGGGTCAAGAAGCAGCTGCGAGTGTAATAGGTTCAAGCCTTTATGAAGAAATTCCGGCTCAATTAGTCGAGGTATCAGAAGCTATTCATGAAATTGATGACGATTTTTTTGGAGAAAGCGGAAGTATCTCAGTTAAGGAAGTATTAACAAATCGAGTTGAGAAGCAATTATTGGTTTTCTCGGATAGCAGGCAAGAAGCTGCATACTTTGCGAGCTACTTTGATTTCACCTATAACAACATTCTTAGACGGAGATTGTTTATTGAGGCGCTAAAAGAAATTGGAGAGTATGCATCATCTGACGGAATAGAGATTAATGCAGCAGCGAAGAAATTAGCAGGACTCTTTGGGCGTCATCAGATTGTTGAAGCCGATGCTTCACTCAAGGAAGCTTGGAAGACAATCTTATATGAAATTTCAAGTAATGATAGGAATAGTTTGGAAAGCATTGGTTTGATTTTGTTTGATTATCAAGCAGAAGCATTACCACAATTAGGAGCATACAAGGGGAGTGATGCTATTACAATACAAAAAGTATTGGCAAACAGCTTTAAAAGAGATTGTATGTTTGATTTCCCGCTGGCTAAAGACATGCTAAAAGCAGATAAAGAGTTTTACATTTATAAAGGCATCGAATCCACAATGTCTAAGTATTTGAGTAAGGAAGAAAAAAAGAAAAGCTACAGGAAATCATGGATTTCATCAAACAATGCTAATGTTAGATTCGACTATATAAAAAAGACATTAAATGAAGATAATAAGGATGAAGTGAACAAATATCTAGTGAAAATATGGGACGGTGTTTTTATTCCGAGAGGTGGTTTAGTAGCAAAAGCACCAGATCAATATGTTATGGATATTTCAAGATTTAAAATCAAGACATCATTTTCACATGAGATAAAGTGGTATATTTGTAGCAAGTGTGGAAAACTAACGACCAACAATATTGGTGATACATGCCCAGCTAATCGATGTGACGGATTGCTTGCAGAATGCAATTTTGAAATAGACTTTTCGAACAATCATTACAGAAAACAGTATTTAGAACTTGATATTTTCCCTATGAAAGTAAAAGAACATACTGCCCAATTAAGCCCTGATACTGCAAAAAGATATCAGGAAATGTTTGTTAGAAAGGATATTAATGTACTCAGTTGTTCTACGACGTTTGAGATGGGCGTCGATGTTGGGGAACTAGAAACGGTTTTTATGAAAAACATGCCACCAACACCTGCAAATTATGCCCAGAGAGCAGGACGAGCGGGTCGTAGAAAAGACTCTGTTGCCTATTCTCTGACATTTTGTAGGTTATCTTCACATGATCTTACTTATTTCAATGCACCAGTGAAAATGATAAAGGGAAAAATATATCCTCCCAAATTTAAGACAGAAAATGAAAAAATCGTTAAGCGCCATATGAACGCAGCTATCATTGCATCATACTGGAGGGCTTATTCAACTGCGTATAAAGATGTGGGTACATTCTTTGATGGTGGGAATTATGAGTTCTTACTAAGGTATATCAAGGAATTACCGAAGACCGTTCAAGAATATCTTTACGAGTTTGTGCCTGCTGGGCTTAAAGGCAAAGTTTCTAATTGGCTGGAAGAACTGATATCAGAAGACGGTATTTTAGAAAAAGTGTATAGCCAATATACAGTTGAACTAGAAGAACTCTGCAAGCTTAGAAAGGAAGCCCTTGAGAAAGCTGCACAAGGGGATTCTGTTGGTGACTATATTAAGAAGATTGATGACTATACAGAAAAAATTAAAAATGAGAACATACTGGCATTCTTATCTAAGAAAAACATTATCCCCAAATACGGATTCCCAGTTGATACTGTTGAGTTGGTTACATCTTTTGATAAAAATGCAATCAGTAATAGCTTTGGAAAATCATCAAAATTAAGATTGCAAAGAGATCTGATGATTGCCATTTCTGAGTATGCACCGGGATCTGAAGTTATAGCTGATGGAGATATCTATAAGAGCCAGTTTATTAAGAGACCTTCAGGACAAAACAAGGTTTGGGATTTATATGATTTTGGCATGTGCTCTAATAAGCAATGTGGCCACTTGAATATCAAACGTCATATTTCTGAAGATGAAAACGGATTCATAGGTAAATGTGAGATTTGTGGTGAAGTAGTCTACAAGAATAATACTTTTATTATTCCTGAATACGGCTTTATCATTAGTCCACAGATTAATAAATCATCTACAAAGAAACCAGAGCGTACTTATAGAGGAGAAATATACTACGTTGGTGATAAAAAAGAAACTGTTGAGAATGAGAACAAGGAATTAAAGATTAATAACCACATAATCAAAATTAAGTCCACATCTAATGATGAGTTGGTTGTTATCAATACGTCGAGTTTCTTTGTATGTGATACTTGTGGATACGCTAAGGTTGATGATAAGCATAAAGAAGAGAATTTTATTATTGATAAAGAATATCATAATAACCCTTATGGCAAGTCATGTGCAAATAAAAAACTATACAGACGAACACTGGGACATAAATTCAAGACTGATGTAGCCTATTTATCTCTTAGCTGTTATTTAGAAAAGGAAAAGGCATTATCAATTGTATATGCATTGCTTGAGGGGGTTAGCCAATACTTGGGCATTGAGCGTAACGATATATCAGGAACACTTCACTACAATAAACTAGATAATGGTATTTGGGAGACAAATTTTATCTTGTTTGATACAGTACCTGGAGGTGCTGGCCATGTCAGAAGAATTGGCGAGGCGGATGAAGTCCAATTGAAAAACATGTTAAACAAATCACTTGATATCGTAAAGCAGTGTCATTGTGGTGAGGATAGTAATGGCGATTCAGCATGTTATAGCTGCTTATGTAATTACTATAACCAGAAGCACCATGACATTATAAAAAGACGATATGCGATCGAGTTTTTTGGAGATATTTTAAGAGAATAACCAATAGAGTAAATTGCATAATTCCTCAAGTGAGGTATGAGCGGTTATACCATAATGAAAAAAAGTAACTTTATGAAAAAACAATCTAGAGTGGCAAGTTTTTGAAAATATAATCTGACACCAAGGGGTATTAGGTGCTGTGGTCATCAGAATTACAGCAACAAGGCATGTGGAGACGGTGGTGTTGCTGGAGGGGAAAAGGCGGTAAATCAAAGAATTCTGGGGATTTGGGGAGGATATGTAGGTGTGTTTTTGTGGTTGATAGGGGTGCAATATGTTTCCGGTTACCGTGGTGGGGTAAGAAAAATGAACGTTTTGGAAAAATTATTAGTTTTCTTTTAAAATGGTTTTTAGTTTACTAACTATGGGGAGGGATTTCTATGGAGGAAAATATATTAGAGATACCATTATTAAACAACATATCAGATGCGTTGTCGGTAGTTAATTGTGAATTGCAATCATACTGTGATTTGTTTCATGATGAGGAAATACATTATCCTTATTCACTGAAACAGGCGATAATAAATCTATCAAATTGTTTGGAATTATTTATTAAGTATCGATTGTTAGCGAAACATTGGGCTTTTATTTTTGATGATGTTAATAAAGCAAATGAAACCAGTTTTGACTCAGGAGATTTTATCAGTGTGAGCTTTATTAAGGGTATAGAGCGTCTGAAAAATATATGCAAAATCGATATAGATAGATATTTTAAGTTTTCAAGAGAGTTGTACAAGTTAAGGAATAAATTGGTGCATTATACTCTAACTGATAGTTTGAAAAATGTACTGAGTATTATTGATGGCTCTATTATAGAACTATATGCTTTTGTTAGCGAAGAGATTGTAAATTATATTGATAATGATGATGCAATCAAAGATATCATGGCCGATTTAAAGGAGCTAACAGAACTAAATAAAAGTATGAGATCTTTTAGTGGCAACTTAGATAATAAGTGATAGGCGGGAGGCGAAAGTATATATGGAACAAAAGTTTTATGAAGAAATCAAACAGATTCTATTAGAAGCGAGACATAAAGTTTATCAGACTGCAAATTTTGCAATGGTAGAAGCATATTGGAATATTGGGAAAAATATTGTCGAGAAGCAAAGCGGAGAAGAAAAGTTAGAATATGGAAGTGGTTTAATTAAAGAACTTTCAAAGCAAATGACAAAAGATTTCGGTAAAGGTTTTACCTCTACAAATTTAAAATATATGAGACAGTTCTATTTGGCTTTTCCGAATGGTCACGCACTGCGTGACGAATTGAGTTGGACACATTATCGTTCGTTAATGAAGGTCGAAAATAAAGATGCAAGGCAATTTTATTTAGAAGAGTCAATAAAAGCAAATTGGAGTACAAGACAGCTAGAGCGTCAGATTAACTCATTCTTTTATGAAAGATTGCTTTCCAGTCAGAATAAAGAGCAAGTATCAAAAGAAATTAAGAGATTAGAGCCAGAGAAAATACCTGAAGATATTATCCGTGATCCATATGTGCTCGAGTTTCTAGGATTAAATCCAAATGATGATTTTTATGAAAGTGATTTGGAACAGGCTCTCATTACACATTTGCAGAAGTTTTTATTAGAACTTGGCAGAGGATTTTCATTTGTAGCTAGACAAAAGAGAATTACTTTTGACGGACGTCATTTTCGAATTGACCTTGTATTTTACAATTATATTTTGAAATGTTTTGTTCTTATAGACTTGAAAATTGGTGATTTAACACATCAGGATTTAGGGCAGATGCAGATGTATGTACACTATTATGAGCGTGAGTTGATGAATGAAGGGGACAACTCTCCGATAGGAATCGTATTGTGTGCGGATAAGAGTGAATCTGTAGTGAAATATACACTTCCAGAAAATGAAACACAGATTTTTGCATCTAAATATAAATTGTATCTTCCGAGTGAAGAAGAATTATTACAAGAATTGAGAAAAGAGTATAATGTTTTGGAGGCAAATAGCCAGAAATAGTATTTGGTTAATATTGAAATTTTGCACCCGATGGGTGCAAAATAGCTTTCGCCATGTAGTATAAGTATTCTATTTCAACACATACAGAAGTTGTAGTCCTGTTGCAACGGAAAGGATAACGATAAAGATATGAGTATGAGCGATTTCAAAAAGTTAAAATGGGAAAAAATATTGAAAAATAGTATACAATGCAAATATTGCGGTGATATTATTGAATCAAAAACTGTGCATGATTTTGTAACATGTTCTTGTGGCAGATGCAGTATAGACGGAGGCAAGGAATACTTACGCCGGTCAGCTGAGAAAGGCAGTTATACTGATTTATCAATAGTTCAAAATGAATAAAGATTGCTTTGAGATGTAAGAGTTTTTTACTTTTACACCTTTTCTATTAAGGTTCACATTGCCAATTGTGGCAATATGGTTCTGATAATGTCTATAATGAGTATAACGTATATGATTTATCGCTAATTGGTTATGAACTTAGTATACGAATACTCATACGAGTATTAAGCGGTCAAGTTGCTAACATCACTAAAAAACTGGATTTGAAGCATAATACAAGTTTAGATTCCGGCCTCCCTAAATGTGTAAAAACGCCTTTAGAATCGACTTCGCATTATGAACAGAGAATTATCCGAGTACGGGCGCAGAAAAAACGGACGAGAAGCAAAAAAATTCATCATCCGTGGTAGGATAATTCCATTGTACGAAACTGCGGATGGGTTTTACCATGCTATGCGAATGGATTTAAGATAATGCAGGATGAGTTTAGTGGGAAATACACAGAACGTATCTATCGAAAATATTGTGGCATATGAAGTATGTGAATCGGGAATTAGATAAAAAGAATGAACGTAAGGATAGGAAATTTAGATTAGAACCAAGATAAAAGTAAGTGACTGTATTTGCCGCCAAGGGAGTACCAGGTGCGATGGTCATCAGAATTACAGCAACAAGGCATTGTGAAGTGATCGTTAAACTCGAAAAGTAATAGAACGTAGTAATATCAATAGTTTAAGCCATTGAATGTGTAGATGACATTCAATGGCTTTTTTGTTTGTAGGAACATATTCAATGGCTTTTTTAATTTTGTTGTGGTGGACCAGTAAGTATGATGAAGCAAGTGACAATCTTACAAAATTTGGTGATGATTATTTTGATGAGATTTTAGAACGTATTTGTGATATTAGAATAAGCAAAAAGGCAGTTGCCACAATGACATTCGTTTTTAGAAAGTAATTCTGCTTAAACTTCAGAAAAATAAAGCATAAAGACTTGTATAGAGTATATAACCATGATAAGGTTGTTTTAACGATATTAAAAATTAATTTAGGCAACAGAATGTTTTGTTTCAGAAATAAAAGAAAGAGGTCTGTGATAAAATCACACAGTGTTCTCTGCACTAGCAGGGGTAATCCATATGAAAAGATTGCTTTGTAAGCAAAATCAAAGTGTTCCCCGCATACGCGGGGGTTGTGGATAATCTCTATAATTTAGTTACCTTGGAGGAAAAACCATGCGTATAAAAACCAACCTATGGGGTAAGAAAAAAGAAAAAGACGGACAATATTATTGGCTCCCACTTGAGCAGCATTTATTAGATGTGGGCCACATTATGGTCCTATTATGGCATCATTGGCTTAGTGATGGGCAGAAGGAGTTTATTCTGGATTCAATTTCTGATTCCGAGAAGGATGGAGTGAGCCTTGTTTTCTTTATAGGCTTGGCCCACGATATCGCCAAAGCCACTCCTGTTTTTGCCTTGAGACCATCAAATAACAATCAATTCCCAGATCTGGACAAAATACTGACTGAAAGCCTTATAAAATCAGGCTTTTCCGGATTGGAAAATTGGGGTACAGAATTCTCATCAAGGTCCCATCATGCATTAGCGAGTCAGGTTTTATTGGATTCTTATGGTGTTGGCGAAGATATTGCATCAATTATAGGTGGGCATCATGGCAAACCGGTAGATGATAAAATTGAAATTGTGAAGCAACTGGAAACTTACACTTCCAATTATTATCAATATGATCATGATGTTGAATGTGCTGAGAAATGGAAACGGGTGCAGCGTAAATTGTTTAATTGGACCCTGGAGGAGGCTGGATACAAGAATGTTGGTGAACTGCCGAAGATTAAGCAGCCTGCCCAGGTTCTTCTCCAGGGACTTCTGATTATGGCTGATTGGATTGCCAGTAATGAGGAGTATTTCCCTTTATTCCCGATTGATAAAGAGGAAGAAGAATATCAAACAGAACGTTTGGAATATGGCTGGGAGCATTGGAGTAAAACATACCTGTGGATTCCAGATCGTTTTTATAATATTGATGAACAATACAACAAAAGATTTCAATTCCGTCCAAGAGAGATACAAAGAGCATTTTCTGAAGTCCTTGATGAAGTGGAAAATCCGGGAATTATAATATTTGAAGCCCCTATGGGCCTTGGAAAAACAGAAGCCGCTTTATTAGGGGTTGAGCAAATGGCTGAGAAAAAGAAGTGCTCCGGCATGTTTTTTGGCTTACCGACACAGGCAACCTCTGACGGTATCTTCCTGAGAATTAAAGACTGGGTTGGAAAGATTGCCAATGAAACAGGTGACTCTAAATCTATTCAGCTTGTGCACGGAAAAGCACAATTTAACGAAACATTCCAAAATTTGAAAAATGCAGAGAATATTGATGTGGAGGAGGACGAGGGAACTGTTGTTATAAATGAATGGTTTACAGGAAAGAAAACTGCCATATTAGATGATTTCGTTGTGGGAACCGTGGATCAGTTTTTGCTGGCGGGATTAAAGCAAAAACATCTGGCACTCAGGCATTTAGGATTGTCGAAAAAGGTCATCGTGATTGATGAGGTACATGCATATGATGCTTATATGGGAGAATTTCTCTACAGGGTTGTTGAGTGGCTTGGTGCATACCGGATACCGGTCATCATCCTGTCTGCGACATTGCCTGCATCGAAACGGGAAGAATTAGTTAAAACTTATTGCCGGGGTATGGGGATAAAGAATCGAGATATACAAGTGAAATATACTGACTGGGAAAAAACAGAAGTATATCCTTTGATTACATACACAGATGGCAACAGGATTAGTCAGTTGCGGGATTTTCGGATGGAAAATACAAAAGAAGTGAAGGTGGAGTTGCTTGGAGAGGATGATTTTGCAGCAACTGTTCAAAAATCTCTTTCAAATGGAGGAGTTGCCGGTATTATTGTCAATACAGTGAAACGGGCTCAACATCTGGCTGAAAAATTAGAGAGCATATTTGGAAAAGAAAATATCAGTGTGCTGCATTCCAGCTTTCTGGCTCCCCACAGACAGGAAAAAGAAACACAGCTGTTAGCTGAAATAGGGAAAAACAGCAATCGTCCCCAACTGAAAATTGTTGTAGGAACACAGGTTCTTGAACAGTCACTGGACATTGACTTCGATGTGCTTTTCACAGATATAGCCCCAATAGATTTGCTGCTTCAGCGAATTGGACGGCTGCACAGGCATGTTGAAACGAAAAGACCGGAAAATCTGAAAGATCCTGTTGTGTATGTGATGGGCATACAGGGAATGGCGGAATTTGAGGAAGGAACGAAGGTGATATATGGAGATTATTTGCTGATCCGAACACAATTAGTCCTGCCAGAAAAGCTGAATCTTCCTGAGGATATATCCAGACTGGTGCAGAAGGTGTATAAGGAAAGTTCAGAGGAAGAATTAGATATCCCCCAACTGATCAAAGAAAAATATGAGAAAGCGAAAGAAGAGGATAGGAAAAGAATAGAAATAAAGAAAAATAATGCAGATGCATATCGTCTAAACAAACCCTATAACTCGGACAGGAAAAGTCTGATTGGCTGGTTAAAGGATAACCCGCCAGGTGATACGGAAGAGGCGGGGCTGGCAAAAGTTCGGGATGGCACAGATTCCATTGAGGTTATACTGATCAAGAGAAAAGAAGATGGATTGTATCTATTGGATGATACTACGAATATCGATGGCGATTTAACACCTGCCCTTGCAAAGAAAATATCCCAACAGACGATTCGCCTTCCCCATATATTCAACTACGAAACGGATAAGGTAATTAAAGAATTAGAAATGCGCAATAATGATGAACTTCCTCGCTGGAAAGATGAACCATGGTTAAAGGGGAGTTTGGGGATTATTCTTGATGAAGAAAATCGTGCTAATCTGAGGAAATATAAGATTTATTATGATAAACAATATGGATTGAAGTGTGAAAAGGAGGAAGGATGAGTCAATTTAATTTACTGGATGAAAAATGGTTAGTTGTTATGACAGGTGAGAATGGAGAAACAGGAGAGGCATCATTAAAGGAGCTGTTTCAGAATGCCCATAAGTATAAGCGGCTCGCCGGAGAAACACCAACACAGGATTTTGCGGTTTTACGGCTGCTGTTAGCTGTGCTGCATACGGTTTTCACCAGATTTACAGCAACGGGCGAATTCTACGAATGGATTGCTGTTGATGAAAGCACATTTCAAGTCAAAAAAGAAATTGATGAAGAAGATATACAGGATTATAAAGAAGACTTATATATGACTTGGAAAATACTTTGGGAAAAAGGAGAATTTCCAGATATTGTAAATGAGTATCTGGAAAAATACCGTCATCGTTTTTACCTGCTTGATGAAAAATATCCTTTTTTCCAGTTCCCTGAAATTGGACAGCCGGATTATCCATATAGTGCAACGGATAATGGTATCAACAAATTAAATGGAAAGATTCTGGAAGGTGATCCGAGAAAACCCAGACTTTTTATGAGCCAGTATCAAAACGGGTTAGAGTATCCGGCTGCAGCCAGATGGCTGTTATATACCAATGGTTACGCACCTTCAAAGTCAGGAAATCCAGGAAAGAAGAAAAAAAGAGAGTCTACAGGGGTAGCCTATTTAGGAAAGCTGGGCGGCATTTATGCCAGTGGAAAGAATCTTTTTGAAACCTTGTTATTGAATCTGAATCTTCAAGAGAGCGCCTGTGTACAAAAACCAATATGGGAAGTGGAACCCCGGATCGATAATTTCCGGGGGATACCGAATAATCTGGCACAGCTCTTCACTTATCCCAGCAGGCAGCTGCTTTTAAAGGCAAATGAAGAAAACCAGATTGTTGAATACAGGCTTGATCTGGCTGTCAGTAATTTTGAATATGTACCAAATTTGAAAATAGAACCGTTTACATTCTGGAGATACGATACAAAACTGGATGTTGGAAAATGGAATGTAAAAGAGGGATATGTGCCGAAACGCCATGACCCGGATAAGTATTTCTGGCAGGAGATGCAGACTTTTTCTTCCATCGAAGAAAAAAACTATAATCCGGGTATTATTGATTGGCTTAGAATACTGCAGGGAGATAAGCTTGTAACAGGTCTGATATCACTCAATGCAGTGGCAGAAAATTATATTCAAAAGGACGGTGTTGTAGACAGACAGGTATATGATCAGCTTTCAGAAAATATCGGCTTATTAGACAAGCAGGAAAATGGCTGGCTGACCTGTATTGCAGATGAGATAAGAAATACAGAGAAAGTGATCGGAAACACTGTAATTCGCTTTGCCAGGGATATTGATAAAATACGGAATTTGCAAAATAGTGCTACGGAACAAAAAATAAAAACGCAGATATTCTTTTCTATCGATCGCCATTTCCGTGAGTGGTTAATCAGTATTTCACCGCAGGACGAGAAAAAAGACCGTGTACGGGAATGGAGGTCTATATTGAAGAGAGAAATTACTCGACAGGGTAATGAATTAATACAAGGAGCAGGAAACAGGGATTATCTTGGATATTACACAGATAAAAGTAATAATAAGCTGGAAAATATAGAAACGGCTTATATTCGATTCAAAATAAATTTAAAAAAAGAATTGGGGGTGAAGGAATGAGTAAAGATTTGTATAAAGTAACTGCAAGAATTATTTATAAGTTAGGAGCGCGGCTGGATTCATCCGAAACAAAAGCCGCTTTATCCCATCTAAGACGTTCTATAGGACGGGATATTTCAGAAACAGTTGAAATTTGGCCGCTGGTGTTTGAAGAAATACCAGAAGAATACTTAAGTACAGACGGAATACCTACCCGTCAGGAAAATGCAATATTAGCTTCTTTGCAGCTATATGCACTGCATCAGCAGGGAAAGAGTAAATCTGTACATGAATCATCAGGTAATAGTATTGGAAAAGCCTTACATGAGATTAGAACCCCGGACAATACAGCTTTAGACAGAAGATTCAATTCATTGATTACTTCCGGTAATTTTAAAGAACTGATTACGCATTTACGTCATCTGATCAGCATACTCAAACAGGAATCAGATACAAAAATCGATTACGCCAAATTAGCAGATGATTTTTACTGGTATCAGATTTCACCAGAATATGCCAATCACATGCGTATGCGTTGGGGAGAAAATTATTATTTCTATCAAACAAAAGAGAAAGAAGGAGAAGAAGATGCAGAATAATATTTATGTTGATTTACATGTGCTCCAGACTGTTCCGCCAAGTAACATTAACCGGGATGATACAGGAAGCCCCAAAACTGCCCAATATGGAGGTGTTACACGGGCCCGTGTCTCTTCTCAAAGCTGGAAAAAGGCCATGAGAGAATATTTTAAAGAGCATGAAGATAAAGAAACTTTGGGAATCAGAACAAAGAAAATTGTACATTCACTTGCGAAAGTGATCATGGAAAAAGATCAATCAATCGATGAAAACAGTGCGGTTAAACTTGCGGAAGATATTTTTAATAAAGCAAAAATTTCCACAAAAGACCAGGAGGCTAAAGCGCTTTTTTTCCTGGGAGGCAAACAACAGGAAAGGCTTGCTTCTTATGGAGTGGAGAACCGGGACGATTTGCAAATCAAAGAAATTCAGGGTATCTTAAATAAAGATCAAAGTATTGATGTGGCATTGTTTGGACGTATGGTAGCGGATGCTCCGGAATTAAATGTAGACGCAAGCTCACAGGTTGCCCATGCGATATCGACACATGAAATTGCAACGGAGTTTGATTTTTTCACAGCTGTTGATGATTTAACTTCCGATGACCAGGCAGGCGCAGGTATGCTTGGAACGGTGGAATATAATTCTTCTACCTTATACAGATATGCAAATGTGGCAGTGCATGAGCTGCGTTTTCAGTTAGGAGATAATAAAGATGCGGTAATTGAGGCGTTAAAACTTTTTGTGAAATCATTTGTGCTGTCCTTGCCATCAGGAAAAATCAATACATTTGCAAATCAGACGCTTCCTGATGCATTAATTGTTTCTATTCGTTCAGACCGTCCCGTAAATCTGGTAAAAGCATTTGAAAATCCCGTTAAATCCCGGAATGGATATGTATCCGGATCGGTTTCCAGCCTGAAAACAGAATTTGGAAAAATCAACCGTTTTGCAGAGGCACCGATTTCAACCTTTACCGTGGGAGATATAGCAGGACTGGGAGAAGACAAGGAGAATTTAAATGAACTTTTGACAGCATTTGGAGAAACTATAGACAGATTGCTATAGGTGAGGTTCATGATGAAAACAATTATATTAAAATTTTCGGGCCCGCTGCAATCTTGGGGAATCGGCTCTTATTTTGAAACCAGGGATACGGCAAGATATCCTACAAAAAGTGCGGTCATTGGATTGGTTGGCGGTGCCCTGGGGTATCGTCGGGATGAAACTGAAAAGAACCAAAAACTCAATGAATTGTCTTTTGGAGTCCGCATTGAACAAAGGGGGACTTTATTAAAGGATTTCCATATTGCAAGGTCTGCAAATCAGTCTTATGTGACAAACCGGTATTATCTGCAGGATGCTGTTTTTCTGGCAATGCTTTCTCATAAAGATTCAAAATGGATTGATACTGTGGCAAAAGCACTTGTTTCTCCTGTTTTTCCGCCTTATATGGGACGGCGCAGTGTTCCGGTGGACAGTGGATTTTTTCAGGGTGTTGTGGACGATGATTTATTATCTACTATTAAATCGTACCAATGGCAGGCAAGTGAGTGGTATCAGAAGAGGCTTTCGCAAGAAAAAGAATTGGGCAAGATTAAGTTGGAGGCTTATGTAGATGCCAGTTTATTGGATGATTCATCGCCACCCATATTTCAACGGGATAGAGTTGAGTCGTTCGATCTGATGAATCGAAACCATGGCTTTAGGCCGGTAAAATCTATGCAAATCGAAATTCAAATTGCAGAAATGAGCAAAGACACAGAACATGATGCCTTTCAAGGGATAGGAGGCGTATGATGTATTATATTTCGCGAGTGGAAATTGATACTGGAAACCGAAGAAAGATTGCGGAGCTGACTCATTTAGGCGCATATCACAACTGGGTTGAGAAAAGTTTTCCTGGGGAATTTGCTGCAGGAGAAAGAAGCCGTAAGTTGTGGCGAATCGATCAACTGAAGGGAAGAAGCTATCTGTTGATTGTCAGCCAAAGTGAGCCGGATATGACGCAATTGGAGGCATATGGGGTTCCTGACTCTGGACGATGTAAAACCTATGATGCATTTTTACAAAGCTTGACACATGGTCAAAAAATGTCATTTCGATTAACAGCAAATCCTGTAAGAGCGGTTAGGCAAGATGATCAAAGAGGAAAGGTTTACCCACACATTACGGCTGGGCAGCAGTTAGAATATCTGGAAAGACGTGCAGAGAAATTGGGCTTTTCCCTGGTAGATCATGACTATCAGATCGTACAAAGAGATTTTCCGGTATTGAGGAAAAAAGGCGGAAAAAGTATTAAGTTAGCCAGAGCAATTTATGAAGGCAGTCTGATTATTGAAAATGCTGAAATTTTTAGAAAAACCTTAACTGAGGGTGTGGGAAAAGAGAAAGCATACGGTTTTGGAATGATGACCGTAGTACCGTGAGGAAGACAGATGGATGGAATATCAGGAATCAAAAAGCCAGAGTTACAAGCACTTCCCCGTGTAAGCGACAGAATAACATTTTTATATGTAGAGCATGCAAAGGTTAACAGACAGGATGGGGCTATTACAGTAACGGACAGCCGGGGTATTATTCGCATTCCGGCTGCAATCGTCGGGGTATTGCTGCTTGGACCGGGAACAGATGTCACACACCGAGCCATGGAGCTGATTGGAGATACGGGGACGAGTGTTGTGTGGACTGGAGAACGTGGGGTCAGGCATTACGCACATGGCCGGGCTTTGTCGCACAATACCAAACTGCTGATGGAACAGGCAGAATTAGTCTCAAATGTCAGGTCCAGGGTGTCGGTAGCACGGAAAATGTATCAAATGCGTTTTGAAAATGAAGATGTTTCAACTTTGACAATGCAGCAGCTTCGAGGTCGTGAAGGTGCCAGAGTGCGAAGTATTTACAGAAAAGAATCAAAAGCAACAGGGGTTCCTTGGACGGGCAGAGAATATGACCCGGATGATTTTGAAAGCGGAACTCCAATTAATCAAGCCTTATCAGCGGCTCATACAGCGTTATATGGTTTGGTGTACAGCGTGATTGTGGCACTCGGATTATCACCCGGATTAGGATTTGTTCATACAGGCCATGATTTATCTTTTGTTTACGACATTGCAGATTTATATAAGGCGGATGTTACAATACCTATTGCTTTTAAAATTGCATCAAAACCAGGCGTAGAGGATATTGGAAGAGAAACGCGGCTGGCAGTACGTGATGCTTTTGCAGATGGCAAGATTATGGAAAAAATAACGAGGGATCTTTATAATCTTATGGGTGAAGGAGAACAAGAGGTGATTGCTGATTTAATCAATCTCTGGGATGATAAAGAGGGGCTTGTGAAGCACGGTATTTCGTATGAAGAATTTTCATAAAGGGGGACTGGGGATATGCCTATGACGGTTGTCACATTGACAAATGTACCCAGTTCGTTAAGAGGAGATTTGACGAAATGGCTGCAAGAAATATCTACAGGTGTTTATGTAGGAAACATAAATGCACGGATTAGAGAAGCATTGTGGAAACGAATCATTGATAACATCAAACAGGGACAGGCAACCATGTCTTATGCTAAACGTAATGAAATCGGTTATGATTTCATGGTACATAATACAAAGAGAGAAGTGATTTATTTCGATGGAATACCTCTTGTTTTTCTGCCAAAAGAATTAAGCTCTCCGTCACTGCAGCAGTTGGGCTTTAGCAATGCCGCTAAATATGAAAAAATAAAAAGGGCTAGGCAACGCAGAAAAGTTATAAGCGAAAGTGAGAGTGAGAATTATGTAGTTGTTGATGTAGAAACAACGGGTGTTAATTCAGAAAAAGATCAGATTATTGAAATAGCTGCAATAAAAATGGAAGGCAATGAGATGATTGTTTTTCAGGAGTTGGTAAAAATTGAAAAAGGACTTCAAAGAGAAATATCCGAACTAACGGGAATTACGAATGAAATGCTTGTTAATGATGGGAAGGATATTGATGTTGTTCTTGATGAATTCCTGGACTTTGTGGGGAATGCAATTATAGTAGGATACAATGTAAAATTTGATATTAGTTTTCTTAATGCCGAATTAAAAAAGAGCGGTAATGCGGTATTGACAAATAAAACGATATGTCTTTTACAAGAGGCGAAAAGGAAACAGAAACTGCTGCGAGATTATAAGTTAAGTACTGTTTTAAAGAAATACGATATAAGTACAGAAGGTCTGCATCGAGCTTATGTAGATGTCAAGGCAGAATATGAATTGGCGGTGAAACTAAATATTTTTTGAGAATGTAGGATAGGTGAATGGCGAGAAATCAAGGATTTTTAAGTGTGTTCCCCGCATGGGCGGGGGTGATCCTACCAGTGGCCCTTATGTAGATACCAAGTGTATGTGTTCCCCGCATGGGCGGGGGTGATCCTGAGGGGAGAAAATATGAAATGGCAGACTTAAAGTGTTCCCCGCATGGGCGGGGGTGATCCTATGTATGCAAGCCATGTCATGACAGAGAGGAAGTGTTCCCCGCATGGGCGGGGGTGATCCTGAGAAAAATGAACAGACGGTGCAGAAGCAAGAGTGTTCCCCGCATGGGCGGGGGTGATCCTACCGGATGCCCATCTTGGGTTTACTCTGCCAAGTGTTCCCCGCATGGGCGGGGGTGATCCTACCGGATACCGCCTAAAAAAATGCTCTTTAAAGTGTTCCCCGCATGGGCGGGGGTGATCCTGCCAGACCGCCAGCAGAACACCGGCGGCGATAGTGTTCCCCGCATGGGCGGGGGTGATCCTGCCAGACCGCCAGCAGAACACCGGCGGCGATAGTGTTCCCCGCATGGGCGGGGGTGATCCTCCAGCGGTTTTAAATGCTGCGTCTGCATTTGCGTGTTCCCCGCATGGGCGGGGGTGATCCTACCAGGGCAAAAACGATACCAAATGCCAATGCGTGTTCCCCGCATGGGCGGGGGTGATCCTGAGATGGATAAAATCCTCACTCCTATGCTGGAGTGTTCCCCGCATGGGCGGGGGTGATCCTATTGAGGTGAAGATATGAACACTTATGGTGTAGTGTTCCCCGCATGGGCGGGGGTGATCCTAGTGCCGCCTCTATGAATCTTCTGCACTCCTGGTGTTCCCCGCATGGGCGGGGGTGATCCTATGTATATGTGAAGGTGGCCGAGCCAAACAAGGTGTTCCCCGCATGGGCGGGGGTGATCCTCCAGAGCAGGAACCAGAAACTAAACCGGAAAAGTGTTCCCCGCATGGGCGGGGGTGATCCTATCAGTTTTCCAGAATTGGGAGCATGGGAGGCGTGTTCCCCGCATGGGCGGGGGTGATCCTCTACGATAAATTATCGTTGGCAGCACCCAGAGGTGTTCCCCGCATGGGCGGGGGTGATCCCGGTAAATGTGCGAAGGGAGTGAGACAATGAAGGTGTTCCCCGCATGGGCGGGGGTGATCCTGGTCTATAACCAGATAGGCCCATACGATTCAAGTGTTCCCCGCATGGGCGAGGGTGATCCTTCCGGTCCGTGAGCTGTCAGAGCCACTATTACGTGTTCCCCGCATGGGCGGGGGTGATCCCAAAAACAGAAGTGATCGAAGCCATGGAAGAGAGTGTTCCCCGCATGGGCGGGGGTGATCCTCCCAAACCTGAAAGCAGGATGAGAGAAGTAAAGTGTTCCCCGCATGGGCGGGGGTGATCCTAGTTTTATAGCGTGGATCGGCGGTAAGAAGCTGTATTCCCCGCATAAGCGGGGGTGACCTCAAGAAGAATAATATCTATAATATAATTCTACCAGAAAAGTCAAATGATATTGGCGAATGACTTATCCTGTTTCCGAAGCATGTTAACGCCCAGTTTGATGATATGTAATAAACGAGATTCCGTCCCAAGTGATAAACAAATTTGTCATGAATATATACAAAAAATAGAAAAAAGAATGGGACGTGGCGTTTGCTTTAACAATGACTATTGTGTCATTATATTTATGGGAGACAAACTGGCTGATATAAAAGTTAACCAAGGTGGTGGTCAATTATTTAACAAAGCGGCTTTAGAACAATACAATCTTTCCAGACAATTATGGATACAGCTTATGGAGTCGGGTGCTAAACTTACAATTGAAGAGGTGTTCTCGCTTTTAAATTATCCAGTCATACGCGATACTGAGTGGATAACGGCTGGTAAGGGCGTCTTGGCATCTGTAAAATTAAAATATGATAAAATTAACAACATTTATAATATTGTTGCGGCTATGTGTACTTTTACCAATCCAGTAAGAGAAATGGGGATTCATATGGTAGAAGGTCAGAATGCAGAATAGAAAGAATCATGGAGAGGTGAGTAGCTGAAGTGGATATATGTGTATCAGAGCATGTACATCTGTAAATTAAGAGGATTCTGTTTATTTGTTTTCAGATGTTGATTGCGGGATGAGGTATGTAGTGAGGTGTAGGATTTTAAGAAAAAGAATTTGGCGCCAAGGGACGGCCACCTCATGGTCATCAGAATTACAACAACAAGACATTGTGAGGTTTGCGTCAAAGTGTATCGGAAATAGATACGATTTTATAAAACAGGTAAATGAAAATGATTACTGGTTGTAGGAGATAAGTCATAAAAGGTCAAGTATAAATTAGCAAAGACTTTCTTTTCGCACTGTTGGTAAAAAAGGTAACTTTAATAAAACTTCCTAAGGATGCATTTTCAAAATTTATAGATATTAGTATACACCCCATTTTCTGACCGATTACAATCTTTTCACAATCCGTTATGCTGCTCGCATTATGGTGATCGGTGATAGGAATATATTGGAAAGCGGAAATCACCAAAGCCTAATAAACCAGCAAGTCCATTATTATGAAATGGCAATGAGCCAGAGGAGAAAGACCTTATAAAACAAAGGAGGCTGTTATGAATAGAGGAATTATTGTCACCGGAGGCGGGCATGGAATAGGGAAACAAATATGCCTGGATTTCATTCAAGCAGGTGATCAAGTGTGCTTTATTGATATAGATGAAAAGAACTCAGGTGATTTTGCAAAAGAGAATCCCAATCTATTTTACTTTTGCGGGGATGTTGCGGACGCCCTGACACTAAAAAGATTCATTGAATTTTCCCTTGAAAAGCTGAAACGAATTGATGTATTGGTCAATAATGCCTGCCGCGGAAATAAGGGCATTTTGTCCGGTCTTTCTTATGAAGAATATGATTATACCTTATCGATTGGATTAAAAGCCCCATATGAACTGAGCCGTTTATGTAAAGATGAGTTAATCAAAAATAAGGGGAGAATTATCAATATCGCTTCATCACGCGCATTTCAATCAGAGCCTGATACAGAAGCATATGCGAGTGCCAAAGGCGGTATTGTCGCATTGACACATGCTCTGGCCATGTCATTAGGGCCGGATGTTTTGGTAAACTGTATTGCGCCAGGATGGATCAATGTATCGGAGCAGCAGGAATTCGGTCGTGAAGACCGTTTGGCAATTCCGGCGGGGAAAGTAGGAACTCCAAAAGATATTTCGGATATGGTGCTGTTTTTATGTGAACAGGATTTTATTACGGGAGAAACCATTACTGTGGATGGCGGAATGAGTAAAAGGATGATTTATCATGGTGATTGGAACTGGCGTTATCATGCTGATTGATTTTAAAATCTTTACAGGAGCATGCCAGCCTTGTGTTCACCACCTTCATGGTAGTTTCAGTTGATATCAGAGCAGCATATTGAAATATATATGCTGCTTTCTTTTTTGCACTATCAGGGGGAGTTAACTGCCTGTACGGAAACCGCTGCTTGATCTTTTCACTTTTATTCTGTATTGCTTTTTCAGTTTTTTCACAAAGCAGAGATAAAATTTTGCCGGATACTTTTGGCTGTTTATTTCGTACTTTTACAGAATCATTTCATGGACTTTCTGCTTATCGCAGTTATCACTTTGCTTCACCATTATTGTCTGTATTACTATTTATTTGAATAAAACTTTCATTTTTAAATAAATTACCTTATAATATATAAAAATAGGCAAGAGAACAAAATGATTCAATGGAAAAAAGGCCAAAGCTTTTCTTATTCGAGAGCATATTTAGATCAGATTCCTGCAATTAAAAAGCATATTTTAAAACTCATAAGATAGAGAACTTACTGATGAAATCTTAAGTGAATTTAAACAGTTCCCATTTCAAAGATGGCAGAGCTGGAATTACGGGAAAAAGAGATAAACCCAGGCAAGTCCTGGCAGCGTGAAGGATGAACCGCTTTGGAGGGGGATTCAAGGAGGTGAGGGATACGGATTTTCAATTTGAAGATAATCACTATCGGCTATTGTTTGAAAACTGCATGGATGCGATGTTACTGACGTCAGTATCCGGTGAAATATACCGTGCGAATCCGGCAGCCTGCAAGCTGTTTGGAAAAACGGAAGAAGAGCTGTGCAAGGGCGGCCGTGCAGCTATTGTTGATCTAGGCGATCCCAGAGTAGTGCTCGCTGCGAGAGAAAGAAATAAGACCGGGTCAACGAGGTCGGAGCTGACCTTTATTAAATGTGATGGGAGTAAGTTCCTGGTGGAATGTACATCAGCAATCTTTCGGGATGAAAAGGGATTTGTCCTTACCGTAATGACCTTCCGTGATATTACTTCTTTTAGGCAGAGAGAGGAAGATCTGATCAGAAGTCAGGAAGAGATGACGTTTCTTGCGACATATGATTATCTGACCGGTGCCTTTAACCGGGGCAGCTTTGTTCAAAAGCTGAAAGCGGATATGGAGGATGCATATGATAGAAAGACTGCGTTCTCTCTGCTTTTAGTTGATATCGATTATTTTAAACAGATCAACGACAAATACGGTCATCCGGGCGGGGATGTTACCCTCAAGCGTTTGGTGGAGTGTATACATACAAAGCTGGAGGCGTATGATTATATCGGCAGACTTGGCGGAGATGAGTTTGTAGTATGCCTCCCGGATACCGATATGTCCGAAGCCGCAGACAAGGCAGAACAGATGAGAAAAGCGGTGGAAGCATTAAATATCTATTTTAATTCGCACCTGATCAAGATCACAATCAGTGTCGGAATCGCTCAATACGAGATGGAAATACCTGTGGATACAGATGCTTTTATTTCAAAGGCAGATAATTATTTGTACCAGGCAAAAGCAAAGCGAAATTGTGTAGTGAGTGAATAACAGGGGAATGAGAAAGTCCTTTGTAAAAATAAAGAGAACTGCTCTGTATTTATTGCAAGCCCTCAGGACGCTGAGGGTTTTATTGTTGGCAGCTTTTATCTTTATTAAATAATACGTCGATAAATAGGAGCTGCCATGTTATAATTAACCTGGCCATTTTGTAAAGAAGAAAGTAGGAGAGTCAGAATTGTTGAAAATATACTCTGACGCCAGGGGAAATAGGAGCGATGGTCATCAGAATTACAGCAGCAATAGATTATGAAATTTGTATCAAATTATGTTGAAAGTAAATACCACAGGAGGCAGTCATGATTAAGGTTCAAAATTTGTCCTATTCGTATCCGCAAAAGGATTTATATAAAAAGGTTTCATTTACAATAGAAGATGATGTGCACTGCGCATTGATCGGCACCAACGGCACGGGAAAAAGTACATTACTGGCTTTACTGATGAATCCCGAAGAATATCTGTACGATGGAAAAATAATCATTGACAACACAGACAGAATCGGATACGTCAGTCAATTTTCACAGTTAGACCCAAAAGAAGATATAACCGTGTTTCAGTATATCAGCGATGAGTTTGTAAAGCATGAGCAGAAACTGTTTGAATTTTATAAAGAAATGGAGACTGCTGTCGATTTAGAAAAGGTCTTTGAAGAGTATCAAAAAGAATTAGATGAATGGAATGCGATTGATGGAGAGTCTTACGAAATCAATATTAAGAAGCAATTAAAACTCGCCAATCTGCAAAAGCTGGAAGAACAGAAGATCAGCAGTCTGAGCGGCGGAGAATTTAAGCTGGTTCAGGTGATCAGGGAGATGATGCTCAGTCCGAGGTTTCTCATTATGGACGAGCCGGATGTGTTTTTGGATTTTAAACATCTGAATGCGTTAAGGAATCTGATCAATGCCCACAAAGGAACGCTTCTTATTATCACTCATAACCGTTATCTGCTTAACCACTGCTTTAACAAGATACTTCATATGGAAAATATGGATGTTCAGGAATTTGATGGAACATATACAGAGTACAATTATGAACTTCTTGCCACAAAAATCGATTTAGAAGAAGCGGCTGCCGCAGACCAGGCAGAGATTGACCGCCAGAGTAAGATTCTGGAAAAATCCAGAGCGAAAGCGACGCAAATGGACAACGCTTCCCTTGGAAGAGCCGTACACGCAAGGCAGACCTTGGTGGATCGGCTGAAAGCGAGAAAAACAAAGGCTCCTTTCGTGGATATCAAACAGCCGGAGATTCACTTTGGACTGGAAAACGAAGTTCCAGATGAAAATATTCTGGAATTGACAGATTACAGCGTTGCATTTGATGAGCAGTTGTTGGAACATGTGGATTTTGAAATGAAGCCTGCAGAGCATGTAGCAATTGTGGGAGGCAATGGAACCGGAAAAACAACAATGTTACGTGAAATCTTTGAACATGAGAAAGACTCCATCAGGATCAGTGAACATGCAAAGGTAAGCATGTTTTCCCAGATTACAGGCTCATTATATGACGATGGAAAGACGCTGTTTGAAATTTTCGAAGAAAAAGAGTTCGGTACAAAAAATGATATAGAGGACTATTTGAGAAAATATGGTTTTGAGGGAGATACTCTTGGCCAGAAAGTGAGTGAATTATCTGGCGGCGAAAAAGATTTGTTTCAATTGGCGGTGCTCTCATTGGAAAAGGCCAATTTCCTGCTGCTTGATGAGCCGACAGGGCACTTGGATGTTTATGCGCAGATCGCATTGGAACAGGCCATTTCAGAGTACAAAGGTGCAATTCTCATGGTCTCCCATGACTATTATACGGTGGCAAACTGCATGGACTATGTACTTTTGGCAGAAGACAATACGGTGCGCAGAATGAGCATCCGTAAATTCCGACAGATGATTTATGCCAATCATTTCGATAAAGATTATCTGCTGCTGGAACAAAAGAAGAAAGAGACAGAAACGAGAATTCAGCAGCTTCTTCGGATGAATGAATTCGAAAAAGCGAAGATTTTGATGGAGTCATTGGAAGAAATCATTAAGAAGATGAAAGTGTCAATACCATAACTTCAATAAGTTTTATAATGTAAGCATGGGCAAGAACCATTGAAAAATGGCCTTGCCCATAAGAAACATGGTGTACATCCTACAGATACCTTGCAATAATTTGAACCAGCCGCGCAGGAAGCTGTTTGAGATCAGTAATATCCAGTGTGTTTTCATTTCCGTAAATATCACTGATGATTTCTTTATCCTGTCCGATAGCAGCGGCAAGAAAGAGAACACCCTTGCGCCGGTATTCCTGCAAGGTGTTTTTCATATCTGCAACGGCCAGATCACCCGTATAGTCCGGCATGGCTTTCGGCTGTCCGTCGCTGATGCTGATGAACAGTTTTGTTTTCTGCGGAGCAGTCAATAACCGGTCTGCAATAATTCTGACTGCCATGCCGTCCCGGTTGTTGCTTCTTCCCTGAATGTTAATCAAAGAATATTTTTCATCAGGGTCTTTGCTGTCAAACTCTGCATAAGAGTAAAGTGACATTTGTTCCATGGGTGAACGGTCAGCAGTATCACCGTAAATCATGACAGGGGTATGACAGCCATGGCAAAATTCATATAAGGCAATCGCCGCCTGTTTTGCGGCATCTAACCGGCCGAAAACCGACATGGATGCCGATTCGTCTATGCGGAGGGCTACGGCAAGGGAAGGGTCTTCCTCAGGCGGGCGTTTTCTTGCAAAGTACCGGAAGTCCTGAGCTGCAATACGGTTTGCGCAAAAGTTTGTGCCGTATAATTGTGCCGCTGCAAATTCGCTTGCGGTTTCGTGTTCCAAAAGAGGCGTTGTTTTTTGAATGAGTTCCCTGATCACAGGCATAAGATGAGACACCTGCTTCCTGTATTCAATCTTGTTTTCCTCCGTGGTTTCAGGACGGTGGACAATCAGTTTTACATGCCGGTGAATGCTTCCCTTTACACTTTCACGGGCTTGCTGGTTAAGCTTTTTTCGGAAATCCGTTTTTTGCTGTTTTGTAAGGTTTCCCGGCTCCATTTCGTGATAAATGGGCGCCTCGTCTTCCCCGTTATCACTGCTTTGGGTTTTCTCCGCTGTATTATGGGACGTCTGATCGGAATGCCCCTGACTGTTCCTGGATTTGCGCAGACGCACCGCATGGGGATCAGCAGGCGTTTCTTCTTCGCTTCCAAAATACTGTCCGTCTTCGGATAAAAGCAACTCCATCACATCAGAATTTTGAATTTCCTGGCTGAGTGTCTGCGCCTGTTCCTGCTGCTCCAACTGTTCCAATATTCTTTTTACAGATAAAGCCTGTTCCAAAATAGAAATTTCCCCCGGATCAGTGGTAATTTTATAAATCACTTTATGATACATGGAATCCCGAAGCGAGGCTCCGCTTGCGGCTGCATCAATCCAAAACAGGTAGGAGCGCATACCCGCCACACCTTTGATGGCATTGGCCCTGGCTGTTTCGTCCAGGGTGATGATCGTATCAGCTAAAAGAGACAATACTGCTTCATTGGAATATCCCGTTTTAGCGGCGGCTCTCTCCATCATAACTGCTTTTGGCGGCAAGTCCATTTTTTCGGTATGCTGAATTCTGTCCCGCAGGGCCTCATTTAGAGGGCGGCACCCGTTGTATCCTCTGTTGGTTGTAATCACAGCAATAAAATCCGGATGCCGGTGGACGATGCGGGTAGGAAGGTTGATACTGCCATCCGGCTCCAACGCAGAGTTCAGCGCCATCAGCACGGCGGCATCCCGTATGACGGTAGGCTCCTGGATTTCCAACAGCCAGCCGTTTTCATAAGCACGGACAATTTCGGAAGGATAGAATTGATAGCTCACTTCTCCTGCGCTATGGCGGTCTTCCGGCAAAACCGGCAGGATAGAGCCGAGGATATCGGATTTATCCATATCTGCAAAGCAGGTGATTTTTGTATAGGGCAATCCGAAATCAGAGGAGAGCGCTTTTGCAAGCTGGGTTTTTCCCGAACCTGCATCTCCCTCCAACAGAATATTTGTGATTTTCATTTCCTGGCTGTGCCAGTTTCGTTTGATTTCCGCACAGATTCGGCGTTCTGCCTCACTTTCAATATACGACAGTGGTTTTTTCCAAACAAGTTTCTTTTCAGCCTCTGTCAGTTGCCTGAGCGGAGACAGAATCATTTGATTCTCCATTTTTAATAATACTCCATTTCTTCTAAAATCCGTGTGAGCACACGCATACGTTCCCCATTCATTTCTCCTAAATCATTAAGCGCCTGGGAAAATGCCTGAATGTCTTCATTAATATTCGGATTTTCCGTGCAAACGGCAATGGGCATTACGCCGCCTTGTATGCCTACGCGCTCCACAGAAGGGTTTTCAGGATCGTATAGCAGAGGAAGCCGGTAAGCTTCCCGAAAGTGCAAAAGTGTGCGGCTTAAAAAAATCATCAAGTCAAATATCTGATGGATTGGCAGCTCTGTATCCATGTTCAACTGACCATCACTGTCTTCCTTCCAGATTTGGGCCGCAATCTGCATTTTCTTATTTTCCTCCAATACAGGAGCCCCCAAAGTCAGCTTTTTAATTTCCGACTGATAAGCATTTCTGCCATCTATGCGGTCGTATCCGTCCGCAGTCATTACTATTTTTTCGTTCATTTTTGTATTCTCCTCGCGTTGTTATTTAAACGGAATATTGTTTCAGCAATCTTTTGTTATTTTTGTTTCTTTGCTCACCGCGATTTTATTTTAACGGTTAT
The DNA here is from genome assembly GCF_047605665.1 of Lacrimispora sp. Lineage (GTDB taxonomy): Bacteria > Bacillota > Clostridia > Lachnospirales > Lachnospiraceae > Lacrimispora. Next base: position 265,096 of record NZ_JASGFH010000001.1, on the reverse strand, counting down.
GTACCTTATAAACAATCTACGCTTCGTAGACATTCCAGTGCACCCATAAGAGCGGCTTATATTTTTCTAAAACTGGACATCGAAAAATATAAGCTGTCATGTTATAATTAATACAGCTTAGCGGAATTATTAAAAAACCTAAGGCAGAAAGGGGGCCGCATGACATGCCACTGCAAACAAAACGAATCTATGATCCCTTCCAGGAAACTGACGGTCTCCGTTTTCTGATAGACCGCCTATGGCCGCGAGGCGTTTCCAAAGAGAATGCACACTTGGACGGTTGGATAAAACAGCTTGCTCCCAGCAGCCAGCTTCGGACATGGTTTGGGCATAAAGCAGAAAACTTTGAAAAATTCGCCATGCTCTACCGCGCGGAATTGGATTCAAATGCCGAAGCACAGGCCGCCGCCCGCCAGATCATTCTTCAAAGTGAGGAAAACACGGTTACCTTGCTCTATGGGGCAAAAGACCCTCAAGTTAACCACGCGGTTATCTTAAAGGAATATCTGGAATCCAAATCCTCTTCATAATTTACCGTAACTATGAAAAGCCGTAGCAAATAAAGAATCTTAAATTAAAAAACATAAGGCTCTTTGCAATAAAAACCTCAAACATGCCAAAGAAAGGACACAAACATGATTAGACACGCCTCTCCCCAGGACCTTCCCTCAATCTTAAGAGTATACGAAATTGCCAGAAAGTTTATGGCTGACAACGGAAACCCAACCCAATGGGGCAATACCTTTCCCCCTGAAGAAATGCTCAAAGACGATATTAAAAAACAACGCCTTTACGTCTATACAAATCAGGACGTAATCCATGGAGTATTTGCCTTTATCTCAGGAGATGACCCCACCTATGAATACATAGAAAACGGTTCCTGGAGGTCTGCAGCACCCTATGGCACCATTCACAGGATCGCCAGCGATGGAACGGAACGGGGTGTATTCACAAAATGCATTGATTACTGCAAGGAACAAAGCCCTCACCTTCGAATCGATACTCACGAAAATAATGAAGTCATGAAGCACCTGATTCAAAAAAACGGGTTTTTAAAATGCGGAACCATATATGTGGAAGACGGAAGCTCAAGAATCGCTTTTGATTATCTGAGATAAAAAATCCCTCCCACGACTCAGCCCTCTGCCTATCAAACACTTGTTTGCGTTAATGTTATATTGGTTTATAGTGGTAAAACATAAGCGTTCGGCTTAATAAAGCAGTGTGGGAGGAGTTTTCATGAGCAGTGAAAAAGAAAGAGTAAAATTAAATTTATTTACACCCTTTTTACCCCTGTTTGTCGTCATAATCGTAGGCTGCTTTAATATCCCGATTATTTCGGCCAAGGACCTGGATATCATTGATTAATTAGACAGGCAGGGATAAAAACATAAAGTTAAAAGGGCACAGGAGCTGTATCGCTTTTGTGCTTTTTTCATCCCCTTGGCATAAGAACCAAAGGAAATGTTTACTCCTTGCATGCCCTTCTTGAAAACGATATAATAAAGCATAAATTGACAAAAGCAGGTGGTATTTATGTATATAGCGGATTTACACATCCATTCCCATTATTCCAGAGCGACCAGTAAGGACTGTACTCCGGAATATTTAGATTTGTGGGCAAGGCGCAAAGGAATTGACATCCTTGGAACCGGTGACTTCACCCACCGGGGCTGGCGGGAGGAATTAAAGGAAAAGCTGGTTCCCGCAGAAGAAGGGCTTTATCGATTAAAAGAAGAATTTCTCAGAGACGGTGAGTATGGGACTGAATTTCCTGCTCCCAGGTTCGTGGTTTCAGGAGAAATCAGCTCTATTTATAAGAAAAACGGGAGGGTGAGAAAGGTTCACAGCATCATCCTTCTTCCGGGCCTGGAAGAGGCCGGGGCGCTGGCTGAGAAGCTGGAAGCCATAGGAAACCTCCATTCAGACGGAAGGCCCATTTTGGGACTGGACTGCCGTGATCTTTTGGAAATTGTTCTGGACACCTGTCCCCAGGCCATTTATATTCCGGCACATATCTGGACGCCTCATTTTTCACTGTTCGGAGCATTTTCCGGCTTTGATTCCATTGAGGAGTGTTTTGAGGATTTGACGCCTTATGTTCATGCCCTGGAGACAGGCCTCTCTTCGGACCCATCCATGATAAGAGCGTGGTCTGCCCTGGACCGTTTTCAGCTCATATCCAATTCCGATGCCCATTCTCCAGCCAAATTGGGGAGGGAGGGAAATCTTATGGATATCGATTTGTCCTATACCGGCCTCTGGAATGCGGTTCAAAAGGGAGAAGGGCTGAAAGGAACCATTGAATTCTTTCCGGAAGAGGGAAAGTACCACTATGACGGCCACAGGAAATGCAATCTTTGTCTTTCCCCTGAGGAAGCAAAGCAATACGCCGGCAAGTGTCCCGTATGCGGGCGGAAGCTGACTACCGGGGTGTTCCACCGGATCGAACAGCTGGCTGACCGAAAGGAAGGAGAACTGATTGGAGAGGGAAAATACTTTGAAAAGCTGATTCCCCTGCCTGAGGTCATTGCAGCCTGTGTGGGGTATTCCCCTGCAAGCAAAAAGGTTCAGAGCCAGTATGAGTCCATGGTGAAGAAATTAGGGCCGGAATTTCATATATTGAGGGACCTTTCCCTCCAGGAAATCAGCACCGCCGCAGGCGGTTTGATTACTGAGGGAATCAGGCGGCTGAGAGAGGGAGCTGTGGAGTGGAGCCCCGGATATGACGGGGAATACGGCACCTTCCGGCTGTTTGAACCAGGTGAGACGGGAAAATAAAACAGGAGATAATACGAATGAAAAAAGAACAGATTAAAAATATACTGGATACTTTAGACCGTGTTTATGGGGTGACAAAGGACGGATTTTATTATCAGCAGCCCTGGCAGCTTCTGGCGGCAATCATGCTCAGCGCCCAGAGCACGGATAAGCAGGTGGAAGAGGCTACTCCCTTTCTCTACCGGCGTTTTCAGACGGTGGAACAGGTGGCAGAAGCCCCTTTGGAGGAAATCGAAGCTTCCATACGTTCTGTCGGGCTTTATAAGAACAAAGCGAAAAATTTGAAGAAATGCTGCGCCCAGATCGCAGAAGAATACGGCGGTGAAGTGCCTCAGGATATTGATAAGCTTCTGGCACTGGCCGGGGTGGGGAGAAAGACGGCCACTTTATTTTTAGCGGATGCTTATGGAGTTCCGGGGGTTACTGTGGATACCCACGTGTTCCGGATTTCCAGGCGTCTGGGCTGGGCATCGGGGAAAAATCCGGTGGAAGTGGAGCTGGAGCTGCAGAAGGTTTTGCCCCAGGAATACTGGAACCGGATTAATTTCCAGCTCATCTATCATGGCAGGTCGGTATGCACATCCAGAAAGGCCAGATGCGGGGAATGTGTGCTGGCGGAGTGGTGTGAGAAGAAGCTGGAGAAATAATCGACAAATTTTTCTGTTTTTTTGCAAAGCAGTAATATCTTTCTGAACAAATTATTGGTATAATTAGGATGACCTTGCAGATTATTACAAATTAACCGAAAACAGCCGATATAATAAGTGCAGGGGGAAGTATCGGCGCAGGCTTTGTCAGAAAGTCTCATGCCCGTGATATGGAAAGGCGGTATGGTATGGACGAAAGAGAAAAAACTAAAAAAGGTATGGTAAGATTTCAGCTCCCCGGCGCCTTTCTGCGCACCGCAGACTGTCCCGATGAAATCCAGCCTGAGAAAATAGCCTTAAAAATCACTGCCTTATACTTGATCATGGGAGTCCTGTGGATACTGTTTTCCGACAGGCTTCTTCTTGATTTTGTTACAAATAAGGAACTGGTATCGGCCATCAGCATGGCAAAGGGCTGGCTGTATGTGGTGATCACCGCCATTATGCTGTATTTTTTGATCAAATCGTCGTTTTTGAAGATACAATCCATCAATATTGAGTTGTTGAATTACTATAAAGAGATGAGGGATTTTCATGAAAAGCTGACAGCATCGGAGCAGAAGCTGCAAAAGCAGATCGAGATGCTCAAGGAAAGCGAAGAGAGATACAGGCTGATTTCAGAGACTGCAAATGATGGAATATGGGATGAAAAACGGGGAGAGAGGAATTTTTCCGAACGCTGGTTTGAGATCACCGGCTACACCAAGCAGGACTTGCTGGAATATGAAAGCTGGTTGTCCCTGATCCATCCGGAGGATGCGCCAAAAGTTTTTCAGAAGCTGGAAGAAAACCGGATCAACAGAGACCCCAATTATCTATGCGAATACCGGCTGCGTTACAAGGATGGCGGTTACCGCTGGATTTTGTCAAAAGCCAGACTGATTTTTGACGATACAGGTAAAATCATACGAAGCGCCGGTTCCCATACGGATATATCGGAGCTGAAAAATTACGAAGATGAATTGATGCGCCTTGCCTATGAGGATTACCTGACCCATCTTCCCAACAGAACTGCATTTTATGAGAAAGTGAAGCGGGAGCTGGCCGGATGTCCGGAGCAGAAAAAGGCTCTCATGTTTATCGATATTGATAATTTTAAGTACATAAATGATACCTTAGGCCACGTCTGCGGCGATAAGCTCATATCGGAAATCGGCAAACGGCTGTTGGACTTATCAAGCAGCAGCCAGTCCGTTTACCGGATCGGCGGGGATGAGTTCATTATATTCATTCACCAGTATGAAACCATTGATGAAATCACGGCTATTGCAGAATCGGTGATTCAATCCTTCAGCCACTCCTTTAAGCTGCCGGAATGTACCTTAACGATCACCGTATCCCTGGGAATTGCACTGTACCCGGTTCATGGAAGTGACGTGGATACTCTCTTAAAGTGTGCGGATATGGCCATGTATAAGGCGAAATCAATCGCCCATGGCCGGTATATTTTCTATACCCGCGACATGGATATGAAGGTCCAGGAGCGGATGACCCTGGAAAGTGAGCTGCGCACGGCTTTGGAGCGGGATGAATTCAGCCTTTGCTATCAGCCCCAGATGGACCTTGAGACAGGAAAAATTCACGCTATGGAAGCGCTGCTGCGGTGGAACAATGAAAACCTGGGCTCTGTTTCTCCTTTGAAATTTATCAGCATCGCAGAGGAGACCAACTTAATCAATCCCATCGGAGACTGGGTTTTATTAAATGCATGCAAATTTTTAAAAGAGCTCCATAATCAGGGGTACACCGGACTGTCCGTTTCCGTAAACGTTTCTATCATTCAGCTGATGCAGCAGGACTTTACGGAAAAGGTCATAAAAATACTTTCCCAGGCAGGTGTGGAGCCTGAATACGTTGAACTGGAGATCACAGAATCTGTGCTGATCGAGTCCTATGAGGGAATCAAGGACAAGCTGATGGAATTGAGGGAAAAGGGAATCAGGATCGCCCTTGATGACTTTGGCACAGGATACTCCTCCCTCAGCTATTTGACCCATATCCCCATCAATACGCTTAAAATTGACAAAATTTTTGTAGACACCATTTTAAATGACAGTGACGGAACTTCCCTTACCAGCATGATTATTATGATCGGGCGCAAGCTGGGCCTGTCCATTGTAGCGGAAGGCGTGGAAACAGAAAATCAGCTAATGTATTTAAAAAAGCATAATTGCCACATGATTCAGGGGTATTATTTCAGCAAACCTCTTCCCATGGAAGAAATGGTGAATCTGCTGAATAAGGATAAGGAACTTGAATAAGCGCTTATGTTTGTGATTACGTGACTGCCAAAAGGAGGTTTTAGATTAATGGATATACACGTTTGGTTCATGCTTATTGCAGTCATAGCTTCCGTTGTTCTGATGATATATGCTGTTGCCAATTATAATTCTGAAAGAGCCTTTTTCCTGATTTTTTCGTCTGTCTGCACGTTTTTGTATGCGGCAGGATATCTTCTGGAAATCATTTCGCCTACACTGGAATCGGCTTTTGTGGGTGTCCGGGTGCAGAAGATGGGAACTCCCTTTATTGTCATACTGAATTATCTTTTTCTGCGGGATGTCTATGGAGAAAAGCGGTTTGGCCGCCGCATGTACATCCTGCTCTTTGCCCTCCCGCTGTTTAACGAGTTTACAATTCAGGCATTTCCGCTGGTAAAGCTGCATTATACCCATATTGAATATTTCCGGAACGGCTCCATCGCAAACTGTCACGGATATGCCGGTCCCATGAGTTACATAGCGACGGGGTATAATTTCGTGCTGGTCACTTTGACTCTCCACCGTATTATTAAGAACTTAAAAGAAGGGAGCAGGCAGCAGAGGCACCAGAATCTCTGCCTTCTGGTATCCATCCTGATTCCTCTTGCGGTCAATATTTACCACACTTTTTCCTATCATTCTCTCAGGCTTGACATAAACCCTTTTGCGGTTGCCGTTTCCACGGCCCTGCTTCTTTATTCCGTCCGAAGTCAGAACCTGTTGAATGTGGTGCCCTTAGCCAGGGCCCAGGTGATCGAATCCATGACAGATGCCTTTATTGTCTGCGGCAGGGACTTCACCTTTCTGGACGCAAACCAGGCGGCCAAGCAGCTTTTTCCTGAACTGAACACCCTTCAGCCCGGCGAAACAATGGAGCAGGTGAAGCGGTTTGAACGGGAGAGCGAGCTGGCCCTTCAGATCGACGGGGAAATGCGTTTTTATAGGATAACCCAGACCCAGATTCTGCAAAACAGCAAAAACAGCGGCATCTGCATCGTGTTCCACGACATTACGGACAAGGAAAACCAGTTGAAGCAGCTCTACGGCAAAGCCACCTTTGATCCTCTGATGCATATTTACAACAGGGCCACTTTCTTTGATCATGCCAATTTTAAACTGGGTGAGGACAACGCAAAAAACAATTCTTACGGGCTGCTGATGATTGATCTCGATAATTTTAAGCTGGTGAATGATACTTACGGCCATTCCTGCGGCGATATTGTGCTGGAAACCATTGCGGTCATTGTGAAGGGCCATTTCCGCAAGAACGATCTCACAGGCCGCTATGGAGGCGAGGAAATCGTTGCTCTGCTGGAAAACATCTCATCGGGGAAAATGGACCTCCTGGTGGAAAGGCTCCGAAAGATCATTGAAAATACCTCCATTCCCTGTCAGGACAATCATTTAAAGGTCACTGTCAGCATCGGAATGGCATATTCTCCTGCCGGAAGCTCTCACAGTCTGGAAGATATGCTGATCCAGGCGGACTGCGCCCTTTATAAAGCCAAGAACAGCGGACGCAACCGCATCTGCCTGTATAAAGAAGCAGAACGGCTCTCGTGATAGATTGAGATTCCGATACTATAATATGTTGAAATAAATTGCATTTTATGGTAAATTATAGATGATACATATGTTGTGATAATATTTTAACGGGAAAAATCGGAACTGAATACAAAATGCTTATGCAGCAAACATATACTGCATTATCGGGTATGGGAAAAAGGTGATCTGCTGTAGTTTTGTATAGTGGATTGCCTTTTATGTATATCCGGAGAGGTACGGTGCGGTTGGGCACCGGGGGTGAGTTATGATGAAAAATAAATATTTCAGGTATATTACTTTACAGGCAGTGACTATGTTGGTGATTTTTATAACGATTGTTTTCCTTCTTTTTCGCTATCAGGAGACAAAGAACAGTTACCTTCTTTCCAGTATTGGACAATCCGTTTCCTATTCTGTGCAGCAGCATGTCTCTATAACAGAGGGCATTCTGGCCTCATTATCCTATAACTACGAAATTGATCACAGTATTGACAAGCAGAAGTTTGACATTCTGGCAGCTCAATATATGAAAGAAAATCCCGATATCCTTTACATTCAGCATAAAGACAAGGACACCATCACAGACATGGTATTTCCGGATACTTATGCCTATACCATAGGCGCTACCTTAAAAGGGCGCCCGGAGGTGGAAGAGGCCATCAATAAGGCCATTGGGCAAAGGATCACAACGGTCAATGACCCCTTTATTCTTCAGGGGAGCGAGGATATGCTTGGTCTGGTCATCCGGTATCCTCTCTACAAAGAAGAACAGTTTGACGGCTTTTTCGTGGTTGTCTTTGACTTAAAATCTTACATAAACACCATGATTGATGAAGTGATTCCTTCTTCCTACCATATCAGCATTTATGACAGAAAGGGAGGGATTATCCAGGAGGATTCCGCTGCAAAAGGCAGATCGGTACACACCATCCGGGTTCCGGTCATGGATAATTACTGGCTGGTGAGCCTGTGGAAGGAAAACATACCGGAGGGGGGAGAGGCAATCATCTGGCTGGTTCCGCTTATGGTACTCCTTCTGGTGGGAACTCTCATTTTTTTGCAGGCAGACCTTTTCAAAAAGGATGAGGACATCCAGCACCTTGCCAGCCTCCATAAGGAACTGGAAAAGCTGAAGGAAAGCTACACCCTGGCTCTTGCAAGCGCCAATGACGCGCTTTGGGAGTGGAATCTCTTTACAGATGAGGTAATCACCTCAGATAAATGGCTCGATATCACAGGAAATGAGCTGAAAGGACAGGGCTTTGGTGCCATTATCCAGGAGGAGAATATCCACCGGGAGGATTATCAGGACCTGCTGGAGACCTTTGAGATGTGCTTAAAGGGTCTGGTCCGGGAATTCCAGAAGGAATACCGCATAAAAAACAAGGATGGCAGCTATACCTGGGTTTTAAACCGGGGAAAGATTTACTTTGACGAGACCAATGTTCCCAATAAAATAGCGGGAGCAGTGTCCAATATTGAGGAACGAAAGCAAAGGGAATCGAAAATAGAATACATGGCATTTTACGATATGCTGACAGGACTGCCCAATAAGGTCCGGTTCATGAGCATCCTTGAAGATACGCTGAAAGCCATGGAAGAGGAGCCGGGGAAGTATTCGATTTTAATGATTGACCTGGATAATTTCAAGAACCACAATGACCTCCTGGGCTTAGAGGTCTGCGACCAGCTTCTCAATCTGGCAGCCAGCAGGCTGACCCAGATCGCAGGGCCGGAAAATCTGGTGGCCAGATTCGGCGGAGATGAGTTCTTGATCCTGATCAGAAATTACGATGAGCTGGAAGAGGTGGAGGCCATCTGCCAGAGCATTCTGCGCATCTTTAACAATCCGTTTTCCCTGATGAAAAAGTCGGTTTATCTCTCTGTCAGCATCGGAGTGGTCCACTGCTTTGAATGCAGGCAGACCGCAAGCGATGTGCTGCGCAATGCGGATACAGCCCTTAATAAGGCAAAGGAGAGCGGAAAAAATCAATACTGCATTTACGATGCCCAGATGCACGATGACATCATCAGAAAGTCCAGCATTGAGGCGTGTATCAGGGAGGCCCTGGACAAGGACAGCCTGATCATTTACTACCAGCTTCAGCAGGATTTGCGGGAGAATGAGATCAGAGGCGTGGAGGCCCTGGCAAGGCTTCGTTCTGAGGAGCTGGGCATGATTTCTCCTCTTGAATTCATTACGGTGGCAGAATACACGGGACTGATCATCCCTCTGGGGAACTGGATACTGAAAAATGCCTGTATTCAGGGAAAATCCTGGATTGAAAAAGGATATCAGTTTGGAAAGATGTCTGTCAACATTTCCGCATACCAGCTTCATAATGAAAGCTTTTATGACTTTGTAAAGGAAGCTTTGGCTGAAACCGGTTTTCCGGTGGACAGGCTGGAGCTTGAGATCACGGAAAGCGTGCTTTTGGAGTTTTCAAAGGACAATATTGAGACCCTTAAAAAATTCAGAGCCCTTGGCATCAGCATCGCCCTGGATGATTTCGGAACGGGGTATTCATCTCTCAACTACTTAACGGCCCTGCCCATTGATGTTTTAAAAATTGACAAATCATTTTTAGGAAAGGCCATGGAAAGGGAAACGGAGAACCAGGTAATACGCAGCATCACAGAGCTGGCCCATGGGCTGAATTTAAAGGTGGTGTCTGAGGGAGTGGAGACAGCGGAGCAGAAGCAGCTCCTTGAAGAAATGGGGTGCGATTATATTCAGGGCTATTATTTTGCCAGACCAAACGATGCGGATAAGGTTGAAGAATGGTTTACAACAGAAAAATTGAAGCGGGAACCGCTTTAGGAAAGCGTTGAGGGTTTTATGATGGAAAGCAAAGGAAAAGAGAGAAAGAAGATTTCGATTAAATTTAAACTGATCCTTTTTACAGGACTTCTGGTTTTAGTTTTAACGGCTGTCAATATGGTCACCGGGCTTCTCACCAGCTATCAGGGGATTTTGAAAAATGTCAGGGCTGACCTCACATCCCTGGGCGCTGTTGCGGACCTGGCTATTTCCGGAAAAATAGAAGGTGTGGCCGGTGATCTGGAGCATGAAGCGGAATCTGATCTTTCGTCGGCTTCTGGGGCAGAGTTACAGGGCATTGCCGATGAGAACGGCTGGCTGTATCTCGCTGTTGCCGATGAGAGCGGCACGATCACAAAGGGGCCTGACGGCTATGAAGGGACCGGCGTGGTTTCCCAGGAGCTTTTTAACAGGGCTCTGGGGGGAGAAACGGTGATCACTTCTCCTTCCGCTGACAGCAATGGAGTTTTTGTCAGCCAGATCTATACTCCTATGGGAGGAAAGGTTTTGATTGCGGGAATGGACGGAATGTATTTAAGCAGCCTGATTGCAGATTTGCGGGTCGGAAAGTCAGGAAATGTTTTCATCATAGACAGCACCGGAACCATGATCGCCAATATGAGGCCGGAGCTCGTCCAGAAACAGCAGAATTTTATCGAGATGTCAAAGACAGATAAAAATTATGCATCGGCAGCAAGGGTGTATTCCAAGATGATCACCGGAGCTGTGGGCGTGGATACGTATTCCTATGCAGGTGTTGAGCGAATCTGCTACCATTCTCCGGTGAGCGGAGGCAGCGGCTGGTATCTGGGGGCAGTGGCTCCGGTGAAAGAGATGACTTCTTCCATCCGTACGATCGGCTTTTCCCTGGCAGCGGTTTCTATCCTCATGCTGATTTCCGGCATTGTGGCAGCGGTTTTGTTTGCAGGAAGGATTGCAGACCCTCTTATTACGATTACAAAACGGATGAAGCTGCTTGCAGAAGGAAATTTAACGGAAGAAACTCCCCGTATTAACAGCAGGGATGAGATCGGAGAGCTTTCCGGAAGCATTGAAAGCTCCATCAGAACTCTTTCCCTCTATGTGGAGGACATCACCAGCAACATGGAGCGGATTGCGGCAGGCGATCTCACCACAGGCCCGGCCCAGCCTTACATCGGCGATTTTAAGCGGATTGAAACAGCCATCGGTGACTCTGTCCATAACCTTTCTTCCACCCTTTCTCTCATTCATTTGGCAGCACAGCAGGTGAACACCGGCGCCAGTCAGGTTTCAGACGGAGCTCAGGACCTTGCGGCAGGGGCTACAGAACAGGCCGCCTCGGCAGAGGAGCTGAGCGCTTCCGTGGATAAGATAGCCGGACAGGCGTTTGAGAATTCCTCCAATGTCAAACTGTCGGCACAGTACGTGGAAGAGGCGGGAGCCGGAATCAGCGAGAGCGACGGCCTCATGAAAAAGCTTACGGAGGCTATGGCAGTCATCAGCGATTCCTCTGACCAGATCACAAGCATCACCAAGGTGATTGAAGATATTGCATTCCAGACGAATATTCTGGCCCTGAATGCAGCTATTGAGGCTGCACGGGCAGGAGAGGCAGGAAAGGGATTTGCCGTTGTGGCCGATGAGGTCCGGAATCTGGCATCAAAGTCCTCGGAAGCGGCAAAGCGGACGGCAGGGCTGATCCAGCATTCGGCTGAAGCGGTGGAGGAAGGGTCTGGAATAGCCCTCCAGGCCGCCCAGGTTCTGCACCGTGCCAAAGAAAGCGCTGAGAAGGTGGAACAGAGCATTGCAAAGATCGAGCGGTCCTCTGTGGAGCAGGCAGAGGCTATTGAACAGATCAAGCTGGGACTTTCCCAGGTTTCCGCTGTCGTCCAGACCAATGCGGCTACTGCTGAGGAAAATTCGGCAACCAGCGAAGAAATGTCGGCTCAGGCTCTGGCGCTGCAGGGCGAGGTTGAGAGGTTTAAGCTTGGCCGGGGAGACAAAAGAGGCTGATGAGCGCGGGGAGGAATATGAATTTGGAAAAATATAAGCCACTGATTGATAAAATGAAGGTTTTTGAAAAGACCTACGATATTATGCGGATTGTAGACCCGATGGAAAAAATAGTGATCGAGTCGGAAGAAGATAAACTCACCATGTCAGATGCCACGTGCTTTGACTTCTGGGAAAGAGGCCAGATGTGTCAAAATTGCATTTCCATGCGGGCATACAATGAGGATGATATCTTTTATAAAATGGACTACAAGGAAAATCAGATTTTTATGATCACCGCAGTTCCCGTATGGCTGGAGGGAAAGCGGCTGATCATTGAGCTCATCAAAGACGCTTCAAGCAACATGATTTTGGGGGAGAAAAACAGTGACGGAGAAGTGAATAACTTATCCATGATCGAGTTTATGGGACAGGCAGCGGTAAGGGATTCCCTGACCGGGTTATATAACCGCAGATATATTGACGAAAGGCTTCCGGTGGACTTGCGGAACGCTGCTTTAAAAAATGAGCCGCTGTCCGTTGTCTTCGCTGACATCGATTTCTTTAAGGCGGTAAACGACACCTATGGCCATCCGGCGGGAGACGTGGTGCTGAAGGAATTTTCCAGGGAGATGGAGAAGTTTGTACGAAAGGACAGAGACTGGGTAGCCAGATTCGGAGGGGAGGAATTTTTTATCTGTCTGCCCAAAGCAGACCTTGAAACCGCCAGAAAGGTGGCGGAGCGGATGCGGGCGGAAATAGAAAAAAGGGAATTTCTGATAGAAGGAAGTGCCATTAAAATGACCTGCAGCTTCGGAGTGTATGCGGTCTGCGGGGACGATGGCTGCCTCACTGCCGAGGGTGTAATCAGGCTGGTGGACCGGAATTTATACCAGGCAAAAAGCCTTGGCAGAAACCGGGTGGAATAGAATCCCTTTTTTCTTCGGGGGATAAGGGATATTGTTGAAAAATGTCATTTTTTGTGGTAGATTATAGGAAAGAATAAAAGGCAGTGAGAATACTATAATTCTATTTTGGAGGTACCTTTATGAGAAGTACACTTGGAACCGGGACCCGAAAAGACAGCTTTATGAAGAACCTGACCGTGGGCAGAAAATTGACCGCAGGATTTGGCATTGTACTGGTATTGATGGTGTTGTCTGCTGTGATTTCCCTGTACAGCATCAACAGCATCGGGCGACAGGTCAACCTGTACGGAACGTATACGGTACCCAATGCAGAGCGTGTGAGAAGTATGCAGGTGAGTATGCAGGCCATTCTTTACAACCTGCTGGAAGGGATTGATACAGAGGATGCCCAGGTGTCCAAGGCGCATTTTGACCAGGCTGCCAATTACGGAAAGAGTGTGGTAGCGGAACTGGATGCCTACCAAAATAATCAGAGAAACCGTGACCGTGACAAGGATATTGAAAATCTTCGCGCCGTAATAAAGGAAGCCGCTGCCAGGAGGGTGGAGATCAGCGAGCTTATTTCAGACCCTTCGGCAGCCAATAAGACGAAGGCTAAAGAATTGTACCGCGGGGAATATAAACCGAGAATTGATCAGGCGATGGACATCCTGCTGGGCTTTTCCACAACTGCAAAGGACCGGGCAGTGCAGCAGAATGCTGACTCCCAGGACTCCATCCGGACCTCCTGGATGCTGATTATTTCCTGTATGGCAGTATCCCTTGTGCTGGCAGCAGCCGTGATTGCAGCCATCCGAAACTCCATTTTAACTCCGGTTAAAGAGATCGTAGAGGTTTATAAGGAGATTGCTAAAGGCAATAAACAGGTCAATATCTCCTATGAAAGCCGGGATGAAATGGGACAGATGGCAGCCCTCATCCGGGGAGCCAACAGGCAGGAAGGCGTTATCATTGAAGATGTCATAAAGAAGTTCACCCAGATATCCCAGGGAGATTTGCAGCTTCATGTCGATACCGATTATCCAGGTGATTTTGCTCTTATTAAACGGACCATTGAAAATACGGTTGCAGTCTTGAACCGGACCATGCACACCATCAATAATGCGACGGAACAGGTCAGCATCGGAGCTTCCCAGGTTTCCAGCGGCGCTCAGGCTCTGGCGGCAGGCTCTACGGAGCAGGCAGCTTCAGTGGAAGAGCTGGCGGCTTCCATCGGCAGGATCGCAGAGCAGGCAGCGGAAAATTCCTCCAATGTCAGAATGGCAGCTCAGTATTCTGAGAAAGCGGGCGAGGGAGTCAGTGCAGGCAACCGGCATATGGAACAGCTTACCGCCGCAATGGAGGATATCGGCTCCTCTTCCAGCCAGATCACCAATATCACAAAGGTGATTGAAGATATCGCATTCCAGACTAATATTCTGGCTTTAAACGCTGCTATTGAAGCCGCCCGTGCAGGAGAAGCGGGAAAAGGCTTTTCCGTTGTGGCTGATGAGGTCCGCAGCCTTGCGGCCAAATCAGCAGAGGCAGCCAGACAGACGACAGAGCTGATTCAGGGATCGGTGGAAACCGTATCCAGGGGAGCTCAGCTTACAGGAGAGACTGCCCGGATTTTACAGGAACTGGGGATAAACGCCAGACAGGTGACAGAGCTCATGGCTAAGATCGAGGAGGCATCTGCGGAACAGGCCAATGCAATTGTGGAGATCAATCAGGGCCTTAGCCAGGTTTCCGCCGTGGTTCAGACCAATGCGGCCACTGCCGAGGAAAACTCCGCCACCAGTGAAGAGATGTCCGCACAGGCGGAAGCGTTACGCGACGAAGTAGGAAAGTTCAGGCTCAGTTCCCAGAGGTGACGGGACAGGGCATAAGTGATAAAATGAGCGGCTGGCTCCATCTCTCTGGAGGTGGAGCCGGACAGCTTTTAAAAGTCATTTCTCTCCCCTTTCCGGGGATTATAAAAATCATTTCCATTTTCTTTCAAGCCTTTTCGGGCATACATTTATCACGAATTTAAGGAGAAAAGCAGTTTCATGAATAAAAATCAGATATTAAAACAGTATTTTGGTTACGACACTTTCCGGGAAGGCCAGGAAATTTTGATCGATACCATTTTGTCCGGACGGGATGCTTTTGGAATTATGCCCACAGGTTCGGGAAAGTCCTTGTGCTTTCAAATACCGGCACTGATGATGGGAGGGATCACTCTGGTCATATCTCCTCTCATTGCCCTGATGAAGGATCAGGTGGCAGCTTTAAATCAGGCTGGAGTTTTTGCGGCCTTTTTAAACAGCTCTTTGACAGCCAGCCAGTATCATAAGGCTCTGGCATTTGCAAGGGAAGGAAAATATCCGATCATTTACGTGGCTCCGGAGCGTCTGGTGACGGAAGAGTTTCTGGATTTTGCCCGCAATGCTGAAATTGCCATGGTGGCAGTGGACGAAGCCCACTGCGTATCCCAATGGGGCCAGGATTTTCGTCCCAGCTATTTAAAAATCGTGGATTTTATCAACCAGCTTCCCGTGCGCCCGGTGGTAAGCGCATTTACCGCCACAGCCACTAAGGAGGTAAGAGAGGATATCATTGACATCCTCATGCTCCGGGAGCCGGAGGTAGTGACCACGGGCTATGACAGGCCTAACTTATATCTGGGGGTGCAGGCGCCAAAGGATAAGTACGCTGCGGTGAAAAACTTCATTGACACTCATCCGAACCAGTCGGGAATCATTTACTGCCAGACCAGAAAGCTGGTGGAAGAGGTCTGTGACAAGCTGGGGAGGGACGGAATTTCCGTAACCAGGTATCACGCCGGGTTGAGCGATAAAGAGCGGCACCAGAACCAGGATGACTTCATCTTTGACCGGTATCAGGTCATGGTCGCGACCAATGCATTCGGCATGGGAATTGACAAGTCCAATGTCCGGTTTGTCCTTCATTACAATATGCCCAAGAGCATTGAAGAGCTGTATCAGGAAATCGGACGGACCAGCCGGGATCAGGAGCCGGGAGAATGCATCCTGTTTTACAGCGGACAGGATGTGGTGATGAATCAGTTTTTCATTGACAACAATCAGGACAATCAGGAGCTTGATGCTCTCTCCAGAAAGATTGTGACGGAGCGTGACCGGGAGAGGCTTAAGAAGATGACGTATTACTGCTTTACCAATGAATGCCTGCGGGATTATATTCTGCGGTATTTTGGGGAGTATGGGTCTAATTACTGCGGGAATTGTGTAAATTGTCTGACCCAATTTGAAACCGTCGATGTGACGGACATTGCAAAGGCTTTGATCGGCTGTGTGTCTTCCGGCAGGCAGAGGTATGGGGTAAATGTGATCATTGATACGGTTCATGGGGCCAATACGGCCAAAATACGGCAGTACCGGATGGATGGCAATCCCCATTACGCTTCCCTGGCTAAGACTCCTTCTTATAAATTGCGGCAGGTGGTGAATCATCTGATGCTGAAGGAGTATTTGACAGTGACAAATGATGAATATTCCATTGTAAAGCTGACGGCTGATTCTGAGAAGCTTATGGAAAGCCAGGAACCTGTCATGATGAAGATGGCAAAGGAACAGGAGCCTGTTTTAAGGGAGAAAGCGGGTAAGAAGGCGAAAAAACCAAAGCTCGCCGGTGTTGAGCTGACCGGGCAGGATGAGGTTTTGTTTGAAAAACTGAGAAAGCTGCGGGCGGAGATCGCCAGGGAGGAAAAGGTTCCGCCTTATATCGTATTTTCCGATAAAACTCTGGTACATATGTGTGCAATGAAGCCGAAAACAAAGGCGGAAATGCTGGCTGTGTCAGGTGTCGGAGAGTTTAAGTATGAAAAGTATGGAGAGCGGTTTTTGCAGTGCCTGGAACCGTGACCTTGTGATATAAAACATTTCCAATTACGATAAAAGACACCATTCTGGATATAATATGGCTTATGAGAAGTTGATTTAACTTCCCATAAAAGCAGCACCCAACCATTAACCAGACTGGGAGGAATGAATATCATTATGAAAAGATCAATGGTTTTACCTGTTTTTATTGCTGTGGCATTGAGCCTGACGGGCTGCGGTCCGGATTCTGCCGGGAAGAAAAGCTCGGAAACTACCCTTGCGGAGAACAGTGAGGCAGCAGCAGCTCAGGCGACGGCAGAAGCGGCACAGCCCGGTTCCAGAGAGCCGGAGCTGGTTTTTAAATACGGAGAGGTAAACCCGGAAGAAAATATTATTGCCAAGGTTGGCTTTAAATTTGCAGAATACGTGGATGAGCTGTCTGACGGCCGGATTAAGATTGAAGTATATCCCAGTGATGCCCTGGGCGATGAAAAACATTCCCTTTACGTATTGCAGCGGGGAGGGGGACAGGTTGATATGTATAGAGGAAATACCAGCCAGTTGACCGGATATGGGTTTAAAAACCTCAATCTGTTCGGCCTTCCTTACGTTTTTGAAAGCCGTGAGGGGATGTGGAAGGTTTTGGAGGATGAAGAGCTGGGGAGGAAGTTTTTATCAGAGGGAAGTGAGATCGGAGCAGGGATGGTGGGACTGTTCTATACCGATGAAGGTCCCCGCAACCTGTTCACCTCAAGGGAAATCAAGGGACTGGAGGATATCAGAAATAAGAAAATCCGTGTTCAGGAGTCCGTCCTGATGATGGACACCATATCTGCCCTGGGAGCACAGCCTGTTCCCATGCCCTACAGCGAGGTTTACGGAGCGTTGGGGACAGGGGCCATAGATGGTGCGGAAAATCCTCTGACCGCCTACATTTCCAGCCGGTTTTATGAGGTAGCTCCTTACTATCTGATGAGCGAACATGTTTACAGCCCAGGAATCGTTTTGATGGCGGAAGAAAAGTGGAATGCCTTAAGTGAAGAGGATAAGAACATTCTGCTCAAAGCCGGGGAAATGGCTTCCCAGTGGAATAAGGAGCAGATCGAAGAAGAGGAAGAGACGCTGCGCGGTCAGTTGGATGAATTAGGGGTTATTGTCATTGAAATGACACCGGAAGAAAGGGAAAGGGCGGAGCAGGAAGAAGCAATCGTCAGAACCAGCTTCACGCCGGGGCTGGAAGACCTGTTAAACAGAATGATTGAGGTTCAAAATATTCAGGAATAAACACGCCAAGCCCTGACCTGGCAGGAAAATTATGCCTGTTCACTGGGCCTGTATTATGGTATGATTGGAGTACTTTATGATACAGTCCCATGAGGCGAATCTGCCCTGGGGGTAAGGAGTGAGCAGTGCATGAAATTATTTCATTTATCTGATTTACACATTGGAAAACAATTAAACGGCTACAGCTTAAGAGCCAATCAGGAGGCGGTTCTTTGCCAGATCGTGGATTATGCGTCAGAAGAACATCCGGATGCAATCCTGATCTGCGGCGATATCTATGATAAAACAGCGCCTTCCGGGGAGGCCTATACCATATTCAGTAATTTTCTGGAATCCATTTCTCAAATAAAGCCCCGGATTCCGGTTCTCATCATTGCAGGAAATCACGACTCTCCGGAGCGGCTTTCCTATGCAAGTCCGTTTCTGGAGAAGCATTCCATCCATATGTCCGCATTTCTGCCCGGAAGCTCTAAGGTGAATTTGCCCTCCGGGCAAAGAGAGGACCCCCTGGGGGGTAAGGTGAATTTGCCCTCCGGGCGAAGAGAGGCCCCCCTGGGGGGTAAGGTGAATTTGCCCTCTGGGCAAAGAGAAGATCCCCTGGGGGATGAGGAATATTTGAAAAAGGTGGTGCTGGAGGATGAATACGGACCGGTGAACTTCTATTTTCTTCCTTTTTTAAAGCCCGGATATGTGAGGCCTCTTTTCGGAGAGAACCAGCCTTTGGGGTATGAAAGTGCTGTGAAAGCAGTTTTGGAACGGGAGCAGATCGATTTTAATCAGCGGAATGTTTTGCTGTCCCACCAGTTTTACGGATCAGGGGGCAAGGACCCGGAAACCTGCGAATCTGAGCAGGCAGTCATTATGGCGGGAGGGCTGGACCGGGTGGATGTGTCGGTCCTGCCTGATTTTGATTACATTGCTCTGGGCCATATTCACGGAAGCCAGAAGGTGGGAAGCAGCCGGATTCGGTACTGCGGAACGCCTTATAAGTACTCGGTCAGCGAGGAGTTTCATAAAAAATCTGTTACAGTGGCAAAGCTGGGAAAAAAGGGAGAGGAGCCGGAACTGGAATTTCTCCCTTTAAAAGGGATTCAGGATGTGAGAAAGGAGCGGGGAAGTCTGGCGGAGCTTTTGGAGCGGGCAGAGGAAGGAACACGCCACGATTTTGTCAGCATCACTCTTACTGATGAAGAGGAGCCTTACCGCGTCAGAGAGCGGCTGGAGGAAGTGTACAGCCATATTCTGGAAATCCGGGTGGATAACCGGCGGACAAGACAAAAGCTGATGGAGCAGGCGGAGGAGGTTCCGGTCTTAAAGCCTTTGGAGGCATTCCGCCAGTTTTATAAGGCAGTAAGGGGCGGAGAAATGACAAAGGAAGAAGAAATTGCCATGGAACGGATCGTGCAGGAAGCAAAGGAGGAGGAAGGCATATGAAACCGCTTCATCTTACTATGTCCGCCTTTGGTTCCTACGGTGGAACGGAAACGGTGGATTTCGAGAAAATAGGTCACGGAATATTTCTGATCACAGGAGATACAGGAGCTGGAAAGACCACCATCTTTGATGCCATATCCTTTGCACTGTTTGGGGAATCCAGCGGACAAAGGCGGGAGCCATCGATGATGCGCAGCCAGTACGGGGAAGAGGAGGAGACTTACGTTTCCCTGCGGTTTTCCCAAAGAGGCCAGGTTTATGAGGTCACAAGAAGTCCTTCCTATACCCGGATCAGCAAAAGAAAGAATAAAAACGGAGAATATACTGCGGTTCCTGTTTCCGCAAAGGTGAGTTTTCTCCTTCCTGACGGCAGCGAATATCCGGGCAGCATACGGGATATCAACCAGAAGATACAGGAAATCCTGGGAGTGGACCAGAACCAGTTTTTCCAGATCGCCATGATCGCCCAGGGAGATTATTTGAAGCTTCTTCACGCTTCTTCCAGAGAACGGAAGGAAATATTTTCCAGGATTTTCAACACGGGAATATACAGCCGGATTCAGGCGAAGCTGAAGGAGAGGAACGGCCTGATCTATGATAATCTGGAGGAAAAACGGCTTCTGTGTTCCCGTGAGCTCAAAAATATAGAGCTTTTAGAGGGAAGTTCTTATGATGAGAGATGGCAGGAACTTTTGGGATTTAAGGAAACAAAAGCTGAGGAGATCAGGGACTTTTTAAAAGCTGTTATAAATGAGATAAAGGAGAGAGAAGGCCAGATTCAGGAAGAAAAAGAAGCTGGCGGGAGGCTTCTTTCTGAGGCAGAAAGCCAGTTGAGCCGGGCAGAAGAGATCAACCGGCTTTTTGCCGGCCTGGAACAGGCTGTTGCCGGTTTACAGGCCCTGGAGGCTCAAAAAGACCGGTGGCAGGAACTGGAAGAGCAGTTGAACGCCGCCAGACAGGCGGACCGGGCAGGAGTGGCGGAAAGTGCTTACGCTGAAAAAAGGAAAGAATATCAGTCCTCTCTGGAAAAGCTGGCCGGGCTGGAAAAGGAACTGGAACGGTTAGGCCAGGCTCTTATCAATGCAAAAAAAGAGGCAGAGGAAAGCAAAGAGCGTTCGGATAAAGAGGTTCCGGAGCTTTCAGCTCTTATGGTCAGGCTGGAGGAGTCCATGCCTTTGTATGAGCAGTGGAGGGCTGGATGGGGGGCTTATGAAGGAAAGCGGCTGGAGGGAGAGAAGTTTGCAATACGCCTGCAGCAGATGGAAGAGGAACTGGCGGAATTAAAGGGACGCCTGTCAGCCGATGAGGTGAAACAGGGGATTCTGGAAGAGAAGTCCCGCCGTCTGCCGGAGATCAGGCAGAAGAAGGTCAAGGCAGCGGAAGGGCAGCAGGCTTTAGAGGGCCTTGCCCTGGCTTTGGAGCGTCTGGAAAAGGACACTGTAAAAAAAGAAGAGCTCCAGAGGCAGATTGTCAGAGAGCAGGAATATTGTGAGCAGGCAGAATCGGCATACAATGACATGTACCGGGAGTTTCTGGCTCAGCAGGCGGGAATTATGGCTGAGAAGCTGGAGGAGGGACATGCCTGCCCTGTCTGCGGCTCGATTCATCATCCTCATAAAGCAGAATTAACTCAAGGAGCCGTCACTCAGGATGAGGTTGAACAGGCAAAGGAAAAGAGAAATCAGGCAGAGGAACGGCGGGCTAAAGCAGCAGAGGCGGGCATTATGGCCGTGGAAAGCTGCCGCCATCAGGAAGAGCAGATTGAAAAAGAGGTTTTAAAATGGTTTGGAAATGTTCTTTCTTTGGAATGGCTGAAAACCGGACTTGGGCAGGAACTGGAGACATTTCACAATCTTTTAAAGTCAGCGGAACAGGAAGAACAGGAAGCTCTGGAAGCGGAAGTCCTGTTAAAGGAAACTTTGGAAGCCCGCAGCAAGGGCCGGAAAAGGCTGGAGGAGCTGGAGCCTGCCAGAGATCAGGCCAGGAATCTTTTACAGGAGAAAAAAGAGGAGGCTGCCGTTCTTTTGGCAAAAGCAGACCATTTAAAAATCCGATTGCCGGAAATAGATGAAAAAGAGGCAGTAAAAAAGCTGGAAGCCTGCAAAAAACGAAGAGAAGAACTGGTGAAAGCCGTAGAACTGGCAGAAGAGCATCTGCGCTCTGTTTCGGAAATGGAAAAGGAAATGAAGGGACGCATGATTTCCCAGAAGGAAAACGGGGAAGCAGTCCGTCTTGATATGGAGCAGGCATATGACGCCTACTGCACTGCCTTATCGGAGCTGGGCTTTTCCTCAGAGGAGGAATACCGCAGAGCAAAACAGCCGCCGGAAATCAGAAGGCAGTGGGAGGAAAGCATAAGCCGCTATGAAAATGACCTATTAAAGGCCCGCACCGTGGAAGGCCAGTACCGGGAGCAGACAGCAGGCCGGGAAAAGGTGGAAACCGGTCCGTGGACTGAGCAGGCGGACATGCTCCGAGGCAGGCAGAAACAGCTTCAAACAGAAGAAATACGGATCAACGGAATCCTGGGCAGGACTGTCCGGGCGGAAGAAAATTTAAAGAAGCTCTGGAAGGAACAGGAGCAGTTAAATGAAGAATACCGCCTGTACCACACCCTGTTTCAGACTGCCAATGGGAAGATGACCGGCTCTGCCAGCCTGGATTTTCAGACGTATGTCCAGCGGCAGTATTTTAATCAGATGATACAGGCTGCAAACAGCAGGCTGAAGGTGATGACCGATGGCAGGTTTCTTTTGCAGTGCAGGGAACTGGACTCTCTGGGAAAGCAGGGAGAAGTGGGGCTTGATTTGGATATTTACAGCATGGACGCGGATAAGGTACGGGATGTGAAGACCCTTTCCGGAGGGGAGTCCTTTTTGGCGGCACTGTCCATGGCGCTTGGGATGGCGGACATCATCCAGCGCACCGCAGGAAATGTGTCTATTGACGCTCTTTTTATTGATGAAGGATTTGGTTCTCTTGATGAGGAGTCCAGGCTTAAGGCGGTCCGCATTCTGCAGGAGCTGGCCGGGGAACGAAGGCTCATTGGAATCATTTCCCATGTGACGGAATTAAAGGAGCAGATCGGGAAAAAGCTTCTGGTGAAAAAGACGGAAAAGGGAAGTAAAATCCAGTGGGATATGGATGTGAGAGAGGAAGTGTGAGAAATACATTTCGAACAAGTGTTTGCAAAGCGAAGATAAATGTGTTATAATAGGGAAAAACAATCACTGAGTGATAAAAATGCGGGCCTCATCCGGTCCGCATTAGGAGTTTGTGAGATTCCGAATCTCAGTTTATTACAGGAGTATAGATCGTATGGCAAAACAGTATATCAAGATAAGAGGCGCCAATGAACACAATTTAAAGAACATTGACTTAGAGATACCAAGGAATGAGCTGGTGGTTTTAACCGGACTCAGCGGTTCGGGAAAGTCCTCTCTGGCCTTTGATACCATTTACGCCGAAGGGCAGAGGCGTTATATGGAGTCCCTTTCATCTTATGCCCGCCAGTTTTTAGGCCAGATGGAAAAGCCTGATGTGGAAAGCATTGAGGGCCTGTCTCCGGCCATTTCCATTGACCAGAAATCCACAAACCGCAATCCCCGCTCCACGGTGGGTACGGTTACGGAAATTTACGATTACATGAGGCTTCTCTATGCCAGAATCGGCATTCCCCACTGCCCCAAGTGCGGCAGGGAGATAAAGAAGCAGACCATTGACCAGATGGTGGATCAGATTATGGAGCTGCCTGAGAGGGCGAAGATTCAGCTTCTGGCTCCCGTGGTACGGGGACGGAAGGGAGAGCATGCCAAGGTTTTGGAGCATGCCCGCAAAAGCGGATATGTGCGAGTCCGCATTGACGGAAATCTTTATGAGCTTTCTGAGGAAATCAAACTGGATAAGAATATTAAGCATAACATCGAGGTAGTGGTAGACCGTCTTGCCATCCGGGAAGGCATTGAAAAGCGTCTGACCGATTCCATTGAGACAGTCATGGAGCTTGCAAACGGCCTTATGACCGTGGATGTGGTGGATGGACAGCCCATCAATTTCAGCCAGAGCTTTTCCTGTCCCGATTGCGGCATCAGCGTGGATGAGGTGGAACCGAGAAGCTTCTCCTTTAACAACCCCTTTGGCGCGTGTCCCGATTGTTTTGGACTCGGTTATAAGATGGAATTTGATGAAGAACTGATGATTCCCGATAAGAGCTTAAGCATTGACCAGGGTGCCATCGTGGTGCTGGGCTGGCAGTCTTGCACGGATAAGGGCAGCTATACCAGGGCGGTTTTGGAGGCTCTCGCAAAGGAATATAAATTCCGTTTGGATACTCCCTTTGAGGATTATCCCAGGGAAGTACAGGATGTGCTCGTTTACGGAACCAATGGTAAGGAACTGAAGGTTCACTACAAGGGCCAGAGGGGAGAAGGCATCTATGATGTGGCCTTTGAAGGTCTGGTTCAGAATGTGGCAAGGAGATACCGGGAAACCTATTCTGAGTCTTCCAAAGCGGAATACGAATCCTTCATGCGCATCACTCCCTGTCCTTCCTGCGGCGGCATGAGACTGAAAAAAGAATCTCTGGCCGTTACGGTGGGAGATAAAAATATTTATGACGCTACCAATATGTCCATCGTGAAGTTTCGGGAATTCATGGATGATGTGAATTTAACCTCCATGCAGCATGCCATCGGCGACCAGATTTTAAAGGAAATCCGTGCCAGGGTCTCCTTCCTCATTGACGTGGGGCTTGATTACTTATCCCTGACCCGTGCAACAGGAACCTTATCCGGAGGAGAGGCCCAGAGAATCCGTCTGGCTACCCAGATCGGATCAGGTCTGGTGGGTGTGGCTTATATTTTGGATGAGCCCAGCATCGGCCTTCATCAGAGAGATAATGACAAGCTTTTGAAAACTCTTTTGCATCTGAGAGATTTAGGAAACAGCGTGATTGTGGTGGAGCACGATGAAGACACCATGATGGCTGCTGACTATATCGTGGATATCGGTCCGGGAGCAGGGGAGCACGGCGGAAATGTGGTGGCCGTCGGAAATGCAAAGCAGATCATGAAAAATAAAGACTCCATTACAGGTGCGTATTTAAGCGGACGGATTAAGATTCCCGTTCCAAAGGAGAGAAGAGAGCCAACCGGCTATCTGACGGTAAAGGGAGCGGCTGAAAATAATTTAAAGAATATTGATGTGACCTTCCCCCTGGGAGTGATGACCTGTGTGACCGGTGTGTCCGGCTCCGGAAAGAGCTCTCTGGTTAATGAGATTCTCTACAAAGCACTGGCAAAGAAGCTGAACCGGGCGAGGACCATTCCGGGAAAGCATAAGAAGATTGAGGGAGCAGAGCAGCTTGACAAGATCATTGCCATCGATCAGTCCCCTATTGGAAGAACTCCAAGGTCTAATCCGGCCACCTATACGGGCGTATTCGACTTGATCCGGGATTTATTTGCGTCCACTGCCGATGCAAAAGCCAAAGGCTATTCCAAGGGCCGGTTCAGCTTTAATGTAAAGGGCGGACGGTGTGAAGCCTGCAGCGGCGATGGTATCATTAAGATCGAGATGCACTTCCTTCCCGATGTGTACGTTCCCTGCGAGGTCTGCGGCGGAAAGCGGTATAACCGGGAAACTCTTGATGTGAAGTATAAGGGAAAGAACATTTATGATGTTTTGAATATGACGGTGGAAGAGGCTTTGAAGTTCTTTGAAAATGTTCCTTCCATTGCGAGAAAGATATCCACTCTCAATGACGTGGGACTTTCCTATATCAGGCTTGGACAGCCATCTACGGAACTTTCCGGCGGTGAGGCCCAGAGAATCAAGCTGGCTACGGAGCTGAGCAAGAGGGGGACTGGAAAGACCATTTATATCCTGGACGAGCCTACTACCGGACTTCATTTTGCAGATGTTCACAAGCTGATTGAGATTTTAAGAAGGCTTTCAGAGGGCGGAAATACGGTGATTGTCATTGAACATAATTTAGATGTGATCAAAACGGCGGATTATATCATTGACATCGGACCGGAAGGCGGAGATAAGGGCGGCAGAGTCATCGCTCAGGGCACACCGGAAGAGGTGGCGGAGGTGCCTGCTTCTTATACCGGATATTATGTGAAAAAATATTTAGGGTAATTGACGGGAGTTGTGAGATTCGACATCTTTTTCCGGAATTCGAGAAAATACTTGTCAAGCTATGGGAAGTAGAATATAATGAAACCCAAAGCTGAATTGCAATATTCATTGAAGATCATATTAGGAGGAATACCCGTGAAAAGAGAAATGATTATCGTTCTGGATTTCGGCGGACAATATAACCAGTTGATTGCCAGAAGGGTCAGAGAATGCAATGTTTACTGTGAGGTCCATCCCTATACCCTGTCACTCGACAAGATTAAGGAAATGAATCCGAAAGGAATTATTTTTACCGGCGGACCAAACAGTGTATATAAAGATGAGTCACCACGCTGCGCAAAGGAAATTTTTGACCTGGGAATTCCTGTCCTGGGAATTTGTTACGGCACCCAGTTAATCGCATATTTATTGGATGGAAAAGTTGCCACAGCTCCTGTCAGTGAATACGGAAAGACAGAGGTAGATGTGGAAACCGGCAGCAAGCTTTTCGAGAATGTCAGCCCCAGAACTGTCTGCTGGATGAGCCATACCGATTATATCGAGAAAGCCCCGGAAGGATTTACCGTCACCGCCCATACACCTGTCTGCCCTGTTGCAGCTATGGAGTGTGAGGAGAAGGGGATTTATGCAGTACAGTTCCATCCTGAGGTTATGCATACGCAGGAAGGCGTGAAGATGCTTTCCAATTTCGTTTACAATGTCTGCAAATGTTCCGGTGACTGGAAGATGGATTCTTTTGTGGAGTCTTCCATTGAATCAATCAAGGAAAAAGTCGGAGACGGCAAGGTGCTTTGTGCATTATCCGGCGGTGTGGATTCCTCTGTAGCAGCAGTTATGCTGGCTAAAGCAGTTGGAAAACAGCTCACCTGTGTATTTGTGGATCATGGTCTTCTCCGTAAGGATGAGGGCGATGAGGTTGAGGCTGTATTTGGACCGGATGGCCCATATGATTTAAACTTTATCCGCGTTAATGCTCAGAGCCGTTTTTATGATAAATTAGCCGGAGTAGAAGATCCGGAGAGGAAACGCAAGATTATTGGCGAGGAGTTTATCCGTGTGTTTGAGGAAGAGGCCAAAAAGATCGGAAAAGTGGATTTCTTTGTTCAGGGAACCATTTATCCTGATGTGATTGAGTCCGGCCTGGGAACTTCTGCGGTTATTAAGTCCCACCACAATGTAGGCGGCCTTCCGGAGCATGTGGATTTTAAAGAGATTATTGAGCCTTTGAGACTTCTGTTTAAGGATGAGGTGCGCAAGGCTGGTCTGGAGCTTGGCATTCCGGAATATCTGGTTTACCGCCAGCCATTCCCAGGTCCTGGATTGGGCGTTCGTATCGTAGGCGCTATCACTCCTGAGAAGGTGAAAATCGTTCAGGAAGCAGACGCTATTTATAGGGAAGAAATCAGAAAGGCCGGAGTTGATAAGGAACTGGGACAGTACTTTGCAGCGCTGACCAATATGCGTTCTGTGGGATGCATGGGAGATGAGAGAACCTATGATTATGCGATTGCGCTCAGAGCGGTGCTGACATCTGACTTTATGACGGCTGAGTCCGCGGAGCTTCCCTGGGAAGTTCTGGGAACGGTTACAAGGAGAATTGTAAATGAAGTAAAGGGCGTGAACCGGGTGTTGTATGATTGTACTGGGAAGCCGCCGGCTACTATTGAATTCGAATAACGCACAAAAATAGAAAAGTCCGGGAATCCCCAGTGTTTATGCGGGTTCCCGGACTTCTGTTTTTCAAAGTGACACCCAAATGACACCCAAAATGTCAGATAGAATTCGAGTAATGATGAAGAAACGCTGCAACCTAGTAAAACCAGGGGGTGTAGCGTTATTTTTATCAATAAAAGGTTGCTATATATTGAGTTGCCAATATGTGTTCAGGTTTGTTCAATGTGAATATTGTGTTGATTTAATAGTTTCTGTTGAAAGCTCACTAATTCATCAACAGCAGGTTTAAAGATTGTTACGGTATGCTTTTGATCGTTTCTCCATTGTACGCGATACATGACCGTGATATAATAAACCGTATGAAGCAAGCTGTTTTGTCAAGTCTTATGATAGAAGGGAGAATGTACTATGTATTTATTTAACCCATTTACAATAAAAAATATGACGCTGCGCAACCGGATTGTGATGCCGCCCATGTGTATGTACAGTGCCGAAACCGATGGAATGCCAAATGAATTTCACTTTACCCATTATACTTCCCGTGCAGTTGGCGGAGTGGGGCTGATTATTATGGAGGCTACCGGTGTCTTTCCGTGGGGCCGCATTTCTGATCATTGTCTGGGGCTTTGGAATGACGAACAGGCAGAGGCGCTTGCGCCAATCGTTGCTGCCTGCCAGAAGCAGGGAGCCAAAATGGCGATTCAGCTCAATCATGCGGGCCGCAAGTGCGGAGCACAGGAAAAAACGATCTACGCCCCCAGCGCCATTCCATTTGACCAGAATTCCCCCATGCCCCATGAAATGACGGAAGAGGATATTCACGAAGCTGTCCATGCATTCCGGAGTGCTGCTGCCAGAGCTGCTAAGATCGGTTTTGATGCGATTGAAATTCACGGTGCTCACGGCTATCTGATCAGTGAGTTCTTGTCTCCTTTAACGAATCACCGCACAGACAGCTACGGCGGCTCAACGGAAAACCGCTGCCGTTTGCTGATTGAAGTGCTTCAGGCGGTACATGAAGTCTGGCCTGCCGAAAAACCTGTTTTGCTGCGTGTATCTGCAGAGGACTACGAACCGGACGGCATGCATCCGGAAGAAATGGCCAGAATCATTGAACTGGTAAAGCCTTATATCGATGTGCTGGATGTGAGCACAGGCGGAGTGGTTCCAACGCCCCCGACGGCCATTTATCCGGGCTATCAGGTGAAAATTGCAGAAGAATTGAAAAAGGCATCAGGTCTGCCTACAGTTACGGTTGGCCTGATTACTGAGCCCCATCAGGTGGAAGAAATCCTGGGCGGAGGACGCGCGGATCTCGCTGCATTGGGCCGGGAACTTTTGCGTGATCCTTATTGGGTACTGCATACAGCCCGTGATTTGAATGTTGAATACCCGTGGCCGGAGCAGTATATACGCGGGTTTAATGCAAGAAAATAGCGATAAAAAGATATAAAAAAGGATATAATTTCCGTTGACTCTACGTGCCTCCCATTGACATGATAGCTGCAAAATCCCTATCATCTGTGTTGTTGACATAGGAGCAGGTATGATATACTTTGAAAAATAAACTCTCATTTGAAAGGAACGATTGTATGAATTATATCTGCACGGTTATATCAGTAACTGATATTAACTTATCAAGGGAGTTCTATGAAAATTTATTTGGATTGGAAGTATATCAAAACTACGGTATTAACATATCATTCACCTGCGGCTTGGCGTTGCAGCAAGAATTTGACTGGCTTGTAAATCTGCCTAAGGATACGGTGTTAAAAAATTCCAATAACATGGAGCTTTGTTTTGAAGAAGAGAATTTTGATGATTTCCTTCAAAAGTTAAAAGAATATCCCCACATTGAATATTTAGGTGATGTTATGGAACATAGCTGGGGGCAGCGGGTTATCAGATTTTATGACCTGGATGGGCACATCATCGAAGTTGGAGAATCCATGAAAATGGTAATTAACCGGTTTGCTGATTCTGGTTTGACTATGAGTGAAATCTCAAACAGGATGAATGTCTCTGTCGAAGATTTGAAAACGCTTTTGAGCTGTTCAATTTGAATTTGTGCAGCGCTCCTTGCACCCATAACGAATAAAATTGCCTGTCCGTTCCGTTGAAGTTTTAATAAATTTATTATTGCCTTATCCGGATATATTTATTGACAAAGGGAACGGATGGGTAATATAATACCTATATAGAGAATATATTACTTATATAGGAGGTATGCGGTGTACAATTTCGATACGATGGATAAAAGGCTGCTGGTATTTGGCTATCTGTTTCGTGTGGCTAATCGTCTTCAAAGCAAAATGGATTCTCAGATGAAAGACCTGACTGCCAAGCAATGGTTTGTAATTCTGGCATTGGGATTGTTTGAACAGCCGCCCACGCTAAAGCAACTTGCGCAAGCTTGTGATACTTCTCACCAGAATACAAAGCAACTCGTTATGAAACTGGCTGAAAAGGGCTTTGTGACAATCCATAGCGATGAGAAAGACGGCAGAGCCATGCGGATAACGGCAAGTGATAAATGCGCGCAGTGGGATAAAGACAATGAACAAATTGCTTCACAGTTTATTGACGGTATGTTCGCTGGCATGAGTATGGATGAAGTTGCCGGTTTAAGCAGTTCTTTAATGAAAATATTTGAAAATCTGGATAACATAAATGGGGGAACAGCAAATGTCTAAAAAGATTTTGGTCGCATACACATCGAAGTACGGTTCAACCCGCAAATATGCTGAATGGATTGCTTCATCACTGAAAGCCGATTTATTTACAGCCAAAGCGGTTAAAGCAAAAACTTTAAGCCGATATGATGTCGTTATCTATGGCGGCGGTCTATATGCAGGCGGCATAGCGGGTGTAAAACTGATTACGAAGAATCCCTGCAAAAACCTTATTGTGTTCACTGTTGGATTAGCCAACCCCAACACGACGGACTACAGTGCCATCATAAATAAAAACTTCACGCCAGGACTTCTTGCAAAAACAAAATTATTCCATCTGCGCGGCGGGATTGATTACAATAAACTCAGCCCTGTCCATAAAGTCATGATGGCTATGATGAAAGGCATGATTCAAAAAAAGCCTGAATCCGAGCGGGAAGCTGAGGACAGGGAATTTCTTGATACTTATAATTCAAAAGTGAATTTTGAAGACAAGCAAACCATAGATTCGTTAATTGCCTACGTAAAAGGTTTATAAAAAGTGCTGTCGTGTGATCTGGCAGGCATTGGCAGCAGCATTGAGTTTAAAAGCTTTTTCATTATTATTGAAACGGAAAGGATATCCACCTGTCAGGGTGGGTATTTTTTGTGCTGCATACAGGATTTAACGCTGAAAGGGTGAGACTGTTGAGAGCAGCAGCGTTACTTCTCTTTTCCCCGCATTTCACCGATTGAATTTTGCCACTTACCGCAGAAATGCTGACAAAGCGAATCTGAGTATATATAATAAGAGTACCGGAAGAAGGAGGGGTGACATCATGAAAGTTGAAATAAAGCTATCGCCGGAAGTCCGGGAGGACTATGCCGTGATATACTGCAAAGAAATAACCGATGAAGTACAGGAGCTTTCATCACTCATAGAGGCAGGGGAGAGGATTGTTACCGCAAAGGACCAGGAGCGCATCGTAGTGCTGCGCCCCAAGGAGATTTTCATGGTTCGGGTTGAAAATGGGGAAACGGTCATTTATTGCCGTTCCCGGAAGTACACAACGTCAAAACGTTTATATGAGCTGGAAGAACAATTGAGCACAAGATTTATGCGTATATCCAAGTCAGCGATTGTCAATTTAAATGAGCTCGACAGCGTGGAAGCTTCTTTTAACAGTATGATGACCTTGATCTTAAAAAATGGCTGTAAGGACTACATTTCCCGAAAGTATCTGCCTGACTTTAAGAAATATCTGGGATTATAGGAGGTAAAATATGAAAACTACGGTGAAAAATATTCTGCTGGGAATCGGTCTGGGCAGTACCTTGTTTGTCATTGCCGGTATTATCTTCGATTTGATAAACGCCGGGGATTTCCAACTGTCAAACCGATTATATACGGAAATGGCAGTGGGAGCCATGATTGTGGGAATCGGATTTTCTGTACCTTCTCCTATTTATGACAATGATAAACTTCCGCTTGGAATACAAACGGTCATTCATATGGGTATCGGATGCACGATATTTTTAATTGTCGCTTTTCGCGTTGGCTGGATTCCGATTGCCGCCGGATGGAAGGCGTGTGTTTTGACTGTGATGGGACAGTTGATGACTGCATTTCTCATCTGGCTGATATTTGCTTTGTATTATAAGAGGTTGGCGAAAAAAATGAATGATAGAATCAATACGCTGCACAAATCATAAAGCTTTACAATTGATTGAGGTCTGCTGTATTACAGCATGAGGGTACGCATTGTTATACGCAAGGCATAAACAATTTATTTTAAAATATTCAGATATTGGGATGGAGATAATACTCCGGAGAACATCATAGGAAGGTGAACTCCGGAGTGTTATGAAATATATAATATTTGCATATTTTTTAACTGCCGTGACAGCCGTTCCTGTAAAAAGGACTCGGCCTCGGCGCGTATGTCATTCCGGTAACAATATTTGCCGCGTCCCCGCCCGGTCATGGTTTCCCGGTTGAGAAGCTGTGTGGCATTTGGAAAAGCGTCCGTGTTAATCGCATTTTGCACGAAGCTGTAGGTCATTAATATGATCTCTATGAAACCGTTTTGCTTGACCTTAACACTCAGTTCATCTGCCAGTTGATCGATCAGTTCTCCGTACATGCGTTTCCAGTCCGGCAGCAGAATGACGGGAGCGATCAACAGTCCCACAGGATATCCTGCTTCCGCCATGGAGTTAAGCGCACGGATTCTTGCGTGAAGCGGGGAGGTTCCCAGTTCTATGCGTTGTATTATTTCCTGGGGATTTACGCTCATTCGAAATATGGTTTTCCCCTTGTGGTCGAGATCAAGCAACGGGTCCACCATGTCAAATTTTGTGGGAAACGTCAGATTCCCCCGGCCTTCACGGGAAAAGCGTTCAATTGTATAGGGCAGATTATTCGTTATTGTGTTTTCCAGAAGCAAATCACTGTTGCTGCCAATTTCAAACGTCTGGGGCGCCTGAGCCTGAGCGTCTTTTTTTAGCAGCTTATCCAGCATTTGTTCCCGGTTGACAAACAAACGCAGATAGGCACATTTATTGTAATTACAGACCAGATAGCAGTATAGGCACATGGCTTTGCAGCCAGAGGACGTATAGGGAACCAGCCAGTCGGAAACCTTGTGATTCGGTACATACCGATGTGTTTTTCTGATTCCTATGATCAAATGATTTTTTAGTCTTGGAAAGTCCTGGTTGGGTGCCGCTGTCATTTCCGGTATACGGTTATGATTCTCTATTTCTATCCAGGGCAGGTCCGCATATTTGCTTTGCAGCAGCATTCCCAGTTGATAACCGAGTGCGCCCGGTTCATAATAAACCGCATCAAAATTCATATTCATGTGAACACCTCCGATGATGGTAGTTTGCCAGAAAATGCGGAAATTATTTCTGGATGGAGGGTAATGTTGCGGGATCAGCCATGCAAAGTTTTTGATGTTGCCTTTTAGATGGGATTTTGCAGTGCAGATGGGTATCAACGGGCGTTTTTCCGTGAGTTTGGCTGTAATTCTCATGAATATGTGCAAAAGTCAGGTGGCATAGATGCAGGCTTTAACATGATCACGAAGACAAATCGGAATTTAACAATTTAAAAAAATAAGTTGAAATACATTTTAAAGCATTATATGATGAATTCAGACATCGATGTACTCTATTAAAAGAAGGTAAGTTATGGATATTAGTATTGAAATGATACCGCCACATAGAATTGCTTATGCACGGAGAACAGGCCCTTACGGTCCAGAGAATGTGCAGATAATGGAACAATTAAAAAGCTGGGCCAGAGAGAAAAACTTATTAAATGAAAGTTCGGTTATATTAGGAATAACCCAGGATAATCCCCAATTTACACAGCCTGAAAAATGCCGCTACGATGCAGGCATTATTGTCCCGGAAGCATTTAAGGCTGATGATGAGCACATTAATTTTGGAAAAACTACGGGCGGAAAATACTGCGTATTTAAAATAAGCCATACCGCAGATGCTATGCAAAAAGCATGGCTGGAAATATTTTCGGAGTTATCAAAAAGAGAGTATGAGTTTGACGATAGAAGACCTGTTATTGAACGTTATACCATGCAGATGGTAAACAGGCACTATTGTGAAATTTGTGTACCGATATTATAAAATAATATAAATCAAATCTCAGCTTGCCGGGAAGTCTTGAAATCTCAGGCGTTTATAAAAAAGGGGTCAATATGATCAGGGAGTTTAAAGTTGATAACCTGGAAGCAGTCATGAAAATATGGCTTGAAGCCAACATTACCGCTCATGATTTCATCAGACCGGACTACTGGCAGGAGAAATATAAGCCGGTTGAAAAGATGTTACCGGCTGCAGCCATATTTGTTTATGAAGAAGGCAATGCAATTTTGGGGTTTATTGGAATCATAGAAAATTATATTGCCGGAATATTTGTTGATGTAAATAGTCAATCCAAAGGCATAGGGAAAGCTCTGCTTGATCACGTCAAGAAAAGCTGCTTCAAATTGTCACTGCAGGTTTATAAAAAGAATTATTCTGCGGTCAGATTCTACTTAAGAGAAGGTTTTGCTGTATTAAATGAGCAAACGGATGAAAATACTGGTGAAACAGAGCTTGTAATGAGCTGGACAAAATCGGGATTTAATAATTTAGGGGAGGGCACTGTATGAAAGTCTTACTTTTTCTGGCTAAAGGGTTTGAGACAATGGAATTCAGCGTTTTCGTAGATGTGCTTGGCTGGGCAAGGCATGATTACCACTATGATATTGACGTCATAACGTGTGGATTTACAAAGACCGTTATCAGCACATTTAATGTGCCTGTCGTAGTGGACCGGCTGATTGATGAAATTTGTGCTGACGACTATGATGCATTGGCAATTCCCGGAGGATTTGAAGAATTCGGGTTTTATGAAGAAGCCTATGATGAGAATCTTTTGAATCTGATCCGGGAATTCAATGAAAAGAATAAAGCGATTGCAACGATCTGCGTCGCAGCACTGGCCCTGGGAAAAAGCGGCATTTTAAAAGGCAGGAATGGGACGGCATATCATCTAAATGGGGGATACCGCCAAAAACAGTTAGCCCAGTTTGGTGTGAATGTGCTGGACAGTCCCATTGTGGTCGATGGTAATGTCATTACTTCATATTGCCCTGAAACCGCTTCGGGCGTTGCTTTCAAGTTATTGGAAAAACTCACTTCTGCCGAACAAATGGAAATAGTAAAAGAAGCGATGGGTTTCTGCTGAACTCGCCGGGGGCACAAAACGCAAATAAATTCAGAATTCAGTGAGGATACGTATGGGACATCTCGGTTTTTCTTATATAGGGCTGGTTTTCTTGATGATGTTGATAATTCCTAACCTTATATGGACAAGACATCAGCCTGAGGGGTATGACCCTCAAAACGAAAGTAAGACCTTAGGGGCTTTTGAACGCATTGGACAGGTTCTCGTTACGTGTACTGCGCTCATTTTTTCAGACTTCAACCTCCGCCCCTGGTCAACATGGATGCTGTGGCTTGTTGCCGCAGTGCTGCTCATGCTCTTATACGAAGCATGGTGGGTCAGATACTTTAAAAGCAAAAAGACATTGTCGGACTTTTACAGCAGCATTTTCCGTATCCCCGTAGCCGGTGCCACATTGCCTGTCGCCGCGTTTTTCCTGCTGGGTGTGTATGGAAAAGTCATCTGGCTTTTGATTTCGGTTGTGATTTTGGGAATCGGACACATTGGAATCCATTTGCAGCACCAAAGGGAGATAAAACACTGAAATTCATTTACTTAAAAGGAGTATCCATCCATGGCAGATGAACATATTATTGAAGGTTTCCACTCCATGTGGGACAACTTTCCTGGAATTGCAAGATTAATAGATAAAAAGCACCAGATTATTGCTTCCAACAAAAAGGCGGAAGAGGCCGGCTTTGCTGCAGGCTGCTGCTGCGCAAAGGTGGGAAAAACAGAAATACACAAAGGGTGTCTGGCTCATCGAATGTTTCAGACAATGGAGGCGCAGTTGGACTGTCCGTCTGAGGGCAAAGTGAGAGGCTGGGTCCCTGTTCAAGGTCATGACGATTTATCTGTCCATTTTACATTAGTTGTTCCTAAATAATAACTTCCGGATTCACCGTTTATGAGAATACAGTTTTGCATAAATAATGGCCTGTTACCTGGATTTGCAGGAATGCCGTGCCTGTATAAAGGGAGAGGTATTTGCGGGTTGATGATAAAAAATTATCGTTAACTTCATAGACAAATCGGCTTATTGTTGATAAACTAAAATAGTTAGGATAACCTAACTAACAAACCGACCAAGAAGTCCGGCAAAAAAATTCACCCCTGCCTGCTGCCTGCGAGCAGTATCCCAGGGCTGGTATAAACAAAAAAAGAGGTTTTGCAGAGGAGATTAATACCCATCGCCTCTGGCAAAACCTCTTTCTGTTACTGATACCCCTAAACATCAACTCACCCTGTCCACCCCAGCATCCCCCAGGGGATTTAGAAAGGAACGAAAAGATAAATGGAAATCAAGCAATTGGAATACTTTGTTGCAACTGCCGACCATGGCAGTTTAAATCGCGCAGCCGAACGGTTATACACCTCCCAGCCCAATGTGAGTAAAGTGATCGCTGCCCTTGAAAAAGAGATAGGAGTACAGCTATTTAAACGGAACAACCGGGGAATTGAGCTGACGGAGCATGGAAAAATGCTGTACGGACACGCCTCCTCCATTTTAAAAAGCTCTGATATCATTCTTTCCATGGTGCAGAAGCAGACACACCGCAGCTTCAGCGTGTCCGGCTATCAAAGCAGCCTGATTGCAAGATTTATGGCAGAGATATATGAAAGCAGGAAAAACGAGCTGAATCTGGAATACAGAGAGGGTGTTGTGGAGGAAATTACAGACCATGTGGCGGAACACATCTCTGAAATCGGCATCGTCTACATTGCCAAAGACCAGATTTGCTGCTTCCGCCATATCCTCGGCCATAAAAAGCTGGAATTTCACCCCCTTTTCCAGCGTGGAATCTGCGTTTACATAGGAAGTAAACACCCCCTTTACAACAGGGACAGCATTGACTTTTCCGAATTGACTGACCTTAAGTTCATGCAGGGAAAGGAGGATTTTTTTGCCATAGAGCATCATATTGAAAAGATCAGCGGAGGAACCGCTCATTTAGAAAATTTAAACACCCCCTTTTATACCAACAGCGACTACATGATCCATAATCTGCTTAAAAATACAGACATATGCTGCATGGGAATTGATCTGGTATCAAAGGAGTATGAAAATCAGGGAATAAAAGCGTTAAAAGTGAACAACTGCCAGCATTTTCTCACCCTTGGATATGTGAACCGAAAAAAGGATGAGCTGTCTGAAGAGAGTAAAATGCTGATCGAAAAACTGGTTCGATATAACAAATCGCTATAACAGCCTTCTTCCGATTTGGTATTAGTAAGTCTAGACTAACTGTGATATTATGATCCATAGTCAAAACAAAAGGAGAGACATTATGAAAAAAAGACTATTTGGATTATATGCGGCAGGGATTCTGGCTGCGTCAATATTAGCGGGCTGCACAAATTCCGCCAGCCCATCAAAGGAAGCGGCTTCTTCCGTACAGGCAGAACCATCTGCCGGAAAGCAGGAGAGCGGGGCAGATGTGAAAGAGGAACTGGTATTTGTCAATTACAGAGATATCAGGGACTTAAACCCTCACCTGTATGCAGGAGAAATGTACGCCCAGGAAATGCTTTATGAAACCCTGGTAACCATTTCAGAAAAAGGCTATGAGCCCTGCCTGGCTGAAAGCTGGTCAGTGAGCGAGGACGGAAAGACCTATACCTTTAAAATCCGCAAGGGCGTGACCTTCTCCGACGGAGAGGTGTGCGATGCCAATGCCATCAAGGCCAATTTCGATGCCATCATTGAAAATAAGGACCGCCACACCTGGCTGGAGATGATGAATCTTCTGGTGGGAGTGTCCGCACCTGATGACGAAACCTTTGTCATCGAGCTGACAGAACCATACTATCCCATGCTGACAGAGCTTGGAGTGACACGGCCTTTTGCCATGATTTCTCCTAAGGCCATGAAGGACGGCAGCACAAAGGATGGAGTCAATGCTTACATAGGAACCGGTGCATACGTTCTGACAGATTTCGTCACAGATGAATATGCCGTATTTGAAGCCAACGAAAAC
This sequence comes from Lacrimispora sp., assembly GCF_047605665.1. GTDB lineage: Bacteria > Bacillota > Clostridia > Lachnospirales > Lachnospiraceae > Lacrimispora. The sequence goes on along the minus strand of NZ_JASGFH010000001.1, from coordinate 227,414 downwards.
TACTGGGGCGAGCAGCCGGCCGTCAAAAAGATCACGGTAAAAGTGATTCCGGACAACCAGACCAGAATTCTGGCCCTTGAAAAGGGAGAAATCGATCTCATCTTCGGAAAGAACATGATCGATGCCGATGCGGTGAACAAATATGTGGACAGTGAAGATTTCCAGGTTTCCTTATCAGACCCCACGTCCACCAGACAGATCGTATTAAATACCTCCAATGCCATTTTAAAGGATAAGACTGTGCGCCAGGCCATTCAGCATGCCACCAACCGCCAGGCCATTTCCGACGGTATTTTCTACGGACTGGAAGCTCCTGCTGATACCCTGTTTTCCTCAACCATTCCTTATTGTGATATCAAGCTGGAGCCATATGCCTATGACGCAGATTTGGCAGGAACCATGCTGGAAGAAGCGGGCTGGACAATGGGCAGCAGCGGCATCAGGGAAAAGGATGGAACGCCTCTGGCTCTTTCCCTGCTCTATAACAGCGACAGCGTGACAGAAAAGACTATTTCAGAATACCTCCAGTCTGAATTCAGAAAGCTGGGAATCCAGTTGGATATTAAGGGAGAAGAAGAGCAGTCTTACCGCGATAACATGAAGGCAGGCCATTTTGACATGGTATTTAATATCTGCTGGGGTACCCCTTACGATCCTCAGTCCTCTCTGGCAGCCATGAGACAGCCGGTGTACGGAGATTACGCAGCCCAGCTCGGACTGGAAGACAAGGCAGAAATCGATCAGGCTATTACCGATATTCTGGTTTCCACAGACGAAGCCAAAAGACAGGAACTCTACACCTTCGTTCTCACCAGACTTCATGAGGATGCCGTGTACATTCCTCTGACCTATGAGTGCAACAAAGCCATCAGTACCTCTTCATTAAAGGGAGTGGGCTTCACCCAGACGCAGTATGAGGTGCCCTTTACCCAGATGTACTTTGAATAGAGGGAAATCAGGAAACAAGAACATGCGCATGCCGGTCCTTACATCTCAGGACAGGCATGCTTTTTTCGGAAAGGACCTCCTATGAAAGCTTATATTGTAAAGCGGATTTTATCGGCTGTTCCGCTTTTGCTGTGCATTTCTTTTTTGTGTTTTGTTTTTATCAACTTAATCCCCTCTGATCCGGCGGAGGTGGCTCTGCGCGTGCGCCAGACGCCTATTATTACCGAGGAGGCCATTGCACAGGTCAGGGAAGAACTGGGGTTAAATGACCCCTACATGGTCCGCTATTTCCGGTGGCTGGCGGACTGCCTCCGTCTGGACTTTGGGGTCAGCTACACCAATCCGGCCAGAACCGTTTTGGGAGAAATTCAGAGATGTCTGCCTGCCACCGCACTGCTGGCTTCTGCTTCTCTGGTTTTCGTAATCGTGCTGAGCCTTCCCATCGGCTTTTTCTGCGCCGTATATAAGGATAGCTGGTTTGACCGGATTGTCCGGGGAATCGTGTTTATGACCACTGCCATGCCCGCTTACTGGATTGGGCTTTTGATGATATGGCTCATCAGCATCAAGATGGATTTGCTTCCCACCAGCGGGAACGGGAGCTGGAAGCATCTGCTTTTACCGGCATTTACCGTTTCCTTGACCTATATTTCCACCTATATCCGCCTCATCCGCAACAACATGCTGGAAAATATGAAGGAAGACTATGTGCTGTATGCCAATGTGAGAGGCTTGAAACAGAAGAATATTCTGGTCAGGCACATTCTGAAAAACTCTCTTCACACCTGCATTGTCGCCATTGGCATGAGCATCCCTCAGTTAATGGCAGGAACCATTGTAGTGGAAAATGTATTTGCATGGCCCGGCCTTGGAAAGCTGTGCATCAACTCCATTTTTAACCGGGATTATCCGGTCATACAGACTTACGTTTTGCTGATCGGAACTCTGTTTGTAGTCTTTAACCTGCTGTTTGACATTATCCAGTGTATCGCTGACCCAAGGCTGAGAAGGGAGGTATCGTGACATGTGGAAGCGTTTATTTCAGAACAGGATGGCTCTTATTATGATGTGCCTCCTTGGAATTGTGGCGCTGTTAGGCATATTTGCTCCTTTTGCGGCTCCCAATGATCCTTATGAAAATGATATTTTAAACAAGTTCGCCCCTTACAGCCTCCGGTTCCCTCTGGGAACGGACCACCTGGGACGGTGTATTCTGTCCAGAATGATCTATGGAATCCGCCCCACCCTGTTTCTTTCCCTCGTGACCATGGCAGGGACCATCGGCCTTGGAACTGTCCTGGGCCTTTTGGCCGGGTACTTCCGGGGTCCGGTGGAAGAGATCATCATGCGGTCCGTGGATGTGATGATGTCCTTTCCCAGCCAGATCATGGTATTTGCCGTGGTGGCCCTTCTGGGCATTGATGTGCGGAATGTGATCATGGCAAACGTGCTGATCAAGTGGGCCTGGTATGCCCGGATGATCCGGACCAATGTCATGAAGTACAGGGACAGAAACTTTGTGCTCTATTCCAGATGCATCGGAACCGGAGAACGGTTTATTCTGGCCAGACACTTGCTTCCAAGCATTGCATCGGAAATGGCGGTTTTAGCCACTTTAGACATCGGTTGGGCAATCCTTAACATTTCCACCCTCTCTTTCCTGGGACTTGGAGTACAGGCCCCTATCCCGGAGTGGGGAGCCATGCTCAATGAGGCTAAAAATGTCATGACCACCAATCCCATCCAGATGATTGCGCCGGGAGTTGCCATTGTGGTGGTAGTGGCGGCTTTTAACCTGCTGGGAGATGCCTTAAGAGATGCCCTTGACCCGAAGGAGGTGCAGATTTGATGGCTCCCATATTGGAAGTGAAGGATTTAAAAGTGGATTTTCACTATAAAAAACGGGTTCAGCCCATTATTAAGGGAGTGGACTTCACCTTACATGCAGGCCAGTGCCTTGGGATTTTAGGGGAATCAGGAAGCGGAAAGAGCATGAGCAGCAAGGCCATTATGGGGCTTTTGGACCGGAGCTTTTCTGTCTCAGGGGAAGCCGTTTACCGGGGGGAAGATTTGCTGAAAAAGAATAAAGAGGAGCTGAGGCGGATTCGGGGAAAGGGAATCTGTATGATTTTACAAAACCCCATGACCTGCTTTGACCCTCTCTACCGGATTGGCGACCAGATGGCGGAGACTTATCAGGAGCATTTGAATCTGCCCGGAGCACAGATATATGAAAAATCCATAGAAGTGCTGGAAGCCATGCAGATTAAAAACCCCCAGGAGGTATTAAAGAAATACCCCCATCAGCTCAGCGGTGGGATGCTCCAGCGAATCATGATCGGGCTGGCCATGTCCATGGAACCGGATATTCTGATAGCCGATGAGCCGACCACGGCTATTGATGCCATCACCCAGTTTGAGATCATGAAGGAATTTGAACGGATTAAAAAAGAAGCAAAAACAGCCATGATATTCATCACCCATGACTTAGGCGTTGTTTCCCGGATTGCAGATCACGTTCTGGTGATGAATCAGGGCGTGGTGGCTGACCGGGGAACGTTCCGGGAAATCATGGAGCAGGCCAAAGACCCCTATACCAGACTGCTGGTGGAAAAGAAAAAGGCTGTTATGAAAAAATACCAGAATGCCATGAAGGGAATGGAGGTGAAGGAGGCATGATAAAGGCAGAGCACATCGATGTCAGCTTCCGGAAGGAAAATCAGGAGACGGTGTTTGGAAAAGAGCGGCAGCAGGTGTTATTTGACGTATCCTTTGATGTAAAGGAAGGGGAGTGTCTGGGGATTTTAGGAGAGAGCGGAAGCGGAAAAAGCACCCTGGGAAGAGTCCTTTGCGGACTTTTAAAACCTGACAAGGGAAGTGTGGAGCTGGAAGGGCTGCCCCTCATCGGAAGAGGCAGGAAAAGAGGAAAGACTGTGATCAGTGTGGTATTTCAGGATTATACCACTTCTGCAAACCCCAGATTCCGGGTCAGGGATTTAATCGGAGAGTCCTTTCTGGTGCGGGAGAAAAGGGAGAGGATCAGGCTGGACCGGGAAACAGAGCTTGAAAAGCTGCTGGAGCTGGTGGGACTGGACATGGGCTATTCGGAACGTTTTCCTCATGAGCTGAGCGGCGGCCAGCTTCAGAGAGTCTGCATTGCCAGAGCCATTGCCGTAAATCCCAGGATCATCTTATTTGATGAAGCCATCAGCTCCTTAGATGCCCACACCCAGGTACAGGTCATGGACCTTTTAAAGGAAATTCAGGAGAAGAGAAAGCTGACTTACCTTTTTATCACCCATGATCTGACCTCAGTCACTTATTTATGCAGCCGCGTCCTCTTTTTGTATCAGGGGAAGGTGGCGGAAATACGGGATGTGGAGGATATTGCCAAAGTGACCCACCCTTATGCGAAAAAGCTGCTGGAATCCGTCATGGATTTTGACCGTATTCCGGAGTTGGAAGCTGATAAAAAAGATGGCTGGGAACAGGCCGTATGAAGAGATTCTCAGGAAAGGAGTATCAATGAGTCTGCATATAGGAAATTGTCAGGCAAAAGCAGGGCAAAAACAGAATGGAATGCTGGAAGTGGGGGAAGGTGATCCAAAGCTTCCCATGACTCTGATCTGCGGGAAAGAAGATGGCCCCACGGTCCTGATTTCGGCAGGAATTCATGGAGCGGAATACATTGGAATCCAGACTGCCATGGAGCTGTCCAGGGAAATAGAGCCGGAAGATGTAAAGGGGAACTTAATCTTTCTTCTGATTGCCAATCCTTCCGCCTGCCGGGATTTTGTGCGGTTTGCGGTGCCGGAGGACGGTAAAAATTTAAACCGGATGTTTCCTGGAAAAGAAGACGGAAGTCTGTCCGAACGGATCGCTTACACCGTGGTTAAGGAGCTTTATTCCAAGGCTGATTATTTTCTGGATATACACGCAGGGGATACCAGTGAACGGGTGATGCCGTTTCTCTATTTTCCGGGAGGAGCCAAAGAGGATGTGGTGGAGGCCTCCAAAAACATGGCAAAGGCGGCTGATATGGCTGTCCGTGCCAGATCAGGTTCCCTGACCGGAGCCTGCGGATGTGCGGGCGCTCACGGGATTCCTTCTCTTTTGCTGGAACGGGGAGGCGGCGGAGTATTTACAAGGGAAGAAGTGGAACTTTATAAAAGGGATATCAGGAATATTCTCATCCGCCTGAAGGTATTAGAGGGCGAAGAAGTCCATACAGTCAGCCAGTCAGAGGTGAATACGGCCTCGTACATAGAGGCGGAAATGGACGGGTTCTGGTATCCTGCCTTAAATGCAGGAGATCGTTTTCCTTCCGGTGCACTTTTAGGAGAAGTCAAAGATGTGTGGGGAGAGTTAAAAAAGGCTTATTATGGGGAGTATGACGGGATCATTCTCTATCAGACCGTTGGCATGGGAATCAAAAAGGGAGATCCCCTGGTGGCATACGGCATGGTGGAGGAAGGGGAATAGACAGAAAAAAGAAGCATGGCTTCCGGCTGTACGTTTGTCCGGAAGTGATGCTTCTTTTGAGGATATTTTCAATCGTTGGAGTATTTTGACAAAGCCAGGATTCCAGCGCCTCCCAGACACAGGGCAATGACAGCCAGAATGAGGGAGGGACCCCACCAGGATAAGGAAGCATTGGCCGGAATTGCAGGCAGTATGGTTTCACCGAATATTTCAGAGGTGGAGCCGATGACAAAGCCGATGATCATGCAGTAAGTGGGATGGGGGAAACGGTTCATTAAGTATTCCAGGGGCTTTGTGATTAAAAAGACGCCGATCAGGGTAGCAATGCCTAAAATTCCGATGTATACCACATCAAACCGGGTGATGGCCGCCAGCATGGTATCGTACATTCCAAGCACCAGCAGCATGTGGGAGGTGCTGATTCCGGGAAGGACGAGGGCCAGCGCAATCACGATTCCCGTCACTAAGATCATGATATAATGAACGAATCCGGACCCGGAAACAATATCAAAGTTGCCTGTCGGGATAAAACCGATGGAAATTACAATGATAAGGCCCAGCAAAAAGTAAAGCAGGGAAGAGAGACCAAATTTTTTTTCCTTTGTCTTTTGATAAAGGGCAGGAATTCCTCCGATCACCGCACCGAGAAAGAAGAAGGAAACGATAAAGGGGAATTTTTCAAGGAGCCACTGAATTAAAAAGGCCAGAGAACCGATTCCGATTCCGGCTCCCAGACAGAATTTAAAAAGGAAGATGGTATTTCCCTTAATATCTTTTAAAAAGTTGCTGATAGCATGAATCAGCCTGTCGTAAATACCCAGCAGGATTGCCATTGTGCCGCCGCTGACACCGGGAACGCTCATGGATGAACCGATAATAAAGCCTTTTAACATAGTCATTAAAGTTTGTTTCATTTTTGCCTCCAGCAAATGCTTTGGATTTTTTTAAATATTGCTATCCTAACATATATGAATAAAAATAGCAACAGTCGGATGGCACAAGAGACGGAGGAATGCCCTTTTTCGGCTGAATTTGATCTTTTTTTGTCAATAAAATAACAAATTTTGACAAAAGTATTGTTTTTTGCTCAAAATAGGTTATATTATTTTATAAGCAGTAAATTATTTTTGTAACAATACGAAGGAGGAGTTATGAATTTAAAAGGGATTCGGCAGAAAATCATTTTAAATACATTGATTGTCACCATCATTATTTCCGCTGTAACAACCATTGTGTTGTCCATATCTGCAATGTCTTTGACAAATGCCACGCTGGAGGAAACTCTTGTGCCGTTTGCCAAAACCGCCTCAAAAAGCATTGAAAGCAATTTACATATCATGGCGGACCGTGTATTTATGATAGGGGAAAACCGGGAGCTGTCTTCCGAGCAGGCGACTCTTGAGGAAAAACAGCAGGTTCTCGATAAAGCCACATCAGGAATCGAATTTGTCTGGCTGGCCCTTTATACAAAGGAAGGAAAGCTGTATACAGGGAAGGGAAACAGTCCCTCCGACATTTCCGGGGACAAGCTGTTTCAGATGATGCAGGAGACAAATAACCTGGTCATCGGGGATACGTTTGCCGGCGAAGGCGGACTTGAGGTATCGGTGGGGATGCCGATTGTCACGGAAAAGGAGAATACGTATTATCTGGTGGGAAGCTACAAATATGACATGCTGGACGATGTAATCAGCAGCATCCATATCGGCTACAGCGGCCACGCCTTTGTCATGAACGAAAGCGGACAGGTGATGGCTTATCCGGATAAGGAGCTCATCAAAAAGGGTGAGAACATCTATACCCATTATAAAGATAATGCAAAGCTTTTAAGCGTTTTTGACACCATGAAAATGGGAAGGATCGGTTCTGCCTCCGTGTCTTTGGATGGAGAGGATACCCTCATTGTCTATGCACCGGTACGGGGTGCCAACTGGTATCTGGCCATCATCACTCCCAAATCAGATTTTACAGGCGTTGTCGATACGGCCATCATGGTCAATATAGGAACGACCCTGACGTTAACCCTTCTGGCTATATGGTTTATCGCCCGCTTTGCAGGAAAGATTGCAAAATCCCTGGGCAATGTGACAGGGCGGATACAGAAGCTGGCAGAAGGCGATTTGACCAGCCCTGTGGAAGTCATGATGACAAACGACGAAGCCCAGACTCTTTCCAATTCCTTAAAGGATACGGTGGAACGGGTGAGCGGATATATCTTGCAGCTTCAAAATGCCCTGGAACAGCTTTCCGCAGGCAATTTGGATGTCAGCGTCAGCAATCAGTTCGCCGGTGACTTCGTGGTCATGAAGGACTCCATCCACAGCATCACCGACTTCTTAAACCAGTTGATTCACGATTTGCAGCGGTCAGCGGAAGCTTTAAACCACGCGGCCCAGGGAGTGTCCCAGAGTGCCCTTTTGATGAATGAATCTTCCGGCCACCAGTCTTCTTCCATTGACCGGCTTTTGGAGGAGACGGATTCCATATCCAGAGATATAAGCATTGTGGATGAACACGCCAGAACGGCCCGTGAGCTGATGGAACAGTCCATGGAACGGCTGTCTTTGGGGGATGAGCATATGGAAAATACGCTCCAGTCCATGAAGAACATCAGCCACAATGCAATTGAGATAACGAAAATTGCGAAATTCCTGGAGGACATCGCTTTCCAGACCAACTTACTGGCCCTTAACGCAAGCGTAGAGGCCGCCCACGCAGGAGAGGCCGGAAAAGGCTTTGCCGTGGTGGCCAATGAAATCCGCGCCCTGGCTGAAAAGAGCGCGGAATCCTCCAAGCGCACCGCTGAAATGATCGAGCATTCCCAAAAGGCCATTGAAGAAGGCTCCAAGTATGCCAACTTAACGGCCAGCTTCTTAAATGAGCTGACGGGTATGTCCAAACAGACGTATGAGATAACGGAGGACTTGGAAAGGCTTGTGGGAAATGAGAAGTCCAGCCTGGAAAATGCATCCCTCGATATAACCAGAATCTCCCAGCTTGCCCGCCAGAACTTAGAATCCAGTTCCGATGTGGCTTCCTTGAGCGGTGATTTGGCACAGCAGGCCCAGAGCCTTGAGGAAATGTCAGGACGTTTCCGTCTTCGCTCTGATGCAGAAGGGAGGGATGCACAATGAAACGGGGAAAATACGTTCTCATAATCCTCCTGGTCCTTATGGCGGTGTTTTTCATAAGCGGCTGCAAAAAAGGAGGAAACAGTTTACAGGATGGCTATTACACGGTGGAAATGTCGGAATACAGCAAAGGCTGGAAGGAATTCGTCACCATCCGGGTCAGCAACGGCAAGATTGTAACCGTTGAATACAATGCGAAGAATGCAAGCGGATTCATCAAATCCTGGGACATTGCCTATATGCGCAACATGAATGCAAAAAAAGGTACATACCCCAACTACTATACACGGACTTATGCCGCCAGCTTCCTTGCGGTTCAAAGCGACAAGGGAATCGATACCGTAAGCGGCGCCTCTGTTTCCGGAGGGAATTTCCAGAAGATGACCGCTCTTCTCATGGAGAAGGCCGGAAAGGGAGACACCTCCCTGGGCATCGTGAAATCTGAATAATAAATGTAAAAAAATGTGCTGTCATCATCTGGCGGCACATTTTTTGTTTTATCAGTAATAACGGGAATATTTAGAAAGTTATAAGAAATTCGTATGGAAAATTGTTATGAAGACCTGCTATAATTGGGAAAAAGCGAAAGCTGTCATCATATAGGAGGGAAGAAGAGATGCGTATGTGGAAGGGCAGAAAAGGCGGACTTGACCAGGCCGGAGCTGAAAATCAGGAGGCAGAGCCCATGTCTGAGGAAACGTTTGACTTGGAACTGCAAAGCCTGATGACCGAGGAAACAGGCGGGAAGAAGAAAAAGAAGAAAACGGGGAAGACGTGGACCCGGAAAAGAAAGATTGTCACAGGTGCCGGAGCTTTGGGAGTTGTTTTTCTCCTGCTTCGGATTTTTTCAGGGGGAGGTGCAAAGCCAGTCACGGTCAGCACCATCCCTCTTTCTAAGGGCGAGGTGGTGGAAATGCTCTCTGTCAGCGGCCCTGTTCAGGGAACCGACAGCGTGGAAGTGGTTTCCAACCTCCATGCAGAGATTTTAGAACTGACTGTCAAAGAAGGCGACAAGGTGGAAAAAGGACAGCTTTTGGCCGCCTTAGATGACAAGGATGCCAAAAAGGAAGTGGACATCGCCCAAAACGGCTACGACCTGGCTGTCAGTACATATAAGGATAAGCAGTTGGAGGCGGAAAACGGCTATGCAAAGGCAAAACAGGATTATGGCATGGCAAAGGCAGCTTACGACCGGTCCCTCCTCTTATTCCAGGGCGGAGATATTTCACAGGTGGAGCTGGACCAGGCCTCGGCGGCTGTTGATGACGCACAAAGGCAGTTAAGCTCCTATCCTCTGACCGATGGAAAGCCTTCTGCCAATGAATCCTATGGCCTGCAGATTGAAAAGGCGGCATTTGAGCTGGAGCAGAAAAAAGAAGATCTGGACGGCACGAAAATCACCAGCCCCATAGACGGAACCGTTGTGCGGGTCAACTGCAAGGTGGGCCGGTTTGCGGATAAGACGGACGACGACAAGCCCATGTTCATCATCAGCAACTTAGACGTGCTGGAAATGAAGATCAATGTCAGCGAATATTCCATCGGAAAGGTGGCAATCGGACAGCCGGTGGAGATCAGCGCCGATATTTTAAACGGGGAAACCGTAAAAGGGGAAGTCACCGCCATTTCTCCCACAGGAGAGGAAAAGGGAGGGGGCTCCACGGAGCGGGTCATCCCCACCACCATCCGGGTCATGGATCAGAATACAAGGCTCATTGCAGGCATTACGGCCAAGGCCAAAATTGAGCTTCAGCGGGCGAAACAGGTGTGGGTGGCTCCTCTTTCTGCGGTGCTCCAGCAGCCTGACGGAACCATGGCTGTTGCGGCGGTGGAAGACGGCAAGGTGAGAATGATTCCGGTAAAGACGGGTGTGGAAAGTGACATTGAGGCGGAACTCATCCCCCAAGAGGAGGGGGCGCTCACGGAAGGCCTGCAGATCATTGATACACCTTCCTCCATGATTACGGACGGCATGGCAGTAACAGCAGCCCCTCCGGTTCAGTAAAGGGGGCAGCTATGAAGGAAGATTTAATCAGGCTGGTGGACCTGGCGAAGATTTACGATACCGGCTCCATCAAGGTCCTGGGCTTAAAGAGAGTCAATTTAACCATTAAAAGAGGGGAGTTTGTAGCCATTATGGGCCAGTCCGGTTCCGGTAAATCCACTCTGATGAATATCCTGGGCTGTCTGGACCGGCCCACCCTGGGGCATTATTATCTGGATGGCATTGATACTGCAAACCTGTCCTCTGACGAATTATCAGCCATAAGAAACAGGAAGATCGGCTTTGTGTTTCAGTCCTTTAACTTGATTTCCAGAACCTCCGCCTTAAAAAATGTGGAGCTCCCCATGACCTATGCCCATATTTCCAGAAAGACCAGAGAAAAGCGGGCGAAGGAGCTTTTGGAACGGGTGGGCTTAGGGAGCAGGTCTGAGCACATGCCCAATGAGCTTTCCGGAGGGCAGAGGCAGAGAGTGGCCATCGCACGGGCCCTTGCCAATGAGCCGCCCCTGATTCTGGCCGATGAGCCTACAGGGAATCTGGATACGGCTTCCTCCAGAGAGATCATGCAGCTGTTTTCCGGGCTTCACAGGGAAGGCGCCACAGTGGTGGTGGTAACGCATGAAGAGGAAATTGCCTCTTTTACCGAGCGGATCATACGGTTTCGGGATGGAGAGCTGGTGAGCGATTCCCCCAACCCTTCAGGAAAAACGGCCCGTAAGGAAGAAGCAGGACAGGAGGAAGAGCCATGTTAATTGAAAATATGAGTATGGCCCTTCACGCCATAAGAGCCAATAAGATGCGGTCCTTTCTCACCATGCTTGGAATCATCATCGGAATCGGAGCGGTCATTGCCATCGTATCCATAGGAGACAGCATGAGAAATCTCTTCGCTGATGCGTATAAAGACGTCGGCTTTAACAGGGCCATCGTCATGGTGTCCTGGGAAGTGACGGATTTTCGGATGACGGACTTTTTTACCAGGGAAGAGATGGAACGGGTCAAAGAAGTGTATCACGATCAGATCGAATACATGGACAGCGGTTCTAACGAATCAGCAGAGGCGGTCAACGGGCGTAAACGGGTGAAATACCAGTTCCAGGGAATTGACTCTGAGTACACCCAGGTCCAGCCCTTAAACATCATTTACGGAAGAGCCTTTAACCAGGCAGATGTAAAAGGAGGGGCCTATCATGCTGTCTTAGAGGACAAAGGGGCTGTGGAGCTCTTCGGCACCGCCGACTGTGTGGGAAGGACCTTTCGCATGGCCATAGACGGCGATGTACAGGACTACACGGTGGTGGGAGTGTACCATAAGGACATATCCCCCATGGCAGCCATGATGATGGGCAACGGCCAGACCCAGTCCGGCTTTCTGCCGGATACCCTTCTTGCAAGGTCCGGAGACTATTTTCAGCAGTTGAATTTTTATGTGAGAGAAGATGTTGATATGGATTCCTTCTTAAAAGAACTGACCCGATATATGGCGAAGCTGAAAAACCGCCCGGAATCGGAGATCATGACCATGTCTGTGGCCGAGCAGATGGGGACCGTGGATTCCAGCTTATCCGGCATGTCGGCGGCAGTGGGCGGGATTGCGGCCATTTCCCTTCTGGTGGGTGGAATCGGAATCATGAATATCATGATGGTTTCCGTGACGGAACGGACCAGGGAAATCGGAATCAGAAAGGCTTTAGGAGCCAGAACCAGGGATATCATGGTCCAGTTTCTGACGGAATCGGCCTTTATGTCCGTCTGCGGAGGCATGATCGGAATCTTTCTGGGAGTCCTTTTGGTGAAGGCGGGAGGAGCCGCTTTTGGGATGACGGTGGTGGTCAGACCGACTGTGGTTTTGCTGGCGGTGGGATTTTCGGCATTGGTAGGCATATTCTTTGGACTTTATCCGGCTTCAAAAGCAGCCAAAGCAGACCCCATTGACGCGCTGCGCTATGAATAAGAGGTATTACAAAAAAATAAAAATTCTGTAATAGGGTCGCCAAGCGGGCAGTTCTGTGCTATACTATCCACGAAAGCAATGAGCAGGGCGAAGCGTAATTTGCAGGCTCACCTGCGGATTCGCCCATTAAAGGAGACCCGATGATTAGCGAAGAAAAAATCAAAATCATGACAAACCTCGCCATGTATGAAAAGCATGAAGGCAAAAAAATCCTGCCTGCGACCCGGTACTTCAAAAGCGATTATGTCAGCAGCAAGCTGTTCCGCTCCTTTTTCAGCTATACCTTAAGTTTTATCTTATGCCTGATTTTATGGGGGTTATATCATATGGAATACTGGCTGAACAACTTAGAACTTGAAAAACTGACCCAGGCCGGAATCTGGATCGGCACCGTTTACTGCGCAGGCCTCGTTATCTATCTGATCATCAGCGCCTACGTCTATCTAAAACGTTACGAATACGCCAGCCGCGGGGTAAAAGTTTACCAAAGCAAATTAAAAAAGCTGGACAAACGATATGAAGGAACTTCCAGACCTGTAAAACGGACAAAAGGAGGGCGGACATCATGATGAGCCTCCTTGTGCTGAAAGAAAGGCTGAGAGAATTTTACGCCAGGTTTGATATCTATATCACCCCTGTGATCAAATTCATCTTCAGCGGTCTGACATTTTTCCTTATAAATAAGAATATTGGCTTTATGGCACCTCTGACAGAACCTCTGGTTCCACTGGTTCTGGCTTTGGTGTGTTCCTTTTTGCCCTATGGAGCCATTTCCTTTATGGCCGCCGTATTTATGCTGGCCCACTTATGGGGAATCTCCCTGGAGATCACCCTGGTGATGCTGGTCTTCATCCTGGCAGCAGGCCTTCTATACTATGGCTTCCAGCCCGGAGACAGCTATCTGCTGATGCTGACTCCCATATGCTTTCTCCTTAAGATTCCCTATGCGATTCCCCTGATCGCAGGGCTTTCAGGAAGCGCCATTTCCGTCATTCCCGTAAGCTGCGGCGTTTTCATCTATTACGCCCTTCTCTACGTGAAGCAGAATGCCGGGGTCCTCACCAATGACATATCCCAGGATGAGGTGCAGAAATTCATGCAGATCATCAGAAGCCTTACGGCAAATAAAGAAATGCTGATCATGATTGCAGCGTTCGTTCTGGCCCTTGTGGTCGTGGTGATCATCAGAAACTTATCCGTGGATTATGCCTGGATCATCGCCATCGCAGGCGGCACTGTCACCCAGCTTGGCGTGATTTTTATGGGAGATATCACCTCCTCCGTGTCCGTATCAGTCCTCGGACTTTTAGCAGGAGTGCTGGCTTCCATGGTTCTTGCGGCCATTTATACGTTTTTCGTCTTTGCGGTGGACTATTCCAGGACGGAATATATCCAGTTTGAAGATGACGATTATTATTACTATGTAAAAGCTGTTCCAAAGCTTACGGTCAGCACCCCTGACGTAAAGGTTCAAAAAATTAATGCCAGAAAACTCCAAAGACCGCAGAGGTAGGAAGAAATAAGAGGGAGGTGGGTATTATGGCAGATTTTTTAGACGGAATGTACTCCTGGGTATCTTTTCTGCCCAGGATTTCAAAAACAAATCTGGTTGAAATCATTATCATAGCTGTTCTGCTGTATGAGCTGCTGACCTGGATCATGAACACAAGGGCATGGACCCTGTTAAAGGGGATTGTGGTGATCCTTCTTTTCTATGTGTTCGCATACGTTTTCCGGCTTGACAACATCTTCTGGATTCTCAATAAGATTGCAACTCCGGCCGTGACCATGGCCATTGTGATTTTTCAGCCTGAGCTTCGAAAGGCCTTAGAGCAGTTGGGAAGCAAAAATCCTTTTACCGGAATTCTGACCTTTGATGACGGAAAGGACAGCTTTGCCTTTACAGACAAGACCATCAACGAGCTGGCAAAAGCCACTTTTGAGATGGCTAAAGTCAAGACAGGCGCTCTCATCGTCATAGAGAGAAATGATTCTTTAAAAGAAATAGAACGTACCGGAATTGAAGTGGGAGGCATTGTCAGCAGTCAGCTTCTCATCAATATTTTTGAACATAATACGCCGCTTCACGACGGAGCGGTGGTCATCCGTGGAAACCGGGTGGCAGCAGCTACCTGTTATCTGCCTCTGTCTGACAACATGTCCATCAGCAAGGAGCTGGGCACCAGACACAGAGCGGCACTTGGCGTCAGCGAGGTCAGTGACAGCATCACCATCGTGGTATCGGAAGAGACCGGACGGGTGACTGTTGCGTCGGAAGGAGGCTTAAGACGGATTGCGGATGCGGACATGCTCCGGTCCATCTTATCAGGTGTGAAACAGGCAGCAGAGGAAGGCAGCAGGTTCCGGATTTTAAAAGGGAGGCGGAAGAATGAAGGAAAAACTCTTAAATAACCTTGGACTTAAGGTTGCTTCCCTGGCTTTGGCCTTTGCGGTCTGGATGGCAGTCGTCAATATTTCCAATCCTGTCATTGACGATTCCCAGCAGGTGAATGTGGAAGTGCGCAATGAGGAGGTGCTGGAAGCCTCCGGTCTGACTTATGACATAGGTAAAGATGTAGTAACGGTCAGTTATCAGGTGAGAACCAGGGACCGTTCTCTCGTAAGGGCGTCGGACTTTCATGCTTACGTTGATTTGAAGGATTACAATGTAACAGGGGCGATTCCCGTTACAGTGGAGATCAATAAGGATAAAGAAAATCTGGTAAAAAGCGATGCCATTACGGCAAGACCCATGGTCATCCGAGTGAAAACAGAGGAGCTCCAGAGGAAGATATTTGATTTATCCGTGAGCACAATAGGAAAAAAAGCGGATGGATATGATATTGGAATGATCAGCTTGTCTCCGGACAGTGTGACCGTGGAAGGGCCGGAGTCTGCCATCGGTCAGATCAACGGAATGGGAGTGGAAATCGATGTGGAAAATAAAACAGCGGATTTCAACGGTTCAGCGGTTCCCATTTTTTATGATGCCAACGGCAACAAACTGACGGATATAGGCAGCAAGGTTTCCGTCAATAGCGAGATGATTGATTTTAATGTGTCCGTATTGAAGGCTAAGGTTCTGACCCTTAATTTTGAAGTTTTCGGACAGGTGGAAAAGGGATACCGGTTTACAGGCGTGGAAAGTGCAGTGACATCAGTTCCCGTGGTGGGAACCAAGTCGGTGCTGGCTCCTCTGTCTTCCTTATCCATTGTTTCCGATAAACTGAGCATTGAAGATGCCACTGAGGACAAAGTGGTGGAACTGGATTTAAGCCAGTACCTGCCGCCAAACACTTCTATGGGGGATCAATATAAAAATATTACCGTAACCCTTAAGGTAGAGCCTCTCACCACCAGAACCTTCACCTTAGAGCCGGAGGACCTGGCTCAAAAGGGAGCGTCGCCAGATTATGAGTACAGCTTTGACAAGACTTCCGTCGATGTCACCATAAGGGGGCTGACAGAGGATTTGGACACCCTGGAAGTTCAGGATTTAAAGGCTGTCATAGACTTAACCAATCAGGGACCTGGCACCCACACGGGTATTTTGAGGCTTGAAGTGTCGGAAGGATTTGAATTAGCGTCAGTTACTCCATTTAATGTTACAGTTACAGGCAGGAGTCAGGAACCGGGGACAGAGGCGCCGTCGGGCGAATCCTCTGGAGCCGGGGAAGAGACTCAATAAATAAACTTCCTCTAAAAAAGGATAATGATGAAAAAACGGAGGGATTCAGGATGGTCAGTGCTAAAGTTGTCATTAAGAATCCTACCGGGCTGCATTTAAGACCGGCAGGAATTCTTTGCAAGGAAGCCATGAATTTTAAGTCCACAGTGAATTTTTGTTTTAAAAATACCACTGCCAATGCCAAAAGCGTGCTTAGTGTGTTGGGCGCCTGTGTAAAAAGCGGCGATGAGATTACCTTTGTCTGTGAGGGAGCAGACGAAGAAGAGGCTCTTGCAGCCATGGTTAAGGCTGTTGAGGGAGGCCTGGGTGAATAGGTGAGTAATTATTTTAATTAATAAGGAGGGTATACATTATGATGAGAGGAACGAGTGCATCTGCAGGAATCGGTATCGGAAAAGCTGTCGTGGTGGAGGAGACAGATTTAAAGATTAAAAAAGAGACCATTGCAGACCCTGAGGCGGAAAAAGTCCGTTTTCAGGCAGCGGTAAAGCAGGCAATTGAGGAAACCGAGGTCCTGGCAAAGGACCTGGCTACCAGGGTAGGGCCGAAGGAAGCTGAGATATTAAACGGCCATCTGCTTCTTTTTTCCGATATATTTCTCATGGGAGAAATTGAAAACATTATTGCAGGGGAGAGCGTTAACAGTGAGTATGCCATTGAAAACGTCTGCAATACTTATGCGGATACCTTTGCTTCCATGGGAGACGAACTGATGCAGCAGAGAGCCACGGATATGCGTGATATTAAGACACGCATGCAGAAAGTCCTTATGGGAGTATCTTCGGTGGACATTTCAGCTCTTCCTGAGGGAAGCATTATCGTGGCAAAGGATTTGACTCCTTCCATGACTGCCGGAATCGATCCCACCAAGGTGACGGGAATCGTGACGGAGCTGGGCGGAAAGACTTCTCACAGCGCCATTCTTGCCAGAGCTCTTGAAATTCCGGCAGTTGTGGCTTTGGAAGGTGTATTAAACAAGGTGACAGAAGGGGAGGACATCGTCCTTGACGGTTCTGAGGGAATTGTCATTGTAAATCCCCAGCAGTCTGTAAAAGAAGAATATGCTGCAAAGAGAGAAGCATTTATAAAAGAAAAGAAAGAGCTGGAAGAGTACATAGGAAAGCCTACCGTCACAAGAGACGGAGTTCACGTTGAGCTGGTTGCCAATATCGGAAAGCCCGCAGATGTGGAAAAGGTTCTCCAGTACGACGGAGAGGGCGTAGGCCTGTTCCGGACAGAATTCTTATTCATGGACCGCAGCTCCATGCCTACAGAGGCGGAGCAGTATGAAGCATACCGCAAGGTGGCTTCCGCCATGAACGGAAAGCCTGTCATCATCCGTACTCTGGACATCGGCGGCGATAAGGAAATTCCTTACATGGGACTGGAAAAGGATGAGAATCCATTTTTGGGCTACCGGGCCATCCGTTTCTGCTTAGACCGGAAAGAGGATGTGTACAAGCCTCAGCTTCGTGCTCTTTTAATGGCAAGCGCTTTTGGAAATATCCGTATCATGGTTCCCATGGTAACCTGTCTGGAAGAGTACCGGGAAGCTAAGGCTCTTGTGGAAGAACTGAAAAAGGAACTGGATGAAAAGGGTATTTCTTATAAAAAGGATATTCAGGTGGGAATCATGGTGGAAACGGCTGCCGCTTCCTTAATGGCAGACGTGTTTGCAAAAGAAGTGGATTTCTTCAGCATCGGCACCAATGATTTGACCCAGTACACCATGGCTGTTGACAGAGGAAATGACAAGGTATCTTATCTGTATTCTCCTCTCAATCCGGCAGTGTTAAGAAGCATCCGCCATGTCATCGAGTGCGGGCGCAAGGAAGGAATCATGGTGGGCATGTGCGGAGAAGCGGCCAGCGATCCCCTGCTCATTCCTCTGCTGCTGGCCTTTGGCTTAAATGAATTCAGCATGAGCGCTTCTGCCATATTAAATGCCAGAAAGCTGATCACCGGCTACAGCACCAGAGAGCTTCAGGCAGTGGCGGAAAAGGCCATGTCCTTTGCCACAACCAAGGAAGTGGAAGATTACATGAAGGAGTTCATCCGCCGTTCATAATTCTTCCTCACCCCCCAGGGGGTTATGTATCAGTATAAAAGGTGCAGCGTCCGCAAGGCAGCGGCCGCTGCACTTATTTACCAAAGGGGTATTTTACAATGAGCATTTATCTGATCAGCTATGCAGCGTCTTTTTTATTTGCAAGGGCAGGATACTACTGGCTGTCCGGCATTGTTCTGATGCTGGCGGCTCTTTTCCTCTACTGGAGGGATTATAAAAAAACCGGGAATATCATTCATCTGCGGGGTCTGTTTTCCCTGTTCTGGGTGGGAGGGGAAGGCATTGCCTGTTTAAAGCTTTCAGAGCTTTCTTCTGACTGGAGCATTATTACATGGCTCTGTTTTCTCGTGGCATTTCTGGGCTTCTGGTCGGCTTTTGAATTTCTCACAAAGCTGCAGGGGGAGCCGGGAGGGCAGCGTTCCAGCTGGTTCAGTTTTAAGGGGTATGAACGGCCTCTTTTTCTGTCCATGGTGATCGTTACGGCCTTATCCCTTGGGGCTTTTATTTTTGAAGCCGCTGTTTTGGGCTTTATTCCCTTTTTCACCAGGGGAGTGCCTCACGCCTATTCCTCCTTTCACATCACCGGAGTTCATTATTTTACCGTATCCTGCGTGCTGGTTCCGCCTTTGGCTGTCCTCTATCTCAGCATTGAGCAGGGGAGAAACGGCCTGCGTTTGATTCTGACTGTGATCATGGTCCTGATCGCCTGTGCCATTCCCATTCTCTGCGTGTCCAGGTTCCAGTTGATTCTGGCTGTGGGGCTGGCTGTTCTGGCCTATGTTGCCATGGAGCACCGGCTGAATATCCTCTATGGGGCAGGGCTCGGTCTGGGCATGGTTGCCATTTACGGAGTTCTCACTGTGGCGAGAGGTCATGATGTGGCGTATTTAAACGGCATCTTTGAGATGAAGAACAGCCGGATGCCCATATTCATCACCCAGCCATACATGTACATTGCCAACAACTATGACAATTTCAACTGTCTGGTGGAATGGCTTCCTTCCCATACCTTTGGGCTTCGGATGCTCTTTCCCCTGTGGGCTCTTACGGGGCTTAAATTCCTGGTTCCCGCCCTTGTGGATTTTCCCATCTATGTGACAAAAGAGGAACTGACCACAGTGACCCTGTTTTACGATTCCTTTTATGATTTTCATATCATAGGGGTGCTTTTGTTCGGAGCCTTGTTAGGGGCGGCGGCTTTCTTTCTCATGAGACTGGTAAAAGGGGCCCGCAATCCCATTGTTTACCTGTTTTACGCCCAGTTTGCCATATACATGATCCTTTCCTTTTTTACCACATGGTTCAGCAATCCTGCTACCTGGTTCTATTTCGGGGCCACAGCGGCCTTGTATTTGTTCTGCTCCTGGAAGAATAACGGAAGACGGGGATAGATGTGCTCATAAAAAAGCTGCAAAGCAGCCGGATAAACGGCTGTTTGCAGCTTTTTTATTATGATTATGACTCCGGTGCCTTTGGAGCCTCTTCTTTTTCCTTTGAAGCGGGCAGAGAAGCACTGCTTTTTTTCCTGCGCCTGCGCTGCAGGAAAATGACGGCTCCTGCGAGAGCCAGAACAGGCAGCCAGAAGGGAATGGTGGTGATCAGAATTACCACAAAGCTGACCGCGCCGTTTTTAAATGTCCTTAAGTTGTCTTCCAGTCCCTTTTTGATTCGGGTTCCTGCCGAATCCTGGGAAGTGGGAGAGAAGATGGTGACTTCCCTGATGTATAAAGTAACCGTGCTGTAATCCACCTGATTGTCATAGAGCCTGAGCTGGGATTCCATGGACTCCAGTTGGTAGCGTATTTCTGACAGGCGCTGCTGGATGGTGATGACCGTGTCCACAGACTCGGCTTTTTCAAGGAATTCCCACATCTTTTCCTGTTCGATTTCCAGAGATTTCTTCCTGCTTTCCAAGTCGCTGTACTGGAGAGTCACATCCTGGGTCGATTCAGACCGGTTTGTCACGTTTGTATTTGATTCCACTGCGGTTAAAAAGCCGTTTACATGGTCTGCGGGAATCCGGGCGGTGATGCTGGCATATCTGGGTCCCGGATCACCGGAGGAATATAAGCTGTTTCCGCCCATATCGGACTGTTCTATGTATCCGCCCAATTCCAAAACCTTGGCTTCCAGCCCTGAGATCAGAGTGTCAAAGGCATCTGTCTCTAAATTTAAGCTGACCGTACGTATGAGTTTTCTTCCGGCAGGGAGCATGGGCTTGTTTTCCTCTGCCATAGTCTGTGATTCTGCGGCAAAGGCCTTTGTCCCCGTGGTATCTGCCATCTCTGCCTCTCCTGAAAAACTCCCTTCATTTCTCACGTATTCTGCCGGCACATCCCGCGGGCCGGCGCCGGACCTGCCTGCACAGCCGCCCAGAAGAAGAGCTGCCAGAAGCAGGGAAATGGCTTTTAAGCTTCTTTTTTTCATAAAATCCCTCCTCTCTATTTCCAGAAAATCCAGAAAAATACTATGAATTCAGTATATCACGGCCTCCGGACCATTTCAATAAATGGACAAAAAACTTAAGAAAAGTTTATAGATTTGTGTGACTTTTATGGCTGGAATAGGAATATTGTAAAGTAGGGGAAAGGGGGCTTTTTATGAACATTATTTTAGAAAAATATCATGGGCTGGGAAATGATTATCTGATTTTCGATCCGAATAAAAATGAACTGGAGCTGACAGAGGACAGGGTGCGCTTAATCTGCGACAGGAATTTCGGAGTGGGGTCTGACGGCCTTTTGGAGGGGCCCATACTGGGAGGGGATAAGCCAGAAGTCAGGATATTCAATCCCGACGGAAGCGAAGCCCAGTCAGGGGGAAACGGGGTCAGAATCTTTGGGAAGTATTTAAAGGATGCGGGCTATGTGCAGAAAAACAGCTTCACCATCACCACCCTGGGAGGCTCACAGACTCTGCGCTATTTAAATGAAGAGGGAACCAGAATCAAAACCTCCATGGGCAGGCTTAAATTTTACAGCGATGAGATTCCGGTGACGGGGCCCAGGAGAGAGGTGCTCAATGAGACCATGATGTTTGGGAGCATCCCCTACCGGGTCACCTGCGTGTCCATTGGAAATCCCCACTGTGTCATATGGTTAAATGACATATCAAAGGACTTGGCCTGCCGGATTGGAAAACACAGCGAAACGGCGGATTATTTCCCGGAACGGGTGAATACCGAGCTTTTGAGAGTGGTGGACAGGACTAATATAGAGATTGAAATTTATGAAAGGGGAGCCGGATATATCCTGGCCTCCGGAACCAGCGGATGTGCGGCGGCAGGGGCAGCTTTTCGGATGGGGCTGACGGACCCGAAGATGTATGTCCACATGCCGGGAGGCGCGTTAGAGGTGGAAATTGAAGAAAACGGAGAGGTTTTGATGACAGGGGAAGTGGGATATGTAGGCCGTTTTATCCTTTCCCATGAGATGACAGAGCAGCTTCGCAGGCATTGAGGAAAGTCTCCCGCCAGGAGCATCAGGCAAATCTTCCCAGTGAATGTGTTGACGAAAACATCGTTTTCATACTATAATATTACAATAATTCAGTTGATGCGTAGTTAATGCAGTGCAGGAGAGGCGGGAGTTTATGAATCGTATGTCGGCTGAAAGCGGAGAAGCTGGTATTTACATCGTTGATCAGAATTACAGGATCATCTATCTGAATGATATGGCAAGGTCCTATTATCCAAATTTGAAAGCAGGAATGCACTGTTATGAAGCGGGTGAGGGCTCTGCCCCCTGCCCCTGTCCCGGAAAGGATTCCGGGCACATGATCTATTACAATACATCATCTGAGCTTTGGATGGATGTGTCCTCCGGAGAAATCGAATGGCCTGGCTATGACCTGTGCAGGCTCATCATGTTTCGCCCGGTGAGTGAAAAAAATAAAAATCTGTTCTATTATCTGACCGATAACACGGTCTATGATGAACTTCTTGAATTAAATATTTCAGCCAATACTTACCGGATGCTCTCTTTTCAAAAGGATAAGTACATTCTTCCTGAAATGGATGGAGGGCTGGATCTTTTGGTGTCCCGTTCCTCGGATTCCCTGATTCACCATGAGGACCGGGAGGCCTTTTTGAAGTTTTGGAATTCCTCCACCCTTTTGGATCGCCTTCATGCCAACGGAAGGATTTTAAAGGGCGAGTTCCGGAAAAAGCTGGTAAACGGAAGCTTTGGCTGGGTCTGTATGATCTTCGTCCTGTTCCGGTGCGGAGAGTGTGAAGACGCCATTATCATGTGCTACGTCCAGGATATCAGCCGGAGGAAAGAAGAGGAAGAGGAAGAACAGCGGAAATTCCGGGAAAAGCGGGAAGAGACGGACTTCATGACAGGCCTTTTCCGCTACGGCCCATTCTTTGAGAAAGCGGAACAGATGCTAAAGCGCAAGGCCGGCACGGTTCATTTTATGGTGGCCATTGATATTGAGCATTTTAAGTTTTTTAATGAGTGGTATGGAGAGGAAGAAGGAGACAGGTTCCTCATAAAGATCGGAAACCATTTAAAGGAAATGGAACGGACGTATGATACGGTGGCCGGATATATGGGCGGAGATGATTTCGTTGTCATCCTTCCTGCTGACAGCTCCTTGCTGGACAGCCTGGAAGAGGGGCTTAACGGATATGTGAGAGAGTACGGCGGAAATGCAGGCTTTCGCCCTGCCTTTGGAATCTATCTCATCGAGGATTTGAGCCTTCCGGTCAGCATGATGTATGACAGAGCCTCCATTGCCTTAAACTCCATTAAGGGGAAATACACCCAGCGAATCGGCTGGTTTGACCCCGGCATGAAGCAGAAGATGCAAAATGACCAGGTTCTTTTATCGGAGATTCAAAGGGCCCTGGAAAAAAAGGAATTCATTTTTCACGTTCAGCCCCAGTGCGATATGCTGACAGGCAGAATCGTGGGGCTGGAGTCCCTGGTCAGATGGCAGCATCCGGTGAGGGGACTCGTTTTCCCCGGAGATTTCATCCCTCTTCTGGAGCAGAATGGATTTATCACCTACTTGGATGTCTATATCTGGGAAAAGGTATGCCAGCTTTTACACCGCTGGAAAAAAGAGGGAAGGAAGCTGATGCCCATTTCCGTCAATGTATCCCGTATGGATATCCGGGCCATTGATATTGTTGCTAAATTCCGGGAGCTGGTGGACCAGTACAAAATCGACCCCAAGTTTTTGGAAATAGAGATCACTGAAAGCGCTTATGCAGAAGATTA
This sequence comes from Lacrimispora sp., assembly GCF_047605665.1. Taxonomy (GTDB): domain Bacteria; phylum Bacillota; class Clostridia; order Lachnospirales; family Lachnospiraceae; genus Lacrimispora. The sequence continues at coordinate 203,913 of NZ_JASGFH010000001.1, read as the reverse complement.
TGAACTGCTGCGGAACGCGGTTGAGAATTTGAGGAAAGCAGGATTTCCGGTGTTTATGGACGATTTCGGAAGCGGTTATTCCTCCCTCAACATGCTGAAGGATGTCAATGTGGATGTCATAAAAATCGACACCAAGTTTTTGGATATGAATGAAAACAGCCGGACCCGTGGAATGGGAATTTTGGAAACCATTGTCCGGATGGCGAGGGTCATGCAGTTGAAGGTCATTGCAGAAGGCGTGGAGGAAAAGAGCCAGGCCGACTTTCTGATCAATACGGGCTGTATTTACGGCCAGGGATATTACTATTATAAGCCCATGCCTGTGGAAACGGCAGAGCAGCTTCTGCTGAACGATCATTATGTGGACTATGGAGGAATCCGGGCCCGCCAGACCCAGCTTAAGCTGGAGGATTTATTTAATGAGAACATTACCAGTGAGGCCATGATGAACAATCTGCTGGGGGCCATTGCCCTTTATGAGGTTCACGATGACCTTTGCGAAGTCCTTTGGGCCAATGAGGAGTATTACCGGATTACCGGGGATAATATCATGGAAACGGAGGAGCGCAGGCGGTTCATATTAAATAAAATCTACAGGGACGATGCGGACCGGCTGCTGAATCTCTTTGAACTGGCGCATAAGGACCCGGCCAGCGGAGCGGAAGGAATTCTCCGGCGCTGCCGTCTGGACGGTTCCCTGATGTGGGTCCAGTTGAGGGTATTCTTTTTGAGGGAACAGGATGGCCGCTGCCTTTATTACGGTTCTGTCCGGGATTTTACAGAGCAGGTGGAACAGCGCCAGAGGCTGGAGAGTTCCCAGAAGGTTCTGACAGGTATTGTGAAGATGACGGGAGAGAACTTTTCTTTTGAAGATATAGCCAAGGAAGGCTACAAGGCAGTCAGCGACATATTTGCCAAGATGATTCCGGGCGGGCTGCTCGGCATCTATTGCGAAAAAGGTTTTCCGCTCTACTTTGCCAACAAAGAGGTGCTCCGCCTTCTGGAATACGATTCCTATGAGGTATTTGCAGAGGACATCGAAGGAAAGGTGGGAAATATCCTCCATCCGGAGGATATGAAGGTGATACAGGAGAATATTTCCCGGTTCAGTTCTCCGGGAATGGAGTATACCCTGCAGCACCGCCTCAGAAAACGGGATGGAAGCTGGCTTTGGCTGAAGACGAGAGGGCGTGTGATCCGGGTGGAAAACGGGCGCACCGTCATCATAAACTCCTGTATGGATATTACGGATACCATGAAGCAGTGAACAGAAGGGGGCGTACGGCCTCCTTCATCATAGAAAGGATAAAATCATGATAGCAGACAAGATGAGACCTCTTTTAGAAAACAATTCTGCCATCCGCGCCATGTTTGAAGAAGGGAAGAAGATGGCAGCCTTATACGGCCCTGAAAATGTCTATGATTTCAGCCTGGGAAATCCCAATGTTCCGGCCCCGGCTGCGGTCAGCCAGGCCATTTTGGACATTATAAAGGAAGAAGACCCGGCCCTGGTTCATGGATATATGAGCAATGCAGGTTTTGCAGATGTGCGGGAAGCCATTGCCGGGTCTTTAAACAGGCGGTTTGGAACTCATTTTCGTCTGGAAAATATCCTGATGACCGTTGGAGCGGCCAGCGGTATGAATGTGATCTTAAAGACCATTTTGGACCCAGGGGATGAGGTGGTGGTATTCGCCCCTTATTTCATGGAATACGGCTCTTATGTGAGAAACTATGACGGGGTGCTTGTGGCAGTTCCCCCCAACACGGATACCTTTCAGCCGGATCTGGCGGAGTTTGAGAAACGGATTACAGAGAGGACCAAGGCTGTGATCATCAACACGCCCAATAATCCCACCGGTGTGATCTATTCCTCAGAAACTCTCAGGAACATCGCTGGGATCATGGAGAAAAAGGAAAAAGAGCTGGGAACTTCCATTGTCCTGATTTCTGACGAGCCCTACAGGGAGCTGGCCTATGATGGGGCAGAGGTTCCTTACGTGACTCCCTTTTACCGCAATACCATGGTCTGCTATTCCTACAGCAAATCCTTATCCCTTCCGGGAGAGAGAATCGGATACCTGGTGATTCCCGATGAGCTGGAGGATTCCTCTAAGGTTATGGCGGCAGCAGCCATCGCAACCCGCATCTTAGGCTGCGTCAATGCGCCTTCCCTCATGCAGAGGGTGATCATGCGCTGTGTGGATGAACAGGCCAATTTAGAGGCTTATGATAAGAACAGGCAGCTTCTCTACAACAGCCTTACGGAATACGGCTTTGAATGTGTCAAGCCCGAAGGCGCCTTTTACCTGTTTGTAAAGGCTCCGAAAGCCGATGATCAGGCATTCTGCCACGTCTGCAAGGAGCACAGGGTGCTGGTGGTTCCGGGAACCTCTTTTGGTTGTCCGGGCTATGTGAGGATGGCTTACTGCGTTTCCTACCAGCAGATTGAGCGGGCTCTGCCTGCTTTTGAGAAAATTGCAAAGGAGTGCGGCTTATGAGACCATGGGAAGAAAATATCCGCCGGGTGGCTCCTTACGTGCCGGGAGAACAGCCAAAGGGAACGGATTTAGTGAAACTCAATACCAATGAAAACCCCTATCCTCCGGCTCCTGGGGTGAGGGAGGCTCTGGCCCGTATGGACTGGGAGAAGCTTCGCAAATACCCGGACCCGTCTTCTGCGGTTCTGGTCCAGGCTCTTTCTGAATATTATCAGGTAGGGGAGGATCAGGTTTTCCCCGGCGTAGGCTCTGACGATGTGATTGCCATGGCCTTTATGACCTTTTTCAATTCCAAAAAGCCGGTGCTGTTTCCTGATATCAGCTACTCCTTTTATCAGGTCTGGGCCGATTTATTTCAAGTGCCTTATGAGACTCCTGCCCTTGATGGGGATTTTCGCATCCGGAAGGAAGATTATTACAGGGAAAACGGGGGAATCATATTCCCAAATCCCAATGCTCCTACAGGCGTTTTGATGCCCCTTGATGAGATCGAGGACATCATAGCCCATAATCAGGAGTCGGTGGTGATCATTGACGAGGCTTATATCGACTTTGGAGGGGAAAGCGCCTTAAGGCTGGTGGAAAAGTATGAAAATCTGCTGGTGGTTCAGACTTTCAGCAAATCCCGTTCCATGGCAGGGATGCGCATCGGCTATGCCATCGGACACAAGGATTTGATTAAGGCCTTAAATGATGTGAAATACTCCTATAATTCCTATACCATGAATGCCCCGTCCCTGACCTTAGGCGCGGAAGCGGTGCGGGATGATGTGTATTTTAAGGAAACTCTTCAAAAGATTGTGGATACGAGAGAGCGGGCCAAGGAAAGGCTTGCGGCGCTGGGATTTTCTTTCCCGGATTCCATGGCAAATTTTATCTTCGCCACTCATAAGGAGAAAAAGGCAGAGGAAATTTATCTGGCGCTCCGGGAAAATAACATCTTTGTTCGTTACTTTAAGAAGCCGGGACTGGACAATTATCTGCGCATTTCCATCGGTACTGACGAGGAGATGGAAAAGCTTTACAGTTTTTTGAAAGAAATTCTTTAGATTTTATTCCTTTGCGGGAAATACGTTCCAGTAGTATAATAAGGGCAGGTGATGCAAATGGAACATGTGAAAAAATATTTCAGACTCATACTCAATATTGTCATTCCGGTTCTGGCCTTTTATTTGATCTGCGTCTGGGGGCCCAGGTTTTTGAGCTTCTTTCTGCCCTTTGTCATTGGCTGGATCATTTCGGTCATTGCCAACCCCCTTGTGCGTTTTCTGGAAAGCCGGCTTAAGATCGTCAGAAAGCACAGCTCTGTTTTGATTGTGGTGTCTGTTCTTGCCATCATCATCACAGGACTATACTTTTTGATTTCCAAGCTTATTTCAGAGGCAGCCGGGTTTGCAGCGGATTTGCCTAAGTATTACGAAACCGCATGGGCAGGAGGCCAGGAGCTGCTTCTTAAGCTGGAAGGAATTTTACAGTTTCTTCCCCAGGGAACCCAGGATTCCATAGGCCTGTTTTTCACCCATATAGGCGAATACTTAAATGTGCTGGTGCAAAAGATCGCTTCCCCTACGGTTATGGCAGCCGGAAATGTGGTAAAGGGGATTCCGGCGGCGCTGGTTTACACCGTTGTGACCATCTTTTCCTCTTATCTCTTTATTGTGGACAGAGACAAGGTCATGGGGATACTCCACCGGTATATGCCTGAGGGAGGAACCAGGTATTACCACCATTTGAAAAAGGACATCAGGCACCTCATAGGCGGGTATTTTCTGGCTCAGTTTAAGATCATGTTCATCGTGGCCGGAGTTTTAGCAGCAGGATTTCTGGTGATGGGAGTGGATTATGCCCTGCTTTTGGCGGTTCTCATCGCAGTGCTGGACTTCCTTCCGATTTTGGGAACGGGAACGGTTCTCATACCGTGGGCCCTGCTCCGGTTTGTTTCCGGACAGTACGCCTTTGGTTTCGGCCTTGTTGCCATTTACGTTCTCACCCTGGTCTTAAGGCAGATTATTCAGCCCAAGATCGTGGGAGATACCATGGGGCTTGATCCCTTCATGACACTTCTTTTTTTGTACCTGGGATTTAAAATCAGCGGAATTGCCGGGATGATCTTAGCTGTGCCCGTTGGAATGCTGTTTCTTAACTTATATGAATTCGGTTCCTTTGATTCATTCATTGGCAGCGTGAAAATTCTCATTCACGACATCAATGAATTCCGCAGGAGAAAGGATTAAAAAAATGAAAGATAAAACCAGATTTAAACTCAGCGCGTGTGCATGCCTGACTGCGGGCATTATGGCCCTGTCCATGGCGGCGGCGCCTGTTACCGGATATTCGGCCCAGCCCTGGGAAATGGAAAATGGACAGTTTGTAGATGCGTCGGGAATGCCCCTTGCAGGAGCCCTGGAAAAGGGAATTACAGTGACCAAGTACCAGAACCGCCAGAGCGGGGAAAATGGAGGCATTGACTGGGATAAGGTGGCAAAGTCAGGGATTTCCTTTGCCATGGTGCGCATCGGCTATTTTAAGGACATGGACCCTTACTATTCTATGAACATGAACGGCGCGGCAGCCAGAGGGATTAAAACAGGAGTGTTTTTTTATACCCAGGCCCTTGACACCCAGGCAGCGGTAGAAGAGGCCAGATATGTGCTTCGGATGGTAAAGGATTATGCTGTTTCCTATCCCATTGCCTATGATGTGGAATCCAAATATCTTCTGGATAATAACTTATCAAAACAGCAGATCACGGATAATATCAACGCATTCTGCAGGACCATTGCTGAGGCAGGCTACCGGCCCATCGTCTATGCCAACAACGAATGGCTGACCAACCACATTGATATGAGCCAGGTTCCTTACGATGTCTGGTATGCCAGATACGGAACCGTCAACAATTACCAGAACCGCACCATCTGGCAGTGCACGGACCAGGGACGGGTAGACGGCATTGACGGAAATGTGACCATAGAATTTTCCTTTGCAGATTACAGCTCCCTGATTCCTTCCGAAGGCTGGAAGGTGATCGACGGAAACTGGTATTATACAAAAAATTACGTAAAACAGACCGGCTGGGTTTCAGTGGGAGATGTCTGGTATTATCTGGATTCCAACGGCATTATGGTTCACGATGCCACGTTGAGTATTGACGGGGTTTCTTATACCTTTGGCTCAAACGGCGCCATGGTGCAGTGACCGGCTGAATGAGGTTTAGATGACAGAGAATAATTTAGATACAGACCAAATAAGAGGACTGGTATGGAGGCTGGCAATTCCCTCCATGCTGGCCCAGTTTGTAAGCGTTTTTTACAGCATCGTAGACCGGATGTACATAGGAAACATTGCCGGAATCGGTGAGATTGCATTGGCAGGAGTGGGAATCTGCGGTCCGATTGTGACTATGGTTTCTTCTGTTGCTTTTTTAGTGTGTGTGGGAGGCTCTCCCTTAATGAGCATCCGCATGGGGGAGAAAAACCACCGGGCTGCCAGCCAGATTCTCGCCAACTGCTTTTTGCTTTTGACGGTTTTGTCAGCGGCGATCACTGTCTTTTCCCTTATGGCAAAGAATAAGCTTTTGATGTGGTTTGGAGCGAGTGAAGCCACGTTTTCCTATGCCAATGATTATATTACTATCTGTTTGCTGGGCACTGTGTTCGCCCTTCTGGCTACGGGGATGAACCAGTTCATCATCTGCCAGGGGTTTGCAAAGGTGGCGATGAAGTCCGTCATTTTAGGGGCAGTATGCAATATTGTGCTGGACCCTGTATTCATGTTCGTCTTTGGCCTGGAGGTAAAGGGAGCTGCAATTGCAACTGTCTTATCCCAGATGGCTTCCTGTGCCTATGTGCTGCGCTTTTTATTCGGGGACAAGCCTCCTATCCGGATCACCTTCGGCCATTACGACTGGCAGATCATGAGGCGTGTCCTGCTTTTAGGCCTCACTCCTTTTCTCATCATCGCTTTTGACAATGTTTTGATCATCGCCTTGAATATGGTCATTCAGCGTTACGGCGGGGAAAGCCAGGGAGATACGCTTCTCACCTGTATGACCATTGTGCAGAGCTTTATGCTGATGGTCACCATGCCCCTTGGAGGAATTACCGGCGGAACCCAGACCGTACTGGGCTATAATTTCGGGGCAGGAAGGCCGGACCGGATTAAAAAGGCGGCAGGCCATATTGCAGGACTGGCCCTTGTATTTACCACTGTCATGTTCATTCTGGCTCATACGGTGCCTCATTACTTTGTACGGATTTTCACCCGCAATGAGGCTTACGTGGAGCTGACGGTGTGGGCTATAAAAATATATACCATGGGTATTATCCCTCTGGCTCTCCAGTATACGGTTGTAGACGGATTTGTGGGTATGGGAGCCGCTAAAGCGGCAATCTCCCTTTCCATGTTCCGGAAAGCCATATTTTTAGTGGGGGCGGCTCTTATCCCGATCTGGTTCGGGGTGGAGAAGATTTTTTATATTGAACCGGTTTCGGATTTTGTCAGTGTTGTGGTGTCACTGACAGTCACATTCCTGATATTTGACCGGGTGGTGGCCAAAAGAACGGCGGATTGATTTTTGATGTCAAATAGGTGCAGCCTTTAAGCTCTTTGTATGGAGAGCGGGGGCTGTATTTTTTTGTTTTGATGAGAAAAGAATTCAATAAAACCTCTTGACAATTTTTGTGAAAGTGATAATATAAACATATGAACAGATATTCATATGATATGATGAAGATAAGGAGTGATCTGATGGAAGAAGAGACCGGAAAAAACATACCCAAGGGTGAAATTGACCAATGTGATTTTATATGTGTCCATGAAAATGTTGTGAGACAGGTGTTAAAGGCCATGCCAAAAGAGGAGCAGCTTCTTGATCTGGCGGATTTTTTTAAGGTATTCGGAGATACCACCAGAATAAAGATCCTTTATGTGCTCAGCCGTTCAGAAATGTGTGTGTGCGATATTGCCAGCCTGCTCCAGATGAGCCAGTCGGCTATTTCCCATCAGCTTCGGGTGTTGAAGCAGATGAGACTGGTGAAGTTTCGCAGAGAAGGAAAAGCAGTATTTTATTCCCTGACAGACGGCCATATTGAGACCATCCTGGCTCAGGGCATGGAGCACATCGAAGAGTGATAAAAAACAGTGACAAAAAACGAGGCAGATAAAAAGGAGAATCGATCATGAAAAAAATCGTTAAATTAGAAGGTTTATGCTGCGCCAACTGTGCGGCCAAAATTGAAGAAGAGGTAAAGAGGCTGGATGGTGTGGAAAGCGCGTCTTTAAGTTTTATGACTCAGAGGCTGATCCTGGAAGTGGAGGACGGAAAGTCTGAGGGCATTATGGAAGCGGCAAAAAAGATATCATTTAAAATCGAACCAGAAGCAGAATTCAAGGTTCTTCGGTAGGGAGATGAAGCGGCTATGACGAAGAAGCAAAAAAAGATGATTGCCAGACTGGCGGTCGGCGCTCCGGTTTTTCTGTTGGGATTGCTTGTGGAAGGAAAGGTTTCCTGGTACTGGCTTCCCTTTGCAGTTTCATATTTGATCGTAGGTTATGATATTCCCTTAAAGGCACTGAGAAACTTACGGCATGGACAGTTGTTTGATGAAAACTTCCTCATGTCTCTGGCGACCTTCGGGGCCATCGGCATCGGAGCTTTGGAAGAGGCCGTAGGAGTTATGCTGTTTTATCAGGTCGGCGAATTCTTTAATGATTACGCGGTGAACCGGTCCAGAAAGTCCATTACAGAGCTGATGGATATTAACCCGGAATACGCCAATCTTTTGAGGGATGGAAAAGAAGAAAAGGTAGACCCGTATGAGGTTTCCATCGGGGATATCATCGTGATAAAGCCAGGGGAGAAGGTTCCTCTTGACGGAGTGGTGGTAAAAGGAGCAGGAAGTCTTGATACCAAGGCTTTGACCGGAGAATCCATGCCTGTAGAGGTGAAGGAAAGGTCTGAGGTGATCAGCGGTTCCATTAACTTAAACGGGGTTTTAGAGGTTCAGGTGACCAGCCTGTTTGACGATTCCACAGTTGCCAAAATCCTGGAACTGGTGGAAAATGCCAGCTCCAGAAAGGCCAAGGCAGAGAACTTCATCACAAAGTTTGCAAGGGTCTATACCCCTGTAGTAGTGATTCTGGCAGCCCTGCTGGCTGTGGTTCCTCCTCTCGTTCTGGGAGGGGGCTGGGGAGTCTGGGTCTACCGCGCCTGCAGCTTTTTGGTTGTTTCCTGTCCCTGTGCTCTGGTAATTTCCGTCCCCTTAAGCTTTTTCGGCGGCCTTGGAGCGGCCTCCAAACAGGGGATTTTGATGAAGGGCAGCAATTACTTAGAAGCCATGGCTTCTCTGGAAACGGTTGTCTTTGATAAAACAGGAACTCTCACCAACGGCAAATTTAAAGTGACGGAAGTGGAGCCTGTTGAAGGCAGTTCAGAAGATTTGTTAAAGCTGGCGGCTTACGGAGAGTTTCATTCCAACCATCCCATTGCCTTATCGGTCAAAGAGGCTTATGGAAAGGATGTGGATGAGTCCAAAATCGGTCTGGCAGAAGAGATTGCCGGATATGGCATCAGGGCTGAAATAGAGGATGGAGGAAAGACCAGAAATGTGTTCATCGGCAATGCAAGGCTTATGGAGCAGAGAAATATTGAGATTTCTGACAAAGGAATTGCAGAGGGGACCACTCTTTATGTGGCGGATGAAGACGCTTATCTGGGTTCTATTACCATTTCCGATACCATCAGGGAAGATGTTCCTGGGGCTTTAAAGGGCCTAAAGGCTTCCGGGGTCAAAAGGCTTGTTATGCTGACCGGAGATAAACCGGAGGTAGGAAGAGCCGTAGGAGAAAAGATTGGGATTGATGAGGTTCACGGCGGTCTTCTCCCCGGTGACAAGGTTGGAAAGGTGGAAGAGCTGCTGTCGAAAAAACGGGAAGGTTCTACTCTGGCCTTTGTGGGAGACGGAATCAATGATGCCCCTGTTTTATCCAGGTCTGACGTAGGGATTGCCATGGGCGGGATCGGGTCAGGCGCTGCGGTGGAAGCGGCAGACGTGGTCATTATGACCGATGAGCCGTCAAAACTGGTGGATGCCATACGGATAGCCAGGAAAACCATCGGCATTGTGAAGCAGAATATTGTCTTTGCCATCGGCATCAAAGTCCTGGTTCTTTTCCTGTCAGCTTTTGGATTGGCCTCCATGTGGATTGCTGTATTTTCAGACGTGGGAGTGTCGGTTCTGGCTATTTTAAATGCCGTTCGCGCTTTAAAATATGAAAATTATAAGTAAAAAGACGTTGACAAATTTTTTTTAAGCTGTTATATTTTACACATATACGGGGTGGTGCGAAGATGGTCCACTGTCGAGAGACAGTTTTCGCATACCCTTTTTTGTTTTTACAGAGAGGGACCCTGCGGGTGTCCCATTATGCCCAGAAAACATGGGCAATGATAATGAAAGGAAGGCGTATTATGAGCAAATATAGCAAAGAGGATATATTGCGTATTGTGGAAGAAGAGGATGTGGAGTTTATCCGGCTCCAGTTCACGGATATTTTTGGTATGCTGAAAAATGTTGCCATTACAAAAAATATGCTTGGAAAGGCCCTTGATAACCGCTGCATGTTCGACGGCTCTTCCATTGAAGGCTTTGTCAGAAATGAAGAAACGGATATGTATCTCTATCCTGACTTTAACACCTTTGAACTCTTTCCCTGGCGTCCCCAGCAGGGAAAGGTGGCCCGTCTGATGTGCGACGTCCACTGTTCCGACCAGACGCCCTTTGAAGGAGACCCCCGGTTTGTGCTGAAAAAGGTGCTGAAAAAAGCCAAGGACATGGGCTTTGTCTTCCATGCAGGCCCGGAATGTGAATTTTTCCTGTTCCACACCGATGAGGAAGGCCAGCCAACCACCAACACTCATGAGATGGCCAGCTACTTTGACGTGGCTCCCATTGATCAGGCGGAAAATGTGCGCAGGGACATGATCATGACCTTGGAGGATATGGGCTTTATGATCGAGTCCTCCCATCATGAGATCGCACCGGGACAGCACGAGATTGATTTCCAGTACACCGAAGGTCTGGCTACAGCGGATCAGATCATGACCTTTAAGATGGCTGTGAAAACCATTGCAAAGCGCCACGGCCTTCACGCCACTTTCATGCCAAAGCCCAAGGCAGGAGTCAATGGCTCCGGCATGCATCTGAACATGTCCTTATCGGATTTAAAGGGTAAAAACATGTTTGAGGACCCCAACGGCAAGCTCGGCTTAAGCAAGGTGGCATACCAGTTTATAGCCGGAATCCTTCATCATATGGAAGAGATGGCGATTATGACCAATCCTTTAGTCAACTCCTATAAGCGGCTCATTCCAGGCTACGATGCGCCTATTTACATCGCATGGTCTGCCAAGGGAAACAGAAGCTCCGTCATCCGAATCCCGTCTTCCAGAGGGGAAAGCGCCAGAATTGAGCTTCGATGCCCGGATTCTTCTGTCAATCCTTATCTGGCTCTGGCTGTCTGCCTGGCAGCGGGGCTTGACGGAATTGAAAAGGAAATGGAGGCGCCGGAAAGCGTTGACAGCAATATCTTTGTCATGCCTGCCGATGAAATCCAGAAAAGGGGAATCAGACAGCTTCCGGAAACTCTGGGAGAAGCCATTGATGCATTCCGGGAAGCTGATTTTATGAAGGAAGTGCTGGGCGAGCACATCTACACCAAGTATCTGGAAGCCAAGGTAGCGGAATGGCGTCAGTTCCGGGCTCAGGTGACGGACTGGGAAGTAGAAGAATACCTGTATAAGTATTAGGATTTCTGATTCCTGTGAGGTTATCTGGAGGTGAGAGTGTTTGACCAATGTGATAGTGGCATTTTCCAAGGCGGAGGATGCGAAAAATATTAAAAATATTCTTATGAAAAGCGGTTTTTCCGTGTCAGCGGTCTGCACCTCCGGCGCTCAGGCGGTCAAAAGTGCCGATGAGCTGGGCAGCGGAATCGTGGTCTGCGGATGCAGGTTTGCGGATATGGTGTATCAGGATATTTACGATTGTCTTCCCAAAGGGATGGGGATGCTTTTGGTGGCTTCCCCCAGCCAGTGGAGCGGCAGGGCCCCTGATGATGTGGTCTGCTTGGGCCTGCCTTTAAAGGTTCAGGACCTTGTGAGCACATTGGAAATGATGATGGAAACCATGGCCCGGAGAAGAAAGAAACTGAAAAGCCAGCCAAAGGAACGGAGCAAGGAAGAACAGGATATGATTAAAATGGCCAAGGAGCTGTTGATGGAACGAAATCACATGTCCGAGACAGAGGCCCACCGCTATATCCAGAAATGCAGCATGGACAGCGGAAACAATCTGGTGGAAACAGCCCAGATGATCATGAGCCTGATTAATATTTAGCGTGGAGGCGAGGTATGAAATTTACAAAGATGCAGGGCACTGGAAATGACTATGTGTATATTAACTGCTTTGAGGAGACGGTGGAGAATCCGGCAGAGCTTTCTAAAAAAGTCAGTGACCGCCATTTCGGAATCGGCTCCGACGGGCTCATTCTCATCTGCCCGTCAGAAACTGCGGATTTCCGTATGAGGATGTTCAATGCCGACGGCTCAGAAAGCCAGATGTGCGGCAATGGAATCCGCTGTGTGGGAAAATACGTGTACGATCACGGCATGGCAGGGAAAACAGAGTTTGATGTGGAGACAGGAGCCGGAATCAAGCATTTGAAAATTACGGAAGAAAACGGCAAGGCTGTGATGATCACTGTGGACATGGGCGTGCCGGAAATCACCAGTCAGGTGCCGGAGCCCATCTCTATCGATGGAAGGGATTATGAATTCATCGGCATTTCCATGGGAAACCCTCATGCGATCTATTTTATGGAGGGCATTGACGGTCTGGATTTAGAGGCAATCGGTCCTGCTTTCGAACATCATGTCCGTTTCCCGGAGCGCACCAATTCAGAGTTTATTGAAGTGAAGAGCAAAAGCTATATCCGCATGCGGGTGTGGGAGAGGGGAAGCGGGGAAACGTGGGCCTGCGGAACCGGAGCCACGGCCAGCGTGGTGGCCTCAGCTTTAAGCGGACGGACCTCTAATAAGGCGGAAGTGGAGCTAAAGGGCGGAAACTTAATGATCGAATGGGACAGAGAGGGAAGCGGCCATGTGTTTATGACCGGGCCTGCTGTCCAGGTATTTGAAGGAGAATTTGACGAAAGAAGTCTTTAAAATAACGGAGGAACTTATGGTTAAGATCAACGAAAATTATTTAAAACTGCCGGGAAGCTATCTGTTTTCCACCATTGCAAAAAAAGTAAGCGCTTACACAGAAGGAAACCCGGATAAAAAACTGATCCGTCTGGGAATCGGTGATGTGACTCAGCCCATTGCCCCGGCAATCATTGAAGCCCTTCACGGTGCGGTGGAGGAAATGGGAAGTGCGGATACTTTTCACGGCTATGCGCCTGACCTGGGTTATGGATTTTTGAGGGAGCTGATTGCAAAAGAGGATTACATCTCCAGGGGCTGCCCCATATCCGCAGATGAGATATTTGTTTCCGACGGAGCCAAGAGCGACTGCGGAAATATTCAGGAGATTTTTGACGAGAAGTGTAAAATCGCAGTCTGCGACCCGGTGTACCCGGTTTATGTGGATTCCAATGTCATGGCAGGAAGAACCGGAGAATACGATGAGAAGACCGGAAAATGGAGCAATGTGATCTACATGCCCTGTACCGCTGAAAATGATTTCGTTCCCAGTCTTCCTGAGGAAGTGCCGGACCTGATCTATTTATGCGTTCCAAATAACCCTACAGGCACCACTCTCACCAGGGACCAGTTAAAGGTATGGGTGGACTACGCCAATGAAAACGGCGCTGTGATTCTCTATGATGCGGCTTATGAGGCGTACATCAGCCAGGAGGATGTTCCTCACTCCATCTATGAGATCGAGGGGGCTGACACCTGTGCCATTGAGTTTCGTTCTTTTTCCAAAAACGCAGGCTTTACAGGAGTCCGCTTAGGCTTTACCGTGGTTCCCAAGGCCCTTGTAAGCGGCGGAGTGACCCTTCATTCCCTTTGGGCCAGACGCCATGGAACCAAGTTTAACGGGGCTCCCTACATCATCCAGAAAGCGGGAACAGCCGTTTATTCTCCCGAAGGAAAGGCCCAGTTAAAGGAACAGGTGGCTTATTATATGAGAAATGCGGGAGTCATTTACAATGGCTTAAAAGAGGCAGGCTGCCAGGTTTACGGCGGTGTCAACGCTCCTTATATCTGGTTAAAAGTGCCGCAGGGGATGACCTCCTGGGAATTCTTTGACTGCCTGTTAGAAGAGGCCAGCGTGGTGGGAACTCCTGGAAGCGGATTCGGACCCAGCGGGGAAGGATATTTCCGTCTGACCGCCTTTGGAACGTATGAAAATACGGTGGAAGCCGTTGAACGGATGAAGAAGTGTCTTCCTTCCTTATATAAATAGAGGTTGACAAATCTTTGAGAATTAGTTATTATTATTTCGGAAAAACATAAAAAAATGAAGCTTAACTCGTAAGAACAAAAGCGTTCGGTGCCCTGACGGTGCTGACGCTTTTTTTATTTGAAGGGCAGAGGAGAAGAATATGGACGATATCGATAAGAAAATAGTGCAGATCCTGCAGAAAAATGCCAGAGCATCTTTAAAGAACATAGCGGATAATACCTTTCTTTCCTCACCGGCAGTTTCCTCCAGAATTGAAAAGCTGGAGAGGGAGAAGATCATCACCGGATACCACGCTTCCGTAGACCCGGTGAAGCTGGGGTATCACATCATTGCCTTTGTGAGCCTGGAGGTCTCCCCCATGGATAAAATCCAGTTTTATGAACATATGAAGTCTGTACCCAATGTCCTGGAGTGCAACTGCGTGACAGGAGATTACTCCATGCTGATTAAGGTGGCCTTTCCCAGCACCATGGAACTGGACGTTTTCATCGGAAGGCTCCAGAAATACGGAAAGACCAGCACCCAGATCGTCTTTTCTGCTCCGGTGGAGCCAAGAGGCGTGGATGTGATGGCGGAAATGGGAGAAAAAGAATAAATCCGGACTGAAACATGGTACGGAGGGGACTGCTTTGACATACTTTATAGAATAGAGGTATGTGAAAGGAGTTTTTCTTTTGGAAGAGAGAAAGATCGTAGTAATAGATGCGGGTCACGGCGGCGCAGACCCAGGCGCAACTTATAACGGGCGGAAGGAAAAAGATGATAACTTAAACCTTGCGCTGGCTGCGGGGCAGATCCTTGCAGACAACGGAATCGATGTCAGGTATACCAGAACTGACGATACCTACAATACCCCTCTTGAAAAGGCTATGATGGCAAATAATTCGGAGGGAGACCTTCTCGTATCCATACACCGCAATGCAATGCCTGTTCCCGGCTCCGGTTCCGGAGTGCTGACTCTTGTTTTTGAAGACAACGGAGCCCCGGCCATGTTCGCAAAGAATATAGGGGAGGCACTCAGCGAGACGGGATTTACCAACCTGGGAACAGTGGAGCGTCCCGGACTGGTGATGCTCAGGCGGACAAATATTCCGTCGGTTATGGTGGAAGCCGGTTTTATTGACAATGAAGGAGATAACGATTTATTTGACCGGAATTTTCAGGAGATCGCTCAGGCCTTGGCCCAGGGAATTTTAAATACCTTCCGGGACCAGTCAGAGGAAAAAACAGAATATTACCAGGTGCAGACAGGCGCTTACAGAGTCCGCCCGCTGGCCGAAAGCCAGATGGAGGCTTTAAAGTCCCAGGGATTTCCTGCCTTTATCGTCTTAGAGGATGGGCTTTACAAGGTCCGCGTGGGAGCATTCCGCAACCTGGATAACGCAGTCCGCATGGAGCAGTCCCTTAAGCAGTGCGGATATAACACGTTTTTGGTGAAAAGACCGGCGGTGTATTGAAAATCGGATGCCCCTGGTGCAGGCTTTTTTAAAAAAGGCCTTGCACCAGGGGCTTATTTTTGTGAATCCGGTGAGCCATACTTTTCCCTTTACGGCTTGACAGAATGGATGGAAGTATCGTAATGTTTATAAAGAGATAACAAAAAAGGAGACAGAAATGATTAAGGCAGTTATTTTTGACATGGATGGAGTTATCATTGACAGCGAAGGCGTTTACTTAGAACACCAATTGGAATTTGCCAGGACCAAGAATCCCGATGTGAAGCTGGAACAACTGTTTCCCATGGTGGGAGCCACGAAACAGGAGTGCTGGGAAATCCTGGAAGGAGTGGTGAATAACGGACAGTCCTGGGAGGAGCTTCGGGAGGAGTTTAAGCAGATGGATATTTACAGCCGGATGGACTACAAAAAGATATTCCGTCCGGAGGTAAAGGAAACTCTCATGGAGCTGAAGGAGAGAGGATACAGGCTGGCTCTGGCTTCTTCCACAAGGCTTCCCGTGGTGGAGCGGGTTTTAGAGGAAAATGAAATACGGCATTACTTTGAGGCTGTTGTCAGCGGCGGCCAGTTTAAGCGGAGCAAGCCTGATCCGGAAATCTATCTGCACACCGCAGGGCTGATTCATGTTGATCCCAAAGAGTGTCTGGCAGTGGAGGACTCTACCGTTGGAATCCTGGCCGCTTACAGGGCCGGCATGAAGGTTGCGGCCCTCATCGATGAACGGTTTGGCTTTGACCAGAGCCTGGCAGATTGTAAGCTTCGGCGGGTGAAAGATGTATTAGAAGAGGTGGAGAAGGCATAAGCTGTGATATACATATTGAATCAGGAGGAATTGATTGAGGTATATCAATGAGCTTTTAAAAGGACTGATCATTGGTGTGGCAAACATACTTCCGGGAATCAGCGGAGGGGTGCTGGCCATTTCCATGGGAGTGTATGATAAGATCATCCATGCGGTAAACCGGCTGTTTAAGGAGCCGGTGAAAAGCCTGCGGATTCTGCTGCCTTATGGAATCGGGGCTGTGGTGGGAATTGTGTTTCTCTCCCTGGCCTTTGAGTATCTTTTTTATACATATCCCCTTCAGACGAAAATGGCGTTTCTGGGAATGATTGGCGGTGGGCTTCCTTCCCTGTTCCGGAAGGGATTTCCAAAAGGACAAAAGGGAAAGACGGCAGGGCTGGTGACCGCATTTTTGACCTGTGCAGCAGTGATTTTCTTCACCTTTGGGGCTGAAAAAATGATCGCTTCCGGTCAGAGGGGAGAGAACCTGGCTTCCGGGGCTGCCTGGCTTTCTTCCGGGACTTACTGGGTGCCTGTTTTGTTCCTGATCGGCCTGATCGGGGCGGCTACCATGGTGATTCCGGGAATCAGCGGTTCCATGATCATGATGATGCTGGGATTTTATGAGCCCCTTCTCCAGACCAATAATGCCTGTATCCGGGCCTTGTCTTCCCTTGATTTTAACAGTCTTTTCACCAACGGAATCGTGATGGTTCCATACTATGCAGGTCTTGCTGTCGGTGTATTTTTATTTGCAAGGGCAGTGGAATGGCTTTTAAGGTGCCATGAACGGAAGATGTATCAGGTTATTATGGGGCTGGTTTTTTCTTCTCCGTTTGTCGTGCTGTGGGATGTGACATGGAGCAGTGTCATGACCCATCAGATTCTGGCGGGTATTTCTTTGAGCCTTCTTGGCTATGTCTGCGCTGTGGGGCTGGGAGGAGAAGGCTGAATAAAAAGCCGCTAAGGGCCTTTGTCTGGCCTTTAGCGGCTTTTGCTGTGTCAGAGCCTAAGAATACTCCGCAATCCTTGTAATGCCCACATAGATATGGGAAATGCGGTACCAGGTGGCAAAATCGATCACTCCTGTGACCGGGAGCCCGAAAATGGTTTGGAACTGGCGCACTGCCTCTGCTGTTGCGGGGCCGAATATTCCGTCAGCGGTGACCTTTGGAATGGCAGTGTAAACACCGGCAATGGTGCCCAGCTGCTCCTGAACCTGCTGGACCTTTTCTCCGCTGGCGCCTAAGGTTAAATTGTAACCGGGCCAGGAGGAAGGAACTCCGGAAATCTGCTCCGCCGTGTTGATGTACATATTGCTTCCGTAATAATACCGGAGGATTTCAATGGCAGAGTAACCCTGTTCACCCAGGGTCTTTGATCCCCACTGTGTCATCCAGTTTGGACAGGACACCCGGTTTCCGTCACAGTATTGGGTGAGTATGGGCTGTTTGACGCCCGGACGGGATAAGTAGCTGTTAAAAATTTCATCCACAACCTGAGAAATGCTCTCATAAATATTCCGCCCGTGAATCCATTTGTGGTCGAAAGCGGTGGATGAAGTGATGGTAAAATCATAGCCCTGGTTCCGGTACCACTCCGTATAAACCCGGTTTAAGGTGAAACTCATAATAGCCAGAACATTGGCAATGATGGTCTCTCTGGGCCAGGTGGCGTAAATCTCGCTGGAGGCCACATTTTTAATGTAATCCCGGTAAGGGACGTAATGATTTTTTGCGGTGGGGTCAGTGGGAGCGCCGTCGTGGACGATGATGGTCTGGGGAACCACAACCTGGCTTAATACGATTTCTCCGGTTTCTGCCACAGGTTTTATCTCATCCTCTGCGATTTTAGGAGGGTAGTCTCCATAAAGCGTGTGGTCCGGGATGACGATGGGAACATCCGCAGAAATGGAGTCCGCAACAGGAATCATGCGCACCGGCTGGAGAGCCAGCGTCTGGGCCAGGATTTCCGTTCCTGAGACTTCCACCGGCTCAAAGCCCGGTGCCTGGATCAGGAGAGAATATTCCGAGTAAGGCTGAATAAGGCCCGGTGATAAGCTTAAGTCAATGGGAGGTGCGGACAAACTGATGCTTTCCGTCTGCCCTGATACGTCTGTGGTAACCTGTTCCAGGACGTTTGACGGGTCTCCTTTATAAGAAATGGATATTTCTGCACCCTGTATGGGAAAATTGTTTTCCGCAGAAACCACATTTATCTGAAGAAGTCCTGTAGAAGAGGTTTGCTGTGCGGCGACTGTCTTGCAGCGATTCATAAAATGCCCCTTGTTGAAATGATTATTATAAATATATTAAAGGGCAGGGAGAATGATTACAAAAGCCCTGCAGGATGAAAAATTATCCTGCAGGGAGCTTTCAGAAAAAGGAGTTTTTCGGTTCGTGAAACATGGATTCCACATAGTTTCTCATTTCATCGCGGCTTTCAATGGTTCTGGCGCCGTTGACGATTCTGTTCCGCTCCGGTTCGCTAAGCCCCGCAAAACGGGCCAGAATGTCGGAATGCTGTGCCAGCTCCATGGTAAAACCAATGGGAAGTTCGCTGTTATCAATCATCATCATCACCTCATTCATAGTCTGCTCCAATGGCTCCCAAAGTATGCGTCAGAAGAAAATACCAGACTGATTTTGAATAAATATTCATGGTTTTTAGTTAAAATAGTTAAAAATACAAAATATGTGCATAAAAATGTAGTAAAATAAAAATGCAGAAAACAGTTGAAAAATCTTCCCAAATCCTGTATAATCTACTCAATTTGGGCAGACTTAATCAAACTCAAAAACCATACACTCAGAGAAAGGATGGATTTTGCGTATGAAAGCTTTTTTAATACTGGAAGACGGAACTGTTTTTACAGGGACCAGTATTGGTTCAACCAGGGAAGTGATAAGTGAAATCGTATTCAATACTTCCATGACCGGTTATTTAGAAGTCCTCACCGACCCCTCCTATGCGGGGCAGGCCGTTGTGATGACGTACCCCTTAATTGGCAATTACGGCATTTGTTATGAAGATATGGAATCATTTAAACCATGGCCGCAAGGCTTTCTTGTCAGAGAATTATCCAGAATCCCCAGCAATTTCAGAAGCAGGGATACCATTCAACATTTCTTAGAAGCATATGACATTCCCGGTATCAGTGGTATCGATACAAGAGCCCTAACAAAAATCTTAAGAGAAAAAGGTACGATGAACGGCATGATTACGACCGATGAAGGTTTTAATTGTGACGAAGTCATTGATCGTATGAAAAAATACTCTGTTGCAGGCGTTGTAAAAGCCACCACCTGCAGGGAAAGCCATGTCCTTCCAGGTGAAGGGAAAAAGGTGGCCCTTTTGGACCTTGGAGCCAAGAAAAACATCGCCCGCTCCCTGCAGGAAAGAGGCTGTCAGGTGACCGTGTATCCTGCATACACGAAAGCAGAAGAAATTCTTTCCTCAAACCCTGACGGCATCATGCTTTCCAACGGCCCCGGCGATCCCAAGGAGTGTGAGGAAATCATTGAGGAAATTAAGAAACTGTATCAGTCCGATGTGCCCATTTTTGCCATCTGTCTGGGGCATCAGCTTATGGCCCTGGCGACGGGAGCCGATACCCACAAGCTGAAATACGGCCACAGGGGAGGCAACCATCCGGTAAAGGATTTGGAAACAGGGCGGGTGTACATATCTTCCCAAAACCACGGCTACGTGGTGGACATGGACACTGTTGACCCGGCTGTTGCAGAGGCCGCATTTATAAACGTCAATGACGGGACCAATGAGGGGCTGAAATACAGAGGCAAAAACGTGTTCACCGTCCAGTACCACCCCGAAGCCTGTCCCGGCCCCCAGGATTCCGGTTACTTATTTGACCGTTTTTTGAAAATGATGGAGGTGGATGATCATGCCCAGAAATCATGATATAAAAAAGGTGCTGGTCCTTGGTTCAGGGCCTATCATCATCGGACAGGCAGCAGAATTTGACTACGCAGGAACCCAGGCCTGCCGTTCTTTAAAAGAAGAGGGGATTGAAGTCGTCCTCCTAAACTCCAACCCGGCCACCATTATGACGGATAAGGACATTGCGGACAAGGTATACATCGAGCCCTTGACTTTGGAAACAGTGGAGCAGTTGATCTTAAAGGAAAGGCCGGACAGCGTCCTCCCCACACTAGGCGGCCAGGCAGGCTTAAACCTGGCCATGGAGCTGGAGGATGCGGGATTTTTACAGGAACACAGCGTAAGGCTGATCGGAACTACCGCTCTCACCATAAAAAAGGCGGAAGACCGGGAGATGTTTAAAAACACCATGGAAAAGATCGGGGAGCCTGTAGCCCCTTCCGATATTGTGGAATGTGTGGAGGATGGCCTGCGGGTCGCCCAGGAAATCGGATATCCGGTGGTTCTCCGCCCGGCTTACACCCTGGGAGGCTCCGGAGGAGGGATTGCAAAAGACCCTGCCAAGTGCCGTGAAATCCTTGAAAACGGCCTCCGCTTATCCCGTGTGGGGCAGGTTCTGGTGGAACGGTGCATCGCAGGCTGGAAGGAAATCGAATACGAGGTCATGCGGGATAGCGCAGGCAATGTGATCACCGTATGCAACATGGAAAACTTAGACCCGGTGGGGGTCCATACGGGAGACAGCATTGTGGTGGCCCCTTCCCAGACCCTGGGGGATAAGGAATACCAGATGCTGCGCACCTCAGCCCTTAAGATCATCAGCGAGCTGGAAATCACCGGAGGCTGTAATGTCCAGTACGCCCTTCACCCGGAAAGCTTTGAATACTGCGTCATCGAAGTGAATCCCCGTGTCAGCCGCTCCTCAGCTCTGGCTTCCAAGGCCACCGGCTATCCCATTGCCAAGGTTGCGGCCAAAATCGCCCTGGGGTATCACTTGGATGAGATCAGAAACGAGGTCACAAAGAAGACGTACGCCAGCTTCGAACCCATGCTGGATTACTGCGTGGTCAAGATGCCCCGCCTTCCCTTTGACAAGTTTTTAAGTGCCAAACGAACCCTTGGAACCCAGATGAAGGCCACGGGAGAGGTCATGAGCATCTGTCCCAGCTTTGAAGGGGGTCTGATGAAGGCCATCCGCTCTTTGGAACAGCATGTGGACAGCTTGATGTCCTATGACTTTACGGGGCTTTCCGATTATGAACTGACCGAGACCCTTCATCTGGTGGACGACAGAAGGATATGGGTCATTGCAGAGGCCCTGCGCAGGGGATTTACCTACGAAAAAATTCACGATATTACAAAGATCGATCTATGGTTTATCGATAAGCTGGCAATTCTGGTGGAAATGGAGACAGAGCTGAAAAAAGGCCCTCTCACAGTTGAACTGTTAAAAGAAGCAAAAAGGCTGGAATATCCGGATACGGTCATTTCCGGACTGACCGGGATTTCTTCGGAGGAAATCCGCCGGATGAGAAAGGAAAACAATATCCTGGCAGCCTTTAAGATGGTGGACACCTGCGCAGCCGAATTTGCCGCTGAAACGCCTTATTATTACTCCTGCTTTGGGAGTGAAAACGAGGCGGAACAGACTACTGGGAAAAAGAAGGTGCTGGTTCTTGGGTCAGGCCCTATCCGAATCGGACAGGGAATTGAATTTGACTTCTGCTCGGTTCACAGCACCTGGAGCTTTCGCCGGGAAGGCTATGAGACCATTATCGTCAA
Source organism: Lacrimispora sp. (assembly GCF_047605665.1). Lineage (GTDB taxonomy): Bacteria > Bacillota > Clostridia > Lachnospirales > Lachnospiraceae > Lacrimispora. Next base: position 182,021 of record NZ_JASGFH010000001.1, on the reverse strand, counting down.
CAACAATCCGGAAACCGTGAGCACGGATTTTGACATTGCGGATAAGCTGTATTTTGAACCTCTGACTCCGGAGGATGTGGAAAGCATTGTCGACATGGAAAAACCGGATGGGGCAGTGGTCCAGTTCGGCGGCCAGACTGCCATTAAGCTGACAGAGGCCCTGATGAAGATGGGAGTTCCCATTCTGGGCACAGCGGCAGAGGATGTGGATGCGGCGGAGGATCGGGAGCTGTTTGATAAGATTTTAGAGGAATGCCGGATTCCAAGGCCGGCGGGACAGACCGTATTCACGGCAGAAGAAGCCAAAGAAGCGGCCCGCGCCTTAGGCTACCCGGTTCTGGTAAGGCCCTCTTATGTGCTGGGAGGCCAGGGGATGCAGATCGCCATATCGGACCAGGATGTAGATGAATTCATCGGAATTATCAACCAGATCGCCCAGGAACACCCCATTCTTGTGGATAAGTACATTGTGGGCAAGGAAATCGAGGTGGATGCGGTCTGCGACGGGGAAGACATTCTGATTCCTGGAATTATGGAGCACATCGAGCGGGCGGGAGTCCACTCCGGTGACAGCATCTCCGTATATCCGGCTCAAAGCATAAGCCGGAAAACAAAGGATATTCTGGTGGAATACACCGGAAGGCTGGCAAGGGCCCTTCACGTCAAGGGAATGATCAACATTCAGTTCATCGTCAGCGGGGAAGACGTCTATGTAATAGAAGTAAATCCCCGCTCCTCCAGAACCGTTCCCTATATCAGCAAGGTGACCGGCATTCCCATTGTCCCTCTGGCGACGAAAGTCATCTGCGGACATTCCATTAAGGAGCTGGGGTATGAACCGGGGCTTCAGCCTGAGGCAGAGCATATTGCCATAAAGATGCCTGTATTCTCCTTTGAAAAGATCAGAGGCGCTGACGTGAGCCTGGGACCGGAAATGAAGTCCACAGGGGAGTGTCTGGGAATTGCAAAGACCTTTAACGAGGCGCTTTACAAGGCATTTGCAGGGGCAGGCGTCCGTCTGCCAAAGCATAAGAACATGATCATAACCGTGAGGGATCCCGATAAGGAAGAGGTCATTGACATAGCCAGAAGATTTCAGGCCCAGGGCTATCAAATATTCTCCACCTCAGGAACAGCAAAGGTGTTAAATAAAAATGGGGTCAAAGCCCTGCAGGTTCGAAAGCTGGAACAGGAATCCCCCAACCTGCTGGATTTGATCCTGGGTCATAAAATCGACTTAATCATCGATACGCCTCCCCAGGGAGCGGACAGAAGCAGGGACGGATTCGTGATCCGGAGAAATGCCATAGAAACCGGGGTGACCGTGCTGACTTCTCTGGATACGGCTGCCGCTCTGGTGACCAGTATGGAAAATAAATCAAAGGCAATGACCTTAATCGACATTGCCAGGGTGAAAAGCCTGTAAAGGAGTGAAGGATTTATGGTATTTTACATCAACAAACAGGCCGTGGAAATCAAAGCCAGATTTGAAAACGCGCCCCTCACCTCAGCCAATGAGGTGTGTGTCTCTCTTGGAATGCTTTATAAGATTTACAATCTTCCTTTTCCTCCAAAAAGGGAAACGGTCAGCGAGATGAAAGCGGATTTTTTCGCCGCTGCCGGAGAAATTCCTGTGCCATCGGAATTTGCCGCTAAAATCATAACTCTTCTTAAGGGATACTATAAAGATGAGCCGGTAAAGGATGAAGTTTATGATTTGATGAAGTACTGTTATGATGAGCAGTAAATAAGAGAGAATTTAAGAAAATAAAGCCAGATTTTGAAAAAAAGACCGGAACCCTGAAGAAAAACAGAGCTCCGGTCTTTTTGAAATTTCCGGTTACATCTGGTTTTTAACAAACTGCTTGTCAAATTCCGGATTAAAATAATAAAAGTTCTTGGAATCTAAGTTGGATTTGATCTTTTCCATGGCCTCCCCAAACCTCTGGAAATGAACGATTTCTCTTGCCCGCAGAAACTTTAATGGCTCCCGCACGTCAGGATTTGTGATAATCCGAATCAGGTTGTCATAGGTAGTTCTCGCTTTCTGCTCTGCCGCAAGGTCCTCCGTTAAATCTGTAATGGCATCGCCTTTGGACTGGAACTCACAGGCGTTAAAGGGAACACCGGCTGCCGCCGTCGGCCACAGCGCTGTCGTATGGTCCACGTAATAGGCGTCAAAACCGGCTGTTTTTGCCTGCTCCGGAGTCAGATTTTTCGTAAGCTGGTAAACGATGGCGCAGATCATTTCCAGGTGTCCCAGCTCTTCCGTTCCGATGTCGGTCAAAAGTCCGGCGACCTCTTTGCATGGCATGGAATACCTTTGGGAAAGATAGCGCATAGAAGCAGCCAGCTCACCGTCCGGCCCGCCGAACTGGGTGATGATTAAGGAAGCTGTTTTGGGACAGGTTTCCTTGATGTTGACAGGAAATTGCAGTCTTTTTTCATAATTCCACATTATACAGCACCTCCTTCCCATGGCATAGGGCCGTCACACCAGGTAAAATGTTTCTGTCCCCCGTATTTCGTTTGAGAAGCCGTCTTGTTGTTGGAATCAGGGCAGACGCAGTCCATGGTGAGCGGTTCAAAATTCTCCCCATACGTTTTTAAAAGCTGTTTTCTCTGCATCATGGCCTGCTGGAAGGCGGATAATGCGTTTTCATCCAGAGGATGAGTGTCTAAATAAAGGGTTAAATCATTGACCGTAAAGCTGATTTCTGTAATCTGTTTTAAAAGAGTTTTTTGATCTGCCATTATTGTCCACCTCCTGAAGCATAGAACGGAAAATTAAGGCCCGGAAAAATGGTTCCGTGCTTTAGCGCTGATGCAGAGTCATAAGGCTGTTCCCAGGTCTGGACCGGAACCGAAGAAATGCCCAAGGGCGGCGAAGAGGGCGGAGACAAAGGTGCCGTATTTTCTTTTTGTACTGAATTCATAATTGTACTCCTTTCAGTAATTGACAGGGCTTCTTTTTTATTATGGTTAGAAACGTTTTAAATACATTATAAAAATTCTCCCAGTCTGTTTTGGCGGTGATATTGTAATAAATGGAAAAATGAAATATAATAGGTAGACAGGCGACGATCCTGACAAAAAGTGGAAAAAAACAAAGACGGGAGAACAGAACGTTGAGTGACAAGAAGTTTGCAGTATTGATTGATTCGGATAATATTTCCGCCAAGTATATTACGTGTATTCTGGATGAGATGACCCGGTACGGGGTGATTACCTACAAGAGAATTTATGGGGACTGGACCAGCGCCCAGATGGGAAAGTGGAAGATGGAACTGCTGGAAAACTCCATCACCCCCATTCAGCAGTTTTCCAATACTGTGGGAAAGAATGCAACGGATTCCGCATTGATCATCGATGCCATGGATTTGCTTTATACGGACAATGTGGACGGGTTCTGCATCGTGTCCAGTGACAGCGATTTCACCCGTTTAGCCAGCAGGCTTCGGGAATCGGGAAAAGAAGTCATTGGTATGGGAGAGGAGAAGACCCCCAAATCCTTCCGGGCCGCCTGTACGGTATTCACCAATTTAGAGGTCCTTCTCGATCAGGAAGAAGAGGGGACCAGAGGCGGAGCCATTGGAAAAGATGTGATTGAGCAGGATATCACTTCTATTATATTGGAAAATGATGACAAAAATAAATCCACAGGGCTGGGAGAGATCGGCAACCGCCTTGTGAAAAAATATTCCGACTTTGACGTGCGTAATTACGGCTACAGCTCTTTGTCCAAGTTTTTGGAGGAAATGGATGGCTTTGAACTGAGAAAGTCCAAGAATGTGGTGACTGTCCTGGTGAAGGACAACCGGACCAAAAAACAGGAGCTGGACGATTATGCCATCAAGCTGGTAAAGGACAGCGGAAAAAACGGCCTGGAGCTGGCTGCCCTTGGAAACGGCATTCACCGGAAGTTTGCGGATTTTAAGGTGAAGGACTACGGATATTCCACATTTTTTAAATTTGTCAACAGCATTGGACAGTTGGAGGTCCGGGAAAACAAGAACAACAGTAAGACCGTATATCTGAAGCAAAATTTGTAAATCCTATTTAAAAAGGCCGTATTTTCCTCCTTACCCGCAGGGTGCTTTCTTGCGGTAAAGAGGGAAATACGGCGGAAACTGCCGGAAAATCAGGGCTTTGCAGAGAGAAAGAAAAAAAGGAAAAAAATTGACAAAAAAATGTTGACAATTAAAACAATTCATATTATACTAGGGAAGCAGTCGAGAGCAGGACTTAAATGAAGGAAATGCGATCGTACAAGCACTGGGATCTTAGCTCAGCTGGGAGAGCATCTGCCTTACAAGCAGAGGGTCACAGGTTCGAGCCCTGTAGGTCCCACTGATAAACAATCTGTTTATCGCAATCAAATCATATGGCGGAATAGCTCAGTTGGCCAGAGCACACGGTTCATACCCGTGGTGTCGAGAGTTCAAATCTCCCTTCCGCTACTGAAAAACCTCACAATCGCAGGATTGTGAGGTTTTTTGTCATCCCGTCTTTTTCATTTCCCTACGGTGACCGTACAGTAAAAAGTGGCCCTCTGTATATTGACAATTGATAATGACAGTAATATGATTAGTGATATAAACAGCGGTGCCGTAAGGCCGCAGAGGAGGCAGCAAAACACATCATCAACAGCTTTGGAAAGGCATCATTTATCCTTGGCGCAGACTGCACGCTCCCTACGGAAATTCCGTACGAGAGAATCCGTGCAATCGCAGAAGCGGCAAGAGAAATATAAACAGGAGGCTAGGCATGAGAAAAACAATCGCAGGTATTTTGGCAGCAGCAATGACAGCAGGTCTGGTTACAGGCTGCGCAGGCGGAGCCGGAACAGGCAGTACGGCAGCACCGGCAGGAGGCAGCACTCAGGCAGCAGAGCAGGGAGAGAGCACACAGGGAGATAAGGCCGTATATCCGGCAGGCACCATCACCATCTACGGCACAGGGCAGCCCCAGTACCTCCAGGAGTACTACGATGCCTGGCTGGATGCCCACCGGGATATCGCTCCTGACGTAAAGATTGAGATTGTACAGACAGAGGGCCATGCCCAGAGCCGTGAGAAAATCACCATGACCGCTTTATCGGGAGCAGAGGATGATCTTCCTGATGCAACCTATTTAGACCCGGTAAACATTATGGACCTTTCCCAGGCAGGGCTTTTGAAGGACGAAACGGAATTTTTAAAGCCTTACATGGCTCAACTGGTGGACGGAGCAGCCAGTGACGCGACGATAAACGGAAAAACCTACGGGCTTCCTGAATCAGTTCGCCCCAATGTGTTATTCTATAACAAGGACATTTTTGAAAAGTACGGAATTGATCCTGCCATGATGAATACCTTTGACGGATATGTGGAAGCAGGCCGCCAGTTAAAGGAAAAGAGCAGCGGAGAAGTTTATTTATCCTATATCAGCCCAGGAAGCAGAACCTGGAGATATTGGGGAAGAAGAGGTCTTATGCCCCAGGCTAATGCAAGAATCTGGGATGAAAAAGGCGAGATCGTAATCGGAGGGGATGAAGGCACAAAGCTGGCCCTTGGAACCCTTGACACCTTATATTCCGAAGGCCTGCTGTTAAAGTCTGAAATCATGGAGCCGGCTCTGTACGACGCCATTAACCAGCAGAAAGTGGCCACCTTCTATATCGGCGCTTTCTGGGATGAATTTATGAGAAAGAACTGCCAGCCAACGGCAGGACAGTGGAGAGTGCTGCCTTCTCCTGAATTTGAAGGCGTGGGCAAAGCGGGCGCTCCTGTATCCTCTTACTTCTGTATTGTGAACAAGGGCGACAACGTGTATGCCGGACTGTTAGAGCAGTTGTGGAAAGACTTCACCTTTGATACCCAGTCCAGAAATACATGGGTAAAATCCATGGAATCCCAGAATGCCCCGTATGCCAACCCCATTTCTCTGGAAATGCTCCAGGATGATTTCTGGAAAGAGCCTTCCGAATTTTACGGCGGCATGTCTTTCCGTGAAATGGAAGGCAAGTGCCTGGAAAACGGTGCCGCCAACCTGGTTGTAACACCTCAGGATGCGGAGGCAGACGGAATTATTTCGGCAGAGCTGGAAAATTATGTGGCTGGAAACCAGACCATGGAAGAGGCCATTGCCAACATGGATAAGAATTTAAAAGCCAAGATCGGTAAGGCGGAAATCATTGATTAATGGAACAGGTTACAGGGGGAAGGCTCATCCTTCCCCCTGCTGTAAAATGTGAGGAGAAATCATATGCTTAAGACATGGAATAAATACAAAGCTCCCTATCTGTTCATACTGCCGTTTTTTATCCTGTTTCTGGTATTCCAGCTACTGCCCATTGTCTGGACCTTTTACATCAGCCTTACCAACTGGAAGGGGATCGGGACGCCGGAATTTGCAGGGCTTGGAAATTATAAAAAGCTGCTGATCGACAACATGTTCTGGGCTGCCCTTGGAAATACGGTGGTGTACTGGATCACAGGACTTGTATTCATCCTGGTGCTTTCCGTATTCATTGCAAGCCTGCTCAGTTCCAGGCTGTTAAAAGGAAAGGCCGTATTCCGGACCATTACGTTTTTGCCCAATATCTGCGCCGCCATTGCCATGGGCCTGATCTTTCGTATGCTCTTTGATGAAAATGCGGGACTGTTCAACGAATTTCTCGCGTCCCTCGGCCTGGGAAAGGTCCCCTGGCTGACCAGCACCCGGTATTCGAAAATACCGGTTATTATGCTCAATGTGTGGAGAAACACCCCATGGTTCACCATGATCGTGCTTTCCGGCATTTTAGGCATATCCAAAGACTATTATGAGGCCGCTACCGTAGACGGAGCTAATACCTGGAAGCAGTTTTTCTATATCACCCTGCCTTCCCTGAGCAATATTTTATTTTTCTGTTCCATTACCCTTACGGTGGACAGTTGGAAGCTGTTTAATGAATCGTATATTCTTCCGGGGCCGGGTACGTCCAACACATCCTTATTCCAGTACATGTATGAATCCGGGTTTAATATTTTCAACATGGGATATGCTTCCGCCATTGGCGTGATTTTAATTTTGATTCTGGCTGTTTTATCTGTGATACAGATGGTTGTCAGGAAAAGACAGGAAGAATAGGAGGAGAGAATATGGGATATAAGGGTAAGAAAAAAATGATGTCCTTTGCAATCTTTGGGATATTGACCGTGATCTCTCTGGTCTGTCTTTTTCCTGTTTTGTGGATGTGCCTGATCTCCGTTAAGCCGACGTCAGAAAGCATCAGCGGTTTCAGCTCCATCTGGGTTGACAATCCCACTTTTGATAATTTTAACAGGCTTTTTTCCATGATTCCCGTGGCTTCCAATTTCTTTAACAGCATCTTTACCACGGTTGTGGGAACGGTCACTTCCCTGTTTTTTTGTTCATTGGCGGGCTTTGCGTTTGCAAAATACAAGTTTCCGGGAAGGAATTTCCTGTTTTATTTTGTCATAGGAACCATGCTGGTGCCGCCGGAGGTGGGAGCGGTTCCTCTCTTTATCATCATGAAGAAGCTGAATTTAATCAACAGCCTCTGGTCCCTGGTGATTCCCCGTATTGCCACGGCAGTTGGGATTTTTTACATGAACCAGTATATCAGCGATGTGCCTGACGAACTGATCGAGGCGGCTAAAATAGACGGATGCAAGGATTTTGGTATATTCTGGAGGGTGATTCTGCCCACCATCAAGCCGGCACTGGCTTCCTGGGCCGCCGTAACTCTCATTGCCAGATGGAATGATTTCTTCTGGCCGCTGCTGTATTTGAGAAAACAGGCTAAGTATACTTTGATGGTCACCATTTCCCTGCTGCCTGTCAGTGAAGGCCTTTCTACCCCCTGGCCTGTCATTCTCGCAGGAACTACACTTGTCATTATACCGATTATTGTGCTATATATAATATTGCAGACCTTTCAAAAGGATGGGATGATGGAAGGTGCAGTCAAAGGCTGATGATGAAAGGAAAGAACAATGATGCAGGGGCAATCCATAAAGAACCAGGTATATGAAGATATCATGAAGGATATTTTAGATGGGGTTTACGAGGCGAACGCCATTATTAACGAGAGAACTTTAATAGAAAAGTACGGGGTCAGCAAGACTCCTGTAAGGGAAGCCCTGGTGCAGCTTTGCAGTGAAAATGTCCTCAATAACATTTCCAGGTTCGGATACCAGATCACGCCGATTTTGCCGGGGCAGATTGCGGAAATTATAGAATACAGGAAAATGATTGAGCTGGGCGCCCTGGAGCGCTGCTTTTTGCGCCTCACAGCGGAACAGATTGGCGAGCTGAAGCGCCAGAATGAAGAGGCGGAGAGGATTGCTCACACCATGGATTCAAAGCTTCACTGGGAAGCTAATAATCTCTTTCACAGAACCTTATGCAGCTACTGCAACAACAGCTATATACGGAAATCCTTAGAGGATGCCATGAATGTCTGTACCAGAATTTCCAACCAGTATTTTACAAAACTCTGGAATGAGAGCAGGATTTCTGACGGAAGCAGTCACGTTTTGCTTGTAGAAGCCCTGGAAGCCGGGGACTTGGAGAGGGCGAAAATTATATTGGGAGAAGACGTAGAAGCGTTTAAGAAGGAAATATTATAAAAGAAATCCTTTATCCGGACTGTGAAAACGTATCCGGATAGGGGATTTTTTTTCGTTAACACGGCTGAAACGCGATTTTTCCATAATTTTTATATTCATTTTTTATCTTTTATGATATACTAGCAGTTAGTAAAAAGCGGAGGGATTCCATGTACTATTTTATTGTAAACCCCAATTCGCGCCGCGGACGGGGAGAAAGCATTTGGAAGAAGCTGGAAGAAACTCTCAGAACTTATGGTGTGGATTATCAGGTGTTTCTGACAGAAAAGCCGGGAGATGCAAGAGGATTTGCCAGGACTCTGACAGAAGGGTGCAGGGATTCAACCATTATCGTTGCAGTAGGCGGAGACGGAACAGTCAATGAGGTTTTAGACGGGCTTTGTTTCTGCGGCTCTGTCACACTGGGATACGTTCCGGCAGGGTCAGGCAATGATCTGGCAAGAAGCTTGAAGCTTCCTAAGAATCCGGTCAAGTGTTTAAAGAAAATTTTGCACCCGGAACATTATAAAATTTTGGATTACGGAGTTCTCACCTACGGGGAAGACGAGGTGTTCCACCGCCGTTTTGCAGTCAGTGCAGGAATCGGAATGGATGGGGCTGTCTGTCACAGCCTTCTTAATTTTAAGGCCAAAAGCCGGTTTTTAAAGCTTTCTGCAGGAAAGTTCACCTATCTTTTTGCGGGAGTGATACAGCTCATTAAGGCGAAGCCGTCCAAAGGCTATATTCTTTTAAACGGCGTCCGTAAGGTGGAGTTTAACCATGCTTATTTTATATCCGCCCATATTCATCCTTATGAGGGCGGAGGTTTTAAATTTGCCCCTGATGCAGACAGCGAGGATGGACAGCTGTCTATCTGTATTATGAATACAAGAAAAAAGGGGAATCTGATCCAGGTGCTGTTAAGCGCCCTTTTCGGGAGGAAATCTCTGAATAAAGGAGCCAGGTTTTACACCTGCCGGGAAGCGCTGATCCATGTGGAACAGCCTATGGCAGTGCATGTGGATGGAGAAAGCTGTTTTTGTCAAACTGATGTGCAGCTTCGGTGTATTGGGAAAAGGCTGCATATGATTGTATAAAGATATAAAGAAACACCCTGCGGGTATACCATTATGCCCAGAAAGCATGGGCGGCAACAAAGAAAGGAAAGATCATGAGAATCGGACAGGGATACGATGTGCATAAATTGGTGGAAGGAAGGGATTTGATTCTGGGAGGCGTAACGATTCCCTATGAAAAGGGACTTTTAGGCCACTCCGATGCCGATGTGCTGGTTCATGCAGTTATGGACGCTCTTTTGGGAGCTGCGGCATTAGGCGATATTGGAACCCATTTTCCTGACACAGACCCTCAGTATAAAGGAGTATCCAGCATTGAGCTTTTAAAGCAGGTAGGCGTGCTTTTAGAGGACAGCGGCTATGTGATCGAGAATATCGATGCAACGGTCATAGCCCAGAAGCCCAAGCTTTTGCCCTACCGCCCTGATATGGTGAAGAATATCGCGGATGCCTTGAATCTGCCGGAGGATAAGGTCAATGTAAAGGCCACCACAGAAGAGGGGCTGGGCTTTACAGGAAAGGGAGAAGGGATTTCATCCCAGGCGATCACCCTGCTCACCGCTGTAAAGGATTACTGCTTTGATGATAAAATCATGTCGTCCGGCTGCGAAGGCTGCGGCGGATGCAGTAAAAGATAAAGAAAGGAGATATCATGAAACTTTTTAATACATTGTCCAGACAAAAGGAGGAGTTCATCCCCCTGGAACCTGGGAAGGTGAAGATGTATGTCTGCGGACCGACTGTGTACAATTTTATCCATATCGGAAACGCCAGACCTATTATTGTGTTTGATACGGTAAGAAGGTATTTCGAATATAAGGGCTTTGAGGTTAATTTTGTGTCGAATTTTACCGATATAGATGATAAGATCATTAAAAAAGCCATGGAAGAAGGCGTAGGGGCTGAAATTATTTCCAGACGCTATATTGAAGAGTGCAAAAAAGACATGGAAGGCTTAAATGTAAAGCCGGCTACCAGCAACCCTCTGGCTACAGAGGAGATAGACGGGATGCTGATCATGATTCAGGAACTGATCAGAGCCGGTCATGCCTATGCTGCCAAGGATGGAACTGTATACTTCCGCACGAAATCCTTTAAGGAATACGGAAAGCTGTCACATAAGAACCTGGAAGATTTACAGTCCGGTTTTCGTGAGATCAAAGTGACCGGAGAAGATGAAAAGGAAGACCCTGCGGACTTTGTCCTTTGGAAGCCTAAAAAAGACGGAGAGCCTTACTGGGAGTCTCCCTGGTGCGACGGAAGGCCGGGCTGGCACATCGAATGCTCCGTCATGTCTAAGAAGTACCTTGGAGAGCAGATCGATATTCATGCAGGCGGAGAGGACCTTATTTTCCCTCACCATGAAAATGAGATCGCCCAAAGCGAGGCCGCCAATGGCAAAAACTTTGCAAAATACTGGATGCACAACGGCTTTTTAAACATTGATAATAAAAAGATGTCCAAATCCCTGGGTAATTTCTTTACAGTGAGGGAAATCGGTGAAAAGTATGATCTTCAGATCCTGCGCTTTTTCATGCTGAGCGCCCATTACAGAAGCCCGCTGAATTTCAGCGCCGATTTAATGGAGTCTTCAAAAAATGGTCTTGAACGTATTTTAAACGCCTTCGATAAATTAAGGGGTCTGGAAGCTTCTGCCAAAACAGAGAAGTTCCGTGACAACGAGAGCAGGGAAGCTGTGGAAGAACTGGTTTCCAAATACGAAACCGCCATGGATGACGACTTTAATACGGCAGATGCCATTTCTGCCATTTTCGAACTGGTGAAGCTGAGCAATTCCACCACCAACGAAGAGAGCTCCAGGGAATACGTGGTTTATTTAAGAGAGACCATGGAAAGGCTTTGCGGTGTTTTAGGCATTCTTACTGAAAAGAAGGAAGAGATTCTGGATGAGGAAATCGAAGCCATGATCGAAGCCAGACAGCAGGCCAGAAAAGATAAGAACTTCGCCCTTGCCGATGAAATACGCGGAAAGCTTTTAGAAAAGGGAATTGTTTTAGAGGACACCAGGGAAGGCGTGAAATGGAAGAGAGCATGATGTCACTGCCTGAGTTTTCCGGTTTTTTTAAGGATATCTTAAGGCTTAAAGACGTGGATATAAAAAGCTATTCCCCTCTGGCCCTGGCCTATATCGGGGATGCTGTTTATGAGGTGATCGTGCGGACTAAAGTTATGAACCACGGAAGCACCCAGGTAAACCACATGCATAAAAAAAGCGCAATGCTGGTAAACGCCAAGGCCCAGGCGGATATAATCCGGAAGCTTTTAGAGGAAGAGGAGCTGACTTCCGAAGAAGTGGCGGTTTATAAAAGGGGGCGAAACGCCAAATCTGCCACCACGGCAAAGCATGCCACCATGGTGGATTACCGGACAGCAACCGGCTTTGAAGCCCTGTGCGGATATCTGTATTTAAACGGCAGCGTTACCCGCCTGATCACACTGGTGGGCAAGGGACTTGAGAAAATAGGAGAACTGGAATGATAGAGGAATTTACCATAGAGGGAAGGAATGCGGTACTGGAAGCATTCCGTTCCGGAAAAACAATTGATAAGCTTTATGTGCAAAAAGGCGTCCAGGACGGTCCCATTCAGTCCATTGTCAGGGAAGCAAAAAAGACGGATACCATCATCAATTTTGTGGAACGGGAGCGTCTGGACCAGATGTCTGAGGAGGGCCATCATCAGGGGGTGATCGCCCACGCAGCCGCTTATGAGTACGCAACCGTAGAGGACATGTTAAAGGCAGCCGAAGAAAAGGGTGAGCCGCCTTTTCTCATTCTCCTTGACGGCATTGAGGACCCTCACAACTTAGGCGCCATCATCCGTACCGCCAATCTGGCAGGGGCTCATGGAGTGATCATTCCAAAGCGCCGGGCAGTGGGTCTTACGGCTACGGTTGCAAAAACCTCAGCCGGAGCGCTGAATTACACTCCCGTTGCCAAGGTTACCAACTTAACCGCAACCATGGAAGAATTAAAGGAAAAGGGCATGTGGTTCGTCTGTGCCGATATGGGCGGAGAGCTGATGTACAAGCTCAACTTAAAGGGGTCCATCGGTCTGGTGATCGGAAACGAGGGAAGCGGTGTAGGAAGGCTTGTGAAAGAAACCTGCGACATGGTGGCTTCCATACCCATGAAAGGAGATATCGACTCTCTCAATGCTTCTGTAGCAACAGGCGTTTTGGCATATGAGATCGTCCGGCAGCGTTTTGCATAAGATAAAGAAGGAGGAAAAGATTATGAAAAAAGATAGTGCAGTTTTTGCCGCAGTTTTTACAGCAGCTTTGCTCTCTATAGGAGGTTTTGCATCAGTTGGCCGCACGCCGGCAGCAAACGTCCCAAGTGAAAGCATTGAATGGAAAACTGTGGTGACGATTGAAGATGAGGCGGTGCCCCTTTACTCCAAGCCCGCGGGGAGCAAGGTAAGATCTCCCCAGGCCTCCGGCACTGTTACCTACAGCAATAATTCCGTAACCGTGGATGCCTCCAATACCAGCCAGGGATATGTGATGGTAAGCTATACCGGCGGTTCTTCTAAAATAAAGGTTCAGGTAATAAAAAGCGGCGGAGAGACGTATAACTACGATCTCAATGCCAGATCAGCCTATGAAGTATTTCCTTTGACCGAAGGAAACGGAAAATATACGGTACGTGTTCTGGAGCAGGTACAGGGAAACCAGTACGCTGTAAAATCCAGCAATGATATCAATGTGACTCTTATCAATGAATTTGAGCCATTCCTCTATCCCAACCAGTATGTGAACTTCTCTGCAGGAAGTGAAGTGGTGAAAAAGGGAGCGGAGGTTTCGGCTTCTGCAGCAGATGCAGTCGGCGTTGTAACCAATGTATACAACTATGTCACAAAGAACTTCACCTATGATACCGCTCTTGCCAATTCCGTTCAGGTGGGATATCTGCCTAACGTGGATGATATTCTGGCGAAGAAAAAAGGAATCTGCTTTGACTACGCCGCAGTGATGACGGCTATGCTCCGTTCCCAGGACATTCCCACAAAGCTTGTGGTTGGGTATACGGGAAGCATTTACCACGCCTGGGTCAATGTTTATATTGAAGGCCAGGGCTGGATCGACAACATCATTTACTTTGATGGCTACAATTGGAAACTCATGGACCCGACCTTTGCCTCTACAGGAGGAAATGACCCGTCCATTCTGGAATATATTAACAACAGCGCCAACTATCAGGCAAAATACTCATATTAACAAGAAAACTTTATAAGAAAAAGGAGAACTGAACATGGCAATGGAAGGGAAAAGGCAATATTCCTCCAGGGAACTTTCCGCTTTCTGCCTCCAGATTTCAATTCTTCTTCATGCAGCAATCCCTCTTGACGAGGGATTGTCTGTTATGGCGGAGGATTCAGCCTGGGAGGAGGAAAAAAAGTTTCTTCTGCAGATGGCAGAGGAAGCGGAGCTGGGAGTTCCTTTTTCAAAGGTGCTGGAGCAGACAGGGGCTTATCCTCCCTACGTGGTCCGCATGGCAAAACTGGGAGAAGAGACAGGAACTCTTGATGAAATCATGGAATCCCTGGCTGAATATTATGAAAAAGAACACGTTCTCATGAAAAATATAAAGAATGCGGTCACCTATCCTGTTATGATGATTTTCATGCTTCTGGTGGTTTTATTCGTGCTGTTTACCAGGGTAATGCCTGTATTTGAAAATGTCTATGAACAATTGGGGGCAGAGATGTCTCCTGTTTCTGTTGCTGCAACCAGGATGGGAGGCGCTTTCTGCGCAGCCGCTTTGGCTCTGGGCGTTTTCCTGGCGGCAGCATCCGCTTTTCTCTGGTTTCTGGGCCGTAAGGGGAAACAGCTTCCCATTGCCCAGCGCCTGATCCAGTGGATCAAAAAGAGAAGCAGGATCGCCCTTGCAGTGGCAAACCGCCGATTCACCTCTGTTCTGGCCCTGACGCTTCACAGCGGGCTTCCCCTTGAAAAGGGAATGGAGCTGGCAGGGGAACTGGTGGAAAACAAGACTGTGGAAGAGAAAATAAAGACCTGCTCCGAGGAGCTGGAGGCAGGGACTGATTATTACAGCGCCATGAAAAGCACCGGCCTGTTTAAAGGCTTTTATGCCCAGATGATCAAAGTGGGAACGAGAAGCGGCAGACTGGACCGGGTCATGGAGGAAATTTCCAAAAGCTATGAAGAAGAGGCCGACTTAAGCCTTGAGCATATGGTCAGCCGGTTTGAACCCACCATTGTGGCTGTTTTAGCTGTTGCCGTGGGCCTCATCCTGCTTTCCGTCATGCTGCCTTTGATGGGCGTGTTATCGGCAATCGGATAGGAGGGGGAGAGATGAAGAAATGGAAACAGGCATTTAAGGACTTTAAGGTCTATTTCGTTTCTCTGCCTGTCTTTGTCTGCGTGATCGCCCTTTTTGCGTCCGGGATTATGAGCTTTTCAAAGAATGCGGGAGCAAGGGGAGCGGAAACCCTCCGGGATGCCATACGCAGGGCTTCGGTCCAGTGCTATGCCATTGAGGGGAGGTATCCGCCCAGCGTGGAATATCTGGAGGAAAATTATGGAATACAGATTGACAGGGACCGGTATGACGTGTTTTACAGCGGGTTTGCTTCCAATTTCATGCCGGATATTACCGTCAATCTGCGTGAATAAGAACCGGGAGGTGGAAGTATGAGAGGTCAGGAAAACCAGAGAGGACGGCTGACCGGAGTTCTCTTTACCATCCTTTTGTTTCTGGTATTTGTGCTTTGTGCCCTGTTTTCTGTTCTCATCGGAGGCAAGGTCTATGAAAATATCAATGCCAGGGCAGAGGATACCTACCGGGGAGATGTGGCCTTAAGCTATATCGCCAACAAGGTGAGACAGGGAGATGAAGCCGGAAGGGTGTTTCTTTCAGAGGATAAGGGCGTGACGGTCCTTAAGCTGGAGCAGAGCATCGGGGATTCGGTCTATGTGACGGATATTTACTATCAGGATGGAAGGCTGTGGGAGCTGTTTACCGATTCCCAGAGCGGACTTTCCGTAGGCGATGGAAATGAAATACTGGAATGCAGCGAGGTTTCCATGGAAATGAGTGGCGGGCTTCTTCACATCAAAACAGAGGGAAAAGGCGGAGGAGATTTATGGCTTTCCCTCAGAAGCGGAGGAAAGGCCCATGAATAGAAATCACCAGTCAGGCGTATTTATGATGGAAATGATCGCTGTGGTTTTGTTCTTTATCCTCTGCGCTGCCATCTGCATCCAGACCTTTGCAAAGGCCGATTCCATGAGCCGGAGGGCTTCGGATTTAAACCAGGGAGTCTTAATCGCCCAAAGCATTGCCGAGGTATGGAAGGCAGAGGGGAAAGAGGGACTTGAGAATCGGTTTGAAGCCGGCGGTTTTGGTCAGGACGGGGAAGCTTACGTCATGGGATTTGACAGAAACGGGGTTCCCTGCAAGCCGGAAGACGGAGCTTTTCAGGCCAGGGCCGGATTTCCTGCGGTTGGTCAGGCCGAAGTGATAGTGAGCCGGAATGGAAAAGAGGTATACAGCCTTTTGGTTTACAGACAGGAAACAGAGGAATGAGGGAGGTAAAACCATGGCAAAGCAGGAAACAGGAAACAGGCCGGGCATTGGCAGTCCTTCCCTTATTTTAATATTCATTGTCATGTGCCTTGTGACTTTTGGTATGCTCTCCTTAAGCACTGCCAAAAGCGAATGGAACTTAGCCGAGCGCAATGCTGCTTCCGTAACGGAGTATTACCGGGCGGACCGGGAGGGAGAAGAATTCTACCGTCTGGTGGCAGAGGCAGCGCAGGAGGCCAGACAGGAAAGCGCTGACCTTAAGGAGGCCGGGCGGATTCTGGAAGAGAAGCTGGGGGAGTATTACGTTCCTGAGAGGGGATCGGCAATGACCCAGATCGCCATGGAGCGGGCCCAGGCTCTTTTGGTCGAAGTGGTTCCTTTCCCGGAGGAGGGGCAGGCTCCGGCTATATCCCAGTGGAAGGTGATTCAGACCGAAGATTTTGAAATCTATGATTCCATGCCGGTGTGGACCGGCGGGGAAGGGGAAGAGGAGAAAGAGTAGGAAATTTATGATGAATGTAGTGGAATTGTTAAATGCTGCTGTGGCGCAGAATGCCTCTGATATTTTTCTGGTGCCCGGCATGCCGTTTTCATGTAAGATAGGAAGCAGGATCGTATATCAGAATGAAGAAAAGCTGTTTCCGGAGCAGATGGAGGAGCTGATCCCCCAGCTTTATGAGGTGGCAGGAAACCGGAGCATGCAGAGAGTGCGGGAGCGGGGAGACGATGACTTTTCCTTTGCCCTTCCCGGAATTTCCAGATTCCGTTCCAGCGTGTTCCGCCAGAGAGGTTCCCTGGCAGCCGTAATCCGGGTGGTGACCTTTACCCTGCCCGATCACAGCGCCCTTCACGTGCCGGAAAGCGTCATGGACATTGCCAGAATGACAAAGGGCTTTGTGCTGGTCACCGGGCCTGCGGGAAGCGGAAAGAGCACCACCCTGGCCTGTATCATTGATGAAATAAACAACACCCGCAATGCCCATGTCATCACCTTAGAGGACCCTTTGGAGTACTTACACAAGCACAAGCAGAGCGTGGTGACCCAGAGGGAGATCATAACGGATACGGAAAGCTATGTGAGCGGCTTGAGAGCTGCTCTGCGCCAGGCCCCTGATGTGATTTTAGTGGGGGAAATGAGAGATTATGAGACGATTCAGATCGCCATGACAGCGGCTGAGACGGGGCATCTGGTCATTTCCACCCTTCATACCGTCGGGGCGTCCAATACCATTGACCGCATCATCGACAGCTTTCCTCCCAACCAGCAGCAGCAGGTCCGGATGCAGCTTTCCATGGTGGTTCAGGCCGTGGTTTCCCAGCAGCTCATTCCCACTCTCGATGGGGGCGTTTATCCGGCTTTTGAAATCCTGTTTTTCAACAATGCCATCCGGAACATGATCCGGGAGGGGAAGACCCATCAGATCGATTCCGTCATTGCAACCGGACAGTCGGAGGGAATGATTTCCATGGATTCCAGCCTGCTGACCCTGTATAAAGAAGGAAAGATCACCAGGGAAAACGCTGTGATCTATGCCAGCAACGGCGAGCTGATGGAGAAGAAAATAGAGCGTATGTCATAGGATGCCTGGGGATGTTCCTCCCCTTTGGGAGGGTTTTGAAGGGATGCTGTGAGAGAAACATTGTGGGAAGAGAAACCGGATGGGAGGCAGGGATTTCCCGTCCGTCTTCCTTTTAAAAAGGCATGAGACCGGGTCTCAAAGGCATATCATTTGGAGTTTTTGCTATTTTGTACACATTAGTAAAAAAACAAAAAAATTGTTGACAAAGACATATTCCCATGCTATGATATACAAGGTTCGAACAGGGAACCAAAAAAAAGATGCTGATGTGGCACAGGTGGTAGCGCACCTCATTGGTAGTGAGGAGGTCACGGGTCCGAGTCCCGTCATCAGCTCTGTAACAAACGGGAAGTCTTAAGTGAAGAGACTTCCCGTTTTTCGTTGGAATAACTCACAGTCAGTCTTTAAAGAAAAAAGCCGGGGAGGGCCGGACTTTCGTATAAAAAGGACGGTAAGGAGGTACAGTGGTTTGGGAAATAAGAAAAAGAAACAAAAAAGCACGTGGTCTGTTTTTTTTCGGCCCATTAAAGTGATCATTTTCGCATTTCTTGGGGCAATGGTTTTGGGCTGCTTAATCGGCGGCGGCATATACTTGAAGTATCAGGAGGAAATTACAGCCTGCAGGGAAAAGGCGGACTCCATCATACGCAATACGACCAAAACGGATTTTTCCCAGCCTGTGGATACCAGAATTTATGATTCCGGAGGCAATCTGATCGGAACCATTAATTCAGGCCATTATGAATACGTTCCCATAGGAGAGATCAGCAAAAATCTGCAGAATGCCTACGTTTCCCAGGAGGACAAGCGTTTTTATAAGCATCATGGAATTGACTACATCAGTCTGGCCCGTGCAGGTTTTAAGCTTGTGAAGAACAAGGGAGAAATCACCCAGGGAGGAAGCACTATCACCCAGCAGGTGATCAAAAACACCTATCTGACCCAGGAAAAAACCTTCCGGAGAAAGCTGACGGAATTTTTTGCAGCGCCCCGGATGGAGGAAAAATACAGCAAGGCCGAGATTCTGGAATTTTACTGCAATACCAACTTCTATGCCAACCGCTGCTACGGGGTGGCGGAAGCCAGCCGGTATTATTTTGATAAGGCGGCTAAGGACTTGACCCTTTGGGAAGCCGCCACTCTGGTGGGAATCAGCAACAACCCCTCCAGGTATGACCCGGTGACCCGTCCGGAAAATGCAAAGGAAAAGCGGAATCAGATTCTGGACAACATGGCCCAAAACGAGTTTATCACAGAGGAAGAGCGGGATTATGCAAAATCCCAGGACCTCACTGTGCTGCAGGTCTATGAGCCCGGAACAAAGGAAAATTACCAGACCAGCTATGCCATCTACAGTGCGGCTCTGGAGCTGATGAAAAACGACGGATTTGTATTCCAGTATGTGTTTGAAAATAAAGAAGATTACGATTCCTATAAGGAACGGTATCAGGAGCTTTACCAGTCCAAAAGCGATATGATCCGAAACGGCGGGTTTGAAATACATACCAGCCTGGAAACGGAGATTCAGAACTCTCTCCAGAACGTCCTTGACAAGCGCCTGGAGGGCTTTAAGGATTTGCAGGAAAACGGCAAGTTCGCTCTTCAGGGGGCGGCTGTGTGCGTTGATAACCAGACCGGATATGTGGTAGCGATTGTGGGCGGAAGAGGTACGGATGACGAGTACAACCGGGGATTTTTAAGCAAACGCCAGCCCGGTTCCACCATAAAGCCTTTGATCGACTATGCTCCTGCCTTTGAGACCGGATATTACTATCCCTCCAGACTGGTCAATGACTATTTGTTTGACAAGGGGCCGAAAAACAGCGGAGGCCAGTATTTCGGTAATATTTCCGTCAGAGAAGCATTGAACCGAAGCTTAAATACCGTAGCCTGGCAGGTGCTGGCCGATATCGGAGTCAGCACGGGAATCCGGTATCTGGGGAAAATGGATTTTACAGGCCTAAGCTATCTGGATAACGGAAACAACAGCATGAGCATCGGAGGTTTTACGGAAGGTGCCAGGGTGGTGGATATGGCCAAAGGGTATTCCGTTCTCGCAAACAAGGGCATGTTCAGCAATAATACCTGCATTACAGGCATAACCAGCCAGTATGACGGGGAAATATATAAGGGAAACCAGGGCGATGACAGAATCTTTACAGAAGACACCGCCTATATGATCACCGATGTGCTGAAAGGAACCATGGAGCAGCCTTACGGAACAGGCTACGGCCTGGGAATCGGCGTTCCGGCTGCCGGAAAGACGGGAACCACAAACGACAACAAGGACACCTGGTTCTGCGGCTATACGAAGTATTACACCACTGCCGTGTGGGTGGGATACGACACGCCGACTGCCATGCCGGGAGTCTACGGAAAGACGTATTCCGGAAGGATATGGCAGGACTTTATGGCGGAGATAAACAGCTCCCTGCCCGCCAGAGACTGGGATATGCCTGCTACGGTTTCTCTCTGGAACGTGGATTCTGCCGGGGAAAAGACCACCACGGAAACGGGAAGAAAGGACTTGTTTTCTTCTGTAGCCGAGGCAGCAGCCAGATCGGATGTCACACGCTGGAAGCTTTTTGAAGAGAAGAGAAATGCCCAGATTCAGGCTCAAAAGGAGCAGGAGGCTGTGCAGGCTCTCCAGCAGGCCCTTGCAGACCTTCAGGCTGTCATAGGGGAGTTAAATGCCCTGGAGTACCGTGACAGCACAACTGATGAAAAGATCACAAGAGCCAACACCATCCTGCAGAGCCTGTCCGCTACGGAATACTACGAAGGGTTAAAGCCCCAGGTCGACGATGCTGTCAGAAGGGCCTTATCCCTGCCAAAGCAGGAGGATTCCGGCCACAAGCCCCAGGAAGTCGGTCCGGGAATGACCACAGCTCCCAGAGAGACTGTTCCAAGGGAAACAGCTCCCAGAGAGACTGTTATAGAGCCGATTTTTCCGGGAGACTGGGATTATGAAGAGGACTGGGACCCTGGCATGGGACCGGGGGATTATGAGCCCGGAGCAGAAAATGCAGGCCCTGGAATCGGGTAAAGATTTCCTGTAAACGATTGTTTTTTACAGTGGTTCGTTATATAATGAAATTCGATTTGGCTCTGACGGGCCGGTTTGCCAATACACTAACATAAATTCAGGAGTGAGTTTAAGATGAATAAAATAAGAACAAGATACGCCCCCAGTCCTACAGGCCGTATGCACGTGGGAAATTTGAGAACAGCACTGTATGCCTATTTAATTGCAAAGCATGAAGGCGGCGATTTCCTTCTGCGCATTGAGGACACGGACCAGGAGCGCTATGTGGAAGGCGCTGTTGAGATTATTTACAGAACCCTGGAAAAGACGGGCCTGATTCATGACGAGGGTCCGGATAAGGACGGAGGAGTGGGTCCTTACGTTCAGAGCGAGCGCCAGGCGTCCGGCATTTATCTGGAATATGCCAAAAATCTGGTGGAAAAGGGAGAGGCTTATTACTGCTTCTGTACCCAGGAAAGGCTGGACTCCTTAAAGAGAACCGTCGAAGGCCAGGAGATCATGAGCTATGACAAGCACTGCCTTCACCTTTCAGCAGAAGAGGTAAAAGCCAATTTAGAGGCTGGCATGGCTTACGTCATCCGCCAGAACAACCCCACTGAGGGAACCACAACCTTCCATGATGAGATTTACGGAGATATTTCTGTGGACAACTCTGAGCTGGATGACATGGTCCTCATCAAATCCGACGGATACCCCACCTATAACTTTGCCAATGTGGTGGACGATCATCTGATGGGAATTACCCATGTGGTAAGAGGAAACGAATACTTATCTTCTTCCCCCAAATACAACCGCCTTTATGACGCCTTTGGCTGGGAGGTTCCGGTATACGTTCACTGCCCTCTCATCACCAATGAGGAGCATAAGAAACTGAGCAAGAGAAGCGGACACTCCTCCTATGAGGATTTGATTGAACAGGGCTTTATTACGGAAGCAGTCGTCAATTATGTGGCCCTTTTAGGGTGGTCCCCGGTGGACAATCAGGAAATATTCTCTTTAGAGGATTTGATCAGGGACTTCGATTACCGCAATATCAGCAAGTCTCCGGCTGTTTTTGATGTGGTCAAATTAAAATGGATGAACAGCGAATACATGAAGGCAATGGATTTTGAGCGGTTCTATGAGCTGGCAGAGCCTTACTTAAAGGCTGTTATCAAAAAGGACCTGGATTTAAAAAAGATCGCTTCCATGGTCAAGACCAGAATTGAGGTGTTCCCGGATATTGCAGAGCACATTGATTTCTTTGAAGCCCTGCCGGAATACGATCCAGCCATGTATACCAACAAGAAGATGAAGACTAACAGCGAAACTTCCCTGGCCCTTTTAAAAGAGGTTCTTCCCATACTGGAAGCCCAGGAGGATTACAGCAATGACGCTCTTTATGAGGCGCTGTCAAACTATGTGGCAGAAAAGGAGTGCAAGACCGGCTTTGTTATGTGGCCGATCCGGACTGCGGTGTCCGGAAAGCAGATGACTCCTGCCGGAGCTACGGAGATCATGGAAGTTCTTGGAAAAGAGGAGTCCCTGGAACGAATCAGAAAGGGTATCCGGCTTTTGGAAGAGGCTTAAGAATAAGGATAAAAACAGAAGCAGGGGCCGGGATTCTACCAAGCCCCTGCTTTTTCAGCCATACCATTTGCCCCAGACATGGGCAGGAAAGAGGAGACCATGAAGGAAGAAGTTACCTATGAGGGAGCCCAGAGGGAAGCGATTCTCCACCATAAGGGCCCTATGCTGGTTCTGGCAGGGCCGGGCTCCGGAAAGACCTTTACCATAACCCACCGGATATGCCGGCTGACCGGCAGCTATGGCGTGGACCCCTCTGAAATTCTGGTCATCACCTTTACCAGGGCGGCGGCCAGAGAGATGCAGGAGCGTTTTGAAGCCCTGTCAGGAGGAGGGAAGTCGAGGATCAGCTTCGGAACCTTTCACTCCGTCTTTTTCAGGATTTTAAAGTTCGCTTACCGGTACGACGGAGGAAGCATTGTCAGGGAAGAGCAGAAGATACGGTACATAAAAGAAGAGATGGATCAATGCCGGATGGAGGTGGAGGATGAAGCGGAATTTGTGACCTCCATTCTTTCGGAAATCAGTTCCGTAAAAGGGGAAATGATCAGCTTAGACCACTATTATTCCAAGAACTGCTCAGAGGAAATGTTCAAACAGCTTTATACGGGTTATGAGGACAGGCTGCGAAGAGCCAATCTCATTGACTTTGATGATATGCTGGTCATGTGCCATGAGCTGTTCACCCAGCGAAAGGATATTTTACAGGCGTGGCAGAAAAAATACCGGTATATTCTGGTGGATGAGTTTCAGGACATCAACCGGGTCCAGTACGAGGTGATCCGGATGCTGGCGGCTCCCGAAGACAATCTCTTTATCGTGGGAGACGATGACCAGTCCATTTACCGGTTCCGGGGAGCAAAGCCTGAGATCATGCTGGGATTTGAAAAGGATTATCCCCAGGCCAAAAGGGTTCTTCTGGACATTAATTTCAGAAGCACAAAGGAAATCGTGGAGGCGGCGGGAAAACTGATCCGGCATAATGAAATGCGGTTTCCGAAGAAAATTGTCACGAAAAAGGGACAGGGAAAGCCGGTGGTCACAAGGGTGTGGCAGGACCCCCAGGAGGAGACTTTGGAGGTTGTCCGGGAAATCTTGGCCTATGAAAAGGCCGGATTTGCCTGGGAGGACATGGCTGTCCTATACCGGACCAATCTGGGGCCAAGGCTTTTGATTGAGAAATTTATGGAATACAACATCCCTTTTTCCATGAGGGATTCTCTTCCCAACCTATACGACCACTGGATTGCCAGAAATATTATTTCTTATATTAATGCGGCAGCAGGGGACTTGTCCAGAGCCAATGTCCTTTCCATCATCAACCGCCCCAACCGGTATGTGAGCCGGGATGCTCTGGAGCTCAGTCAGGTGAACTGGGAGTCAGTCAAATCCTTTTACCAGGACAAGGGCTGGATGGTGGAGCGGATTGAGCAGTTGGAGTATGATTTGCGGATGATAAAGAATATGGCGCCGGCGGCTGCGGTAAACTATATCCGGAAAGCCATGGGCTATGACGATTATATCAGGGAATACGCCCAGTACAGAAGAATGAAGCCGGAGGAGCTGTTGGAAATTCTGGACCAGCTTCAGGAGAGCGGGGCCGGTTATGCCTCTTTTAAAGCGTGGTTTGACCATATGGAGGAGTACGGCAGAGAGTTAAAGGCTAAGGTCCAATCCGGGGAATCAAGCCCTGAGGGAGTGGCCTTTATGACCATGCACAGCTCCAAGGGGCTGGAATACCGGATTATTTATATCATAGATGCCAACGAAGGGGTCACTCCCCATCACAAGGCGGTTCTTCCTGCTGATTTGGAGGAGGAAAGGCGTATGTTTTATGTGGCGATGACAAGGGCCAGGGAACGGCTTCATATCAATTACGTCCGGGAGCGGTACGGAAAAAAACAGGAGGTTTCCCGCTTTGTCAGAGAATATTTAGGAAGGGAATAGACTATGTCTGTATAGGAAGGAGGAGACTTGATGAATTCCTGTATTCACATTTACTGCGGAGACGGAAAAGGAAAGACCACTGCTGCCATAGGTCTGGCAGTGCGGGCAGCGGGCAGCGGGAAAAAGGTTTTGGTCACCCGGTTTTTAAAGACCGACCACTCCGGTGAGGTGAACAGCTTAAAAGCTCTGCCGGAAATAGAGGTTACCCCCTGTGAGCGGAGCTTCGGTTTTTTTACGAATATGACAGAGGAGCAGAAAAAAGAGGCCAGAGCCTATTATTCCCGGCTTTTAGAGACCACCTTAAAAAGGGCCGCGGAAGAGGGCTTTGATCTTTTGGTCCTTGATGAGATCATGGCAGTCTGCAATTACGGCCTTGTGGAGGAAAGCAGGGTCCTTGATTTTTTAAAGAACCGCCGGGAAGGCCTTGAAGTGGTTCTGACAGGGAGGAATCCTTCGGAAAGGCTTTTAGAAGAAGCCGATTATGTGTCTGAAATCAGAAAGGTAAAGCACCCTTATGACAAGGGCATAAAAGCCAGGAAGGGAATTGAATATTAAGGCGAAATCCCTTGATTTTTGACGGATTGTCTGATAGAGTGAAAGCAGGTGCAAATCAGGCACTGAGATAACAAATTTTAAAGAAAAAGAGAGAGGTATCAGGATGGCACAGGAACCTAATTTAGAACGCGACGATATGGAACCCCAGGAGGAAATGACGGTTACTCTGACCTTAGATGACGGCAAAGAGCTGGAGTGCGTGGTACTTACCATTTTTACCGCAGGAGAGAGAGACTACATTGCCCTGCTTCCTACCAATGGCCCTGAAGCAGATGAAGGAGAGGTCTATCTGTACCGCTATTCCGAGAGCGAAGACGGACAGCCGAATCTTGAAAATATCGAAGATGACGATGAGTATGAGATCGTTGCAGAAGCCTTTGATGAGTTACTGGATGAAGCAGAATACGACGAACTCGTAGGCGAAGAGGAAGAAGAGTAAATACCCAGGCGAAACCAGCCGGATGCAAAAAAGCCGGGACAGGCCCTTTATAGAGGCAGGTCCCGGTTTTGATAAATAGAAGCCGCCTTTTGGGCCTGCTGATCATAGAACGAAAAATATAAGTATGTATGCTAAATATTGAAATCTATAAATTATGCATTCTATATACTACTATAATTCTATCTATGAGAAGTGAGGTAGGTCCATATGGATAACGAGGCGGTACTTAGGAAAATTGAAGAAATCAACCAAAGCAGAAGCTGGTCTATGTATAAATTGTCGAAAGAGAGCGGAATCCCTCAGTCCACATTGTCCAGCCTGTTTGGCAGGAGAGCCAACATAAGCCTTCCCAAGCTGTTTCGCATCTGTGAAGCTTTTGGCCTGAAAATGTCGGATTTCTTTGCTCTTCTGGAAAAGGATTCCGAAGCTGGGGCCTCCTGTTCCAATGATTATGAGATCATGGAGATGATACAAAAGGCAGCGACCTTGTCGGAACATGACAAACGTCTTCTGCGGACCATCATTATTGTGATGGAGCAGCTTGAAAAAGAACAGCTTGAAAAGGAAAGTTAGGAAAAGGAGAAACGCAAAATGGAAAAAATTGTGGATGCCAGAGGTCTGGCGTGTCCCCAGCCGGTCATAAAAGCCAAGGCAGCATTAAAGGACATGACAGAAGGAACCTTGAAAATACTTGTAGATAATGAGATCGCAGTGCAGAATGTGATGAAGCTGGGAAATTATTCAGGACTCTCTCCTTCCTCTGAGAAAAAGGCGGACAAGGAGTTTGAAGTCCTGTTTCATGTAAACGGAGAGGCACCTGATCTGACCAAGACCCAGGAGGAAGAAGCCTGCGCTCCGGAGAGCCGGAGAAAAGGTCTTGTGGCAGTTTTGGCCTCTGACCAGATGGGAAGCGGAAATGAAGAGCTGGGACGCCTTCTCATGAAGGGCTTTGTCTACGCCCTGACCCAGTTAGATGAGCTTCCTGAGACCATCCTGCTCTATAACGGAGGGGCCAGACTGTCAGTGGAAGGCTCCCAGTCTCTGGAGGATTTAAAGAGCTTAGAAGCCCTTGGAGTGGAAATTTTAACCTGCGGAACCTGCTTGAATTACTACGAGCTGGGAGAAAAACTCCGGGTGGGTTCTGTTACCAATATGTATGAAATTGCGGAAAAGCTGGCAGCAGCAGGTACGGTAATCAGGCCATAAAAGGCCTGTACCTGCCTTAAAACCATGGTTTTTATTGACAAAACTGATTTTTCGTTCTATAATGCACTCAGCTAATTTTAGACATCACTGGCAGACCAGATTTGTACCTGTTAATGAAAACAGTTTTATTTGTTTGAGGAGGAGAATTATGGAAAGCAATAAGAGTGCGGAGAAGAAGACGGTAAAAACGGAAGAAGTCAAGGAAGCTGTGAGCACTGCAGAGAAGAAGAAAGCGGCACCGTCCAGGACCCGGAAAGCTCCGGAGACCCAGGCGGCAAAGAAGGAAACCGCTCCTAAAAAGGAGACGGAAAAGAAGGCGGCTGCACCCAAAAAGCCAGCGGCAAAAAAAGCAGCACCAAAAGCGGAGTTCTTTATTGAATACGCCGGAAGACAGATTTCAGGAAAAGAGATTCTGGAAGCTGCCCAAAAGGACTATTTGTCAAAGAATAAGGATACTGCTGTGAAGACCCTTGAACTGTACATAAAGCCTGAGGAACATACCGCTTACTACACGGTAAACGGAGAAGGCTCCGACGAATACAAGGTAGAGCTGTAGGATATCAGAGTGAACAAGTGCCCGAAAGAATGCTTTTCTTCCGGGTGCTTTTCCATTTTAGCAGATCGAAATAAAACATTTGAGGAATGACAATGATTCAATTACCACATGGATTTCAGGAAAAAATGAAAGCGCTTTTGGGAGAGGAATACGATTCCTTCATCGAAAGCTATGAAAAGGAACGGGTTCAGGGGCTTCGCATCAATCCCCTGAAGTTTTCCAAGGAGCCCCTGGAGGGCGGTGAAGAATTCGCTTTCCGGGCGCCCTTTGGGTTAAAGAAAATCCCCTGGACGAAAGAAGGCTATTATTACGGAGCAGAGGACAGGCCGGGAAGGCATCCCTACCATGAGGCAGGCCTTTATTACATTCAGGAGCCCAGCGCCATGGCTGTTGTGGAGCTTTTGGACCCTCAGCCGGGGGAAAAGGTGCTGGATTTATGTGCGGCACCTGGTGGAAAGACCACTCATATTGCAGGGCGCATGATGGGGAAGGGATTTCTTTTGAGCAATGAAATACACCCGGCCAGAGCCAAAATCCTTTCCCAGAACGTGGAACGCTTTGGAATCGGAAATGCTGTGGTGTCCAATGAGGACTCCAAAAGCCTTTCCCTCCGCTTTCCTGAGTTTTTTGACCGGATAGCAGTGGATGCCCCCTGTTCCGGGGAGGGGATGTTCCGAAAGGATGAAGCCGCCCGTCTGGAGTGGACACCGGGCCATGTGGAGGTGTGCAGGCTGCGCCAGGAGGAAATCCTTAAAAATGCGGCTGTCATGCTAAAGCCGGGAGGAAGGCTGGTCTATTCCACCTGTACCTTTTCCCCGGAGGAAAACGAACAGGTCATAGAAAGCTTTCTCCTTTCCCATGAGGATTTTTCCATTGAGTATGACGGCCCCAGGCCAGGGCTTTATCCCGGCAGGCCGGAATGGAGTCGCACTGGCATGGCAGAGCTTGAAAAGACCTTTCGCATCTGGCCTCATAAGACAGAAGGGGAGGGCCATTACCTTGCCGTGCTGAAAAAGCAGGACGGGGAGCTTTCTGAAAAAAAGAGGCCCATGCCGAATTATATCGGGGGTAAGGTGAATTTGACCGCAGGGAAAAGAGAGGACCCCCTGGGGGACTTTTTAACGGGCCTTCTGACAGAACCGGAAATTTTCCTTTCCAGGAAGGAATACGTTCTCTTCGGAGACCAGCTTTATTTAATGCCCCCGGAAATGATCGATCCCAAAGGGCTTAAAATCCTCCGCCCCGGACTTCATATGGGAACTGCGAAGAAGAACCGCTTTGAGCCTTCCCATGCCCTCGCCCTTTTCTTAAAAAAGGAGGAAGCACTCCAGTGGATTGAGCTGGCTTCCGGCGGGGAAGAAATTGTTAAGTATTTAACCGGTGAAACCCTTCCCAGGGAAGCGGTCCAAAGCTCCTGTCTGGGAGAAAAGGGCTGGGTCCTGGTAACGGTGGACGGATATTCTACGGGCTTTGCCAAGCTGGCAGGGGGAATCTTAAAAAACCATTATCCCAAAGGCCTGCGCTTAATGGGCGTCCGGTGAGGGCATTTTACATTTTATAAAAGAGAAGAGAGGTCAAGACCATGTTTGATCAGAATATGTATGAGGCAATAGAAGAGGAGTTTGAGAAAAACCGGATTTCAGAGGATGTGGAAGAAGTGCTTCTGGATTTGGCAGAATCCCTTGCAGATCGGGGAATTATGGATAAAGAAGTCCATTTCACGCAATCCTATGGAAAGACCCAGTTGAGCGTCTGGGGAATCTGCTCTGAGGAGGAAGGAGAAATCAATGTCTTTATTAAACGGTTCGGAATCGGAAAAAAAGAATTTGAAATCGAGGATTACTTCCTCTAAATTTGAATATTCTCCTAAGGAGCTTGCTGCGGACCTCTTATGGGACCTGGCAGGAGCGGTTTTCTTCAATGTGGGAATCTATAATTTTGCGCTCCATGCGGAGTTTGCACCTGTTGGAATCTCCGGAGTGGCCCTGATTCTGCGCTATCTCTTCGGCCTTCCCATGGGAATTACCAGCATGATTTTAAATATCCCCATTATTTTAGTCAGCTACCGGCTCCTTGGAAGGCGCTTTCTCCTCCGTTCCGTCAAAAGCATGGTGATCTTTGCCCTTGTTCTGGACTATGTGGTTCCCCTCCTGCCGGTTTATAACGGAAATCCCCTGTATGCTTCCGCATGCACCGGAATTTTCTCAGGCCTGGGCCTTACCATGGTGTACTTACGAAACTGCTCCACAGGCGGTACGGATTTCCTGGTCATGGCAATCAGGAAGCTGTTTCCCCATCTGACCATAGGGCAGATATCCCTTGTGGTGGATTCCATCGTAATCCTGGCAGGAGGGCTGGTATTTAAGAACTTAGATGCGGTCATCCTGGGCCTTCTCTCCTCCATTGTGACGACCATGGCCATCGACAAGATCATGTACGGCCTGGGAGCCGGAAAGCTGGTGTTTGTGGTCACCTCAAAGGAAGAGGAAGTGGCCAGGGGCATCGAGGAGACTACGGGAAGGGGCAGCACCTTTTTAAAGGGCCAGGGCTCTTACTCTCTCGATGAAAAGCACGTTGTCATGTGTGCCTGCAACAACAGCCAGGTGGTTCCCATACGCCGGGCAATCCATGAGGCGGACCCAGGGGCATTTTTGATCATAACCGATTCCAATGAGGTTTACGGGGAAGGATTTAAGGCCATTGACGGCCATTTTATGTGATCATTCCTGCAAATGCTTTGCTTTCCCGGAGGCGTGGTCCACAATGGTATCCTTTTTTAAGAAACTGGCCCTTTTTACGCTGTCAGTGCCGAACTTGCTGCGGATATGGTCCACGGCCTTTTCCATCTCCTTCATTCTGCGGGAATGGTCGGATTCAAAAAGGCTCAATTGTACGCAGCCCTCCTCGGAAATCTTGGTGGTCCGTATGCCCATAAGACGCAAAGGGGTGCGGTCCCAGAACTCTTTTAACAGCTTACAGGAATTTTCATATATGACCGCAGTGGAATCTGTGGGACCGTTTAAAGTCATCTGATGGGACTGGGTGTTAAAATCCCAGTCCTTTATTTCCACGCAGACGCAGTCGCAGACCACGTGATCCATGCGCAGTCTGGCTCCCACGGTTTCGCTTAAGGACAGCAGGACCTGGCAGGCCGTATCAAAGTCATCTATATCCCGTGAAAGGGTGATGCTGTTTCCATAGCCCTTATTCAGAGGCTCCCGTTCTCCTACGGGGGAATTGTCGATTCCGCAGGCATAGCCGTGAATCAGGGAAGCATACTTTTCCCCTAAAATGGGTTTTAAATGGCTGACAGGAAATGCAGCCAGCTCTCCGATGGTGTGGATTCCGATCCCTTCCAGCTTTTTCTGGGCCGAACGCCCTACGAAAAAAAGCTCCCGGATGGGCAGGGGCCACATCTTTTTTTCAATGTCATGGGGAAATAAGGTGTGGCAGAGGTTGGGCTTTTTAAAGTCAGAGGCCATCTTAGCCAGCAGCTTATTGGGGGCAATGCCGATGTTTACCGTAAATTTCAGCTCCCTTTCCACCCGTTCCCTTATCTGCTCCGCAACCTCCAAGGGAGGGCCGAAGAGGTGGATGGTGGAGGACATGTCGAGAAATGCCTCGTCAATGCTGAACTTTTCAATATCAGGGCTGTAAT
Organism: Lacrimispora sp.; assembly: GCF_047605665.1. GTDB lineage: Bacteria > Bacillota > Clostridia > Lachnospirales > Lachnospiraceae > Lacrimispora. The sequence continues at coordinate 151,224 of NZ_JASGFH010000001.1, read as the reverse complement.
CGGACAAAAGCTTCATCAGCCGGGAGGAGTGCTTCTGATATATGTCAAAGCGGGCGGAAACCGTGGTCAGGGAAGGGCATTTGCGCAGGGCCTGAACCAAAGGCTCTCCGGTGGTGATTCCGTATTTTTTTGCAGGAGTGGATTTTGCCAGGACAATGCCGTGTCTGGAGGCAGCGTCACCGCCCACTGCCGACGGAATGGTGCGCAGGTCCAGGGCAGACGGGTCTTCCTCCAGCCGTTCTACGGACTCCCAGCTCAAATAGGCAGAATTGACATCGATGTGAAAGATCAGGGGTTTTGAAACCATATCCGTCTCTCCTTTCCTTTTCTTTCTATTATACCGAAAATATGTTCGAAAAGCAAATGGTAACTGCTGAGAGCAGGTCTCTTTTTGTTTGCACTTATTTTACCCTCATTATTCTCGCCGTACTGAATTGTTACAGGGAATAATTGAAAAAACAGGCTCATAGGATAAAATAAAGTCACGCAGGAGGCTTTTTATGAGGTATGCCATAGGAATGCTGCTGGCAGCGGCCATTCTTTTCCTCTCTCCTTTACCTGGAAACAGGGCATTTGGTCAGGAACTTAAAAACCAGACGGTTGAAACAAATGATGAATTAAAGCTCTACGCCCAGTCAGCCGTTTTGATGGATGGGGTTACGGGCCGTATTTTATACGGGAAAAACGAAGACCAGATCCGCCCCATGGCCAGCACCACCAAGATCATGACCTGTATTATCGCCCTGGAGTACGGAAATCTGGAAGACAAGGTGACAGCCAGCCAGAATGCGGCATCCCAGCCCAAGGTTCACTTGGGAGTCCGCAAAGGAGAGACATTTCTTTTAAAGGATCTGCTCTACAGCCTGATGCTGGAATCCCACAACGATTCTGCCATGATGATCGCAGAGCACATCGGCGGAAGCAGGGAAGGCTTTGCCGAACTGATGAACCAGAAGGCCAGGGACCTGGGATGTAAAAATACATATTTTATCACCCCCAACGGCCTGGATGCCAGCGAAGAAAAGGAGGGCCAGGTAAAGGCCCATTCCACCACAGCGGCGGATTTGGCCCGCATCATGAATTACTGCATCGGCCAGTCTCCCAGGAAAAAGGAATTTTTGGAGATCACCGGAACTCAAAGTTATTTCTTTCAAAATCAGGAAGGAAAGCGCTCCTTTTCATGCACCAACCACAATGCGCTTTTATCCATGATGAGCGGAGCATTTTCCGGAAAGACAGGTTTTACAGGAGGAGCCGGATATACGTATGTGGGCTCGATTTCAGATGAAGGCAGGACGTATACCATCGCCCTTTTAGGATGCGGCTGGCCGCCTCATAAAACGTATAAGTGGTCAGATGCCAGGAAGCTTTTACAGTACGGAATGGACCGTTTTCACTACAGGGAAGTGTACAAAGAGCCTTCTCTGCCGGACATCGAAGTGAAGGGCGGCATCGCCTCCTCCGGCCGTCTGGAGGACCCGGTGTCAGTTGCCTGCACTCTGGGAGAAGAGGAGAAAAGTTTAAAGCTCCTTCTGGCTGATGAGGAAAAAGTGACGGTGCAGACCCGGATTCAAAAAGAGCTGACAGCCCCTGTATATGAGGGTCAGGCGGTGGGCACCATAGTATACAGGCTCAACGGGGAAGCGGTAAAAACGTATCCGATCTATACGGCCGGGGAAGTGAAGCGTTTGACTCTGCCCTGGTGTGTGAAACGCATTTTAAGCCGCTATCTGACCATGGCCGGGCCGGAAGAGATTCTGCCCGCCGCCTGACGGTAAAATACGAAAGAAAATAGAATTGTGCAAAGCCGCAGTACATGGTATAGTAACATTGTTTGCCAATTGCATGAAAGGAAGATACAAAAGCATGAATATGAAAAAAATAGCAGCAGTGCTTGCAGGAAACACGGTTTATGCCCTGGCCGTATCCCTTTTTATCCTGCCGGGAGGGCTGATCACAGGAGGCACCACAGGACTTGCCATGGCAGCCCGCCATCAGTTCGGCATTCCGGTGGCTGCCTTTGTGGGTGTTTTTAATATCTTGATGTTTATTTCAGGGGCCCTGGTTCTGGGAAAGGGCTTTGCTTTTACCACCATGATCAGCACTTTTTATTATCCCTTCATATTAGGGGTATTTGAAAACCTTCTGGGCGGGACAGCCATAACGGGAGACCCCATGCTGGGCACTGTGTTTTCCGGTCTTTTGCTGGGAGCCGGAATCGGAATGGTGATCCGGGTGGGCGCCTCCACCGGAGGGATGGACATTCCCCCTCTTATATTAAATAAGAAGTGGAACCTTCCCGTCTCCGTGACCATGTCTGTATTTGACTGCATGATTCTCCTTTTGCAGATGATGTTCTCCAATAAGGAGCAGATTCTTTACGGAATTCTTCTGGTGCTGTTATACACCATGGTTTTAGACAAGGTGCTCTTAATCGGCCAGAACCAGATGCAGGTGAAGATCATGAGCGGGCAGTACGAAGCCATCAACCGGGCCATTCAGGTGGAAATGGACCGGGGAACCACTCTTTTGGCCGGAGAGGGCGGGCATTTGAGAAAACCTTCCTATACGGTTCTCACAGTGGTTTCAGGAAGACAGCTTTCCAGGCTCAATGATTTGGTCATGAGCATCGACCCCAGTGCCTTTATGATCATCAACCAGGTCAATGAAGTCCGCGGCAGAGGATTTACCCTCCACAAGGTGAATTTGCCCGTAGGGCAAAGAGAGGGCCCCCTGGGGGGCAAGGTGAATTTGCCCGCAGAGCAAAGAGAGGGCCCCCTGGAAGGGAAAGAATATAAGTGACAGGAAAAACGCCGGATTCTTACAGAAAAGTGACTAAGGTTTACGGTTTTTGAAACCCTATTGACTTGGTATCTTTTCAAATGCTATACTGTGGCCGGACCAGTAAATGGACACAGGGAGGAACCAGAAGATGTTCAGGAAAAAAATTATTTATATTTATTTTGCCATTGCGGCTGCGGCACTCTTTTTGGCCGGCTGCGGTGCTCCTTCTTCGGATGGGGCGGGGGCAGAGACTGGGGCCGTTATGATGGAAAAAGCAGTGACAGAGGAAAATAAAGAAAGTAAAAGTGAAGCTATGGCCGCCGAAGAAACCGGCATGGAAGAAGCCGGGCCAGGGGAAGACGCAGAGACTGAGCGGAAGGAAGACGGGCCGGAGAAAAAGATAGAGGCATTTGCCGAAACGGTTCAGGAGGCTGTGTCGGACCGGGACTTAGAGGCCCTGGGAGACTTACTCTTTTACCCATGCGTATTCATAACCGGGGATGAAGAAACCGTCATCCTGGAGAAAAAAGAAGACCTGCTGAAACAGAATCCCGATATGGTATTCGGAGACGATCTCATGGTTTCCGTAGCCAATGTGGATACGGCCACGTTAAAGGCCGACGGGGAAGGCGTGGTCCTGGGAGAGGGAACATCCGGCATCACTTTTCAGGAAAAGACAGGTTTTGGCTTAAGAATCACAGAAATAAGAGAATAATTTTGTTATATTAAAATGGCAGGAGCTGTGTATTTAGAAAAAGACACGGTTTCCTGCTGTTTTTGGGTTTAAAGTCTTGAAATCTGGTCAAATTAATTATACAATTAAAAAGATGGAAAATGGCGCTGTTTCCCCAGAATCCGACGGAAACAGACGATTCCTTAATAAATTTTAAGGTTCCTTTTTAAGGGGGTTAAGATTCCCCCTGTAAAATATTCCTGAATAAATATAAAAGGGAGGATTGCAAAATGAGTCATTCAATACAAACGCCGGCAAGGGACAGAATCCATACTTTGCTTGATGAGAACAGCTTTGTTGAAGTTGGCGGCTATGTTACCGCAAGGAATACGGACTTTAATATGGCGGAAAAAGAAACTCCTGCTGACGGTGTCATCACCGGCTACGGAACCATCGGAGGCTGCCTTGTCTATGTATACAGCCAGGACGCATCGGTTCTGGGCGGTTCCATAGGTGAGATGCATGCGAAGAAAATCACAAAGCTTTATTCCATGGCAATGAAGATGGGAGCTCCTGTCATCGGTTTGATTGATTGTGCGGGCTTAAGGCTTCAGGAGGCAACCGATGCCTTAAATGGCTTTGGAGAGGTTTATATGAGTCAGACTCTGGCCTCTGGTGTAATTCCTCAGATTGCAGCAATATTCGGAACCTGCGGCGGCGGTATGGCCGTATCCGCAGCAATGGCTGACTTCACCTTTATGGAAACAGGGAGAGGAAAACTGTTTGTCAATTCTCCCAATGCCATCCGTGAAAATAGTGTTGAAACATGCAATACCGCTTCCGCAGCTTTCCAGAGCAGCGAAACAGGAGTGGTGGATTTCACAGGAGAAGAAGGGGATATCTTAAGCGGTATCAGAACCCTCATTTCCATTCTTCCGGCCAACCGGGAAGACGATATGTCATACGGCGAGTGCAATGACGACTTAAACCGTACGTGTTCAGACTTAGAAAACTACATCGGAGACACTGCCATTGCACTGACGAGAATTTCCGACAACCAGTTTTTCTTAGAAGCGAAAAAAGAATACATCCCATCCATGGTAACCGGATTTATCCGTTTAAACGGAGTGACGGTAGGATGTGTTGCCAACAGAACCGAAAGCTATGACGCAGGCGGTTTAAAAACCGGAGAATACGAGGCGCTTTTAAGCCCCAAGGCATGTGAAAAGGCCGCAGAATTCGTTCATTTCTGCGATGCATTTGACATTCCTGTTCTCACCCTGGTAAATGTAAAGGGATACCAGGCCACAAAGTGTTCAGAGAAGCGGATTGCAAAGGCGGCTGCAAAGCTCACTTATGCATTTGCCGACGCAACGGTTCCCAAAGTGACCGTGGTAATCGGACAGGCATTGGGAACAGCATATTTAACCATGAACAGCAAGTCCATCGGCGCAGATGTGGTTTATGCATGGCCGAAAGCCTGCATCGGCACCATGGAACCGACGGAAGCTGCCAAAATCATGTATTCCGATGAGATCGCAAAGTCAGAAGACTCCAAAGCCCTGATCAATGATAAGGCAGAGGATTACAAGACCCTCCAGTCCAGCGCTGTTTCAGCGGCCAGAAGAGGATATGTAGATGATATTATAGACGCAAGTGAGACAAGACCCCGTGTCATTGCTGCATTTGAGATGCTATTCACAAAGAGAGAGGATCGTCCGGCAAAAAAACGTGGCACGATTTAAAAAAGAGGTGACAGGTATATGAAACGGAATCTAAAACGAATTGTACTGGGGCTTATTACGATGCTCTGCCTCTTTTCACTGTCCGGATGCGGTAAGACGGCGGCTGAGTTCCCGACAGGGCTGGCTGTGCTTGTGGGTGCCGGCGTGATTGCTCTCATCATCATCCGTGCCCAGGGAAGCGGATCAGACGAACCGGCTGTCAGGGAAACTGCGCCTGCACCGGCAGCACCTGCAGTTTCGGCTCCTGCACCCCGTGAAGAAGAGGAACTTTTGGATGATCTGGAACTTATGGCAGTGATTACTGCGATTATTATGGCATCTGCAGAGGAGCGGCCCAGCGGCCTGGTTGTCCGTTCTATCAAACGGGCTCCGGCAGGAAACTGGAGAAAATCTTAATCAATCAGGAGGATTAATATCATGAAAAATTATAGAATTACGGTAAATGGAAAAGTTTATGACATAACAGTAGAAGAGGGCGCATTTGCAGGAACTTCTGCACCGGCAGCAGTTTCAGCTCCCGCAGCACCGGCTCCTTTAGCAGCAGCACCGGCCCCGGCGGCCGCACCAGCTCCCGCACCGGCTCCTGCAGCACCGTCAGGCTCACAGGGTTCTGTAACCGTATCAGCACCGATGCCGGGCAAGATTCTCGGAGTCAAAGCCAGCGTGGGACAGGCAGTGAAAAAGGGAGACGTTCTCCTGGTTCTGGAAGCCATGAAGATGGAAAATGAAATCGTATCTCCTTCCGACGGAACAGTTGCCAGCATCAATGTATCAAACGGCGATTCCGTAGACAGCGGCGCAACATTGGCAACATTGAACTAAGGCAGCAGGCGTAGTCCGCGTAAAAGCGGATTACAGTGCAATGACAATAATCAGGAGGTAAGACAATGGCAGAAATAGAGAAAAAGCCGGTTAAGATTGTGGAGACAGCCCTTCGTGACGGTCACCAGTCTTTGCTTGCGACGAGAATGACAACCCAGCAAATGCTTCCCATCATCGAAAAGATGGACAGGGTAGGCTATCATTCAGTGGAGTGCTGGGGCGGTGCAACCTTTGATTCCTGCTTGCGGTTTTTAAAGGAAGATCCATGGGAAAGACTGAGAAAGTTAAAAGATGGATTTAAGAATACAAAGCTTCAGATGCTGCTCCGCGGACAGAATCTTCTGGGCTATAACCACTATTCAGACGATGTAGTGGAGTACTTTGTGCAGAAATCCCTGGCAAACGGCATTGATATCATCCGTATCTTTGACTGCTTAAACGATTTCCGCAACATCAAGACAGCCGTTGACGCCTGTAAAAAGGAAAAAGGCCATGCACAGGTAGCTTTGGGCTACACTTTAGGCGATGCCTATACCTTAGAGTACTGGAAAGACCTTGCAGTCAGGGCGGAAGCCATGGGTGCTGATTCCATCTGCATCAAGGACATGGCAGGACTTCTGACCCCTTATAAGGCAGAGGAAATGGTCCTCATGTTAAAGGAAACTGTAAAGCTTCCCATTGAGGTTCATACCCATTACACTTCCGGCGTCGGTTCCATGACCTACTTAAAGGCAGTGGAAGCCGGATGCGATATCATCGATACCGCCATTTCTCCTCTGGCCCTTGGCACCAGCCAGCCGGCTACTGAGGTTATGGTGGAAACCTTAAAGGGAACTCCATACGACACCGGACTTGATCAGGAACTTCTGTCTGAAGTGAGTGATTACTTCCAGCCAATCCGGGATGAGGCTCTGGCCAGCGGACGTTTAAATCCCAAAGTTCTGGGCGTCAATATCAAGACCCTTTTATACCAGGTTCCCGGAGGCATGCTGTCAAACCTTGTAAACCAGTTAAAGGAAGCAGGCCAGGAAGACAAATATCTGGAAGTTCTGGAGGAGATCCCCAGAGTGAGAAAGGATTTCGGAGAACTGCCTCTCGTTACCCCTTCTTCTCAGATCGTGGGCACTCAGGCCGTTTTAAACGTGATCAGCGGAGAACGCTACAAGATGGTTCCAAAGGAATCCAAAAAGATTTTAATGGGCGAGTTCGGTCAGACCGTAAAGCCCTTTAATCCGGAAATACAGAAAAAAATCATTAAAGACGAAACCCCTATTACCTGCCGTCCCGCTGATTTGATTCCGCCTCAGCTTCCTCAGTTTGAAAAGGAATGCGCACAGTGGAAGCAGCAGGATGAGGACGTATTGTCCTATGCTCTGTTCCCGGTCATTGCCAAAGATTTCTTTGAGTACAGGGCCGCACAGCAGACAGGCGTGGACTCTGCGGCAGCAGACAAGGAAAATAAGGCTTATCCGGTATAACTGGCTGCACCTTTGATTCCAGGGAGGCATCAGATGGAAGAATACGTAACATTGGAAGAAATGCTCTGCTTCCGAGAAGAAAAGGTGAGGATTCAGGAAGAGCTGAGAGACAGGCATCCAGGGGAGACTGTAGTGGCGCTGGGAATGAACATTCCGGGCCCTAAAAAGACCTCCCCTCGTATCCTTCTGGCTTTTGAAGAAGGAGAGAAGACTCTTGCCCGGCTGTTTGCACAAAAAGAGCTGGAGGTATCGGAGGAGGCACAACTAAAGGAAAATGCAGGATACTTGAGGTTTTATTCCGTAAAGTGTCCTGATGCCTTTTTTATAAAAAGCCTGATGATTCAGATTGAAGAATCTCATCCTTTGGGAAGGCTGTTCGATATCGATGTATATGATGCAGACGGAGGAGGAATCGGCAGAGGAGCTCTTGGCACTTCTTCCCGAAGATGCTTAATCTGCGGACAGGATGCAAAGATATGCGGCCGGAGCCGGAACCACGGCATTGAAGAGCTTTATAAGCATGTGGAGAATATGATACGGTTGTGGTTAAAGGAAGAGGCAGATTGAGCATGTCTCTTCCTTAATGAATTTTAAGGTTCTGTTCTCGTTTGTTTAAGATTCTTAGAGTAGAATGGAAGTATATAATAAGAGGGAGGCGTGAGGCAAAATGGAGATTAAAAAACCAGCCATGGCTGGAACGTTAGAGTCCAGCGACTGCCAGGTCACTGTTGAACCTGGAGAAGGCAAAATCAATTTTACGCTGGAAAGCGCAGTAATCAACCAGTTTGGAAACAGTATCCGCAAAGTGGTTATGGAAACCCTTGATAAGTTTGGAGTGGACAATGTCAACATTTCCGTTGTGGACAAGGGTGCTTTGGACTGTACTATTAAGGCCCGTGTGGAAGGTGCTTTATCCCGTTCCACAGACCAGTTTGAAAATGTTCTTTGGGGAGGTGGAAAGCGATGAATTCGAATAAGAAACGGCTCAGAAGAACGATGATGTTTTTAAATGCTCAGAAACCGGGTCTTATCAAAGATCCATACATCTACAAGCCCGATTCCATCATGCTGGACTTAGAGGATGCGGTTGCTGAAAACCAGAAAGACGCTGCCAGATTTTCTCTGTACCACGCTCTCCAGGAGATCGATTACAGAGGCTGCGAGCGTGTAGTCCGTATCAACGGACTGGATACCTCTTACTGGAAAGAGGACATCCGCTGTGCAGTGGCAGGCGGCTGCGATGCCATCCGTCTTCCTAAGACAGAAAACGCTGCCGATATTGTTGCAGTGGAGCAGGAAGTAAAGGCAGCAGAAGCTGATTTTAATGTTCCTGAAGGAAAAACTCTGCTGATGGCAGCTATTGAATCCGCAAGAGGCGTGATGAACGTTCTGGAAATCTGTGAATCTTCCGAGCGTCTGTTTGGAATCGCCCTTTCCGGCGGAGATTATACCAAGGACCTTCAGACTTATATCACCGGTACCGGAGTTGAGCTGATGGGGGCCAGACAAAACATGATCATCGCAGCCAGGGCTGCAGGCGTTCAGTGTTTTGACACGGTCTTTACAGATCTTGACAACATGGAAGGCTTCCGCAAGGAAGTGGAGACCATTCACTTAATGGGCTTTGACGGAAAGTCCATTGTAAATCCAAGACAGATTCCTGTTGTTCACGAAATCTTTACACCAACCCAGAAGGATATTACCTTTGCGGAGAAGGTGGTAAGAGAAATCGATGAGAAAAAGGCACAGGGAATCGGTGTATTTACCGTAGATGGGAAGATGATCGACATTGCATTCTATGACGGGGCTAAGAGAACCATTGACCTGGCTAAGGCCTCCGGCGTATATAAAGGAGATTTGTGATATGATTAATGCAGTAGGGAGAGATATTCCGGAAGAGATCTTAAGGGAAACAGGAAAACAGCCCTTTATGGGAGTTCATCATTTCGATGGACATGAATATAAAAAAGGCAGCCCCACAACAAAGGCTGTAGCTAATTCCAATGGAAGCAAAATCGTAGACAGCATTCGTGAAAGTCTGATCAAGTGCGGAATCAAAGACGGCATGGTTCTCAGCTTTCATCACCATTTCCGTGAGGGCGACTATGTGGTAAACATGGTTATGGAAGAGGTTCATAACCTGGGAATCAAGGACATTACCGTTTGCGCCAGTTCCCTTGGAAAAGCCCATGACAAGCTTTGGGATTACATTGAAGACGGAACCATTACCGAAATTCAGTCCTCAGGCGTGAGAGGAAAGATCGGAAAAGCCATTTCAGAAGGCAAATTAGAGAAGCTTGCCATCATGCGTTCCCACGGCGGCAGGGTTCGTGCTATTGAGTCCGGAGAAGTGAAAATTGACATCGCATTTATCGGCGCTCCTACGTGTGACGACTACGGCAACTGCCGCGGTACAGGCGGAAAGTCAGACTGCGGCGTACTTTCCTACGCAGTAGTGGATTCCGAATACGCTGATAAAGTAGTTGCAATTACCGATTGCCTCGTACCGTTCCCCAACTATCCTGCCCAGATTTCCATGACTAAGGTGGATTATGTGGTGGTAGTTGATGAAATCGGAAACCCGGCAAAGATCGCAACAGGAGCGGCCAAGCCTACCACAGACTTACGCAAGCTCATGATGGCAGATTACTGTACCGAGTTTGTAGTGAACACTCCTTACTTTAAGGATGGTTTCTCTTATCAGACAGGTGTGGGCGGTGCTTCCATCGCTTCTACCATTTCTCTTTCCAAGATCATGGAAGAGAGAAACATCCGTATGGGATTTGGCGTAGGCGGTCTGACAAAGCCTATGGCTGACTTGCTGGCAAATGGCCAGGTAGACGCACTTTTGGATACCCAGGACTTTGACTTAGATGCAGTGAAATCTGTGAGCAATCCGAAACATTACCCCATCAGCGCGAGCGAATATGCCAATCCTTTTAACAAGGGAGCGGTTGTCAACAAGCTGGATTTCGTAATCCTGGCAGCGCTGGAAGTGGATGTGAACTTTAACTGCAACGTGGTGGTAGGGTCTGACGGCGTGGTTACAGGCGCTCAGGGAGGACATCCGGACACTGCGGCAGGAGCTAAGTGTACCATCGTTATCACACCTCTTATCCAGGGAAGAATTCCGGCTGTTTGCACCGATGTAACAACGGTTACCACTCCGGGAGAGTCCATTGACGTGGTCGTTACCGATTACGGCGTTGCGATCAACCCCAGGAGACAGGATTTGATGGAATACGCAAAGAATATGAATCTGCCCTTTAAGACCATGGAAGAGCTGAGAGATATTGCATACTCCATCGTTGGAGAGCCGGAGCCGGTGCAGTTTGAAGATAAGGTCGTCGGCATCATTGAAGGCCGTGACGGAACTATCGTGGACGTGGTCCGTAAAATTAAAAAATTTCAGTTTGCAGAGGAATAAAATATGATGAGCCATTTACAGCCCTATCCGGAGAAGACGATGGAAGAAACGGCTGTCCGGATCGGCAATATGGCTTATAGGGCTTTGCTGGAGGAGGTGTATGCCTCCCCCAAGCCGGGCCTGGTGGATTTGTATTCCACAGGAGCCCATACAGATATGGATGTTTCCACCTTTGAAAAGAGTGGGTTGGCTTTAGAGCCGTATTTTGCGTCTATGGCATTGGAAGGATTGACTTTTTCCGGTACTCCAGAACAGCTTTTCAAGCAGATCCGGAGGATCGGAATTTCGGCTGAAAAGGCCATGTTTGAGGCTACTGAAGGGGTCAATACCCACAAAGGCATGATTTTTCACATGGGAATTCTCGGCGCAGCCGCAGGAGCCTGTATCCGGAACGGCAGGGGGCTGACTCTTGATGCCCTGATTGAGATGGAACAGTCCATGGTGAGGGAAACTCTGATCAAAGAAGTGGAAACCATGCGGGAATTTACCAGTCATGGAGAGAAAAATCTGGAGAAATACGGAACCCTTGGTGCCAGGGGAGAGGCCATAAGCGGTTATGAATCAGTGCGGAATATCTCTCTTCCCATTCTGATGAAGCGGCTTAACGAGGGAAAGGACTGGAATTTAATCAAGCTGGAGGCTCTGTTTTTGCTCATGAGCCAGGTGGACGATTCCAACATCCTTGCAAGACATAATCCCCAGGTTCTTTCTGAGGTCAGAGCCATGGCAGGAGAATTTTTAAACACAACGGGAGTTTACTGCGACAGCAGCATAGAAGTATTAAAGCAGATGGATGGAACATTCATCAGGAGAAATATCAGTGCCGGAGGATGTGCGGATCTTCTGGCTGTGACTATATTTATGGCACAGCTTATCCGTAATCAAGAATAGGAAAAGGCCAGAGGCCTAAGGGATAAACCGGTATCCCAAGCCCCTGACCGTTACGATATGGGCCGGCTTTTGCCGGTCTTCTTCTATTTTCCCGCGCAGACGGTTTATGTACACCATGATGGCGTTATCGTCTACGGCAATGTTATCCCCCCAGACATGTTCGTAAATCATATCTTTTGTAAATACCTGGTTGGGATGTCTTATAAAGAGCAGCATCAGACTGCTTTCCTTTGAGGAAAGGACGATTTCCTCCCCGTTTTTATAAAACCTCATGGAGGAAACGCTGAAGGTAAACGGTCCGGATTCCAGTGTGTCCGAACTGTTTAAAATCTGATTTTTGTTGCGCCGGATCAGGGCTTTGACCTTGGCTCCCAGCACTAAGGGGCGGAAGGGTTTTGTGATGTAGTCATCGGCTCCGAGAGAAAGTCCGTAAAGGGAATCGTAATCTTCATTTCTTCCGCTTACGATCATGACCGGAGTTTGGATGCCCTGGCTCCGCAGCCGTTTGATGACTTCAAAGCCTTCCATATCACCTAACATGACATCCAGAAGAATCAGGTCATAGGAATGATTTTTCAGATGGTTCAGTGCGGCCAGGCCGCTGTCTGCCACAGTGGTTTCCAAGTTATTGCTGTGCATGACCTTTTCCAGTAACTTACACACTGCGGGATCATCATCGACGATTAGTATTTTATCAGGCATAGCATCCTCCAAATGAATATTTCAGCAGAATCTTATTGAAACAACACTGATATTATTATAATATTAAGAGGAAGACAAGTCAATGAGGAAAGGCAAACAAGGGGCAGATTTATGGATGTAAGGAAAGACGCTAAAAAATATACCGTTGTATTTCTATCTGGAATCGCGGCGGCCATGCTGATTATTTTTTCTTATCTGGTATTCAGCACCTGGGAAGAGTATAAAGAAGCGATTATTGATAATCAAAAAAAACAGATGCTTTTGACGACTCAGAGCATGGGGGAGAATTTAAAGGCGTTCATTGAAGGATATCAGGCGGATTTGAATTCTATTTATGCGACAGAGGAAGAAAACTTCAAACAGACAGGGCATAGGGACTGGAATGTTTTGGAGGAGTATGTCAAATACCACGGCCGGTTCGTTTTTGATGTGATTTTGGAGGACAAGGATGGGAAGCTCTTAAAGAGCATCAATGGATATGGAGTGACCAATACCTATTCCGTCACAGAAATCGACCCCCAGACCAGCTTTCGCCAGTGCAAGCTGGAAAACGGAGAGATGTATCTCGTCCTGAGAAAGGCAATTGCGGAAGACAAGTTCATTTCTGTGGTGATCAATGAACGGAATTACTATCAGTCTCTGGTTTCCCATATTCGTCTGGGCACCAATGGCTATATTGTCATAAAGGATTCAGAGGGCATTATTCTGGTTCATCCCCAGGAATCCCAGTGGGGAATTGATGTTATTTCCGGAAGAAAGGAAATGTTTCCGGGCACCGACTTAACCAGTCTGGAAGCCATGATTGAAAAGCAGAATAAGGGAGAATCAGGAGTTTCGGAATACTATTCCTATTGGTGGGCGGAGCCGGGAGTTCCTGAGGTCAAAAAAATAGCTGCATATTCTCCTGCCATTATAGGCAATGGATTTCTGGTGGTCAGTGCGGTTATTGATTATAACGACATTTATATACCGGTGGCAACCGGATTTTTCAAGCTGGGGCTGGTGTTCTTCGGAATTGTGGCAGTCGTTTTGGGGATGGTATTTTACATCAGGCAGTTATGGATGCAGAAAAAAGAGGATACAGAGGAAATCGCCTATTTATGGGAGCTGAATAAGATTTTAGAGGAGATGCACCAGAGCGAGGAGACCATTGCCCACCGGCAGAGGCTGCAGGTTATGGGAACCATGACAGGCGGCATCGCCCATGAATTCAACAATCTTCTGACCCCCATTATGGGCTATGCCCAGCTTTTGATGAGTGATCTGCCTGAAGAGTCGGAGGATTATGACAATGCTCTGGAAATATATGAGGCTTCTGCCAAGGCAAAGGAGATCATTCAGCAGATTTCTTCCCTCAGCAGAAAGAACATGGAGACAGCCTTTAAGGATATTAACGCCGCAAAGGTGCTTCGGAGAGCCATAAAGATGGTGAGCTCTGTCTGCCCCTCCAATGTCCGCATCGAGGATGAAATTTCTTTCATCGATGAGAGCTTTTTGGGAAATGAAACCCAGATGAATCAGGTGATTTTAAATATCTGTGTCAATGCCATCCATGCCGTAGGCCATAAGGAAGGCAGCATTGTAATAGAAGGCAGAAAGGTGGAATCAGAGGAGTTAAACAGATATAAGGCCACCTCTGTTTCGGAAGAATGGAATTATTATCTGCAAATTGATATCCGGGATAATGGAGAAGGCATGAGTGAGGAGGTGCTGGAGCAGATTTTTGATCCGTTTTTTACCACAAAGAAAAACGGAACGGGTACAGGGCTTGGGCTTTCTCTGGTGGAGCAGATCATCCACTCCCACAAGGGCTATATCTTTGCGGAAAGCAGTCCTGGAAAAGGTAGCGTCTTTCATATTTTCCTTCCGGCCAATGAGCAGAAGGAGCAGGAGGGGCACAAGCTGGGAAGCGGAGAAGGCGGCAGCGTCTTAAGGATTATGATTGTAGATGACAATCCAAAGATATTACGGCTTTTGGAACGGAATTTCAGCAAGCTCAATGCCATTCTTCTGCCCTGTATGGATTTTGAGGAGGCCAGAAGGGTGCTGAGGGAGCAGGAGGCGGATGCCATTGTCACGGACCAGTATGTTTCCGGAAAGAGCGGGGCTGATTTCTGCATGTCCTTGAGGGGGCAGTATCCGGAAATTGTCTACATCATTATGGCTGACCGGGTCACAAAAGAGATCGTGGAGGCGAAGCGGAGGAAGATTATCGACGATTATATTGATAAACCGGTCTCTGATACTGCAATCTTAAAGGTTGTTAAAAACTGCCTGGAACGGGCATAATACAAGGGAAAAGCATGAAAAGGATATGAATAAAACAGAAATATTTTAGAAACCTTAAAGAATTTTAAGTATTATTTTATTAGTTTTTAAGAATGAACCTGTATGATGAAACTATAAAAAAATAAATCTCATTAAAAGGGGGATCATTTTTATGATTACTTTACTAGCATGGGCGATGATTATTGTGTTCCTTGTACTTGTCATGGCCAAAAAGTTACACCCATTTACGGCGTTGATCAGCGTGCCGTTAGTGTTTTCTTTAGTCGGTGTTTTCACCGGAGTAATGAGAACACCAATTGCTACATACTTATCAGATCCTAAGAAGGACGTCGTAGTAGCGCCTGAATCCTTATCCATTATGGATCAGATCATCGCGCTGGGCAAGATGTCACAGGATGGACTTGTGAGCAGTGCAAAAACAGCATTCATGCTGCTTTTCGCTATTCTTTTCTTCTCCATCATGCTGAATGCAGGACTCTTTGATCCGGTTGTAAACACCGTTATCAAAATCGCCGGCGGCGACCCTGTAAAGGTACTTGTAGGAACAGCCATCGTAGCTGCAGCAGTTTCCTTAAACGGAGACGGAACAACTACAACATTGATCTGCTGTACCGCATTTATCCCGATTTACAAGAAGCTGAACTTAAAGATGCTTTATTTGGGAACTCTGGTTGTTTTGATGAACACAATCATGAACCTGCTTCCCTGGGGCGGCCCGACAGCTCGTGCTATGGCAGTTATGAATGTAGAAGGCGGCCCTGTTCTCGCTGCTCTTGCTCCTGGTATGGTTGCAGCAGTTGTTTACATGCTGGGCGTAGCATTTTACCTGGGTCTTAAGGAAAGAAAACGTGTAGGTATTCAGACGTTCTCACAGGCTGATCTGGAGAGTGCTACTAAATCTGATCCTGAGGTAGAAGCATTAAAGAGACCAAAACTCATTTGGTTCAACGCAATTTTAACAGTTGGTACTGTAGCAATTCTGGTTATGGATAAAGTTCCTTCTAACTTCCTTTTCCTGGTTGCATTTGTTATCGGTCTTTTGGTAAACTACAAAAAGATCAAAGATCAGAAGAACCGTATTCAGGACAATGCAGGTGATGCTCTTCAGGTTGTTATCCTGGTTATCGCTGCTGGTATGTTCTCCGGATTATTTGGAAAGACTGGTATGAGTGATGCCCTTGCACAGAGTATTATCGCTGTACTTCCTACTTCCCTTGGAAGATGGTGGGGTCTTGTAACTGCTATCGTTTCCGCACCAGGTACATTCTTCTTATCAAACGACGCTTACTATTATGGAATTCTTCCTGTATTTGCAGAAGCAGGAAGGGGATTTGGCTATACAGATTTGAATATGGCAGTTGCTTCCCTTCTTGGTCAGGCATACCATTTGCTCAGCCCGCTTGTAGCATTCATTTACCTGCTGTTAAACTTAACAGGTCTGGAAATGGGCGAGTGGCAGAAAGAATCTGCAAAATGGGCAACCGGAATTTTCATCATTTTCGTTATTGTTTCTGCAATAACAGGAGCGTGCCCGTTATTTATCTAAATGCTGTTATAAGAATATCATGAAAGCCTGTGCCTTTATGGACGGTGCTGACATAAGCACTTTTTATGAGAAGCTGGGATATACCTTTCGGGGTAAAAGACGGCTTCTCATAAGCCGTATCATAGGTACAGGCTTTCTGTTCTGATGATTTTGATGCAACATTTTTATTTAACCTATTACCATAGGCAGATTGAGATTGGAGACAACATATGAGTATTTTATTAGACGGTATACTATCATTTACATGGCAGCAGGCAGTTATGATGCTGATCGGCTGCGCTTTGATGTATTTGGGTATTAAAAAAGAGTACGAACCGACTCTTCTCGTTCCCATGGGACTGGGTACAATTTTAGTAAACTTCCCTATGTCCGGTATTATTACACAGGCCAGCACGGGAGTAGAAGGACCCTTTAACGTATTGTTTGATGCGGGTATTGATACAGAGCTTTTCCCTCTTCTGATTTTCATCGGAATTGGAGCTATGATCGATTTTGGTCCTCTTCTGCAGAATCCTTTTATGATGCTGTTTGGTGCGGCTGCCCAGTTTGGTATTTTCGGCACCGTTATCATTGTCGTACTGTTTACAGATCTGGCTCTTCCTGAGGCGGCTTCCATAGGAATTATCGCAGCAGCAGACGGTCCTACCAGTATCTTCGTTGCCGGACAATTGGCGAAAAACTTGTTGGGCCCCATCACTGTGGCGGCATATTCTTATATGTCTCTGGTTCCTATCATTCAGCCACCTGTTATTAAAGCGCTTACCACCAAGAAAGAGCGCCAGATCCACATGAAATATGAGCCTAAGTCTGTTTCAAAGACAGCTAAGATTCTGTTTCCTCTGGCAATCACCTTCGTTGCAGGCTTTGTAGCACCCATGTCCCTGCCGCTGATCGGATTTTTGATGTTCGGCAATCTGCTTCGCGAGTGCGGCGTACTGGACCGTTTGAGCGCAACCGCTCAGAATGAGCTGGTAAACATTATCAGTATTCTGCTGGGTCTCACTATTTCCGTAAAGATGACAGCAGATGAATTCTTGAACTTAAAAACATTGATGATCATTGCTTTTGGTCTTTTGGGCTTTGTTTTCGATACGGCAGGCGGTGTACTGTTTGCAAAACTGCTTAACTTGTTCCGCAAGGAGAAGATTAATCCCATGGTCGGTGCAGCCGGAATCTCTGCATTCCCCATGAGCAGCCGTGTAATCCAGAAGATGGCGACAGCAGAAGATCCTCAGAACTTCATTCTCATGCATGCAGCGGGAGCCAATGTATCCGGACAGATCGCATCGGTAGTTGCAGGCGGATTGCTGCTTTCCTACTTCATGTAAGTGTAAAAGGATTATTTCTATAACTATAAATTTGCGTTGCCTCTCACAGGCAGGATGGAGGAAAAGATGTCAGAGATCATGGTGCAGGCATTAGAATTGCTGGGCTTAGGCATGGGCGGTATTTTTATTGTCATGTTTTTGCTCTATGGTATTTCACAGCTTCTTTTAAAGCTGACAGCTCCAAAGAAAGAAGATTAACAGGAGCGGTATTAAATCCTAAGAATAAAATTTAAATTCAGAAGAGGCGGCGGAAGTGAATTCCGGCGCTTTTTCTGTTGCCGGGGCTGACAGTCTGTTTCAAAGTTTTGAAGATTTTCTTACAAATATATCCATTTGTGCCAACTTTGTCCGATTTGGTTGACACATGGTATAATTTGTCATTATAATATGTAGAGACGTCTGATTTGCCTTTTGGTTTATCGGACCTCTAGTCGGTATGGAAGATTAAAATACAAGAGGACATATTTGGGAGAAACAGATGAAAAAGTATAAAAAAGCTCGTAAGATGGCCCTGATTCTGGCCAGTGTCCTGGTGCTGGATTCTTACATGGGAATAGTTTCGCCATACATAGATGGATATGCTTATACGGAGAGGGCGGCAGCGGTCAATGCGACTTCGCTGAATGTGAGAAGCGGGCCGGGCACATCCTATTCCGTTGTTACAAAGCTGACGAGCGGAGCATCGGTCACGGTAATCGATGAGAAGAGTGCGTCCGATGGAGCGCTGTGGTATCAGATCCGGGTCAACGGTTCCGGCGGACAGACGGTGACGGGCTACGTTTCCAAAAGCTACCTCCGTTTCCCGGCAGCCTATACCAGCAATGCGGATTTTGAGAGTAAGCTGACGGCAGAAGGCTTTCCGGAAAGCTATAAGATCAGGCTTCGGGAGCTCCATGCCATTTATCCGGGCTGGGTGTTCAAGGCACAGCACACCAACCTGGATTGGAATGCGGCCATTAAGGAGCAGAGCAAGGTGGGAAAGAATCTGGTGCATACCAGCAGCCTTTCTTCCTGGAAGTCCACGGAAACCGGTGCTTACAACTGGGATACCAGCGCATGGATCGGCTATGACGGAAATTCATGGGTCACCGCTTCTGAGAATATTGTAAAATATTATATGGACCCCAGAAACTTTCTGGATGAAACCAATGTATTCCAGTTTCTGACCCATACATATGACGGAAATAAACAGACGGCAACAGGGCTGGAAACCATGGTAAAGGGAACCTTTTTATCCGGCCAGACTTCGGTGGGAGCATCTTCCGGCAACAGCTCTTCGGGCGGAAGTTCAGACGGCAGTTCCGGCGGATCAGGGCCTGTAAGCCCTGTGGGTCCTGGAGAGGCCATAGGCCCCGGTGAGACAAGGGGTTCTGACGAGGTCAGCTTAGAGGGCCCTCAGGCTTCCATAAGCCCCAATAAGCCCTACGTGCTCATGGTATACGGTCCCGGAGCGAATTTACCCGGTCCTTCCTCCCCCGGCACATCAGGAGGCTCAGGAA
This sequence comes from Lacrimispora sp., assembly GCF_047605665.1. Taxonomy (GTDB): domain Bacteria; phylum Bacillota; class Clostridia; order Lachnospirales; family Lachnospiraceae; genus Lacrimispora. The sequence continues at coordinate 132,040 of NZ_JASGFH010000001.1, read as the reverse complement.
CTGCAGGGACTACAGGAACTGTCACGGGAACCAGCTCTTATGCGGGCATGATCATGAATGCGGCTGCCCAGTCAGGAGTGAATCCTTACGTTTTGGCTGCTATGATCATTCAGGAGCAGGGCTCCTCAGGGGCAGGAAAAAGCGTGTCGGGCTCAGAGTCCGGCTACGAGGGTTATTATAACTTTTTTAACATCGAAGCATACCAGGCCGGAAGCATGAGCGCCGTACAGAGAGGCTTGTGGTGGGCTTCCCAGGCAGGCAGCTATAACAGGCCGTGGAATTCTCCTGAAAACTCTATTTTAGGAGGAGCCTTTTATTATGGCAATAATTATGTAAAAGTTGGGCAGGATACATTTTATCTGAAGAAATTCAATGTTCAGGGTGCCAATCTTCACAAGCACCAGTATATGACTAATGTCCAGGGAGCGGCCTCTGAGGGAGCTGTCTTTTCAAAGGCGTACAACAGTGACATGAAAAAAACTGCCCTTGAATTTAAGATTCCGGTTTATAACAACATGCCGGACAATGCCTGCAGCCAGCCTACAGGCACCGGAAGTCCCAACAATAAGCTGTCAGGCTTAAACGTAGACGGCTTGTCTCTGACGCCTTCTTTCAGCCGGGATACCATGGAATACAACCTGATTGTGGACCCGTCTGTAACAAATATCACCGTAAGCGCATCACCGCTTGATTCCGGCGCTTCGGTCAACGGAGCAGGAAATATTACGCTTCAAAGCGGCAATAATGACATAAAAATCGCAGTTACTGCGCAAAATGGAACTGTAAGGGAATACGTGCTTCATGTGGTGCGTCAAAACGGCGGACCTACCTCATCACCGGCAGCTCCAGGCGGAAGTTCTTCCGGAAATACGTCCGGGAATACGTCCGGAAATACGTCCGGAAATACATCCGGGAATCCTTCGGGCGGTAATTCAGGCAATACTTCCTCAGGCAGTAATTCAGGCAATACTTCCTCAGGCGGTAATTCAGGCGGACCTGGAAGCAATATAGGGCCTGGAGTGTCCAAGCCTTCTAACGGAGGCTCCGAAGGAACACCTGGAGGAAGCAATGTGACCATAGCCCCTGACGGCTCTTCGGGCATGTCTTCCCATACCTCCGGATCGATGGCAGTCATCGGCCAGGGGCCGGGTTCTGTCCAGGTGACGGATCAGATGACAGTTTCCCGGCAGTCTCAGCCAGAGCAGACAGCCCCGGCAGCCGGGACTTCTTCCCCCCAGCCTTCTTCCGGCGGGACCGGTGATATTAACGGAGACGGGAAGACCAACAGTCTGGATGTTTTGCGGCTGCAGCGTTTTCTCCTGGGCCTGGAAACTTTGACGGCAGGGGGACAAAAATCAGCCGATCTAAACGGAGACGGCAAGGTGAATTCCCAGGATATTTTGCTTCTTCAAAAGAAAGTCCTTGGGCTTTGATGTTGAGGTGAATTTGACCGCAGGGAAAAGAGAAGCCCCCCTGGGGAGCGAGGATAGAAGAGGAAGCGCCTTTCAGGCAGAGAAGAGGAAAGATGAACAGGAAACTGAAAAAATTGATAGCCAGCCTGATGCTGGCCTGTATGATTGCGGCCGCAGGCGGTCCTTTTGGACAGATGGTGTCTTGGGCGGCAGATGCGAAAATAGCTTTTTCTGATCCTTCGGTCATGGTAGGCAATGAAGTGACCGTAACCATGAAGGTGACCAGCGATACTGCCCTGGGAACAGCAGAGATCATGCTGTCTTATGATCCCAATGTTCTGGAGTTTGTGAGCGGCACCAGCGCCAACGGAGGCGCAGGAGCCATTAAAGTTTTGGGGACTATGGAGTCCGCAGACCAGAAGGCTTTTAATTTTCAACTGAAATTCAAAACCCTGCAGGCAGGAAATGCTCAGATTAACGTGACCTCCCAGGAAATTTATGATATCAATTCCCAGGCCATTTCCGTGAGCAAGCAGGGAAATTCCACAGTCAAGGTTACATCCCCGGCCACTTATTCAAAGGATGCCACTTTAAAATCATTGAAAATATCTCCAGGAACCCTGACTCCTGAATTTTCTCCTGCGGTGGAAAGTTACACAGCCCAGGTGGATGGAAACACAGCGGACCTGGTGGTCAATGCAGTGGCGGCCAATGCGGGAGCCCGTGTGGCTCTCCAGGGAGAAAAGGGCTTAAAGGCCGGAGAAAACCAGGTAATTGTAAAGGTGACGGCAGAAGACGGACAGACAGTCCGTAATTATACCATTCAGGTCACAAAGGGAGAGGGCGAAACTACGGCCTCTGAAACCCAGGGCACCGGAGAAACGGTTGAGGCCTCCTTTGGAGAAGCCACAGCAGTGATTGACGGAACCGTATACAACGTGGCCTCCTCCTTTGAAGAAGCTTCTCTTCCGGAGGGCTTTGAAGCAGGAACGTACCAGTACAAGGGCAATGAGGTCATGGCCGGACGCGGGCTGGAAAAAGAACTTCTTCTGCTTTATTTGGAGGATTCCCAGGGAAACGGCGGATTTTATATCTACAACGAAGGGGCTGATTCCTGGTCACGGTTCGTGCAGGTGGAAACCACTTCAAAGGCCATTGTCATCATCCCGATTGACGAAGAAGCAGTTATGCCGGAAGGCTTCCAGGAGCGTCCGGTGGATATTGACGGCGTGCGCGTGACCGGCTGGGTTGCAGTTACAGAGGCAGAGCCGCAGTATTGTCTCTTCTACGCTATGAACTGGAACGGGGAGAAATACTTCTACCGCTATGACCTTTCAGAAAAGACCATCCAGAGGTACTTCGCTTCCGGAGTGTCCTATGAAAAGCATATGGAGCTGGCCAATACCTACGATTCACTGGTAAAAGATTACCGCATACAATTTTACATTCTCATCGGAGTGGGACTGGTGGCATTGATCCTGTTTGCCGTTCTCGTCATGATGATGAAAAAAGGAAACGGCCCCGGATCAGGATCGCCGGATAGAGGCCGGATGAGACCGGATGATGACGGAGAATTCAGAGACGAAAACTTCCGTGAAGAGTCAGGGGATGTTCCCTCTTCCAGAATCAGAAGATATACCAGGGAGGAGTTTGAAAATACGCCGTCAGAGGACTTGAGGAGGCCTGAAAGCATTCCATCAGAGGACTTGAGGAAGCTTAAAAGCATTCCGTCAGAGGACCAGGGAGAGTTTGAAAGCACAACCTCAAAGAACCAGAGAGGGTTTGAAAGCAGACATTCAGAAGACCAAAGGGGATTTGACCCCATACCTCCAAAACACAGGAGAGGTGAAAGCGCACGTCTGGAAGAACAGGCAGATATGGGGCAGGAAGCCGACTCTGAGACGGATATGGATGACGATGAATTCCTTCAGGAAGTCAGCTTAGAGGAAATGGAACAGGATTTGTCATCCTATGAAACAGAAGAAGATGACGATTTTGAATTCATTGATCTGGACGAAGAAGAAGAATAGATATAAAAACAGCAGATGGAACGGTTCCGGGGAAAATCCCCGGAACCGTTCTGCATAAGGTGAATTTGCCCGAAGGGCAAAGAGAGGACCCCCTGGGGGGGTAAGGTGAATTTGCCTAAAGGGAAAAGAGAAGCCCCCCTGGAGTTAAGATGAATTTGTCTTTCGGGAAAAGAGAGGCCACCTGGGGATATGTTTTTGAGAAAATTATCCCATTGAAAAAACCGTTTATATGTGCTATTATGTGTATAACAGATATAACGAAAGACGGTGAGAAAATGATATTAAAAATTGATTTTAACAGTGAGGAAGCCATCTACATCCAGCTTCGGAACCAGATAATCATAGGAATCGCCAGGTCAAGTATACGAGAAGGTGACACGTTGCCTTCCGTGCGCCAGATGGCCGACAACATAGGTATTAATATGCATACGGTAAATAAGGCGTACTCTGTGCTGAAACAGGAAGGGTTTGTCAAGCTGGACCGCCGCAAAGGAGCCGTTGTGTCCCTTGACGTGGATAAAATCCAGGTTCTTGACGAGATGCGCAAGGATTTAAGCGTTGTATTGGCAAGAGGTGTCTGTAAGAATGTTTCATGCGAGGAGGTCCATCAGTTGGTTGATGAGATATTCCAGTCATTTTCAAAAGGCCAGAGGGAAGATTGATCCCTGGATCGGAGGTTCAATATGTTGTGCGAGAGATGTAAGATGCGCGAAGCAAATATTCAATATACAGAAGTGGTAAACGGCGTGAAAAAAGAGCATCATTTTTGCGCCCAGTGTGCGAAGGAAATGGATTTCGGAGTGTATGCAGCTATTTTTGACGGGGATTTTCCCCTGGGAAAACTGCTGTCCGGCCTGCTTGGAATCGAGGATACCAGCCAGGGCCCGGATAAGCTTCAACAGATTCAGTGTCCTTCCTGCGGCACCAGCTATGAGGAGTTTGTAAAAGACAGCAGGTTTGGCTGTAAAGACTGCTACAGCGTGTTCGGCCCCCTCATGGAGGACAGTCTAAAGCAGCTTCAGGGAAATTTAATCCACACCGGAAAGACCCCGGAGCACCAGAGTCAGGACTTGGTGGAAGCAGAAGCCGAAATTGGAGAAGAGAGGGAGCAGGATTTAATCTATCAGTGGGATACGAAACTGAAGGAAGCCCTCCGTTCTGAGGATTATGAAACAGCGGCGGTGTGCCGTGACAGGATAAGAGAACTGAAAAAAGGAGATGAGACCGATGCTTAAATGGTTTGAACAGACAGACGGCGGCCGGCCCGGAATCATAAGCAGCCGTGTCCGTCTGGCCAGAAACTGGCAGGAATACAAGTTTCCTGCAAAGCTTGAAAATAAGGAGAGCACAGAGATGGTCCGCCGCCTGGAGTTCGGCTTAAGAGGGATAGGAGAAGGCCTGGGCAGGCATTTCGACTTTGCCATGCTGGACGATATGGAGGACAGGGATAAAAAGGCCCTGCGTGAAAGGCGCATCTTAAATCCTGCGGCAGCTTCCATTAAAAAGCCCTCAGGCATTTTCCTCTCCGACAATGAGGATACGGGAATCGTGTTAAACTGCGACGACCACATCCGGATTCAGCTCCTTGGAGTCGGACTTCACTTAGAAGAGCTCTGGGAGCGGGCCAGTCAGATTGACGATTACATCAATGAGCGGTTTGAATATGCATTCGATGACCGGTACGGCTATCTCACCTCCTTTCCCACCAATGTGGGAACCGGTCTCAGGGCTTCGGTGGTGGTCCACTTACCCATGCTGTCCCAGGGAAAGAAGTTCCAGGGACTGATTGGGGATATGAGCCGATTTGGAGCTGCCATCAAGGGCGTTTATGGAGAAGGGGAAGAAAACTTCGGTTCCCTTTATGAGGTTTCCAACCAAAAGACCCTGGGCCAGACCGAGCGGGAGATCATAGACACTGTGACAAAAGCGGCCATACAATTGACCAACCAGGAGTTCCAGGTGAGAAAAATGTTTCTCCAGAGCCACAGGCTTGAACGGGAGGATGAAATTTATAAATCCTATGGCGTATTAAAATACGCCAGAAGGCTTACCTCCAGGGATGCCATGATTTTCCTGTCTCAGCTCATGGCGGGAATTTCCGACGGACTGATTCATACAGAGGAGGAATTTTCCGTATACCGCCTGATGCTTGGAATTCAGCCGGCCAATCTGCAGAAGATTTCAGACCGGCCCTTGAGCAAAGAGGAGCTGGACGGAGCCAGGGCGGACTTTATCCGAAAGGAACTGCCGGAATTAAATTAACAGGAGGATTTTATTTATGATAGATCGATTTACTACAAAGGCCAGAACGGCTGTCAATCTGGCTGTAAAAGCAGCGGAGCGTCTGGGACACAGCTATATCGGCACAGAGCATCTGCTCATCGGATTGCTGGAAGAAGGCACCGGAGTAGCAGCCAGGGTTTTAGAAGAAAACGGAGTAAAGGAAGAAAAGGTGTTGAGCCTGATCAGCCAGCTCATCGCCCCGGACCAGCCTGTCAGACTTTTCGAAGACGGAGGCTACACACCGGGAGCCAGAAGAGTTCTGGAAAACAGCTACCGGGAAGCTGTCCGTTTTAAAGCCAATTTAATCGGCACCGAGCATTTGCTGGTTTCCATTATCAAGGACAATGACTGTGTGGCTTCCAGGCTGTTAAACACCATAGGAGTCAGCATACAAAAGCTTTACATCGACGTGCTTTCAGCCATGGGCGAAGATGCACCTGCCAATAAAGAGGAGATTATAAAGTCTCCCAAGGCAAAGGGAAGCACCCCTACCCTTGACAGCTATAGCAGGGATTTGACCCAGCTTGCTGCCCAGGGAAAGCTGGACCCGGTGATCGGAAGAGGGCCGGAGATTGAGCGTCTGATTCAGATTTTAAGCAGGAGAACAAAAAATAACCCCTGTCTCATCGGAGAGCCGGGAGTGGGAAAAACCGCAGTGGTAGAGGGCTTGGCCCAGATGATCACGGATGGGGATGTGCCGGAAACCATTGCAGATAAAAGGCTTTTGACCCTGGATTTATCCGGCATGGTGGCCGGTTCCAAGTACAGGGGAGAATTTGAAGAGCGTATCAAAAAGGTGATTGCCGAGGTGATCCAGGACGGAGAAGTCCTGCTGTTCATCGATGAGATTCATACCATCATCGGCGCAGGAGGAGCGGAGGGAGCCATTGACGCTTCAAATATCTTAAAGCCCTCCCTTGCAAGAGGAGAGCTGCAGTTGATCGGCGCTACCACCATTGAAGAGTACCGCAAGTACATTGAAAAAGATTCTGCCCTGGAGAGGCGCTTCCAGCCTGTCACCGTTGAGGAGCCTTCTGAAGAGGCTGCCATCGGCATCTTAAGGGGCTTAAAGGGCAGATACGAGGATCATCATAAGGTGACCATCACAGACGATGCCTTAAAGGCAGCCGTAAAGCTGGCCGCCCGGTATATCAATGACCGTTTCCTTCCGGATAAGGCCATTGATGTCATCGACGAAGCCTCTTCCAAAGTCCGTCTGACCGCATTTGTGGAGCCGGCGGAAATCAAGGAGCTGGAGGCAGAGATCGAGCAGATGGAGGATCAGAAAGAAGCTGCCATCAAGGCGGAAGCATATGAAAAAGCCGGGCTGATCAAAAAGAAACAGGAAAAGAAGCGGGAAAAGATCGTCAAGATACGCGAAAAATGGCAGAAGGATAAAACTTCAAAAACCCTGGTGGTGGATGAGGGAGAAATTGCGGATGTGATCTCAGCCTGGACCAAGATTCCGGTGAAGAAGCTGGAAGAGGGAGAGAGCGAGAGGCTTCGTAATCTGGAAAACATTCTTCACGAGAGGGTCATCGGCCAGGAGGAAGCGGTCACTGCCGTGGCTAAGGCCATACGAAGAGGCCGGGTCGGTTTAAAGGACCCCAAGCGCCCCATCGGCTCCTTCCTGTTCTTAGGGCCTACAGGCGTGGGAAAGACAGAGCTTTCCAAGGCCCTTTCCGAGTCCATGTTCGGCACGGAAAATGCCCTGATCCGGGTGGATATGTCGGAATACATGGAAAAGCACAGCGTTTCCAAAATCATCGGTTCCCCGCCGGGATACGTAGGTTATGACGAGGGAGGCCAGTTAAGCGAAAAGGTCAGGAGAAATCCTTATTCTGTAATCCTTTTTGACGAGATTGAAAAGGCCCACCCCGATGTGTTCAATATCCTGCTGCAGGTTCTCGATGACGGACATATTACGGATGCTCAGGGAAGAAAGATCGATTTTAAAAATACCATCATCATCATGACTTCCAATGCAGGAGCCCAGAACATCATATCACCCAAGCGCCTTGGCTTTGGCGCAGTGGCAGATGAAAAGGCGGATTACAAGATCATGAAGGACCGGGTCATGGAAGAGGTGAAGCGCCTGTTTAAACCGGAATTCATTAACCGTATTGACGAGATCATCGTATTCCATCCGCTGAACAAGGTTCATATGAAAGACATTGTGACCATTATGGTGAAAGATATCATGAAGAGAACTTCAGATCAGATGAACATCACTCTGGAAATCGAAGAAGATGCCAAGGAATTCCTCATCAACAAAGGCTATGATGAAAAGTACGGCGCAAGGCCATTAAGACGTACTATTCAAAACAGTCTGGAGGATAAGCTGGCTGAAGAGATTTTAAGCGGAACAGTGAAAAATGGAGATGAAGTGGTGGTAACGGCAGCAGAAGACGGGCTTAAATTTTCTGTCAAGGAGCTGGCAAAATAGCTAGCCATTTCCTGTCGATTCGTGTATAATGACTATACACCAACGCATTTTTCTATGCGCCAGGTATAAACTGAATTTTATTAAGGGATAAGTAAACAAAATACTAGGAGGGCAAACCGATGCCGGTGATTGAAGAATTAATCCGCACAGAAGAAGACGGAACCATCAGTTTTGGTAATTACAAATTAGGAACAAAGTCAAAATTACAGGATTTTGAGCACAAGGGCGATTTGTATAAAGTCAAAACATTTTATGAGATAACAAAGCTGGAGCGTAACGGAATGTTCGTATACGAATCCGTGCCGGGGACTTCTGTTGAAAACTTTGCCGTTTCCAATGACGGAGTGGATTTTAAAGTGGAAAGCGACAAGGATGCCCAGCTGACCATTCAGCTGGCTGAGGATACTTTATATGAAGTATATGTGGATGAATCGGCTGTAGGAAGCATGAGAACCAACATGAGCGGAAAACTGTCCGTCAGCGTGGAATTGAATGAAGGAATGCCGGTAGCAGTAAAAATAAGAAAAAGATAATGAAGCAAAAAGCTGGGTCTGGCTCTTTTATAGGAGTACAGACCCGGCTTTTTGTCCGCAAAGCGTTATTTTTTAATATAAGGAGGAAATCTATATGGCAAAGGCGAGGACAACCGCATTTTTCTGCAAGGAGTGCGGGTACGAGTCTCCAAAATGGATGGGCCAGTGCCTGGCCTGTAAGGAGTGGAATACTCTTGTGGAGGAGCCGGTGGGCAAAAAGGAGACCGGAGCCAGAAGAGGGATCGGAAGCAGCAGCGGGAGTCCGGGAAATTCCCTGAAAATAAAGCCCTCCAGGCTTTCGGAAATCAAGCTGGACGAGCAGGACCGGATGAAAACGGGATACGAGGAGCTGGACAGGGTTTTAGGAGGAGGCGTTGTAAAAGGCTCTTTAGTTCTGGTAGGAGGAGATCCCGGCATCGGAAAATCCACCCTGCTTTTGCAGGTGTGCCGCAATCTGGCTGCCAGCGGACAAAAGGTGCTCTACATATCAGGAGAGGAATCCTTAAAGCAGATCAAGCTTCGTGCAAACCGGATCGGAGAGGTGACGGGAGAGCTTTTATTTCTCTGCGAAACCAGTTTGGAGCTGATTGAGCGGGCCATTGAAGAGGAAAAGCCGGATGTGGTCATCATCGATTCCATCCAGACCATGTTCCGGGAGGAGATTTCTTCTGCTCCGGGAAGCGTCAGCCAGGTGAGGGAATCCACCGGAATCCTCCTTCAGATCGCCAAAGGATCGGGAATCGCTGTTTTTATCGTAGGCCATGTGACCAAGGAAGGGGTGGTAGCAGGCCCCAGGGTGCTGGAGCATATGGTGGATACGGTTTTGTATTTTGAAGGGGAGCGGAGTGCGGCTTACCGGATCATACGGGGAGTGAAAAACCGTTTTGGCTCCACCAATGAAATCGGTGTCTTTGAAATGGTGGAAAGCGGACTTTCCGAAGTGAAAAATCCTTCGGAATATATGTTAAGCGGAAGGCCGGAGGGGGCTTCCGGAGCTGTAGTGGCCTGCTCCATGGAGGGCACAAGGCCCATGCTTTTGGAGGTTCAGGCCCTGATCACACCGACTGCCTTTGGAATGCCCAGGCGGACTGCCGCAGGAACGGATTACAACAGGGTCAATCTTTTGATGGCTGTTTTGGAGAAGCGGTGTCATTATGATCTGTCCCATTTCGACGCTTATGTGAATATTACAGGAGGCCTGCGGATGAATGAGCCTGCTCTGGACCTGGCGATTGCCATGGCGATTGTATCCAGCATGAAGGACAGGGCAGTGGATTCCAAGACCATTATTTTTGGAGAGATAGGCTTGTCAGGCGAGGTGAGGGCAGTATCCATGGCTCAGCAGAGGGTCAATGAGGCCAAAAAGCTGGGATTTGAGACCTGCGTCCTGCCGGAAATTTCTCTGGAAAAAATGGGAAAAACAGAGGGCATACGGTTGATCGGAGTCGGCAATGTGAGGGAGGCTATCGCAAGGGTGATCGGATAGGAATTGGCTGCCACGGATATTGATTAAGCCATGGGGAAGTGATATAATCAGAGAATAGATGTGGATTCGTATAAGAAAACCAAATGTGAAAGGGGATTTTAACATGATTCTGAAAAAGAGTGCCATTGCCGGGACATATGAATCCAGCGATGCCCATGTAAGCGTGGAACCATACGACCAGGGCATCGACATAAGCCTGGAAAGCAGTGTGATGGAACAGTACGGAGCCCAGATACGGGAATCCATCAGGGAGGTTCTGGATTCTCTGGAGGTGGAACATGCAAAGATTGTGGTAGTGGACAAGGGTGCTCTCGACTGCACCTTGCGTTCCAGAGTGGAAACTGCCATTTTCCGGGCCTGTGAATTAACAGAAAACATTCCATGGGGTACGAGAATATGAAAAATAGAATAAGAAGAACCATGTTATTTTTAAATGCCCAAAGGGCTTCTCTGGTAAAGGATGCCTACGTTTACAAGCCGGACTGCGTTATTTTTGATTTAGAGGATGCGGTGGCAGAACGGGAAAAGGATTCCGCTAGGGTGCAGCTTTACAACACATTAAAGTATCATGATTATTACGGCGTGGAACGCTGGGTGAGGATCAATGCCCTTGATACCCCTTATCACAAAGAAGATATCCGGGCAGCCGTGGCCGGAGGCTGCGACGGCATCAGAATCCCGAAGACGGAGACAGCCGCAGATGTGAAATATATAGAAGAGCTTGTTGCTGCCGCTGAAAAGGAATTTGGCATGGAGGAAGGCTCCACCATGCTGATGGCAGCCCTGGAATCTCCTTTTGCTGTCATGAATGCCTATGAAATATGCAAAAGCAGTGAGCGGCTCATGGGCGTTGCTTTGAGCGCCGGAGATTATACGAGAACCCTTCATGCCCGCCGCACTTCCAGGGGAGATGAGCTCTTTGCAGCCCGCTCCCATATCGTCATGGCGGCCAGGGCAGCAGGAATCATGTGCTTTGATACGGTTCATACGGATTTAAATGATATGGAAGGATTTATCAGAGAAACGGAACTGATCCGGGACATGGGCTACGATGGCAAATCGGCTATCAGCCCCAAACAGATTTCCCTGATTCACGATGTATTTGCACCTACGGAAAAGGAAATGCAGCATGCGGCCCATATTATAGAGGCGGTAAAGGAAAGCGGAGAGCAGGGTGTAGGTGTATTTTTGGTTGACGGACAGATGGTGGATATTGCCTTTGTGGAGGGCGCTCAGAGAATTCTCCAGTTAGGCAAGGCATCCGGAGTTTATAAGGGGGATCTGGCATGAAGAATATATTAGGCAGAGAAATTCCTGAGGAGCTGTTAAATGGAAAAGAAGTTTTCCAGGGGCAGAATTACCGGGACAATTATGAATTTAAAAAGGATGCGCCAACGGTCAAGGCCCATGTGACGCCAAGCGGCAGCAAGGTTCTCTCTTCCATGGAGGAGGTCATTGAAAAGAGCGGGCTTACGGATGGGATGACTATTTCCTTTCATCACCATTTCCGCAACGGAGACTTCGTCTGCAACATGGTTATGGATGTGATTCAGAAAAAGGGAATCAAAGATTTATACGTCTGCGCTTCCAGCGTGGGAGCTGCTCAGAGCTCTCTTGTGAAATGCATTGAAGATGGAACGGTAACAGGGCTTTCCACGAGCGGAATCCGGGATGAGATCGGTGAAACCGTATCAAAGGGAAAGCTTAAGACTCCGGCATACATCAGAAGCCACGGCGGCAGGGTGAGGGCCATTGAGACAGGAGAGGTCCATATCAATGTGGCATTTATCGGAGCTTCCACAAGCGACATCTATGGAAATGCCAGCGGAAAAGGCGGAAAATCGGACTGCGGAGTTTTATCCTATGCGACAGTGGACGCCCAGTACGCGGATTATGTGGTGGTGATTACAGACACCCTTCTGCCTGCACCCAACTTTCCGGCGAGCATACCGGGAATCCATGTGGATGCAGTGCTTGTTGTTGACAAGGTGGGAGAACAGAGTAAGATTGCCACAGGAATCTTAAGGCTGACCCAGGATACCCGCGAGCTGATGATCGCTCAATATGCAGCCGAGTGCATGGCGAATACGGAATATTTCAAAGACGGATTTACGTTCCAGACAGGCGGCGGAGGGGCATCTCTGGCTGTTACCAGATTTTTGAAAAAGTATATGGATGAAAAGAATATTAAAATGGGCTGGGCCATGGGCGGAATTACGGAGCCTATGATTGACTTGATGAAGGAGGGCTATATCGGAAAGCTTCTCAATGACCAGGCCTTTGATGTGGCATCCGTTCAGTCCGTACACACGGACCCCAACCATTTTGAAATCACTGTATCCCAGTATGCCAATCCTTTTAACAAGGGAGCTTTTGTTAACCAGCTTGATTACGTCATCCTGGGAGCTTTGGAAATTGATGTGGATTTCAATGTCAATGTCATTCAAGGCTCCAACGGACTGCTCCAGGGCGCACCGGGAGGGCACGTGGATACTGCCGCGGGTTCTAAAGTAGCCATCATCGTGACTCCTCTGGTGAGAAGCAGGATTGCTACCATTCGTGATAAGGTCACTTCGATTACGACTCCAGGTGAGAGCATTGATATTGTGGTCACTGATTACGGCATTGCTGTCAATCCGGCGAGGAAGGATTTGATTGAGTCTTTGAGTAAGACAAATCTGCCTCTAAAGACAATTGAAGAGCTTCGTGATGCAGCGTATAAGATTGTGGGAAAACCTGCTGATATTGAATTTGATGATAAGATAGTGGCAGTGATTGAGTACCGGGATGGAACCATCATTGATGTGGCGAGAAAGCCTAAGAATTTAAATTGATTTGAGTAATATATGAGAAAGAACTGTTTAAGGCGTGAGATTAATTGCTCACGCCTTTGTGAAGCTATTATGAAATATTGTACGGCGCATAGTTTTTATATTTTGCAGGAGGGCAGACATTGTCAGATTTTAAAACTACCCGTGAAGTTACCCAATATAGTATTGGAGATGGTTATTGGTATTCCAGGAAAGATGCTTTTGATGTGGAAATACGCAGCTTTGCCGTGAATTTGGACGGTGATATTGGCAAACAGATATGCCTTATTGGTGAGTATGATATAAATGGTCTGGCGTTTACGGGGATTTTGGCTCCTGAAAATTGGAGCATTGAATACATCGAACAACACTGCCGCTTAGCGGGTGAGGTTTTAAAAGAAGTAGGGCATCGGGTGTTGTGGTTAGACCTGTATCACTTCCAAATACTTGAAACATTAGATTTTTTGGATTTTACGCCCAACTTAAAATGGTTAAGGGTGGAATGTAAGCTTAAAAAGCCATATGATTTTGCAAAACTGTCCAAACTGGAAGAATTGACCGTATGGTACGGAAAGGCATTTTCAAGCATTTTTGAGTGTACAAGTATCAGGGAGCTTGAGATATTCAAAATGGATGCTTACGGAGCAGAAAACATCCGTAAATTGTTTCTGCTTAAAAAGTTATGGATACGGCAGACAAGTGTGAAAAGCATTGACGGGTTAAGTGATTTGAAAAATTTAGAGAGATTAAGCTTTAGTCATGTACCTAAAATGGAAAGCATTGCTTCGATTCAGGAATGTCAGAATATCAGCAGGCTTTCTTTTGACTGCTGTAAAAGGGTGGAAGATTGGGAGATGATTGGGAAATTGTCCAATTTAAAAACTCTATATATGTGCAGCTGCGGAATTTTGAATGACGTGAATTTTCTAAAGCCTTTGGAGAACTTGGAAAGTGTCAGTGTTGTGGGAGAGAGGATGAAGCTTGTTGACGGAAAGGTGCGCTGGCTGTATGAAAATCCTAAAATAAAGGATATACATTTGCCGTGGAGAAAAGATTTTGATATATCGTTGGAGGAAGTTTGGGGAAGGGAAAGATCATAAGCGTTATTTGGCTGTACGGAAGCTGATTAAATATCATTTGCTGACAATGAGAAAAAAGCAATCGCACAGGAAATTTTCCAGTGTGATTGCTTTTACTTGCCTTGCTTGATATGACCAGGGGAAGAGGGGCTCGAACCCCCATTTACGGTTTTGGAGACCGTTGCTCTACCATTGAACTATTCCCCTATGGTGCAATAATATTTGTCCTCATCTGAGCACCTAGAAAGTATAGCATATAAGGTTTTAAATTGCAACAGTTTTTTGAAAAAAATAAAAAACTTATTTGGTTGTTATCGAACACATGTTTATGATATAATAGATGTAATATATGAGTTTTTGGGGCTGCATACCCGTAGCTTTGGCGTTTTCTATAAAAATAGCGGGATAAAATCGTGAAATTGAATTAGAACCAAAAGAATAATTGAGAATGATTCCCTAAATAAAACTGCTCCCGGCAAAAATATGCTTATCCACCGGGCATAAGTCGGGTGGAAATAACATGTTCTGCACAAAATCAGCAATATAATTCGGTCAGAAGCATAATTTGACAAATGATGTCAAAGATGATATAAGTATAATGACTTTTTAATTTGATCATTAAAAAAGGAGTTTGACCATGAAAGAATTTAAAATTATGCTGCCAACCGTTGCTGATGCGAAAGAGTTCGTTGCTGTTGCTTCTAAATGTAATTTTGAAATAGACGTGTTTTACAATAGAGTAACCATTGATGCAAAGTCTATATTAGGAGTATTGAGCCTGGATTTAACCAAGATTCTGACCGTTGAATTCAGCGGAGAGAATGCAGAATTTGAGGAATTGCTGAGAGCAAAGGCTCCAAGCAAGTATTCAGCAGCATAAAAGCAGCGCAGAAGAAAAAGGGAATTGTACGCCGGATGGCCTGCAGTTTCCTTTTTTTATTTGCAGGCTGAAGTTAGGGAAAAAGTGTGAAAAGGAGAAGCCGGAGTGGAGAACGAGGAAAAAAAGGTTCTGAAAATATCGGTCAGAAATCTGGTTGAATTTGTGCTGCGTTCCGGCGATCTGGATAACCGGCGGACAAAGGGAGCTGAGAAGACAGCCATGCAGGAAGGAAGCCGCATTCACCGGAAGATTCAGCGGCGTATGGGAGCCGATTATAGGGCTGAGGTGCCTTTAAAGCATAAGGTGAATTTGCCCATAGGGCAAAGAGAGGACCCCCTGGGGGGTAAGGTGGAGGAAGAACGGTTTCAGATTCTGGTAGAGGGGCGGGCCGATGGAATCATAGAAAGGCCGGAGGGAGTCACCATTGATGAAATCAAGGGCATTTACATGGATTTATCCTATTTAAAAGAGCCTGTTGCCGTACATCTGGCCCAGGCTATGTGCTACGGATATTTTTACTGCTTTGACCACCAGCTAAATGGGGCCGTGATACAGATGACCTACTGTAACATTGAGACAGAGGAAATCTGCCGCTTTCAGGTGGAGAAGTCCTTTGAGGAGCTGGAAACCTGGTTTCAGGGGCTGATTCATGAGTATATTAAGTGGGCAAGATATTTATACCACCACGGGCTGCGCAGGGATGAGTCCATCAGGGAGCTTTCCTTTCCCTATCCTTACCGAAAAGGGCAAAAGGAGCTGGTGGTGGCAGTGTACCGCAGCATTGCCAGAAAGAGAAATCTGTTTATCCAGGCTCCCACCGGCATCGGAAAGACCCTGTCCACCATTTATCCCGCTGTTCGGGCAATTGGAGAAGGCTTTGGGGACAAGCTGTTTTATCTGACTGCAAAGACCATAACCAGAGGAGTTGCGGAGGAAGCCTTTGATATTTTAAGGGAGCATGGACTGTATCTCAATTCCGTCACCATAACGGCCAAGGAAAAACTGTGCTTTCTGGAAAAGCCGGAGTGCAATCCCGATGCCTGCCCCTATGCCAAAGGCCACTTTGACCGGGTGGGTGATGGGGTCTATGACATCATTCATAACGAACGGAGCATTACCAGGGAAACGGTTCTGCGCTATGCAGAGCAATACCAGGTGTGCCCCTTTGAATTCTGCCTGGATATCAGCAACTGGGTGGATGCCATTATCTGCGATTACAATTATGTGTTTGATCCCAACATCAGGCTGAAACGGTATTTTTCCGAAGGGATTTCCGGGGACTATCTTTTCCTGGTGGATGAGGCTCATAATCTGGTGCCCAGAGCCAGGGAGATGTACAGCGCAGCTATATATAAAGAGGACTTTCTTCTTATTAAAAAGCTGGTAACTCCCATGGACCAGAAGCTTTCCAAGCTGCTGGACCGGTGCAATAAGGAGCTTCTGTCCATGAAACGGGAATGTGAGAGCTTTCAGCTTTTGGAGGATATCCGTTTTTTTATGACCGGAATCATGACTCTCTTTGGGGAAATGGAAAAGTTCATGGAAATTCATGAAGAATTTCAGGATCGGGACCTGGTCCTGGATTTCTATTTCAGCCTGAGAGATTTCATTAATATTTACGACCGTCTGGATGAAAATTATAGGATTTATACGGAGCTTTTATCTGACGGCCGTTTTATGCTCCGGATGTTCTGTGTCAATCCGTCTAAAAATCTAAGGGAGTGTCTGGACAAGGGAAATGGCACGGTCTTTTTTTCCGCTACATTACTTCCGGTCCGGTATTACAAGGAGCTCTTAAGCGGAGATCAGGAGGAATACGCGGTTTATGCCCAGTCCCCCTTTGACGGGAAAAAGAGGCTTCTCATGGTGGCTTCTGATGTGAGCAGCCGCTACACCAGAAGAAATGGCCGGGAATATCAGAAGGTGGTATCTTATATCCGGGCAATCGTATCCGCTCATAAAGGAAATTACATGGTATTTCTGCCATCCTATCAGTATTTAAAGGAAGTGGAAGCCCTGCTGGAGAGGACGGAGAAGCTGGAATTTAACTTTCTGTCCCAGGCTTCCCATATGAGCGAGCAGGAGAGGGAGGAGTTTTTAAAGGAATTTTCTGAGGAACGGGAGGATTCTTTTGCAGCTCTTTGTGTCATGGGCGGGGTGTTTTCGGAAGGAATTGATTTAAAGGAAGGGCGGCTCATCGGTGCCATTATCGTGGGAACAGGGCTTCCCATGGTCTGTACAGAACAGGAAATACTGAAGGGATACTTTGATGACAAGGGGCAGAAGGGCTTTGACTATGCTTACCAATATCCCGGAATGAACAAGGTCATGCAGGCAGCAGGAAGGGTCATCCGCACAGTCCGGGATGAAGGAATCATCGCTCTTTTGGATGAAAGGTTCTTAAAGCCGGATTATCAGGCTCTCTTTCCGAGGGAATGGGATGAATATTATCAGGTGAAGTTAAAGAATGCAGAAGAAGTGGTCCGGGAATTCTGGGAAGGCCGGTCAGAAGAAGGCCGGTAACCCGGCGTTCATGGAGCTACAGCATATCCATGAACTGCCGGGAAGCCTGGGAAACGGGAATATTTTCATTATAAGCTACAACCATCTGGCGGGTGGGCAGTTTTTCCGACAGCTTTACCTGGAATAAATCTCTGTCATCCCCCGGAATGCAAAAGTCCGGAACAAATGCGATTCCTAAGCCGATGCGGGCCAGATCAATCAGGAGGTCATTGCTGCTCAGTTCGATTTCAGGCACCAGGTCAAGCTGCTCCTTTTGGAACATATGATGAAGGAACTCGCTGGTGGTGCTTTTCCGCTCCAGCATGAGAATGGGGTAGGTCTGAAGCTTTTGAAGGCTGACAATCTGGTCTTTTAAAGGAAAATACTCTTCGTTGGCGACAAACACATCGGAAAATTCATTGATGACCCGGATGTTCTGGGAGCTTTGCAGGCCGGAATTGGGGTAATTGGTAATGATAAAATCCACCTGACCGTTTTCTAAAAGCTGGGCGCATTTTATGGAGGTCTGGTTGGTGACCTTGATGTGGACGTTGGGATAGGCTTTGTGGAACTGGTTTAAATAGGGAACCAGATAGTAGCGGCAGATGGTGTCGCTGGCCCCGATGCGGAGCTGTCCCCCGTTTAAGGTGTTGGCTTCTAAAAGCTGGTTCTCTCCCTTTTGAATCAGATTGATGGCAGGTTCAATGTGCTTTAGCAGAATTTCTCCTTCCGGTGTGAGCTGGACCTTTTTGGTGCTTCGGATGAACAGGGTCTGGTTTAATTTTTTTTCCAGGACCTTGACGGACTGGCTGACCGCTGACTGGGAGATGAAAAGCTGCTTGGAGGCTTCTGAAAAGCTCAAGGTAGCTGCTACATGATAGAAAACCTTGTATAGTTCATAATTAATATCCATGATTTGTTCTCCATAGTATCATTAAATTTTCTTATAAATTAGAGTTATTTTATCACGAAATTAATTGATTTGCAAAGGAATTTGACAAATTTCCTGGGGTAGGGTATAGTAACGTGCACAGGAAACAGGACGTAAAAAGAGAAGGAGAAAAGGTATGCATGATGATTTTTACCAGATGTATCTGGAAGAGATGGAAGGGATCGTTCCCTGCACTGGAGAGGAAAAGGCGGTTTTGCTGAAAGAGGCGGTAAAAGGAAGCAAAGAAGCGAAAAAAAGGCTTGTGGAAGGGCTGCTAAAGACTTCCCTGGAATATGCCAGAGAGTATCAGGATAAGGGCGTGCTTTTGACGGACCTGGTTCAGGAGGCTAATATGGCTCTTCTCATGGCAGTGGAGGAGTATGACGGGCCCGCAGAGGCAGCGGAATTTGACCGTTTTACAGAAGAAAAAATCCGTCAGGCCCTTATTTTTGCAGTGGAGGAAGAGGAATCGGCAGACAGAACCGGAGAAGAGCTGACTGCCAGAGTCAACGTGCTCCAGACCGTATCCCAGGCCCTTGCAGGAGAGCTGGGGCGGGAGGCCACAGTGGAAGAGCTGGCGGAAAAGATGAAGATGACAGTGGAAGAAATTAAGGGTATCATGAAGATGGCTATGGATGCCATGAGCATGAACGCTGAAAATGCGGATATAGAAGCCTTGTCCGGAATCGAAGGTCTTGAGATTTTAGAGGATGAGGAGCAGGCCGATTACAACAGAGAAGATTAGGAGAATTAAGATGAAGATATACCTGATACGCCACGGACAGACAGACTGGAACATACAGGGAAAGATTCAGGGAACGCATGACATCCCTTTAAATGACACGGGACGCAGACAGGCCGGGCAGTTGGCAGCAGGGATGGATTCCCGCCCCGTTTCCAGGATATTTTCCAGCCCCTTATCCCGTGCTTTTGAAACGGCAAAGGAGATCAGCAGGAGGCAGGAGGTGGAAATATCCCTGCTCCCTCAGTTAAAAGAGGTGGAATTTGGAAAGTGGGAGGGCCTGACCTGGGAGGAAATCCAGGAGTCATATCCCCAAGAGTTTGCCCACTGGCAGATCAATCCCGCCATAGCTGCCCCTCCGGGCGGAGAAACAAGGGCTGAGATCATAAGCCGCTGTAAATGGGCCATTCATGAGATTTTAAGGGTAACAGGGGGAAGAGAAGACGCTGCTGTAGTCACCCATGGGGCTACGGTGGCTTATTTGGTTTC
The DNA here is from genome assembly GCF_047605665.1 of Lacrimispora sp. Taxonomy (GTDB): domain Bacteria; phylum Bacillota; class Clostridia; order Lachnospirales; family Lachnospiraceae; genus Lacrimispora. The sequence goes on along the minus strand of NZ_JASGFH010000001.1, from coordinate 112,417 downwards.
CTGCATGGTGCCGGATCAGGAAGAAGAACCTGTCATTCCCGGAAATGCCAGCATTACAGCCATTCATTACAATCCTCTGACAGAGGATTTCCGGATGGCGGAAAATAATGATACCTCTCACCTTTCAGAGTAAAAGGGAGAGGTAATGGCGCTCAATCAAACAGGGTTTCTACCAGGATTTTCAGCATGGAAGGAGCGGTGCGGATGCAGAGGTGATCGTTTCCCTGGCATCGCAGTGAGGTCTTCATAAGCTCTTCCATAGAAACGGAGCTGTCGAAGATGGTGACCATGTTGGCGCAGGATTCCACGATGGAATTAATCTGCCCTGCTTTTTGGAGAAATAATTCGATGTGATCCTCTAAAAGCTGCAGGGATACCTCCAGGCCAGGTGTTTGCCCGTCGATTTTAAACTGGGCGTTTTCGAATGAATATTTTTGTGACAATTCATGAAGCTGCTGTTGGATATTCATAAAGTGACTTGCTCCTTTTGTAAAAAATTCTTTACTACTATATTGTAAAACTGGAAAACTTTCAAGTGATTTTTATAAAAAACTTGCGGAATTTTGTGGAATTATTTTTTATGGAAAAACCCGGAAGATGTTCTGAAAGTGCTTAAAATATTAATGGTTATAATTAATAGCATAAGATATATTAATTTTTCTTATTGATATGCTTTGTGGTATGATGGTGAAAGACAAATAAAAAGGATTTTTTACAAATAGAAGATCCCCTGGGGAATAAGGAGGAAATGATGAGTGTAAGAAGGGTGTATGTGGAGAAAAAAGCGGTTTATGCCGTAAAGGCCGGAGAGTTAAAAGAAGAAATAGAAGGCTGTCTGGGAATTGACGGCCTGGCCGGTGTGAGAGTGCTGATCCGCTATGACATGGAAAACCTGTCCGATGAAGTCTATGGGCAGGCTCTTACTTCTGTCTTTTCTGAGCCGCCTTTGGATGCGGTCTATGAAGAGGATTTTCCCGGAAAGGAAGGCAGCCTTGTATTTTCCGTGGAATATCTTCCCGGTCAGTTTGACCAGAGGGCGGATTCCGCCGAACAGTGCATCAAGCTGTTAAAGGAAGATGAGGAGCCTGTCATCCGGTCCGCAGTCACTTATGTGATTTCAGGAGCCCTTACCTTAAGCCAGATTTCCGATATCAAAGGCTTCTGCATCAATCCGGTGGATTCCAGGGAAGCGTCTGAGGAAAAACCGGATACTCTTTCTGCTGTATTTGAAACTTCGGCTGATGTGGCTGTTCTTCATGGCTTTCAGGATTTTCCCGAAGAGGAGCTGAAGGAATTGTACCATTCTCTCCATCTTGCTATGACTTTTCAGGATTTTCTTCACATACGCAATTATTATAAAAACCAGGAACAGCGCGATCCATCCATGACGGAAATCCGGGTGCTGGATACTTACTGGTCCGATCATTGCCGCCATACCACTTTCCAGACAGAATTAAAGGATATCACCTTTCTGGAAGGAGATTACAACCCGCCCATGGAGGACACCTACCGCCAATATCTTGCGCACCGGGAGGAGCTGGGAAGGGACAGCGACGGGAAGTTTATCTGCCTGATGGACTTAGCCCTTCTGGCAATGAAAAAGCTGCGCAAGGAGGGAAAGCTGGAGGATTTGGAGGTTTCTGAGGAAATCAATGCCTGCAGCATTGTTGTGCCTGTGGTGAGGGATGGAGAGGAAGAGGAATGGCTTGTGAACTTCAAAAATGAAACCCACAACCATCCCACAGAAATAGAACCCTTTGGCGGCGCTGCTACCTGCCTTGGCGGAGCTATCCGGGACCCTCTTTCCGGGCGGACCTACGTTTATCAGGCCATGCGGGTGACGGGAGCGGCAGACCCTGGGGTGCCTTTGAGTGAAACCTTAAAGGGGAAGCTGCCTCAGAGAAAGATCGTAACAGGGGCTGCAAGAGGTTACAGCTCCTACGGAAACCAGATCGGTCTGGCAACCGGACTCGTAAGAGAGATTTACCACCCCGGATACGTGGCCAAGAGAATGGAGATCGGAGCTGTCATCGGTGCGGCACCCCGAAAGAATGTCATCCGGGAAACCGGGGACCCTGGGGACATCATAATTTTGCTTGGAGGGCGGACCGGACGGGATGGCTGCGGCGGAGCTACCGGCTCCTCCAAGGTTCATACGGAAGCCTCCATTGAGACCTGCGGGGCCGAGGTCCAGAAGGGAAACCCGCCTGTGGAACGGAAGATTCAGCGTTTATTCCGCAGGGAAGAGGTCAGCAGACTCATAAAGAAATGCAACGATTTCGGGGCAGGCGGCGTGTCCGTTGCCATCGGAGAGCTGGCTGACGGTCTGGAAATCGATCTGGACAAGGTTCCGAAAAAGTATGCAGGGCTTGACGGCACGGAAATTGCCATTTCCGAATCCCAGGAGCGCATGGCTGTTGTGGTCAGCCGTTCTGATGCAGAGCAGTTTCTTGCCTATGCGGCGCAGGAGAACCTAGAGGCAGTTCCGGTGGCAGAGGTGCGGTCAGAGCCCAGACTGGTCATGAAATGGCGGGGAAAGACCATTGTGGATATCAGCAGGGCATTTCTGGATACCAATGGGGCACATCAGGAGGCATCTGTTGTGGTGGAGGTCCCGAAACAGGCTGGAAGCGCTTTTATAAAAAAAGAGATTCCGGATGTGAGGGAAGCCTGGCTGTCCCTGCTTTCTGACTTGAATGTATGCTCTCAGAGAGGTTTAGGAGAGATGTTTGACGGTTCTATCGGGGCAGGAAGTGTGCTCATGCCCTTTGGAGGGAGATATCAGCTTACTCCGGCTCAGACCATGGTGGCAAAGCTTCCCCTGCTAAAGGGAGAGTCTGATACCGTCACCATGATGAGCTATGGTTTTGATCCGTATTTATCAAGCTGGAGCCCTTATCACGGTGCGGTCTATGGGACGGTGGCTTCTGTGGCGAAGATCGTGGCAGCAGGCGGAGATTACAGAAAAATCCGCTTCACCTTCCAGGAGTACTTTAAGAGAATGGCGGAAGACCCGGTTCGCTGGGGACAGCCTTTTGCAGCCCTTCTTGGAGCATATAGCGTCCAGATGGGATTTGGCCTTCCTGCCATCGGAGGAAAGGACAGCATGTCCGGCACGTTTCAGGATATGGATGTGCCTCCTACTCTCGTTTCCTTTGCTGTGGATGTGGGAGAGGCAGGTCACGTCATCACACCGGAATTTAAGCGGGCGGGAAGTAAAATCGCTGTATTTTCCATGAAACGGGATTCCTACGACTTACCGGCATATGCCCAGGCCATGGAGGGCTACGAAAAGCTGCATGAGGATATTCTGGCAGGACGGATTATCTCTGCTTATGCGGTGGAAGGCGGCGGCATGTGCGAAGCTGTCAGCAAAATGGCCTTTGGCAATAAAATTGGCGTGAGAATTGAGCACAATGTGGATGCGAGGGATTTCTTCGGAGCAGGCTGGGGAGATATTGTGTGTGAGGTGCCTGACGGAAAGGTGGGCGAGCTGGCAGTTTCCTACCGCATCATCGGGCAGGTGACTGACAGACAAGTATTCGAATATGGAAATGTGTCCATTTCCATGGACGACGCTCTTAAGGCATGGTCCGGGACTTTAGAAGACGTTTTTCCGACTGAGGCGGGGGATCAAAAGACGCTTGCGGAGGAAGCCGTTTACCGGGCAGAGGATATCTATGTGTGCAGGAATAAGGTGGTAAAGCCCAGGGTGTTCATTCCCGTCCTTCCCGGCACAAACTGTGAGTATGACAGCGTAAAGGCTTTTGAGGAGGCCGGGGCTGATCCGGTGACAAGGGTATTTAAAAACTTAAGCCCCGGAGATATCAGGGAATCGGTCAGCGCTTACTGCAAAGAAATCTCCAGAGCCCAGATCGTCATGTTTCCGGGAGGTTTTTCAGCCGGAGATGAGCCGGATGGCTCTGCCAAGTTCTTTGCAGCTCTGTTTCGCAGTGAGGCGGTCAAGGAAGAGATTGAAAAGCTGCTCCATGAAAGGGATGGATTGATGCTTGGAATCTGCAACGGTTTTCAGGCTCTCATAAAGCTGGGACTGGTGACGGAAGGAAGAATCAGGCAGCAGAAGGAAGATTCCCCTGCCCTGGCTGTGAACACCATAGGCCGCCACGTTTCCAGAATGGTTTATACAAAGGTGGTCAGCAACCGGTCCCCATGGCTTTTGGAGGCTCAATTGGGAGCTGTCTACTGCAACCCGGTTTCCCATGGGGAAGGGCGTTTTTCCGCCAATGAGGAATGGCTCAGAAAGCTGGTTTTAAACGGTCAGGTGGCAACCCAATATGTGGATGATAAGGGCCGCCCCACCATGGAGGAACCCTGGAATCCCAACGGCTCCTGTCTGGCTATCGAAGGGATTACAAGCCCTGACGGCAGGATTTTCGGGAAGATGGCTCATTCGGAGCGAAAAGGCCGGCATGTTGCCATGAATGCATACGGTGAACAGGATATGAAGATATTTGAATCAGGAGTGAATTATTTTAAATAATTTTTAATCATGATACGGACTAAGCACCCTGACAGCGTATTGCCGGACCAATGGTCTGCATGCGGCTGTCAGGGTGTTTTATAATGCGCAATATTAAAAAAATCTGCTTGACAGAAGATAAAATTAAGCCTATATTCATCACATGTCCAACATATTCATGAAAAGCGGTGAAAATACTTTATATATTTTGGATTATCCAGGAATACTAAAATCAGATAGAAGAATATACCGGAGAGGATACGAACATGAGTTCAAAGAAAAAAATAAAAAATATATTGCTTGGAAATACGCTGAAAAGCGTTGATCTGGAAGGAGAGAAGCTGGGACCTTTCTGGGGCGTTCCCATTATGGCCAGCGATGCAGTTTCCTCAGTGGCATATGCCATTGAAGAAATGCTGCTGGTGCTGGTCCCGGTTCTGGGACTGTCTTCGGTGAATTACCTTGGGTTTGTCACATCACCCATCATACTGCTGTTTTTCGTTTTGGCATTTTCCTATTCACAGATCATTTCAAGTTACCCAAACGGCGGCGGCGCCTACATGGTATCAGCGGAAAATATCGGAAGAGGTGCTTCTATGGTGGCGGCATCAGCCCTGATCATCGGCTATGTCATGACTGTAGCGGTCAGCTTATCGGCGGCAACGGCAGCTTTGGTATCCGCATTTCCGGATTTTAAGGAATACCGGCTGATGTTTGCGCTGGTTTTTTTATGCATCATCACCTTTTTAAACCTCAGGGGAATGAGGGAGTCTTCCAAGCTGTTTGGAGTGCCCACTTACGGATTCATCGTGATCATGGTGCTGTTGATCGTCATTGGCTTTGCAAAGCTCATGACCGGAAATCTGGCCCCGGTTTCTTACTCTGGCATAGCCGGAATCGCATCAGAAGGGACGGGAATCGTATCTCTGTTTCTCCTCCTGAAAGCCTTTTCCTCAGGCTGTTCTGCCTTGACCGGCGTGGAGGTGGTCAGCAATGCGGTTCCAAGCTTTAGGGAGCCATCCCAGAAGAATGCCAAGAAAGTGCTGTTCATCCTGGTGGGAATCATTGTGGTCATCTTTGGCGGCGCTGTCTTGCTGGTCACATCCCTGGGAATCATTCCGCTGGAAGGAAAGACGGTCATTTCCCAGCTTGGCCTGGCAGTGTTCGGGTCCGGCCCCATGTTTTATGTCCTGCAGTTTGCGACCTCCCTTATTTTGCTGCTGGCTGCCAATACAGCCTATAACGGCCTGCCGACGCTTCTGGCGATTCTGGCGGAAGACGGGATGGTGCCCCGCCAGTTCATGCACAGGGGAACGAGACTCAGCTTTTCCAACGGGATTTTGTTTATCTTCTTTTTGACAGCGCTGCTTTTGATCATCTTCAACGCAGAAACCCATTATCTCATCCCTCTTTACGCAGTTGGAGTGTTCCTTTCCTTCACCCTGTCCCAGGGAGGAATGGTGGCGAGATGGATTCGGATTAAAGGCAGGGGATACCGCCATAAGATGATGATAAACGGTCTGGGCGCTCTCATGACAGGAACCGGAACGGTCATCGTTTTTGTGACCAGATTTGCCCAGGGCTCCTGGGTGCTGGCAATCGTCATTCCGGTCATTGTCTATTTAATGCACCGGACCGAACGGCATTACCAGTTTGTAGGTGATCAGCTCAAGGTGGAGGATTTTACGGAGCATTACCACAAAAGTGTCAGCGATGATACCAACCTCTGTGTTGTTTTGGTGGGCGGAATCAACCGTTCTGTGCTGAAAGCCTTAAATTACGCCAATTTGATTACTTCTAATGTAGTAGCCCTTCATATATGTACAGATGAGGCTCAGGGGGAGAGGATTTTAAAGGAATGGAAAGAAACAGGAGTTGATATCCCGCTGCAGATCATCATGTCTCCTTACCGGGAATTGATTCAGCCGGTGGAGGAATATATAGACGAGAAGGAAGCAAATCTTCAGCCCGGTGAGATGATCACTGTGGTCATGACCCGTTTTATGGAGAAGATCTGGTTTGCAAACTTTCTTCATAACCAGACAACCCACTTCATCATGCAGAGACTGAGGAAGCATAGAAATGTGGCTACGGTTTTAGTTCCCTATCTGTTTACCGGGAACTTCAAGCCAGTAAAAAAACAGAAAGATGAGACAACATCATAAATAGAAGGCTTAAAAAGTGCAGGGTCAAACGCCTTCTGCACTTTTTAAACCTTGACAGGCAGGTACAGTTCTATGTAATGAAGGGATTCCCCTTTTTCATCATCAGCGGCACAGCTTAAGAGAGAGCCGCTGTAAGCGCTGCCAAGGAGGGAATGGCCCTGGCTCTTTGCCCACTCTGCTGCCTTTAAAAGCTCCGGTGTGCCGGGAACAGGGGACTTTAATTCCAGGATGGTGTAAGCGCATTTTTCATGATAAACGGTGGGCGAGCCGCTGAGCTTTTGTTTGATCTTCATGGCGGCAGCCTTGTCCTCTGAAAAGAGAAAATATTCTCCTGTCTGCTCTGCGCTGTCTTTTGACAGCCGGTATTCCCGGTAAGGGCAGCATAAGTCAGAGATTTCCAGCTCATTGATCAGGCTGCTGTCCGTCATCACATAGGAAAGAGGAAGGGGACGTAAGCCAAAGCAGTTTAAGGACTGCTCCACATCCTGATACAGTTTTTGCAGCTCGTTCAGATGAAGAAGGGCCTGCCGGTGTTTTTCCGCCATCTGCTTTTCTTCTTTTATCTTTTCCCGGACCATGGTCCGGTGGGAGGAGATAGAGCTTTTGTAAAGAATCTGCTCAATATCCTCAATGCTGAAATCAAGCCTGCGGTAAAACCTGATTTTTAACAGTTTTAAAATATCCTCATATGTATAGGTGCGGTAGCCGTTTTTCTCTTTTTTTGGATGTATGATTCCTTTTTTTTCGTAAAACCGGAGGGTATCCCGGCTTAAGCCGATCCGGTCTGATACTTCTCCAATGCTGTACTTTTTCATTTCAAGTCCTCGTTTCAGTCAGGTATTACATTTACTATTTTATCATAAAAAATGGGTTTTTCAGCCTTACGGTTTTCTTTCTATGATTACAAAATATTAACAGAAAGAATTCAAAATATTAAAGATTTGTGATATGATGTTACAGGAAATAAAATCATTTTTAAGAAAAAACAAATGGGAAAAGGGGGAATTTACGTGGCAGAGGACAAAAACAAGCTGGTCAAATGCCTGGTGTGCGGTGCAATATTTGAAGAGGGGGAACCAGTTTGTCCGGTATGCGGGGTAGGTCCGGAATATTTCACTCCCCATGAGGAGAAGGAAAAGAAGTTTCGCAAGGACACCGAAGAGATCTATATTATACTTGGAAACGGAGCAGCCGGCGTCAGTGCGGCAGAGGCGGTCAGAGAGAGAAATGATACGTGTTCCATCGTCATGGTGACAAAGGAGGATGTTCTGCCTTATTCAAGGCCCATGCTGACCAAGGCGGTCATGGGAAAGGATGAGAGAGAGGAACTGCTTCTCCATGAACCGGAGTGGTACGAGGAGAGAAGGATTTTAAATCTTACGGGAAAACAGGCAGAACGGATCGATACAAAGGAGAAAGAGGTCATTTTTCATGACGGAATCCGCCTCAAATACGATAAGTGCATTTACGCCCTTGGTTCTGAATGCTTCATCCCTCCCATACCGGGCCATGAAAAGGGAGAGGTCATTGCCATCAGGCGTCTTTCTGATATAGAAAAAATCAATTCCCTTCTTCCAAGGTCTGAAAGGGCTGTGGTCATCGGAGGGGGAGTCCTGGGTCTGGAAGCGGCCTGGGAACTGAAAAAGGCAGGGCTGTCCGTAACGGTCTTAGAGCATGGAAAACAGCTCATGGGCCGCCAGCTTGATCGGGAAGCCGGAGAGTTTTTAAAGTCCCTGATTCTGGAAAAGGGAATTGAAGTGAGATTCCAGGCGGACACACAGGAGATCGAAGGAGATGACCGTGTGACAGGGGTGCGTCTGGAGGGCGGAGAAGTCCTCCCGGCGGACTTAGTGGTCATATCGGCAGGAGTCAGGGCCAATTGTTCCCTCGCCCAGGAAGCCGGAGCCAGCACTGGACGGGCTGTTGTGGTAAATGAGCATATGGAGACAACTGTACCGGGAATTTACGCCTGCGGGGACTGCGCCGAATACGAAGGAATCAACTACGCGATCTGGCCTCAGGCCCTGGAGATGGGAAAGGCCGCCGGAGCCAATGCTACGGGAGAGCGGGTATCCTATAAAACCGTGCTTGCAGCCCTCACCTTTCACGGTATGGACACCTCCCTTTTTGCAGTGGGAGATGCGGGAAAAGACCCTGAAAAGTCATATGAGGTGTCTGTCGAAAAGGACGAGACCCAAAAGACATACAAGGCTTATTATTACCAGGACGGCAGGCTGGCCGGAGCCATCCTCATCGGAGATACGTCTGAGATGGGCAAAATCCTGGAGCAGATGGAAACAGCATAAGAAAAGCAGAATAAAAACAAGTGCGGCAGATTGCTTTCAATCCCCGCACTTGTTTTTTTATTCAATGGAAATATGATACGTTTCCAGCCAGTAATTGATCTGAAGGATATAGGCCAGCATCTGGGGTCCGGCCATAAGCTGACCGTACCAGGGTTTTCCGTAATCTGAGGGGCTGGCTAAAAATCCTTCCAGCTTCTCCTTATCCAGAAATTCCATAACAGGGGAAGAGCTCCCCGCCGCCATATCCCGGACACGGCTGACTAACAGGGCCTCGTAATTGGTGTCATACGTTTTGGGGTAAGGAGATTTTTTGCGGAAGAGGATTTCGTCAGGGAGAAGGCCCTTTCCAGCCTGGCGAAGAAGGTTTTTCACCACGCCATCCCTGGTTTTCATATCCCAGGGCACGTTCCAGACGTATTCAATAATCCGGTGGTCTGCAAAAGGAACCCGCGCTTCCAGGCCGGAATACATGCTGCTGCGGTCCATACGGTTTAACAGTGTCTGCATGAACCAGCGCAGGTTTAAGAAGGCGATTTCCCTCCTTCTGGCTTCCACAGGGCTATCCTCTAACAGGATGGGAGTCTCAGCCAGGGATTTTTGGTAAGCTTCCTGCACGTATTCATCCATCCCCAGATAATCCAGAAAATCGTCTTTTAAAAGCATCTTCCGGGGCTTTAAGTCCATGGTCCAGGGGAAAGCAGCGGTTTTAAAGCATTCTTCCTTGTGAAACCACGGATATCCGCCAAAGATTTCATCGGCGCACTCTCCTGTTAATGTCACCTTGTTGTGCTGTTTGACGAGAGAACAGAAGTGGAGCAGGGAGGAGTCAATATCTCCCATGGCAGGCAGGTCATGGGCCTTTACAGAGTCATAGAGGCGGTCAGCCTGGGTCACGTTGTCGCACTCTAAAAAGTGATGGTCAGAATCCAGGTATTTTACCATCTGCTCCACAAAAGGCCGGTCTCTGGAGGGCTGAAAGGCGCTGGCTTTAAAGTATTTGTCATTGTTGACAAAGTCAAAGGAAAAGGTGGTGAGCTGTCTGCCCTGTTTCTTTAATTCTGCGGCACAGACTGCGGAAACCAGGCTGGAATCCACTCCTCCCGATAAAAGAGTACAGATGGGAACGTCGGAAACCATCTGGCGCCTGATGGAATCCTGGACCAGGAAGGAGGTCTTTTCAACGGTTTCCTCATAGCTGTCTTCATGGACCTTGCTTTCCAGCTTCCAATAGCATTGAAGGTGAAAGCCATCCCTGGAGCAAAGGAGCATATGGCCGGGGAACAGCTCGCTGATCCCTTTAAATACCCCGCATCCGCTGGTGCGGGCCGGGCCTATGGAAAATATCTCGTTTAAGCCCTTCTTATCCAGAACCGGTTCAATGCCGGGATAAGCAAAAAGGCCTTTTAATTCTGAGGAGAATACGATTTCGTCTCCTCTGATGGTATAAAAGAGGGGCTTTACCCCGGAGCGGTCCCGAAACAGGCAGAGCCGCTTTCTGACCGGATCGGCGATGGCAAAGGCGAAGATGCCGTTTAACTGTTTGACAAAGTCGGGGCCGTATTCCATGTATCCGGTCAGGATCACTTCTGTATCGCTGGTGGTGGAAAAGGTGTGGCCCTGTTTCTCCAGATCCAGGCGAAGCTCTCTCGTATTGTAAATCTCTCCGTTGTAGGTGATTCCAAAGGTATATCCGGCATCAGCCTTTTTCATGGGCTGGCCGCCTGTTGTCAAGTCAATGATGGAAAGCCGGGCATGGCATAGGCCGCCCTGTTCAAAGAGCCAGACACCGGAGTTGTCAGGTCCCCGGTGTTTTTGGACCTCGCACATCTGTTTTAATATGGCTTCATAACGGGCATTATCTTTCTGGTAATCCTGAAAAGGATTGTAAAAACCGGCAAATGCACACATATAATTCCTCCTATGAGCGAATGGTTATAAAAGAAAGCAGGCAGCAGCAAAGGTGGCAAGAAAGCCCAGGATAACAGGAGGAAGATTCTTTCTGGCAAGCTCCAGTGGTTCTACACCGCATATGGCGGCCACGGGAATCAGCCCCCAGGGAACGATGGTTCCTCCCCCCACGAAGACAGCGGTGATCTGTCCCAGAGAGGCCAGAACCGGAATGGATGCGTCCACTGCGGTGCCGAAGGTACGGGCCAGGGAACCGGTGAGGGGAAGGCCGGAAAAGCCTGAGCCGTCTAAGCCGGTCAATCCGCCTATTACCATTTGCACGCCGGCGGCTGCATATTTGTTAAGAGGAGCGTGCTGCGCCAGCCAGACGGCCCAGTCATTCATGATTCCCCCTTTAAACTGTTCTCCCATGATGGTGGAAATTCCCTCGCCTCCCAGGAAGAAAAAGGCTCCGATGATGATGACAGGGGCAAAAATCCGTATGGCAAAAAGAAAACCTTCCGTGACATAATCCGTCACCTTTTCCAGAGACTCTTTTCCAAAGCCCAAAACAGAGCCGATGGCCATTGCCAGAATTGCAGTACCGGAAACCATGCTGGTGGCTTCTCCGCCCTTTAAATCTAAGGTCAGCATGAGAAGGATGTCGGCCAGGAACAAAAGAGGGGTGAGAACCGCCATGATCAGGGCTGTTTTCCCGGCTCTCGGCTTTTCTTCCTGAGAGCTTAAGACAGAAAGGTTTCCGATTCCGGCTTTGATATTTCCCCTGTTTAACAGGTATGCAGAACATACGGTAACAATGCCCATGATGAGAAACAGAGGCCGCCCCTCGGTCAGGATATCGGAAGGGGAGATAGAGGCCGCTCCTGCGGAAATGGCCGGTGCTCCCTGGATGACCAGATCATAGCTTAAGGCAAAGCCGTGGCCGAATAAGTTCATGGATATGGCGGCTGCCAGCGGGTTTAAGCCGGCCTTGACGGCAAAAGGCAGCATGATGGCTCCTACCAGGGCAACGGAAGGAGAGGGCCATAAGAAAAAGGAAAATACCATCATGGTCAAACCCAGGACCCACCAGGTCAGATCAGGACTTTTCATGACCTTTGACATGGGAATCATCATCAGACGGTCGCTGCCTAGGTCCTTTAAGCATTTGGACAGAGCAGTGACCAGGGCAATGGTGGCAATGACCTCCATAAATTCCTTAGAGGCATAGAGGACGGCATTAAATATGGTCATAATGCCCCCTGTTACGGACCCAAGGCCCGTCAGTCCCAGCAGAAATAAAAAGGCAATGCACACCAGAGGGGTATCTTTTCTGAGGACCATGACGCTTAGAATCACGATAACACCTATGAGATAAATATAGTGCAGCGGTGTCATCATCAGATTGGGATCAAGCATAGGAACCACTCCTGTGAGAAGAATATATCTTATACTATGACAGGTGGGAATGGGCAGTGTGATTTTTTTACGGCAGAACTTGAAATTTTTCTGTCCGCCTTTTATACTTATATTCTATAAAGAAGTTCCAGAAGGTGATGCCCAGGGGAGGGACCATGCAGATTACATCAGTACACATCAAAAATTTCAAATCGATCCGGGATATGGAAATTCAGGATATTGAAAATGCCCTGATTTTAGTCGGGAAAAATAACACGGGAAAAACAGGAATCCTGGATGCCATAAGGGCAGCCACAGGGTTTTATGAGGTCCGTCCTGAGGATTTTAATGAGCAGAAGCAGAATATAGAGATCACCATGACTCTGGGTATTACAGAAGAGGATTTAAAGCTGTTTCACAAAGGAGGCCTGGTGAGCCAGTATAAGCGGTATGACGGCTGGTTTCAAGATTTTAAAGAAAAGCTCCCGTCTTATCAGGAGGGCAGTCTGACCTTTACTTTATTAGTCAATTGGAACGGAGAGGTGCGTTTTTCAGATGGACACCGGAAGAACAACCGGTATATCAAAGAGATATTTCCAAGGCTTTACTACATCGATTCGGAACGGGATTTAAAGCAGTTTCAGAATGATCTGCTTTTGTTCCAGGAAGATGACCAGTTGATTAAATTAAAGAACAACTTATGCCTGTTTGATGATACGAAGGAATGCAATCAGTGCTTTCAGTGCATCGGCTTAATCAACCAGAAAACGCCGGAAGAGCTGCAGGTTTATGAGACTGTCAAGCTGCTGGAATACAAGATGTACCAGCTTAATTTAAATGACTTTGCAGCCAGAGTCAATGAAAATTACAGGAAAAACGGCGGGTATGAGGAGATTCGTTTTTCCCTCAATATGAGCTCCAATGAGCTGTTTCGTGTGAAGGCAGAGGCCTATCATATGGAAAGAGGGCGGTTAAGCCCCATCGGCACCTTGAGCACCGGCATGAAAAGCCTGTATATGCTCTCCCTTTTGGAGACTTATACAGAGGATGAAAAACTGATTCCCAGCATTGTAATCGTGGAGGACCCGGAGATTTTCCTTCATCCCCAGCTTCAAAAGACCTCCAGTGAGATTCTTTACCGCCTATCAAAGAAAAACCAGGTGATCTTTTCCACCCATTCTCCCGGAATGCTCTTTAACTTCACCCGCCGCCAGATCAGGCAGGTGGTCTTAGATAAGGATGGTTATTCCACGGTCAAGGAGAGGACCGACATCGATGCGATTTTAGATGATCTGGGATACGGAGCCAATGACCTTTTGGGAGTCAGCTTTGTATTCATCGTAGAAGGAAAGCAGGATAAGAGCCGTCTTCCCCTTTTGCTGGAAAAGTATTATTCAGAAATCCAGAATAAGGATGGGAGCCTTTCCAGGATTTCCATTATTACGACAAATAGCTGTACCAATATAAAGACGTATGCCAATTTAAAATATATGAACCAGGTGTATCTGCGGGATCAGTTTCTGATGATCCGGGATGGAGATGGGAAGAATCCGGAGGAGCTGGTGAACCAGCTTTGCAAGTACTATGACGATCGCAGTCTGGAAGACGCTGATAAGCTTCCCAGAGTGACCAGAAGAAATGTTCTCATATTAAAATATTATTCTTTTGAAAATTATTTTCTCAATCCGAAGATTATGGCAAAGCTTGGGGTTGTGGAAAGCGAAGAGGCGTTTTACCGGATACTGTTTGACAAGTGGCGGGAATACCTTCACCGGATCAAAAGCGGAAAGGCATTTTTAGAGGCAGTGGGAAAGGATATGGAATCCGTGGACGAATTAAAGGCTCATATGGAGGAATTTAAAATTCATATGCGGGGGCATAATCTGTATGATATTTTCTACGGGCCGTTTAAGAATCAGGAGGGAGAGCTGTTAAAGAAGTATATTGACCTGGCTCCCAGAGCGGATTTTAAGGATATCTTAGATGCCATTGACCGGTTTGTTTATTTTGAAAGCAGGAAAACAGAAGGGTAACGGGCGGAGAAACACCCCAGGAGCTGCGGACAGAGGGCAGCGCCTGGGGTGTTTTTAATATTTCTGTTTTATGAATTCCGCCACATCGGATATTTCCGGGAAAAGAGAGGCTTTGTTGATGGAGCACTTGTCAAGCTGCTTTAAGATGCCCTCTTTTGCCTTGGATTTCACGATGAATACCTGGGTTTTCTTTTTTTCTTTATAGCGGTATTGGTTAATAGGATTTCGTTTTTCATCAAATAACCCGCAGATGATAAATGCCCCGTCCTGTTTAATGATCCGGTTGTTTTTCTTGGCTGATAAGACGAAAAAGCAGTCTTTTACATCTTCCTTATGGATTTCATCCCGGAAGGCCGGTTTTTCCAGCCTGATTTCATGGAGAAGTCTGCTGGCCTTTTTGTTAAAATCCGCCTGGCTGATTTTCGGATTGGATGCCCAGCTTGAAAAATCCGTTTTTATTTCGTGTGTGAGCTGCGCCAGGCTTGCCAGGATAGACACCGTATCGCTGCCCGGATACTTGATCTTGTGGTCTTCCACATCAAAGACAATCACCTCACCGGAATTTTTCGGATTTTGCTCACATGCGAAGTACAGGGCAACAAGAGGATTTCTCGTTATGTCCAAAAGCCTGGTGGGCAGTCCGTAGTGCTGCATGTGGACCAGATAATCGAGATGGGAAGAACAGTGGCCGAACTCGTCGGGACATTCAATGGCGATCTCGTTATACATATCCCGTTCATGGGTGAGCCAGCCCGGCTTTCGCATGACAGAGGGCAGCAGAACATAGTTTGAATGGGAATGGCCCCTGTAATAAAAATGGTGTTCCGGCCTGTCGATATTCTGGATTTTGTTGAGGAAGCCTGTAAAAGAGGTGATGATATTGATCTCGATCCTGCTTTTGACGTAGATGACACAATCGGCAAGATCCAGGTTTTTCACATGATAGAGTTCACTTATGGCGCTGAGGGAATCTCTTGTGGCGTCCTTGCGGTCTCCGATGGTTTTATAAGCCTGATAAACCCAGTTTACAATGGCTTTTGCCTCCAGAGGATTAAGCTGGAAATCAGATTCAGCCCTCAAATATGCAGGGTCCTTCAGGAACGCATTTTCAAACTCTTCCCACCGCCCGGCAGCATTTTCAAGGGCAGGGTAGGAGCCTTTATACAGAGCGGCAAAGGGTGAATCCGCTGCGGAAAGAGCGTTGAGCATTTCCCTCTTATCCACTCTGCCGAAAATATACTCCTCCATGTCACAGTAGTTGTCCAGGGAAAGCTTTTTGGCGCAGATTTCCCGGAACGCTTCCACAATTATTTGTTTTCCGTATAAACAGTCAAAAAAGAAGAAAAAGAAGATAACCGCCCCCCTCCAATGGTATAGAATCATTATAAATCATGGCGTGAATATAATCAATCCGGTAAATGACCGGAAAATTTACGGCTGAGTGTATAGCTTTGCCAGATTATGAATCCGGCGGATCAATTCATCCCTGACGTGAGCCGGCTCCATACACCGGCATTTATCCCCAAAGAATGCTGCATCATATCAGGAGTGAGTGTAAATTTGCACTTACTCCTTTGTTTTTAAGAATTAAAAAACGTCAATATCATACAAGAGGAATCTGTAAAAGTGTGCTATAATTTACACGAAGCATAAGGAGGACTGATTCATGGATGAATATTACGTGATTGGATTTATAGAGAGCGGTAAAAGGCATCCCAGGCAGTACAGGGATATATTTAAGGAAAGTAAAGGTTAGATAAAACATATGAAAACAAACAAAGGAATGACGGGACATCTGCTGGCAGCTATTACAACTTTTATATGGGGAACGACCTTTATATCCACCAAAATACTGCTTGTCAGTTTTACGCCCATTGAGATATTGTTTTTCCGTTTTCTCATAGGCCTGATGGTTTTAACGGCGGTATTCCCCCACAGGCTGAAAGGGACGACCTGGAGACAGGAAATGCTGTTTGCAGGCGCCGGACTGTGCGGGGTTACGCTTTATTTCCTGATGGAGAATATCGCCTTGACCTACACCCTGGCATCTAATGTTGGGGTCATTATATCCGTCGCACCATTTTTTACAGCTTTGTTTTCCCATTTGTTTTTGGAAAATGAGAAATTAAAAGCCAACTTCTTTATTGGCTTTATGATCGCCATGATCGGGATCATTCTCATTAACTTTAATGGAAGCATGGTTTTGAAATTAAATCCCATGGGCGATCTGCTGGCCGTGTCAGCAGCTTTTGTGTGGGCAATCTACGCAATACTTACGAAAAAGGTCAGCCAGTTCGGGTATAATACCATACAGACTACCCGGAGAATATTTCTTTACGGAGTGATTTTCATGCTGCCCGCATTAACCGTACTTCCCTTTGAATGGGGATTTGAAAGGTTTTTGCAGCCTGTTAATTTATTTAACATTCTGTTTCTTGGTTTGGGAGCGTCGGCCCTTTGTTTTGTCACCTGGAATACGGCTGTCAAGCTTTTGGGGGCAGTGAAAACAAGCATTTATATTTATCTGGTTCCTGCTGTTACCGTTATCACATCGATCCTCATATTAAATGAAACGATCACATGGATTGCGGCCTGCGGAACGCTGCTCACATTGGCGGGATTATTTATTTCCGAAAGGAAAGTGAAGGGAAAGTAAAACGAAAGAGATGCAGGTTATTTTAAAGCTTCGGGGGCAGCAGCCCCCTTTTCTGTTTGTTTTTATACCTTTGCCACCACTCTGCAGGGTAAGCCCGTCATTCCTGCATATTTGACAGGATAGGTGCTGGCAATGAATTCCCTGCTTTTATCCTGCAAAAGCAGAGCCTTTAAATTGCAGATATTCTCAACTACGAAAACATTTCTGTCCGCACAGTATTGATCCTTTGGCGTATGCTCCGCCCCACGTCTGATTCCGGCACAGTCTATGGCTATGATGGAGATATCCAAATCCAAAAGCTTTTCAATTAAATCATCAGAAAGCTGGGGATGCTCCTTAAAATAGCGCTTGCTGCCATAGCCCTCTTTCTCAATAAAGCCCGTATGAAAAGCCACAAACATCCCGCTTTTCACCAGTGAGACATCAATATCTGAAATTTCAATATCCCCCTCCGTCACTCCACTGACATCAAAGACGACTGCATTCCGCTCCACATATTCCAGCGGAAACTCCTTATTCATCACATCAAAATGTGTTCCCAAATGGCCTGCCAGGGCCTTTTTTTCATTTCCCTGAGCATCTGTAACCATTTTCGGCGTAATTAAAACGGTCAAATCAATAAACATAAGATTTCCTCACTTTGCTGTTTCCCCTTTTCCAATGAAAGAAGAAAATAAACTGTTAAGAATCATTCCAAAAACAATCAAAAGGATTCCCGCGCCGCCTAAGCCATCAGGCAGGGAATCACCTAAAAATAGAGTGCCGCCCAGCAATGTAAAAATCACTTCCCCGGCCTGAGTGGATTCCACCACTGCAAGCTGCTTTTGATTGGATTTTACCAAATCCGTTGCCCGGAAAAACAGGAGAGTGGCAATCACCCCGGAAAACAGGGCCACGCAAAATGACTGGAAGGACTGTCCCAAAGAAGGCAGCCCCATATTTACCGTGCCAAAGCCAGCCATGAGGAGCCAAAAGGGAAGACTGCACAAGGTCATTCCATAGGTCCTTTCAATGGTGGACAAACGGTTTTCACTCATCGCCATGGTTTTTCTGTTGCCAAGGGGATAGGAGACGGCTGCGATCAGGATGGGAACCAAAGTCAGGAGAGTGGTGCGCACTTCTAAATTCACGATATTATGTACCTGCATCAGGAAGACTCCCACCAATATGATTCCGGAAGCGGATAAGTTTTTAACAGGAACCGGGCTGCCAAATAATGGGGACATTAAGATTCCCATTACAATCGTCATCTGCCAGGAGGCGGCGATCAGCCAGGATTCCCCATAGTTTCCTGCATAGGAGAGAGGCCCGTAGAAGAGGCCGAATCCAACTGTGCTCCAGAGCAGCCAGTCCTTTGGGTTTTCCATAATGACCTTGTGGACGTTTTGAAAGCCGTGTTTTTTCCTCACGATGAGAGCCAGTATGGGCAGTGTAAACAGATACCGCAGGCTGGCGCTCCATATCCAGCTCCCGCCTGATAAATGCATGCTCCGGTTTAAGATAAATGTAAATGCAAAAAAGAAAGACCCGGCTATGCCCAAGAAAAGCGACTTTTTCATATTCATCTGATTCTGCTCCTATCATAAAATTAATCAGTCCGGAGAGTTTTCTTTCCTGAAAGCAAAATTCCCCCTATAATGGCTGTAATCACCTCTGTTGCCGGGAACGCGCACCAGACTCCGGTTATTCCTCCTATGGAAGAGAGGAAAAATGCCATTGGAATGATGATCAAAAATCCCCTGAGAATGGAGATCAAATGGGCCGGAAGCGCATACTCCGTTGAAGTGAAGTAAACGGATATGATGATATTGAATCCGGCAAACAAACAGGCTGTAAAATAAAGCTTCAGACCGGATACGGCGATGCTCTGCAAAAGAGGATTCTGCTCGCTGTTAAAGACACCGGCAATCTGCGGCGCCTGAAAGAACACTGTAAGATAAATGGCGCCCGACAGGATGAACAGGGAAATCAAAGCGTACTGCAGGACCGCCCGAATATCCCCGCGGCTTCCCCTTCCGTAATAACTGCTGATAAGAGGCTGAATGCCCTGGGCAATGCCCGTATAGATAGAAAGCACGACCAGGGAAAGGTTTGCAATGACCCCGTATGCAGCAATTCCGGCATTTCCCTGTAAGTTCATGATAATGATATTAAAAACAATCATGACAGTTCCGGAGGACACCTCCGTGATCAGAGACGGAAGTCCGCTGGAAAAGATGCGGCTGATTCTCTGCCTTGAAAAACCTGATTTCACCAGGTGAAAATGATTCTTCCTTTGAAAAAAGAAAGGGAAGAGGATGACCATGCTGATCACCGGAGCCAGGCCGGTAGCCAAAACCGCCCCGAAGATTCCCATCCCAAAGGGAAACATAAAGACATAATCCAGCACGATGTTGGAAAAGCTTCCTCCCAGCATTGCCATCATGGAAAGCTGGGGAGCGCCGTCATTTCTTACAAAGCATAAAAGCACGTTGTTTAACAGGAACATGGGAGAAAAGAGCAAAATCACCTGCAAATACGTTTTACTCATTTGAAAAACCTCTTCATCAGCGCCTAAAATCCTTATAATGGATTCAGAAAAAAATGCGCCCAGCAAAAAGAAGACTGCCGCAAAGCTGAGGGCCAGTAAAATGGCCGAGGTAAAGGTGCGGTTTGCTTCCCCCAGCCTGTTCTGGCTTTTGGAAATGGAATACCTGGTGGCCCCTCCCATGCCGAACATCAGGCCGCTTCCGTGGATGAAACTGTATATGGGAATTGCCAGATTGAGGGCCGCCAGCCCGTTGGCGCCAAGGCTTTTTGCCACAAAAAAGGTGTCTGCCAGAATATAGCAGGACAGTCCTATCATGCCCAGGACATTTAGTGATGAGTACTTTAAAAACTCCTTCAAACAAGATGAATTTTTCATAAAACCAGACCTCCATACAAAATAAAAGCGCCAGAGCTTCGTATCTTCTATGGCCTAACGATACGAAGTCTAACGCTTAAGTTTTTACCCGGCGGTAAAAATACGTTTACAGCTTATTTCACTGCACATAAGTGTAGCACAGGGTCTCGTTTTTGTCAAATTCCCGTCTTGTATCCAGTTTCATTGATGGAAGGGTATAAGAAAACCACAAAGCCTGTTTAACTTTGTGGTTCCTGTAGATGGAGATAGTGGGATTCGAACCCATGACCTCTTGAATGCCATTCAAGCGCTCTCCCAGCTGAGCTATACCCCCATGTCCGCTATTATAACAAAGCATGAAAAAAATTGCAACAACATCTTGCATTAATTTTTAAAAATGTTATAATACATCCAGAACATTTGAATATGGTAGTCTTCAGGGCAGGGTGAAATTCCCGACCGGCGGTAAAGTCCGCGAGCGCAGCAGCGCAGAATTGGTGTGATTCCAATACCGACAGTAAAGTCTGGATGAAAGAAGATGTGTTAAATAAGGATAATACACCTGTCTATTTTTAACACCTGAAAGACATACTTTCAGGTGTTATTTATTTTCAGGAGGATAGATATGAACACAACAAAAAAAACAAACAGACTCACCCTGATGGCCATGCTCTGTGCGCTGGCCTTCGTATCCGTAGCCACGATCCGGATACCGCTGATCCCTGCACTGCCGTTTCTGCAATACGAGCCCAAGGATGTCATCATCCTGACCGGAGGATTTATCTTCGGCCCTATGTCTGCGGCATTGATTTCCGTCATTGTCTCTTTCATCGAAATGTTCACCATCAGCAGCACTGGAATCATCGGATTGATTATGAACATCCTGTCAACCCTGGCCTTTGTCTGCCCCGCCGCTTCTCTTTATAAGAAATACCACTCAACAGGAGGGGCACTGGTCGGTATGCTGACAGGCACAATCCTCCTGACCCTTATCATGGTTTTGTGGAACTATCTGATTACGCCCATTTACATGGGATATCCGAGAGAGGCTGTAGCAGAACTTCTTCTTCCGGCAATCGTTCCTTTTAATCTTTTAAAAGGAGGAATCAATACGGGCCTGACTCTGCTTGTTTATAAGCCGCTGGTCACGACCTTAAGAAAATCCGGTTTGCTGGCCTTTGATTCTCCCAGCCCCCAGACCAACCGGAAATTCAGCCCAGGCATGACCTTGACTGCAGCGATAATCCTTATAACCTGCATCATGTTCATACTGGTTCTACGCGGAGATATGTAATGTAATTAAATACAAGAATGCCCTTTGGCTGGCCGGCATCTGCCAAAGGGCATCTTTTTCTTTTGGAAGTCACTGTTTAAATTCCTTCCATCTTTTTAAGCTTCCTTTTTCAAACACGTATTCCGGTGTGATCAAAGTATCCTGTATCTCCGATTCATAATACCAGGGGTCATTTTCATGAAGGGGATTTTTTAAAACGTGGAACTCCTGAGCTGGCATGTAACCCTGGGCCAGCAAGAAACACTGGTTTCCCTGGCTGTCCTCCGCCGTATCCACCACCATGATACAGTGGCCCGGACTTCCGCCCCGGATGAATAAGTCGCCGGACAGAATCCGGCCTTCTTCCACAGGAGTGGATTCCTTATCCAAAGAAAGGGTTCCGGCGTAAACCATAACCTGCCTCAAATATTTGGTAAAAGACTCCCTGGAATCGTCATAAGAAGCTTTCTTCACCCAGGAAACCTGATTTCCATTGACGGAAAGCCTGTTTCCCGACATCCAGGAGGAATAATCCATTAAAAAACCATTAGTAAGATGAAAGGAAATCGATTCATAATCCCCCATCCCCCAGAAATATTCCCCGTACATCCGAATCACGCTGTCCGCGCACTGCTGTAAATCTCCCTCTACCATGGGCATGGCAAAAACTGCTGCATGCACATCCTGAGAAGCTTTTTCCCTGCCATCGTACAGAAGCACCGGACTCTTGTCCGGTTTTAAGGGATACTGCCTTAAATATGCCTGGAAGCTTCCCAGCGGTTTTTCCACCCTCTTATAGCCTTTGGGCACAGAAAATCTCTCTTCCAGAGTCAGGCCGGAGGGATTAATCGCAGGTTTCTCTTCTTTTATGATTTCTTTTCCGGTTTCCTCCGGATAAATGATATCTTCATATGACGGTAAAACGGACGTACTTTCTGCACGTTCTTCCTGCAAAGCAGGCTTTTTATTCCTGGCATGGCTGAACAAGGGTGCTGCTGCGCAAAGAAGGCTTCCGCCCAGCAAGAGTGCCGCAAGTATCCTCATATTCATTTCTCCCTTTCCCATAACACACTTCACTTCCGAATATCCTTTTTCCATTGTAACACAAAAATTTTTTGATTTCCAATAAATAATTTTTTTATATTAATAAGGAAGGAATTTTTTTCCTGCTGTAAAGAAACTATAAAAAAGTGTGAAAAGTATCAACGATTACTTGACACAATCCCGGTATTGAATTATAGTTTTTAATAGAGTATTGTGTGTTTACGACAATGATCCTTCTGCTTTTTCATTGCCGGGACCATACAGTGCACGAGAACAGGGAGCATTGCTTTCTTAAGGCAGAGCGACCAGTTACATAGGCATGACCGAAATGGCATGACCTAAATAAAATTAAGGAGTGCTTTATGAAACAGTATTTTAACCTATCCGTTTCAGAGACCGCACAAGATTTACAGGTTGACTTGAACAAAGGCCTTTCCAGCCAGGAGGCCTCAGAGCGCAGCCAAAAGTACGGTCCCAATGTTCTGGAGGGCGGTAAAGAAAAGAGCCTTCTGGAGATGGCTCTTGAGCAGCTTAAGGATTTTCTGGTTCTGATCCTTATGGTTGCAGCAGTGATTTCGATTTTTCTTGGCGAAGCACTGGAAGGTATCGTTATTCTGGCAATCGTTGTATTGAACACCATTTTAGGTGTGTACCAGGAGAACAAAGCCAGCAACGCGCTCAAGGCACTTAAGGAAATGGCAAGTCCCCACGCCAAGGCGCTGCGTAATGGACAGGTCGTTGAAATCGCTTCCAACGAGGTGGTTCCCGGCGACGTGATCATTCTGGAGGCAGGTGATTATATTCCTGCTGACCTTCGTCTCGTAGAGTCCGTAAACTTAAAGATTGACGAAGCAGCCCTGACCGGCGAATCAGTTCCCGTTGAAAAGGATTGCAAGGTAGTTCTGGCTGAAGATTCCAGCCTTGGAGACCGCATCAACAGCGCTTACATGGGTACCGTCATTACTTACGGACGAGGAAAAGGTGTTATTACCGACATTGGCATGAAGACCCAGATGGGTAACATCGCAGGTATGCTCAATGACGGTGACGATGAAGCTACCCCGCTTCAGAAGAAGCTGGACAGCCTGGGTAAACTCCTGGGTATTGTTTGTCTGGCAATCTGCGGTATCATCTTCCTTCTCGGCTTAGTCCGCGGTATGGAGCTCTTTGATATCTTCATGACCTCTGTATCTCTGGCAGTTGCAGCTATTCCGGAAGGACTTACCGTTGTTGTTACTGTTGTTCTTGCCATGGGTATGCAGAAGATGGTAAAGGTCAACGCAATCATCAAGCGCTTAAGTGCGGTTGAGACTCTGGGAAGTACAACTGTTATCTGTTCCGATAAGACAGGTACACTGACTCAGAATAAGATGACCATTCAGCGCATTTATGATGGTAAAGAGCTGTACGATGTAAGCGGTACAGGCTACAGCCCTGTAGGTGATATTACAGACAAGTCCGGCAGCAAGAAAACAGAAGCAGTGCAGAAGGTGCTTGAAAGTCTTGTTCTTTGTAATGATGCCATTTATGATCCTGAAAAGGAGACCATTGTAGGTGATCCTACTGAGGCCGCCATGGTTGTTCTGGCACATAAGGCAGGTATGGTTAAGAAGCAGTGGGATGAAAAATATCCCCGTCTGCAGGAGGTTCCTTTTGATTCAGACAGAAAGCTGATGTCTACCTTCCACACCATTGACGGAAAGAACGTTATGTACACCAAGGGTGCGCCTGACGAACTGCTCCGCCGCTGCGTTTCCGTCGATTTGGGCGGCAATGTGGAAGAACTTACTGATGCAAAACGCGAGGAAATTCTGTCTGTAAACCAGAGCTTTGCAGAATCCGCACTTCGTGTAATCGGTGCTGCTTACCGCAACGTCGATGTAGTAAACGCTTCCTTTGAAGCAGAAAATGATCTTACCTTTATCGGTCTGGTAGGCATGATTGATCCTCCTCGTGAAGAAGCAAAGAGTGCGATCGACATCTGTAAGAAGGCCGGAATCCAGGTTAAGATGATCACTGGTGACCACAAGATCACAGCTACAGCCATTGGCCGTCAGCTTGGTATCGTTGAAGGAGATGCTGTTGCCGTAGAAGGCCGCAGAATTTCTGAAATGAACGATCAGGAACTCCAGGAATGTGTAAAAACTGTTAATGTATTCGCCCGTGTTTCTCCTGAGCACAAGGTACGCCTTGTTGATGCAGTAAGGGCAAACGGAAACATCGCCGCCATGACAGGCGACGGCGTTAATGACGCTCCTTCCTTAAAGCATGCCGATATCGGTGTTGCCATGGGAATTACCGGTACGGACGTTTCCAAAGAAGCGGCTGACATGATTCTGACTGACGATAACTTCGCCAGCATCGTAAAGGCCGTTGCAGAAGGCCGTACCATCTACAGCAATATCCGTAAGGTAGTAGGATTCCTTCTCTCCTGTAACATCGGTGAGATTCTGGTTATCTTCCTTGCCATGCTGGCAAACCTTCCGGTACCCCTTGTTGCAATTCAGTTGCTTTCTATCAACTTGATCACAGATGCATTCCCTGCATTTGCTCTTGGTATGGAAAAGGAAGAGCCTGGCGTTATGGACAGAGCTCCCAGAGATCCTGCTGAACCTATCGTTGATAAGAAGATGGCTATTGCAGTAGGAATCCAGAGTATCGCTCTGGCACTCGGAACTCTTGGTTCTTTCATGTACGGTTATTACGTACATGACGATCTGGACGTAGCCCGTACCGCATGCTTCCTGACTCTGGTACTTGGCGAGCTGCTTCGTGCATACTCCTCACGTTCAGAGCATATTTCCGTATTCAGAATGCGTATTCTGGAAAACAGCTACCTCAATAAATGCGTATTGGCATCCCTTGTTTTCCTGCTTGCCAGCATTTATATCCCTGCTTTAAATCCTATTTTCAGTACCGTTGCGCTTACCTTAGATGAAATGATCGCGGCTTTGGTTCTTGCATTTATTCCAATGCTGGGCGGCGAGCTGGCAAAGAAGGTAGTCAACAGATAAGTATTCCTAAAAAGATCCCTGACGGGACAGGAGCAGGAAACGGCCTTTTTACGTGGGCGGTTTCCTGCTCTTTTTAATGTTTTTATCAATGGCTGAAAATAATACAGGAGGGGGATATAAAATGAAATTGACGATGTTGGGAACAGGAAATGCACTGGTTACGGATTGCTATAATACCTGCTTTGTTTTGCAGGATGAAGACGAATATTTCATGGTGGATGCCGGCGGCGGAAACGGTGTTTTAAGCCAGTTGAAAAAAGCCGGGATTGACTGGAAAGAGGTCAGGAATATTTTTATTACTCATAAACATATTGATCACCTTCTTGGTGCGGTTTGGCTGATGAGGATGATTTGTCAGTATATGAGGCAGAACCAATATGAGGGTGAAGCAAATATATACGGGCATTCTGAGGTCATACAGACCCTTCGCTCTATTGCAGAGATGGTTCTTCAAAAAAGCGAAGTCACTTATCTTAACCGGCGCTTACACCTGATTGCAGTGGAAGACGGTGAAGAAAAAGAGATTATGGGCCGCCGGGTTAAGTTTTTCGATATACATTCCACAAAGGATAAGCAATTTGGTTTCACCATGGAACTTTCGAAAGGCAAAAAGCTGACTTGCTGCGGTGATGAGCCCTATAATATATCTGAAAAAGAGTATGTGGTGGGAAGCTGCTGGCTGCTGCATGAAGCGTTTTGTCTGCATTCCCAGGCGGATGTGTTTCATCCCTATGAAAAGCATCACAGCACAGTGAAGGATGCCTGCCAATTGGCCCAGGAATTTGGCGTGGAAAATTTGATTTTGTATCATACAGAGGATAAGTCCTTACATCAGCGCAAGAAGCTGTATATGGCGGAGGGAGAGACGTACTTTCGGGGTAATTTATATGTTCCTGATGATTTGGAAACGATTTTACTTTAGGAAATGATTCGTCATTGAGGATATTTATGAGCAGAATTGACAGCGCAGCAGTACCTCTATTTCTTTTTCTCGTCCGGATCATAGATTTCTTCCGAAAATTCCGTCAAAATACGGCGATGCTCCGGTGTTCCTGCCGGATACTGTTTCTGTTGGAGCAGTTTCTGTTTGCTTGCCGCCTTTACAATCACATAGCAGACCGTAAAAAAAGCAACGAGAGCCATGCCCGCAAAAAAGCCTAAGGTCTGCCCTTTTAAAAACGGCATGCTGAACATGGCTATGATCAGTCCGGCCATAGTAAACAGAGAACTATACGGAAATCCGCATAGACGGCACTTCCCTTCCGGCTTTCCGTTCTTTTTCCGGAAGCGGATATGGGTATACATGAGCACAATATAAGTGAAAAGCAGTGCGAACCCTCCGGAGCTGATTAAAAACAGATAGACTCCGGGAAAGAACAGTCCGACATATAGAAACAGTATCATGGATAAACCGGAAAATAAGATTCCCCGGTAGGGAACATCGGTTTTATCCCTTAAAAATGCGGGACCAAGCCCGTCCTCCACAAGAGAACGAAGCATTCTTCCGATTCCAAACATGGCAGCTACCATAGTGGAAAAAATTGCGCTGATTAATATAACCGTCATGGCAGTACCGGCCCAGGTCATTTGATATCGGTTTAAGGCGGTAACCATGGGACTGACGTTTTCGCTTAAGGATTCGCTGGGCACCAGCAGCAAAAGAACTGAAATACACAGAATATAAAGTGCTACGAGCCAGAAAACTGTCAGGTGGATTGCCCGTGGCACATTTTTTTCCTTATTTTCTGTTTCGCTGGCAGCCAGTCCGATGATTTCAAAACCTGCATAGGTGAATAAAACGATCAGCATGCTTCCTGCCAGGCTTTTTAAGCCGCCGGGGAGAAATGGCTCTGACCGCAGTATACTGGTTCCCAGGGGCTGGGAGTTCGGTAAGACACCCAAAACGATCATGGAGCCTAAAAGAATAAATCCGATAATAGCTATAATCTTTATTGCAGACAGAATGCTTTCCAGATGACTTAACTGTTTTGAACCCAAAAGGTTTAATAATGTTACGGCAATGATCAGTACAGTGCCCAGGATCGGAATTGAGACGGATGGAAACCACGTCCGGAACAGTAAGGAGACCGCGGTAGCCTCACTGGACATAGCAATGACCATTCCGGTCCAATAGACCCAGCCTACCACAAAGCCTGTACCATTGTTAATATACTGAGAAGCAAACGTTCGGAAGGAAGCGGCATCCGGATTGGATACCGTCATTTCTGAAAGTGCAAATAGGATAAAATAAACCATAACAGCGCAAATCAGATAAGAAAGAATAATTGCCGGGCCGGCAGCCTGTATGGCAACCGATGAACCTAAAAAAAAGGAACCGCCGATCACGGTTCCCAGAGCCATCATCGTTAAACGGCCTGCAGTAAGACCACTTACTTTATTTTTCATGGGATTCCTCGCTTTTGATTTTTGTATTATTATTCCGGGGAGGGGAAAAGTTATTCGGGACATTAAAAATACAATTATAAAGCGGAGTGCAGAAAAACTGTCAATTGATTTTTCGGCAGAAAGTTTTAAAGACATTCATTATTTTCCATAATTGTATAATTTTTAACAAAAGTGAATATGATGTAATAAAAGTTCCTGGATAAAGCCAATGTTCTGTAACAGTGATGGGAGAAAAATCAGCTCCTTAATGAAGACGATGGTTTTATAGAAGTATTTATAAAAAATCTGAATTCTCCAATTGAGATAGTTTTTAATGAAAACGGGGGAAAGAGAAACCCATGAAGCATATTGCAATATTATCCGACACGCACGGTCTGCTGCGGGAGCATGTTGTAGTTGAACTCGCTGAAGCAGATTGCGTTATTCATGCCGGCGATGCTGACACACCATGCATTATTGAGTCCATAGGGCAACTGGGAGAGACTTATGCGGTGCGCGGCAACAATGATAAAGAGTGGGCCAAAGCCTTGCCTGAAAGCCTTGCCGTCACAATTGAAGGTGTGAGGTTCTTCATTGTTCATAACAGGAAAGATGTACCAGAATACTTAAAAGATGTGGATGTGGTGGTCTATGGCCACTCCCACAAATATTCTGCAGAAGTTATTGAGGGAACACTGTTTCTCAATCCCGGAAGCTGCGGTAAACGGCGTTTTGATTTGGAAATTACCATGTGCCGTATGATTGTGGATGCAGGGCACTACAAGTACGAAAAAGTGATAATTCCCTATGACATCTAAAGGAATGATTATAATCCCCATTGCCTGTACAACCGGAAGTACTGATTTTAAATAAAATGAAAGAACCAGCTTATAAGCCGGAGAATCGGAGTGCCTAAATGCACTTTTATTCTCCGGCTTTGTAATTTTCTGGAAAGGGAAAAGTTATGCTGATGACATCAGTCCTAACTCAAGACCTTCCTTATGTTGATTCTCCTCAAGTTTTGATACAACAGCGCAGTGATGGCAGATAAAATCAAGACAGCGGCCACCGTAATAAGCTGCCCCTGTTCAGGGAACACAATGCCCAATGCAACAGGGGGAGCTATTGCTGCGAATCCAGCCAGCATAGCCGCCATAACTGACATAGACTGCTTTACCGCCTGCTGAGGGCTCTTCCAGTCAAACTTCAGGAATCGAATATTCGCAGACAGGCCCACGACAGCGATAAACCCTGCATAGACTACAGGTGTTACAAAAACCATGAGTATGGAAACGTAATTCAAAGGAAGGGTCATGGCCAGAATCAGGCTGCTGAAGATAATGGGCGGCAGCAAGACCGTTAAATTCACCAGAATCTTGGAGTCGAAAATTTCTTTGGCACTCACCGGCAGGGAGCTCAAAATCCAGCGGTTCTTCCCTTCCATGTTAAGTGAAACTGCGGTAGTGGAAGACATGACGACAAATAATGATGGAAAAAAGGGTGTCATGTGCTGCAGCAGTCCTGGAAGCCCTGGCATCTGCAGCATGGAAGAAAGCTGTTCAGAGCCGAACATCCTGAGGGCCAGGATGGCCGCCACCATCAGTACCGGTCCAATACAAGTGTTGAGAAGATATACCGGGGAGGAGGTCAGCAGCTTTAATTCTCTGCGATATAGTGCTTTGTTCGCCGTAGCGGCGGACAGTTGGGTGATGCGGTAGGAGGTTCGGGTATGCTGTGTGAAAAGTGCAGAGTTGATCTTTGCGTACACCTTGGACAGCAGAAATACGAAAAGGGCAGCAGCAGCGGCTGATAGCAGAACAAATGAGATCAGTGCCAAAACGTTTCTCTGGGACAGCGCAGCAGTGACCAGCCTGGCCGGAGGGTAAAAATGCCCGATTGCCTGCCCAAGCTGGAATCCCAGATCAGCCAGTAAATCCACATCCACCGCCTGCATGGAAAAAGACAGTGCCATTGCGCCGATGGTGGCTCCAAAGCTGAGAAGAGTGATCAACAGATTCTTGTGACGGAACCGGACGCTGATTGCGGTGATCACTCCTCCCACGGTCATGGCCGCAATCATAGGCAGCAGCGGAGCCGACAGCCATATGAGTAATGCAGACAGCCAGAGAATAGCAGGAGACCCGCTTTCTTTTATGAAGACCATCATAGCTGGAAGAAGAACGAGACCGCCAAAGAATAAGTTGCCCAGATATACTGTCAGCAGCCGGCTTAAAATGACTGAGGACCGGGGGACCGGAAGAGACATGATCAAGTCATAGTCAGAAAAGCCAAACAGAGTTCCGCTGCTGTGAATCAGGGTGAAGAACAAGGTAATCATGGAGAAAAGCAACAGAATGATGGCAGGTATCAGCTCCACCAGTCCAATAGCGGCGTATCCTACCGCAGTTATATAACTGAAAAAGACAATCATAGCCCCTAAAATCAGGCCCACCACTCCCATGAGGGCTGCCTGCAGCCGGGCCTGGGAATCCTTTGTATGGATCAACTGATTTATACCAAAGAGTCCCAGAACCTGAATTTTGGTAAGCAGAAATATGTTAGTCATGATCCAGCACCTCCAGGAACGCATGCTCCAGACTGGAGTCTCCCCGTACATCCTCGGTGCTGCCGCAGGCAATCAGCCTGCCATTTTTGATAATACCGATACGGTTACACAGTTTTTCAGCCACATCCAGCACGTGGGTGGAAAAGAAGATAGCTCCTCCTTCGTCACACATTTCCTTCATCATTTCTTTCAGCCGAAACGCTGCTGACGGGTCCAGTCCAACAAAAGGCTCATCCAGTACCAGAAGACGGGGCTTGTGCAAAAAAGCAGAGATGAGTGCCAGCTTCTGCTTCATTCCGTGGGAATAGGAGCCGATTAAATCCCCCAGACTGGCGGTCAATTCCAATCTTTTGGCATAATCTGCAATTCGTGTCTCCCGTTCCTGCTTGTCCACTTTAAAAACATCGGCAATGAAAGATAAGTATTGGATGCCGGTGAGATACTCATAAAGATCGGGGTTATCCGGCAGGTAGGCGGTAACCTGTTTGCAGGCCAATGGTTCATCCTGCAGAGAATGACCGTCAACCGTAATATTGCCATGTTCAAATTCTAATACCCCTACTGCGGAGCGGATCGCAGTGGTCTTGCCTGCACCGTTGTGTCCGATAAAGCCGAAGAGATCTCCTGCATGGACGCTGAGACTCAAGTCATCCACAGCCTTTTTATTTCCATAAACCTTGGTCAGATGTTCTATGCGCAGAATTTCACTCATGTTTGTTCTCCTCCTTCTTTGGGTGGTGTGACGATAATTGCAAGGGAATGCATCTTTCTGCCGGGTTTTGCCGCCTGTTCCGGTGTGCGGTAAGGTGCGGTCAGTTCCCCGATTTTAAGCATTAAGTCTTCCAGCTCCTCTAAATTCACCGCAATGGGACCGGTGGAAAAGCCTGAACCGTCCTTTAAAATATTAATATCATCACGGGCGGCGTAATCGGCAAATTCCCCCATGAGAGCGGCTGAAAACTGGGCAAACAGGCTCATATAGACATCTCCCCGGTTCTCTTCCAACAGGCGGGGGATGTCCTGGGCAGTGTCCATGTCCATTGCATAGACCTTTTCCACCAATGCACGTACCGGCCGTTCTTCCGCTATTTTCAGTACACCGCATTTGACCATTTTTCCCAGATGCCGGTACAGAGAGGCTTGGGGAATGTCGGGCAGTGCTTTAGCCAGCTCTTTGGCAGTGGCGGTTTTTCTCGCTGTAATCTCCATCAGGATTCTGCTGTCGGTGGGGTCTACAAAACAGGATATCAAATTTTTCATTGTTTTATGGTTCATATTATGCCTCCTAATGCTATCACTTATAATAATGTTATCATATTGATAATGTTATTGCAATTGATAATATCTGGATGTTGAAACAAAAGGACCATAAAGATTTAATAGCCGGACCGTCTGCGTAAATTGGCCGCGTCTTATCCAGCTTTTCGGATGAAGGCTGAGGCCATTATTGGCATTGTAGTTTAAATCATGAAATCGGTTGACTTTGCCGTAATTTTAATATATATTTATTTTACCACTTATTATAATTATTATAATAAGTGGTAAAATAGCGGATAACCTTATTAAGCAGGTATCCGGAAACCTTTTGGGAGGAGGAACTATTTATGGATTTTCATATGCATTCCTGCTACAGCGAAGATGGCGAGTACACGCCCTCTGACCTCATTCAAATGTGTATTGATGCGGGTCTTACCACAATGGCTATATCAGATCATAATTGTGTAAAAGGGGCCAAGGAAGCAGTCAAAGTGAAAAGCGCAATTGAAAAAGCAAATAATACCCGTATCTATTATTACCCAGCCATAGAAATTGACTGTACCTTTCAAGATGTCAATTTTCACGTCTTAGGTTATGATATTGATCTTGAAAGCCCTGATTTTGAGGCTATTGAACAAAATGTGAGAAAACAGTGCATTGATTCTTCAAAAGAACGGTTCCGGCTGATCAACCAAATGGGCTTTGACCTCACTGCTGTAGAGCTTAACGCCATAACTGCCGGGGGATACTGGAGCGAACATTGGACAGGAGAGGTTTTTGCCGAGGCCCTGCTGAAAAATGATAAATATAATGAAAATGATCTTTTGCAGCCCTACAGAGAGGGCGGTAATCGAAGTGATAACCCTTATGTGAATTTCTATTGGGACTACTGTTCACAGGGAAAGCCCTGTTACGTTCCAATGACATTTCCCGATATGAGGGATGTCATCGACATCATACATCGAAACGGCGGTACAGCTGTTTTGGCCCATCCGGGGGCCAATCTAAAAGGAAATTTTGATATGATAGATCAATTAATTCCCTTAGGCTTTGATGGAATCGAGGCTTATAGCAGCTATCATTCCGCTGAAACGGCCAAGTGGTTTTCAGAAAAAGCCAGACAATTTGATTTATTTGTTACATGCGGAAGTGACTTTCACGGAAAAACGAAACCAATGGTTAAGCTGGGCCATTGCGGCTTATAGGATATTACTTAAATTTTAAGGCAGGTGATTTTATGGGTATTAACATGCTGGACATGAAGCAGAGCAATGCGCAGACTGTTCTTTGGAAGCTATGTTCCTGCAGGACCTCCACAGTGAAGGACCTGGCTCAATTAACAGGACTCAGCTATGCAACTGTAGGAAACATATTAACTGATTTTGTGAACAGCAAAGAGGTGATGCTTGGAGAAATGCTTTCTGCCACCGGCGGAAGGCCGTCCCAATTTTATACATTCAACGCAGAACACGCTCACGTACTTGCGCTGTCGGCACGGACACGGGAGGGAAAACATATGATTCGTGCCTGTGCAGGAAATTTATACGGCGAGTTGGTATGGCAGGCGGAACAATGTTTTGATGATATCCAGCTTGCGAGTTTTGAACATATGATTGACTCTGCTCTGCATACTTGCCCGTCTATCCGCATTTTATCCTTTTCCCTGCCTGGAGTAGAACGGGACGGTGTCATTATAACCAATGATTATGCCAGGCTGCGGGGAGTTTCTTTTACAAAGCATTTTCAGGAGAAATACCATCTGCCTGTGATCATTGAGAATGATGTCAATGCGGCAGTCTCCGGATACGGGAAAAATGTAGAAACCGATTCTGCTATTGCAGGAATTTATTTTCCCAGGTATTTCAGTCCCGGTGCAGGTATCATCATTGACGGAAAAGTCTTAAAAGGGGCTTGCGGATTTGCGGGGGAAATATCTTTATCTCCGCTTGGCATTGATTGGATTTCCATGGATTATGAAAATCCCCAGGAGGTGGGTGCTGCAATATCCAGGCTCATCAGTGTGTTCTGCGGCATCATCAACCCTAAGTATGTGGTCTTGTACGGGGATTTCTTTACGGAATCTGTAAAGGAAGCGATTACGGAGGAAATTCCTGGAGAAGCTCTGCGCAATATTTTCCCCTCGATTATTTATCAGGATGATTTGGATTGTGACATTATCACCGGATTAATCACACAGGCAGTATCCGCTTATCAGTCAGGATTAAAAGGAGATTTTACATGATTTTTTTGGCATTGATCTATTTGGCATTTATCAGTTTAGGGCTTCCGGACTCTTTGCTTGGTTCCTCATGGCCGTTAATGTATGGGGAATACGGGGTTTTGGTGGGGAATGCGGGATTTATTTCTATCATTATATCCAGCGGCACAATCATATCCAGCCTTTTTTCACACCGGGTGATCCGGCGGTTTGGCACAGGTAAGGTGACTGTTGTCAGCGTCTCCTTTACAGCCATTGCGCTGCTGGGATTTTCTTTATCCCCCTCCTTTATATGGCTGCTGGTATGTGCTATCCCTCTTGGCATCGGTGCAGGGGCAGTGGATTCAGGGTTAAATGAATTTGTTGCGGAACATTACGAAGCAAAGCACATGAACTGGCTGCATTGTTCATGGGGAATCGGAGCCATGCTGGGGCCCATTCTCATATCCGCTTTAGCCCAGTCCAGCTATAGCTGGCGGAGCGGATATAAGAGCATATCAGTCCTCCAGTTTATTTTGGTTGTGCTGCTGCTGTTTTCTCTTCCCATGTGGCACAGGCTGGAAAAACCGGGTGCTGAGGGCGGGGAAACAGAGAAGCAGGCAAAAAGCGAGAGCCAGGGAGTGTTTGCGCCTTTGCAGGCCAAGGGAGCTATTTTTGCCATGCTGACCTTTTTCCTGTACACATCGGTGGAAAATTCCATGATGCTTTGGGGAGCCAGTTATCTGGTGAATATAAAGGACATCAGGCCGGAGAGCGCAGCGGGCTGGGTATCTCTGTTTTTCCTGGGAATTACAGCCGGACGTGCGCTGAGCGGGTTTATCTCCATGAAACTGAGTAATGAAGCCCTCATCCGCATTGGCGGGGCTCTCCTGATCGCAGGGCTGTTTATTATGCTGCTTCCTCTGCCTGCTTCCTTTACCATGGCGGGATTTATTATTGTGGGGCTGGGACTCGCGCCGGTTTTTCCATGTATGCTGCATCAGACACCTGTTTATTTTAAGAAGGAAAATGCACAGGCGGCCATGGGGCTTCAGATGGCGTTTGCATATTGCGGTACTACATTGATGCCGCCTCTGTTCGGCCAGATTTTTGCACACGTTTCTTTCTCCCTGATGCCTTACCTGCTTTTGATCAGCGCAATAGGAATGTTTGCATGCACAGCATGTCTTACTGTGAGAGCGAAAAAAGGTTTCGCTGTCCGGGAATGATGGAATGCAGGCTGTCACTCTCTGCCATTTTATATAAATTCAACACTATATTTTTTCTTTTTTATTTGCTATAATAAATCGGATCAGATTGTGAAGTACATAGATGAGTAAACCATATGAAAAAATAAAATGAGCAGAGGAATTTTGTTATATGAACAGTCATAAACCAGTTAATGCATTGATACCGGGCCTTGGGCAGAGGAGTATAAAAACTGCTTTATCGACGGCAATACTGGCCCTTCTTTACCTTCCCTTCGGTGAAAACCCTACGTTTGCCTGTATTGGAGTTATATTTGGAATGGGAAACGGCATGGAGGATTCGAAAAAGAGCGGCGGAAACAGGCTTGTGGGAACTATTATCGGCGGCCTTTTGGGGATCGGCATATTTTGGATCGAGCATTGGATATTTCCGAAGGGAAATTATTATCTGAGAGTTGTTCTGATCTTTTTCGGGGTGATTCTTTTGGTATGCGCATCAGTCATATTTAAGTGGCCGGGTGCGGTTCAGCCGGGGGGAGTGGTGCTTTGTATAATTCTGTTCAACACTCCGGCAGACCATGTTGATTATGCTTTCGGCAGAATGTTTGATACTGCTATCGGCGTTATTTTTGCCATAGCAGTCAATGCATTTTTCACGAGAGAACGGGTTGACAAATGGCTTAAAAGAGAGGCTGCGGCTGAAAACGTGGAATAAGTCAGGCTTAGGCAGTATACGTTACTGCGGAATACAACCGGCATTATAATGACAGGCAGCTTTTCGTCAATCAGAAGGAAGATGATGAAAAAATAAATCCGCAGGGAGGCTTCCTGTGGATTTATTTTTGGGATTTATAGCTGGTTATAACAATATAATTTAAAGTTATATGAAAGATTCTTAATTTGTATTATTGTTATACCGGCGGATGTGATAAAATGTGGCATATAACCATGAATTGAGGAGAGGTAAAGATGAGTCAAGGTAAAATCTATAAATTTCAGAATGATTTAGACACAGATCAGATTATCGGTTCACAGTATCTGCTGCTGCCCAGCATTGATGAAATGAAAAGCCATGCTTTTGAATCGCTGGATGCGGCATTTGCAGAAAAAGTATGCCCCGGTGATTACGTTGTAGGAGGTGAAAACTTTGGCTGCGGCTCCTCCAGGGAACAGGCTCCTGCCGTGTTAAAGGCGCTGGGAGTTAAAGCAGTGATCGCAAAGTCCTTTGCCCGTATTTTTTATAGAAATGCCATTAACATCGGGCTTCCCGCCATCGTCTGTAAGGAACTGCCGGACCATGTTTCCACCGGTGATCTCATGGAACTGAAATTGAGCGATGGTGTTGCGGCGGTGGGAGATCAGGAATACTCCTGCACAAAATTGCCTGAATATATGCAGAATATTTTAAATAAAGGCGGTTTGATTTCATTTCTGAATGAAGAGGAAAAGGAGGAAAACTAATTATGGGAATGACAGTTGCAGAAAAGATCATCGCAGATGCAGCAGGAGTTTCATTTGTAAAGCCCGGAGATATCCATACCGTGAAGCTTGACCGGATGATGAGTAATGATGGAACCACCCATCTGACCATAGATATGTATCATAATAAATTGAAAAACCCCAGAATTTCAGATGTGAAAAAGCTGGTTTTTATTGTGGACCACAATGTGCCAGCCGACAGCCCCAAAACAGCCGCTTCCCAAAAGAAGATGAGGGATTTTGCAAAGCAGCACAAGATCGATTTCTGGGAAGGAAAGGGTGTCTGCCATCAGATCATGATGGAGAACTATGTGAATCCGGGCGAGCTTATTTTCGGTGCGGACAGCCATACCTGCACTTACGGCGCATTGGGAGCTTTTGGAACCGGTGTGGGCTGTACAGACTTTTTATACGGTATGGTAACAGGCACTTCATGGGTGCTGGTTCCGGAAACCATTAAATTCAATCTGGTCGGTTCCCTGCCTGAGGGAGTTTACGCCAGAGACTTGATGCTTTCCATTATCGGTGAAGTGGGCGCTAACGGATGCAATTATCAGGTGATGGAATTTACGGGTGAAGGTGCAAAGTCCTTGAATATCAATGATCGTATGGTGCTTTGCAATCTTGCGGTGGAAGCAGGAGCCAAAACTGCAATTTTTGAACCGGATGAGGTTGCCCTTACTTACTTAAAAGAGCGGGGAAGAGAAGCAAAAAAGCTGTTTTTCAGCGATGAAGATGCCAATTATGTGAAGGAATACACCTTTGATTTATCAAAAATAAAGCCCGTGGTTGCCAGACCGGATTTCGTTGACGATGTGGTGGTTGTGGACGAGGCAAAGGGCGTAAAAATCGATGAAGCCTTCCTGGGCTCCTGTAACAATGGGCGGATTGATGATTTGCGGGTCGGCGCTGAGATCATCAAGGGCAGGAAAGTGGCGGATCATGTCAGATTTTTAGTGGTTCCAGCCAGTAACGAGGTATATCAGCAGGCCTTGGAAGAAGGGCTGATCCAGACCTTTATGGAGGCCGGTGCCATTGTGATGAACAGCAACTGCAGCGTGTGCTGGGGAAGCTGCCAGGGAGTTATCGGAGAAAATGAAGTGTTGATCAGCACGGGAACCAGAAACTTTAAAGGCAGAGCCGGACATCCGAGTTCTAAAGTATATTTGGGATCGGCGGCTACGGTAACTGCCTCTGCCATTGCAGGATACATCATAGAAAACACGTAAATGAGAGGTCAAGTATGGATGCAATAAAAGGAAAGATATGGACTTTAGGAAATGACATTGATACGGATATCATCATTCCTACGGAATATCTGGCATTAAAAACCATTGAGGAAATGAAAAAATACGCGTTTTCACCGCTGCGTACAGACCTGGCAGGAGAGATACAGCCGGGGGACGTGATCGTGGCCGGTAAAAACTTTGGCTGCGGCTCCTCCAGGGAACAGGCTCCTGAAATCATCAAAGCTCTGGGAGTTTCCTGCGTCATTGCAAAGTCTTTTGCAAGAATATTTTACAGGAATTCCATTAACAACGGGCTGTTGCTGATTGAACAGCCTGACCTTTATGACGATGTTCAGGAAGGCGGTCAGTTGACCGTTTATAAGAATCAAAAGATCGAATACAAAGGAAATTCGTACCCCATTACAGCTTTGCCCGATAATTTGTTGGAAATTATAGAGGCAGGCGGCCTTGTAAAGGCTATGAGAAAGAAAAATGGACTGGAGTAAGGGAAAAATGGGATTAACAGCGATTGAAAAGATCATAAAACATAATGTAAAAAAAGAATCGGTGAAAGCCGGTGACATTGTTACCGTTTCTGTAGACCGGGTCATGATTCATGATATCTTTATCCCATTTGTAGCCGGTAAATTTGAAGAAATGGGATTTGAAAAGCTATGGGACCCGGATAAGGTGGTGCTGATTTACGATCATCTGGTGCCTGCAAGCCAGTTGGATGATGTGCGCCATTTTAAGATCGGAGACCAGTTTGCGGCAAAGTACGGCATGAAGAATGTCCACAGAAGCGACGGAATCTGCCATCAGCTCATGACGGAGGCCTTTTATGTGAAGCCCGGTGATGTGGTATTTGGCACGGACAGCCATACCACAACTTACGGCTGTATCGGGGCATTTTCTTCCGGAATCGGATATACGGAGATGGCCAGCATTTTAGGCACCGGAAATATGTGGG
Source organism: Lacrimispora sp. (assembly GCF_047605665.1). Lineage (GTDB taxonomy): Bacteria > Bacillota > Clostridia > Lachnospirales > Lachnospiraceae > Lacrimispora. Next base: position 73,986 of record NZ_JASGFH010000001.1, on the reverse strand, counting down.
TAAAGGTTCCGGAAACCATAAAGGTTGAAATTAACGGAACACTGCCAAAAGGCGTTATGTCCAAGGACATCATACTGACATTGATCGGAGATATCGGCGCTGACGGCGCTTCCTACTGTGCCCTGGAGTTTACAGGGGACACCGTTTCCAGAATGTCTGTAGCCAGCCGTATGGCCATGGCTAACATGGCGGTGGAAGCAGGTGCAAAGTGCGCGGTATTTACGCCGGATGAAAAAACAGCGGAATACTGCCAGATTGAGTTAAATGACTTTCAAAAGTCTGTTTATGGGGATGAGGATGCAGAATATAAAAGAGTGATCACCTATGATGCGGCGGATTTTGTTCCGGTTATGGCATGTCCGTCATCGGTTGATCTCATCAAGCCTGTTTCAGAATTAAAGGATATTTCCATTGATCAGGTGTTCATTGGTTCCTGTACCAATGGGCGGTTAGAGGATTTGATGGCAGCAGCAGAGGTTTTAAAGGGGCATAAGGTGGCGGATTACGTGAAACTGATTGTCACTCCGGCCAGCAGGAAGATATACCGGCAGGCATTGGAAAACGGAACCTTATCTGTGTTATCGGAGGCAGGGGCCATTATCACCCATCCGGGATGCGGGCTGTGCTGCGGCAGAACCGGAGGCATCTTAAGCGACGGAGAGCGGGTGGTTGCCACCAATAACAGGAATTTCCTTGGACGGATGGGAACTTCCAAGGTGGAGATATACCTTGCTTCACCGGTAAGCGCTGCCAAGTGTGCCGTGGCAGGAAAGATTTCATTGTAAAACAGGATCGGTTCATGATAGAAAGTACTGTGGAGAGCGTAATCACCTTCACAGTACTTTTCATTTAAGCAGAACATTGTGAAATAAATAATTTTATGTATGGAAAGGAATGCATGCGAAGAGCAGGTAAATAATTGACGAGTAAATCTTCCAATGATATAATTTTACTTAATAAACAGATAATCAAATCTGGTTTAGGAATGCACTCATGAAAGAGCATGCGAATACTGCGATTTTGACGGTAAGAGAACTGTCAGAAGTGAATACACCGATGGGAGCGGTTTATCTGAGTGAACGATGTAAATCACTAGCGGAAGCTGTTGCACACAGCAAAATAGCAACAGAATCAGTATACAGGTCAGTTTATTGATTCTACAAATGTGGAGGGATTGAAAAATGCGTGGAGTTGAAACAAGAATACAGGAGATACGTCATAAGATTTTTACAGAAGTTGCATGTCTGGCATATGAGATGGATGGTTCTATTAACAAAAGAATCGAAGAACTTCCCTATAAGATCATACCGGGTGAAGTAGGATCTTTTCGAAATAATGTATTCTGGGAAAGAGCAATCGTTGGAGAACGCCTTCGTCTGGCTCTGGGACTTCCTTACCGCAGTGCAGCCATTCATGCGCCCATATCAGAAGGAATAGAAGAAGCGGATAAACCGGAGAATTACTATACCCCACCTCTTATCAATGTAATTAAATTTGCCTGCAATGCATGTGATGAAAAGAGGGTATTTGTTACGGATGGATGTCAGGGATGTCTTGCACATCCTTGTGTGGAGGTCTGTCCCAAGTCCTGTGTCAGCTTAGATCACTTTAATGGCAGGGCACATATTGACCAGGATGCATGTATTAAGTGCGGCAGATGTGCGGAGGTATGTGCTTACAATGCAATTATCATTCAGAAGCGCCCATGTATGGTTGCATGCGGAGTCGATGCAATCGGCAGTGATGAAAATGGAAAAGCGGATATTGACTATGACAAATGTGTTTCCTGCGGTCAGTGCCTTGTCAATTGCCCATTTGGATCAATCGCAGATAAATCACAGATTTTTCAGGTCATCCGGTCCATTCAATCAGGAGAAAAGGTATATGCAGCCGTTGCCCCTGCCTTTGTCGGACAATTCGGTCCCAAGGTTACACCAGGTAAGCTCAGGGCGGCTATGAGGGAGCTGGGATTTGCCGATGTATTTGAAGTTGCAATCGGAGCAGACCTTTGTGCCAATCAGGAGGCCAATGACTTTATTACAGAAGTGCCGGAGCACATTCCATTTATGGCAACTTCCTGTTGTCCGGCCTGGTCAATGATGGCAAAAAAGACGTATCCGGAATATGAAAACTGTATTTCCATGGCATTGACACCCATGGCGTTAACTGCCCGCCTCATTAAACGTTATTACGAAAACGTAAAGGTTGTATTTATCGGTCCGTGTGCGGCTAAGAAATTAGAGGCAATGCGTAAGGCTGTCAGAAGTGAAGTGGATTTTGTGCTCACTTTTGAAGAAATGGCTGGAATATTTGCTGCAAAGAATCTGGATTTAGAGAATATTGAAGAAGATATGAACGGTGTCAACGATGCTTCCACAGACGGCCGGAACTTTGCAGTGGCTGGCGGCGTTGCACAGGCGGTAGCAGATGTAATTAAGAAACAGCATCCCGACAGGGAGATTAAGATTGCCAATGCAGAAGGCTTAAGAGAATGCAGGGATCTGCTGAAAAAAGCGGTTGCCGGAAAATATCCTGGCTATCTGCTGGAAGGAATGGCCTGTCCGGGGGGATGTGTTGCCGGAGCAGGAACCATGCAGCCCATTAAGAAATCACAGGCAGTTGTGAAACAGTATGCTTTAAAGGCAACCCATAAAGTGGCTGACGAAACAGAGCATGTAAAGGAATTGGATAAATTAGTTAAGCAGTAGATTTACTGCCTGTTGAGTTCTCAATAAAAATACGGTCCTCCAGAGTGAGATGTTTCTGGCTGCCAGAATATATTTACGCATAAAAACTCCTTCTAATGCTGTCAGAAGGAGTTTTTAACATCCCATGTGTGCAGGAAAGGGTAAAGACAAACAGTGCAGAAGTAAACGTTGGAAGCCTGAGAGGAAATGAAAATTTATTTTTTGATTTTTGTATATATGAAAGGTATATAAAAAACATATGAAAGAAGTGAAAAAATGTATTGACATTTTGTGAAGATTTGATACAATAAAGTTATAAAATGGGTTGAAAATATAAAAAATAAACAAAATATATTTTTCTGCGACAAAATGTAATCGATTACACCACAATAATACAAATGACGCGGTTATTTACATAGAAAAATGTAATCGATTACACTTTTAACATCGGAGGCAGAAAACGAAAGAAAAAACAGACTGCCGTTTACACAAAAAACACAAAAGAAGCACAGGGAGGAACAAACATGGTTACAATCGCAGAGGTAGCAAAGGAAGCGGGGGTATCCGTGGCCACGGTCAGCCGTGTGATCAATAAAAACGGTCCGATCTCCCCCAAGTCTCTGGAAAAGGTGAATGCAGCCATTGAGGCTTTAAACTATCAGCCCAATGTCTGGGGCAGGAGGCTGAGGCGGAAGGAAAGCCGTATGCTTCTGATCTTTGTGCCAAACATCGGGAATCCCTATTACGCCTCCATCGTGTCAGGCATTGAGGATACAGCCAGGAACGCTGATTACGGAACTATGCTGTGTATTACAAATCAGGAAAAAATCAGGGAGCGGGAGTTTACAGAGCTGTTGTATAACGGCCAGGCGGACGGAGCTGTCTTTCTCTACAGTGACAAGAACAGCAAAGAAATAAGAAAACTGTCCTCGGAGGTGCCCGTTGTCCAGTGCTGTGAGTTCAGCAGGGATTCCAGAGACGGTCATGTGTCCATCGACAATTTTAAAGCGGCTAAGGAGGCGGCAGAGTATTTGATCAGCCTTGGCCATGAACGCATCGGTTTTGTGGGAAGCGACAATCAGTTTATCAGCAGTGAATACAGACAGAAAGGATTTGAAGCGGGTCTTGCACAAGCCGGAATCGTTCCGGATGAAAGATATTTCGCTTACGGGGATCGGGACTACAGCTTTGAAAGCGGCATCCATGCGGGAAAAGAGCTTTTAAGCTTACAGGAAAAAGAAAGGCCTACGGCGGTATTCTGCGTTTCCGATGTGCTGGCTTTAGGGGTAATACGGGCGGCCGGCAATATGGGGCTTCGGGTTCCTGAGGATATTTCTGTCATCGGCTTTGACGACGTGGAATATGCGACCATGTTTGATCCGATGCTGACGACGATTTCCCAGCCCAGGTATTCTCTGGGGAAGGCCAGCGTAGAGATGCTTTTAAGCCAGATTGAGACAGGGGAGACAGGGGAAGCGGTTTACCTGGAGCACAGGCTTATTTTACGGGATTCTACGGTGAAAAACCGAAAAGAATAGATGCCCGAAGATATGGGCGGAAAAAAAAGGAGGAAGTTTTTTATGAGGAAAGCAATAGCAGCAGTAATGGCATCCGTAATGGTATTATCCATGGCGGCCTGCGGAGGTTCACAGACGGCGGTAACTACAGCGGCTCAGACAGAAGCGTCAAAGACAGAAGCGGCAAAGACAGAAGAGACGAAACAGGCAGAGAGCAAAGAGGGCGCGGGGGCTGCTCTTTCGGGCAAGCTTTTAGGCGTGGTAACTCCGGCGGCGGATCACGGATTTACGGCAGAGTCCATTCAGCACTGCGAAGCAGAAGTAAAGGCTATGGCGGAAAAATACGGCTTTGAGTACAAGTTTATGACAGCAGCAGAGTCAGGAGAACAGAGCAATGCCGTAGAAACGATTCTGGCTTTAAAGCCGGATGCATTTGTATTGTGGCCTGTAACCGGCGACGAGCTCAGAAGTGCAGCTCAGTCCGTTTCTGATGCGGGAATTCCCCTTATCATCTATGACCGTCTGATTGAAGGCTTTGAACCTACCACCTGGATCATGGGTGATAACGACACCATCGGAGAAGATGCAGGAACCTATTTTAATGAATATTTTAAAGATGATCTGGCAGCAGGAGAAGTGGGAATCCTGGAGTTTAAGGGAGATTCCTCTACCGTTCCCATGCAGCGTTCCAATGGCTTTTGGAAGAATGCGGATAAGAATTTCAAACTGATCCAGGAGTTTTCCACAGACTGGAGCCAGCAAAAGGCCATGGAGCAGATGGAAAACTTTTTAAATACAAAGAGCAAGGAAGAGATTGAATCCGTGAAGGCAATCTTTACCCATGACGACGAGATCGTATTCGGTATCGTAGAAGCTTTAAAGAACTACAGCGGCCCGGCAGCTATCAACATCAAACTGATTTCCGGCGTGTCTGCAGGCGAAGGCTTTATGAAGCTGTTTGACGGTTCCGGCCTGGAAGGTATTGAGTTCATGACCTATACGTTTTCCCCGTCTATGGTTCGGGAGGCTGTTGACTTAGGCGTTGAGGCCATGGAGGGCAAAACTCTGGAAAAGAGCTATCTTGTGGAGACACAGATGATCGACAAGACAGACTATAAGGAATATATGAAATCTGACCTTTATAAGATCCGCTACAGCTTAAAATAAGCGGGATTACAAAACAAGCCGGCCGGTCTTTTGGGATCGGCCGGCCTTCAGTTATCCGGGGCGAAGGAGGATTTTCGTTTATGAATCTGGAAATGCAGAATATAACTAAAGAATTTGGCCCAGTCATAGCCTTAAGTGACGTGAATTTCCGGCTGGGTCAGGGGGAGATTCACGGCCTTCTGGGAGAAAACGGGGCGGGAAAAACCACTCTGATGAATGTCCTGGCGGGGACATTTCCTCCAACAGGAGGAAAGATATTCATTGACGGAACAGAGATCACAGATATGACTCCCCAGAAATCCATGGATTTAAAAATCCGTTTCATTCATCAGGAGTTAAACCTCTGCAATGACTTGACTGTGTATGAAAACATGTTTCTGGGAGAGGAGATTACGGGCCGGGCCGGAGTTGTGGATAAGAAGGCTGAGATAAAGAGGGCTCAGGAGGTTTTGGACAGCATGAATGCGGCTGTTGATGCCAGAAGCGTGGTATCTGAGATAGAGACGGCAAAAAAACAGTTGGTGGAAATAGCAAAAGCTCTTTTGTTCCAGTCAGAGCTTATTATTATGGATGAGCCTACTACGGCTCTTAACAATCAGGAAATTGAAAATTTATTTGCCATCATGCGCCGGTTACAGGCACAGGGTGTGAGCTTTATTTATATTTCCCATAAGATGCCGGAGATATTTGCTGTTTGTGATAAATATACAGTGCTTCGGGACGGAAAATTTATTGATACCGGATTGATTAAGGACATTGATGAGCATAAGGCCACGGAACTGCTGATCGGCAAAACCTTTGTGGATGCCAATTTAAAAGAGCAGCAGAAGCCCGGCGTGAAAGAAGAGGTGCTTCTGTCAGTCAAAAATCTGACAGGAGAGTCCTTTGAAGATATATCCTTTGACTTGCATAAGGGTGAAGTAATAGCCGTAACAGGGCTTCAGGGGGCGGGAAGCGCAGAGCTGGCCACGGCTCTGTTTGGGATCACATCCGTAAAAGGCGGAACTGTTGAGACAAAGAATGGGGTAATTCACGGAAGAAGCATTTTACATGTGATGAAAAACGGAATCGCCATGATACCCTGCAACCGCAAGGAAAGAGGAATTCTGCCGGACTTAAGCATCAGGGATAACAATTCCATGTCTTATTTTACGCTGCTTCACAAAAAGCTGGTCATCAGCAATCAAGAAGAAAAGCAGCGTTTTGAAAAGAACCGGGCGAAAATGGAAATCAAAGCAGAGAGCGAAACAGATCCCATTACCTCCCTTTCCGGCGGAAACCAGCAGAAGGTTATTGTAGGAAGATGGCTGGAGACTGATGCGGATATTCTGATCATGGATAATCCCACCCAGGGAATTGATGTGGGTGCAAAATATTCTATTTATAAGCTGATTTTGGATCTGGCCTCAAAAGGCAAGGGGATTCTGGTGTTCAGCACAGAATTTCCGGAGATTTACCAGATTGCCGATCGGTGTCTGGTCATGTACAAGGGACGGCTGCGGGGGATTTTAAACAGGGAAGAGATGGATGAGGCGCAGGTGATGGCGCTTTCCACCGGGACGAAAATGGAGGTATTGAAATGAAAGATATAAAACAGACATGGCATACGGTTACGGCTAATTACAGCCACTGGCTCAGCTTTCTGCTGCTGATGGTGGTGGCGGTCATTGTAAATCCTTCCTTCCTTTCCTTCACAAATTTGACGAATCAGTTTGTTCAGGGAGCCATAGTGGGAATCTGCGCCATGGGCATGAGCCTTGTTATTTCCGCCGGAATGATTGATCTGTCGGTAGGCTCTGCAGTAGCCCTTATATCAGGTCTTGGAGTAACGCTTCTCAACAGGACACAGAGTATCCTGCTCTGTCTGGCTTTCTGCCTGGTATTCGGTCTTCTTTTAGGCCTGTTTAACGGTATTTTCATTACAAAGGGGAATATCGCTCCTTTCATTGTGACTTTGGCCACATTTTCCGCCTACCGTTCCATTATCAACCAGTTGGGACAGGGCGGCCCCTTTACTGTAGACAAAAGCCTGTATGATTCCTTCCGTTCCATTGCTGCGGGAAGGCTTTTGGGCATTCCCAATCTGATGGTGTTTTTCATCATTGTTTCCCTTGTTACCGGATTTATTATGAGCAAGACCAAGTTCGGCCGCTATGTCTATGCGATTGGCTCCAACCAGCAGGCAGCCAGGCTGACCGGAATTAAGGTTGGAAGAGTAAAAACCCTTATTTACTGTTATGCAGGGATTTTATATGGATTGGCGGCATTTCTTCTGGCCAGCCGTCTGACCTCGATTCAGGCCGCCAGTGCCGGAGACGGATATGAAATGGATGCCATTGCCGCTGTGGCAATAGGAGGAACCGCCATGGAGGGCGGACGGGGAAAGATTATGGGTACATTTTTAGGAGTGCTCATGCTTCGTATCATTCAGACTATACTTGTTATGGCAAATGTGCCCCCATTCCTAAGCGGGCTGGTGAGGGGAATTGTTATTTTGGTGGCGGTTCTGGCTCAGACCAGGAAGAAATCAAGGTGAGAGATAAAAAGGAGGCGTACAGCTATGTTTAACATAGGGATCATTGGCTGCGGGAAAATTGCCCAGGTACGGCATATACCGGAATATGCGGAAAATCCCGATGCCAGATTATGGGGATATTATGATTTAAATCAGGAAAGAGCCAAAGAGCTGGCAGAAAAGTACGGCGGAAGAGTTTACGGTTCTTATGAAGAGCTTCTTGAAGATAAGGATATTGACGCGGTCAGCGTCTGCGCGGCGAATCATGTTCACGCAGAAATTACGGTTGCAGCTTTAAAGGCAGGGAAGCATGTGCTCTGTGAAAAGCCTATGGCTATGGAGTTATCTCAGTGTGAAGCTATGGCAGAGGCGGCCAGGGAGACAGGAAAGTTTCTTATGATCGGACATAATCAGCGCCTGGTTAAGGCTCACGCTGAGGCGAAGAAGCTGATTGAAAGCGGTCTGATCGGAAGGATTATTACGTTTAAAACGAATTTTGCCCATGGAGGTCCCGAAACCTGGAGCATTGATCCGGGAAAAAATGTATGGTTTTTTGATAAGACCAGGGCGGTTATGGGAGCCATGGCAGATCTTGGGATTCACAAGACAGACTTGATCCAGTACCTGACCGGTTCTAAGATCAGTGAGGTAACTGCTTACCTGGGAACACTGGATAAAAAAGACGGAGAGGGAAACTTCATATCTGTGGATGACAATGCAATCTGCATCTATAAACTGGAAAACGGTACGGTGGGTACCATGACGGCAAGCTGGACCTGCTGCGGTAAGGAAGACAATTCCACCGTTCTTTACGGTACGGAAGGGGTTATGAAGATCTATGCGGACCCTCTTCATTCTATTGTAGTGGAGGGAAGGGACAGGACTGTGACATATTACGACACAGATCAGATTCAGACCAATGAAAACCAGACCAGGTCAGGCGTGATTGACGTATTTATGAAATGCTTAACAACGAACACGCCTCCCCAAATCAGCGGGGAAGAGGCTCTGGCGGCCATGAAAGCCGTGTTTGCGGCGGTGGAAAGCAGTGAAACAGGGAAAACAGTAAAAATAAGCTGAGAAAGCAATCGTTCCAAGGAGGCAAGATGCAATGAAATTAGGACTTGTAAGCGCAATTCTGGACTGGATGAATTTTGAAGAGATGATAGACACAGTGAGTGAACTGGGGTATGAATGTGTGGAGGTGGCCTGCTGGCCGGACGGAAAGGCGGAAAGGCGCTACGCCGGAGTCAGCCATATCGATGCAGAGAAACTGGATGAGGAAAAGGCGGCGTACATATTAGATTACTGCAAAAAGAAACATGTAGAAATTTCCGCCCTGGCCTTTTATCCCAACACCATGGATCCGGATGAGGAAAAAAGGACAGCTAATATCACCCACTTAAAAAAAGTGATCGAGGCTTCTGCCATGCTGGGGGTGGGAATGGTGACCACCTTTATCGGCAGAGACCAGTCAAAGACTGTGGAAGAGAATCTGGAGCTGTTTGAAGAAATCTGGCCGGATATTATAAGGGCTGCAGAAGATCATAAGGTAAAAATAGCAATTGAGAACTGCCCCATGCTGTTTGGGAAGGAGCAGTGGCCGGGAGGACAGAATCTGGCTGCAACGCCGAACATATGGAGGAAGATGTTTGCAAAAATCCCCAGTGATTCCTTCGGCTTAAATTACGATCCCAGCCATTTTATCTGGCAGCATATGGATTATATCAAGCCGATTTATGAATTTAAGGACAGGATATTTCATGTCCATTATAAGGATATCAAGCTATTTAAAGAAAAGCTGGATGATGTGGGAATTCTGGCTTATCCTCTGGAGTTTATGGCTCCTAAAATTCCGGGGCTTGGAGATGTGGACTGGGGGAAATATGTCTCTGCGCTGAGAGATATCGGTTATGACGGTTATACGTGTGTGGAGGTAGAGGACAAAAGCTTTGAAAAAAACCGTGAGGATGTGATACGGAGTATTGTGCTGAGCAGGAGATATATGAAGCAGTTTGTTATATAGAAAATTTATATGTGTTTTTTGTTTAATTGTTAAAATTGTCACAAAATATCGGATAAAAAGCCATTGACATTGTTCAAATAGTCTGATAATATCAATATAAATAACGGAAGAAGAATCCGAGAGAGAGCATAAAAACATGCCGCCGAAGGGGAATGCGAAAACTCTCAGGCAAAAGGATCGGGTTTGGACGTAACTCTGGAGAACATTTATGTACCGAAGAAGTCAATCTTTCAGGTAAAAGGACAGAGGCAGTTAGGAATATCTTATAGGGATATTTTTTTCTGCCTCTTTTTGTTAGATTAACGGAGGACTTTCCTATTATATGTAAATTTTAAGGAGGATTACGAAATGGAACTGAAAACACCGCTTTATGAAATGCATTTGAAGTATCATGGCAAGATAGTCCCTTTTGCCGGGTATCTGCTCCCCATCCAGTATGAGCAGGGAATTATCAAGGAGCATATGGCAGTAAGAACGGGAGCCGGGCTTTTTGACGTTTCCCATATGGGGGAAATCATCTGCAAGGGAAAAGATGCGCTGGAAAACTTACAGAAGATATTGACCAATGACTTCACTGACATGGCAATCGGACAGGCCCGGTACAGCCCCATGTGCAATGAGCACGGAGGCACGGTAGACGATCTGATTGTGTACAAGAAAAACGATGAGGAATATTTTATCGTGGTAAATGCTTCTAATAAGGATAAGGACTACCAGTGGATGCTGGATCATCAATCTGGAGATGTCGTATTTGAAGATATTTCCGGCCAGATTTCCCAAATCGCCCTCCAGGGACCTAAATCCCAGGAGATATTGATGAAGCTGACTTCTGATATTCCGGAAAAATATTATCATGCTGTTTTCGATGGAAAGGTGGCTGGAATTTCCTGTATCGTATCGAGAACCGGTTATACGGGAGAAGACGGTTTTGAGCTCTATCTGGACAATGAACACGCAGAAACCATGTGGGAAGCCCTTTTGGATGCGGGAAAAGAATACGAAATCATCCCCTGCGGCTTAGGAGCCAGGGACACCTTAAGGCTGGAGGCAGGAATGCCCCTTTACGGCCATGAAATGAACGATGAAATCAACCCTGTGGAAACCGGCCTGGGATTTGCCGTGAAGATGCAGAAGGAAGATTTTATAGGAAAAAGCCATTTACCGAATAAGGATTCCCTGACCAGAAAGCGGGCAGGATTAAAGGTGACGGGACGGGGCATCATACGGGAGCAGGAGGAAGTTCTCGTAAATGGACAAAAGATCGGTTTTACCACATCGGGAACCCACTGTCCCTACTTAGGCTACCCGGCTGCCATGGCTATTTTGGATAAGGAATATACAGCACCGGGCACAAAGGTGAGTGTCATGGTCAGAGGAAGAGAAGTAGAGGCAGAAGTAGTGCCCCTTCCATTTTATAAAAAATCAAAATAATTGATCAAAAAATTAAGAGAAGCCATAGTGAAAAGGAGAAGAAATTATGAAGGTATTGGAAAATCTGGTTTACACAAAAACACATGAATGGGTGAAGTTTGAGGATGAGACAACCGCTTTGGTAGGACTTACGGATTATGCCCAGCATACACTGGGAGAGCTTGTATTCGTGAACCTTCCGGAGGAAGGCGACGAGACAGAAGCTGGCAAGTCATTTGCCGATGTGGAGTCTGTAAAAGCAGTTTCTGATGTGTATTGCCCGGTAACAGGAGTCGTGGCAGAAATCAATGAAGAGCTTCTTGACGCGCCCCAGAACATCAATGAAGCGCCTTATGAGGCCTGGTTTGTAAAGATCACCGACATTACGGATAAGGAAGAATTCTTAAGTTCTGAGGAGTACGAAGAATTTGTGAAAAACGAGATGGAATAAAGAGGAGGTCCGCATATGGGTTCATTTATACCTGCAACCGATCAGGACAGAAAAGAAATGCTGTCAGCCATCGGCGTTGAGAAAATAGAAGACCTTTTTGGACAGCTTCCCCAGGAAGTCATGCTGAAGGGCGAATTAAACCTTCCAAAGGGAATGTCTGAAATGGAAGTTTACAGAAAAGTGGAAGGCATTGCAGCAAAGAATAAGGTGTTTCCGGTGGTATTCAGGGGAGCAGGTGCGTATAAGCACTACATTCCCTCTATTGTGAAAAGCGTGCTTTCAAAAGAAACCCTGTATACGGCTTACACTCCCTATCAGGCGGAACTGAGCCAGGGAATTTTGCGTTCCATATTTGAATATCAGACCATGATCTGCGAACTGACGGGAATGGATACGGCCAATGCTTCCGTATACGACGGTGCGTCTGCGGCTGCGGAAGCTGTGGCCATGTGCAGAGACCGGAAAAAGGATAAGGCCTTTGTATCCGCGGCGGTTCATCCTCAGGTTATGGAGACTATAAAAACGTATTGCTTTGGAAATGGGATGGAGCTGGTTGTCATTCCTGAAAAAGACGGCCTTACAGACCTGGACTTCTTAAAGGAGAAGGCGGATGGCCAGACTGCATGTGTCTATATCCAGAATCCTAATTATTACGGCAGCTTAGAACCGGCAGAGGAGATCGGAACCATAGCAAAGGAAGCCGGAGCCAAGTATATTATGGGAGTGAATCCCATTTCCCTGGCGCTCATAAAGACACCGGGAGAGTACGGCGCTGATATTGCTGTGGGAGAGGGGCAGCCCCTTGGACTTCCGTTATCATTTGGAGGACCGTACATCGGCTTTATGGCGTGTACCAAGGATATGATCAGAAGGCTGCCGGGAAGAATTGCCGGAGAAACCGTTGACGCCAACGGAAAGACGGGATACGTTCTGACCCTTCAGGCCAGGGAACAGCACATCAGGAGAGAAAAGGCGCTCAGTAACATCTGCTCCAATCAGGCTCTTTGCGCTCTGGCAGTATCCGTCTATTTATCGGCAATGGGACCGGAAGGGCTGAAGGAAGCGGCGCTCCAGTGCATGTCAAAAGCTCATTACATGGCTGACCGTCTGGCATCCATCGGATATGCGGTTATCAATGAAGGGGAATTCTTCCATGAGTTTGTAACTGTATCCAAGGTTCCTGCAGAAAAAGTGATGAAGGCGCTGGAGGAACAGGGAATCCTTGGCGGCTATCCTTTAACCGGTGAAAGAGCCGGGCAGATATTATGGTGCTGTACGGAACTGAATGCAAAGGATGACATTGACCGTGTCATCGACATTCTGAAGGAGGTGTAAGGGTATGCTGATATTTGAAAAGGGACGGGAAGGAAGAAGCTTAAGCATTCTTCCGGAGTGTGATGTTCCGGTCACCATGCCGGAGGAAGGAGATTTAAGAAAAATAAATCTGCATCTGCCTCAGATGTCTGAAAATGATATAAGCAGGCACTATACAGAGACTGCAAAGATGGCATACGGCGTCAATGACGGCTTCTATCCTTTGGGCTCCTGCACCATGAAATACAATCCAAAGATTAACGAAGACACTTCTTCACTCCCCGGTTTTACCCAGATTCATCCGCTGCAGCCGGAGCATACGGTACAGGGGTGTCTGGAGATGTTAAAGACAGCAGAGCAGTACCTCTGTGAAATTACGGGAATGGACCGGATGACCTTTCAGCCGGCAGCCGGCGCTCACGGAGAGTTTGTAGGACTTTTGCTGATGAAGGCGTACCATGAAAGCCGGGGCGATAAAAAGAGAACTAAAATCATAGTTCCGGATTCCGCCCATGGAACCAATCCTGCAAGCGCGTCCATGGTGGGATTTTCCGTAGTCAGCATCCCATCGGCAGAGGACGGCGGAGTGGATTTAGAGGCGCTGAAAAAAGCGGTGGGAGAGGATACGGCAGGCCTCATGCTGACCAATCCCAACACCCTGGGACTCTTTGATAAAAATATACTGGAGATCACAAAAATCATCCATGATGCAGGCGGTCTGGCTTACTATGACGGAGCCAATTTAAACGCTGTCATGGGCATGGTAAGGCCCGGTGATATGGGCTTTGATGTGGTTCATTTAAATCTTCATAAAACCTTTTCCACCCCTCACGGAGGCGGAGGTCCGGGAAGCGGACCGGTGGGCTGCAAGAGCTTTTTAGCTGAGTTTTTACCCGGTGATTTAACAGAGAAGGAAGACCGGTATCTGCTTAAGAATCCGCCCCAAACCATGGGCCGTGTGAAGAGCTTTTACGGAAATTTCTTAACTGTAGTCAGGGCCACAACTTATCTGCTCATGCTTGGAAAGGAAGGCGTTCCCCAGGCATCACAGCATGCTGTGTTAAATGCCAACTATATGATGGCAAAATTAAAGGACATTTACGATATGGCATACCCAGGGCTGTGCATGCATGAGTTTGTCATGAGTCTGGCAAGGCTTAAGAAGGAAACCGGAGTATCAGCCATGGACATCGCAAAAGGATTTTTAGACCATGGAATCCATCCGCCTACTATGTATTTCCCGTTAATTGTGCCGGAAGCATTGATGGCAGAGCCTACAGAAACAGAATCCAAGGAAACCTTAGATCATGTGATTTCCGTATTCCGCAGCCTTTATGAAACGGCAAAATCCGATCCGGAAACCCTGCATCAGGCGCCAGTCCGCACACCGGTCACCCGGCTTGATGAAGTGAAGGCAGCCAGAAATCCAATACTAAAATACGACTTCTCAGATAAGGAAACCGATAAAGATGATACAGGAAATTAAATATGTAGACGGAAACGGCTATGATCCCTATTTAAATCTTGCCATTGAAGAATATTTACTGGAGACAACAGGAAAAGACGCCTGCACCTTATACCTCTGGCAGAATGAAAACACAGTTGTAATCGGCAAAAACCAGAATCCGTGGAAGGAGTGCAGAGTCCGGGAGCTGGAACAGGATGGGGGCCATCTGGTAAGACGGCTTTCAGGCGGAGGCGCTGTATATCACGACCTCGGAAATCTGAATTTCACATTTCTTGTTCAGAAGGGAAATTACGATCTGGAAAAGCAGTTGGAAGTCATTTTAAGCGGGGTCAAAAAGCTGGGAATCCATGCGGAAAAATCGGGACGGAACGATATTACCGTGTCCGGACGGAAGTTTTCCGGCAACGCCTTTTATACGAGGGGAGATAAGTGCTACCACCACGGAACTTTGATGGTCAGTGCAGACCTCGATAAGCTGTCCCAATATCTGCAGGTTTCCAAGGATAAGCTGGCACTAAAAGGAGTGGATTCTGTCCGGTCCAGAGTGACCAACCTTTCCGAATACCGGCCTGATCTGACCATTGATTTGCTAAAGGAAAAGCTTCTGGAGGCATTTGAGGAAATTTACGGCTGTAAGGCGGCTATCTGCAAACAGGAGGAGCTGGACGGGAAAGCGCTGGCAGAGGGAAGGGAGAAATTTTCTTCCTGGGACTGGCTCTATGGACGGAACATGGAGTTCCAGTATGAGCTTTCAAAACGGTTTGTATGGGGAAATGTCATCTGGCAGTTTCAGGTGAATGGAGGAATGATAAAGGATTTACAGGTATTTTCTGATTCCATGGAACCGGACCTTATGGATATGCTTCCCGGTTATATAAAGGGCTGTAAATATGCCAATGATGATATCCGCGCCAGGCTGGAAGAAGTTCCTGCCGAAAATCAGGCCCACCGGACCATCATCGAGGATTTAAAAGAGTTTTTTGCAACTGCAGAATTGTAAAAATCAGGGGCGTTTGAAATTCACTTCAAACGCCCTTTAAGGAGGAATTGGATGGAGGAAATGTATGATCTGCTCATTATCGGCGCAGGCCCCGGAGGATATGTAGCGGCCATCAAAGCTGCAAAGCTAGGAATGAAGACGGCGGTCATAGAAAACCGGGAAACAGGAGGCACCTGCTTAAACCGGGGCTGTGTTCCGGCCAAGGCCATGCTCCATGCTGCAAAGCTGTATCAGGAGGTTTTGTCAGGAGAAAAGTTTGGAATCATTTCAAAGGATGTGAGCTACGATTACAGCAAGGTGATGTCCTATAAAGATGAGACTTCTGAAGGCCTCAGACTTGGGGTGGAGCAGCTTTTAAAGGGAAATAAGGTGGACCGCATTCATGGAACCGGAACAGTGACAAAGGATGGAAGCGTCAGGGTCACAACAGAGGATGGGGAAATCCTTCTGAAAGGGAAGCGTGTCCTTCTTGCAACAGGGTCAAAGCCCTCTTTTCCTCCTATCGAGGGAATCCGCCTTCCAGGCGTCATGACCAGCGATGAGCTGTTCCAGCTTGATCATGTGCCGGAAAGCCTGATTATCATAGGAGGCGGAGTCATAGGAGTGGAATTTGCCACGGTATTTGCCTCTTTTGGCACCAGGGTCATGGTGCTGGAGGCGGAGGAGAGGCTTCTGCCCGGACTGGATAAGGAAATCTCACAGAATTTAAAGCTGATTTTGAAAAAGAAAGGTGTTGACATTTACACCAAGGCGTTTGTGCAGAAAATAGAAAAAGAGGGACCGGAATTTATCTGTACGTTTCTGGAGAAGGGAAAAAATAAAGAAACGGTGGGGGTTGTAAAAAGCCCTTACCTGCTTTCAGCCGCAGGGCGGATTCCCAACACAGAGGGACTGATGGAAGAAGGCGTTTCCCTGGAAATGAACCGGGGCAGGATTGTGGTGAAGGAGAACTTTGAGACCAGCATGCCGGGCGTATTTGCCATCGGCGATGTGATCGGAGGAATCCAGCTGGCTCATGCGGCCAGTTCTCAGGGAATCTGCGCGGTGGAAGCGATGAACGGCGAGGAGCTATCCATTGATTTATCAGTCATTCCCTCCTGTGTTTATACTGATCCTGAAATTGCTTGTGTAGGGATGACGGAAGAGGAAGCCAGGGAAAAGGAAATTGAGGTTGTTGTCGGAAAATTCCTGACACACGGCAACTGCAAGTCTTCTGTTACCAAGGAAGAGAGAGGATTTGTCAAGGTTGTAGCGGATAAGGAAACCGGTGTGCTGCTGGGCGCTCAGATGATGTGTGCCAGGGCTACGGATATGATCGGTGAGATGGGGACAGCTATTTCCAATAAACTGACTGTCAGACAGCTTTTAAAGGCTATGCGGGCCCATCCTACGTATAATGAATCCGTTGCAGAGGCGCTGGAGGACTGTCTTGGCGGAGCGATTCATGTGCTGCCCCGCAGGTAGACTGCAATTGAGTTTTCTCTCCAACTATGGTAAAATAATAAGAACAAGCAAACATCAGAAAAATGGTTTGTCATTTATACAAGGAGGAAGGCATTGTGAGATTTTTTGTAGACACAGCGAATTTAGAGGAAATTAAAAAAGCAAATGAAATGGGAATTATCTGCGGAGTGACAACTAATCCGTCCCTGATTGCAAAAGAGGGAAGAGACACCAAAGCTGTAGTGGAAGAAATTGCGGACTTGGTTGACGGACCGATCAGCGGTGAGGTGAAGGCCACTACCGTTGATGCAGAGGGCATGATCGCAGAAGGAAGGGAAATAGCCTCCATTCATAACAATATGGTAGTGAAAATCCCCATGACAGTGGAAGGCTTAAAGGCTGTTAAGGTGCTGACAGCGGAGGGAATTAAAACCAATGTGACCCTGGTCTTTTCAGCAGCTCAGGCTCTTTTGGCAGCCAGAGCAGGCGCTGCTTACGTTTCTCCTTTCCTGGGAAGGTTAGATGACATCTCCATGCCGGGAATTGATTTAATCAGGGATATTGCGGAAATATTCATGGTTCATGAGATCGAAACAGAAATCATTGCCGCAAGCGTGAGAAACCCCATCCATGTGATTGACTGTGCCAAGGCAGGTGCTGATATCGCAACAGTGCCGTATCCTGTTCTGCTCCAGATGACAAAGCATCCGCTGACAGATCAGGGAATTGAAAAGTTCCAGGCTGATTATAAAAAAGTGTTCGGAGAGTAAGAATCATTTCAAAAATGCCGTAATTGCAGCCCTTAAGGAGTCCGCTCCTGGCCGCAGCTGCGGCGTTTTTTTATTTGCCGTGGTCTGTGCTCTGTGGTAAAATGGTATTAACAGGAAAGCACGAAAAAACAGGAGGTAGAGACGTATGAAAGACCCGATTCAGAAATATTTTCAGGTGGGAACCATCCAATGGATGAGCCACCCGCCTGTTCAGTACGATATTCTGGATTCTGTAAAAAGAATCGCATGTGATGAATATTTCGGAGCCATTGAGCTGACCCAGATTGCCGATGAGGAGAAGAGAAAACAGGTGAAAAAGATGCTGGAGCAGTCTCATCTTACGGTGTGCTACGGCGCCCAGCCAAGGCTCTTAGGCCCCAAATTAAATCCCAATGACATCGATGAAGAGGGCAGAAAAGCGGCAGAAAAGACTCTCATAGAAGCAATTGACGAAGCTGAGTACCTGGGAGCCAAAGGAATTGCATTTCTGGCAGGAAAGTGGGAGGCGGATACAAAGGATCAGGCCTATGAGCAGCTTTTAAAAACCACCGGAAACTTGTGCGATTATGCCGCCGCAAAAGGGATGATCGTGGAGCTGGAAGTGTTTGATTTTGATATGGACAAGGCGGCCCTCATCGGACCGGCTCCCTATGCGGCGAGATTTGCAGCAGATATGCGGATGAGCCACAATAACTTCGGCTTGATGGTCGATTTATCCCATTTCCCCACCACGTATGAAACCAGCCGGTTTGTAATCCAGACCCTTCGCCCTTACCTCACCCACTTCCATATCGGAAACGCTGTGGTGAAAAAGGATTGTGAAGCTTATGGAGACCAGCACCCCAGATTCGGTTATCCAAACAGCGCCAATGATGTGGAGGAGTTAAGAGACTTCTTTACCGTGTTGAAAGAAGAGGGATTTTTTAACAGCAAAAATCCATACGTCCTTTCCTTTGAAGTGAAGCCATGGACAGGGGAAGACGGAGATATTATCCTGGCCAATACAAAACGGGTCATCAACCGGGCATGGGCACTTTTGGAGGATTAAAATACAAAAAGATGATTTCACATATCAGAATGGGAGGCCGACGAAATGAAGATTGTGGTATTAGACGGTTATACGGAAAATCCTGGGGATTTATCCTGGAACGGAATGGAACAGTTCGGTGAAGTCACAGTATATGACAGAACCCCGGAAGAACGGGTCATTGAACGGATCGGTGATGCAGAGGCAGTTTATACCAACAAGACGCCTTTGAGCAAATCCACTTTGGAAGCGTGTCCCGGTATCAAATATATCGGTGTGCTTGCCACCGGCTACAACGTGGTGGATATTGAGGCGGCAAAGGAACGGGGCATTCCGGTGTCCAACATTCCTTCCTATGGGACGGAAGCTGTCGCTCAGTTTACCATCGCGCTGCTGCTGGAGCTCTGCCACCGTATCGGAGATCATTCCCGGTCCGTTATGGAAGGGGACTGGACGAGAAGTGAGGATTTCTGCTATTGGAATTACCCCCTTACGGAACTGGCTGGAAAGACCATGGGAATCATCGGATTTGGAAGAATTGGGCAGGCAGTGTCTAAGATTGCCCAGGCTTTGGGAATGAAGATTCTGGCTTACTCCAGAACCAGGGAAGAAAGCCTGGAAACGGAAACCTGCCATTATGCAGAGCTTAATGAGCTTCTGGCAAATTCTGACGTGATTTCCCTCCATTGCCCCCTTCACCCGGATACCCAGGGCATGATCAATAAAGAGACCATTGCCAGGATGAAGGATCATGTCATGATTCTCAACAGCTCCAGAGGCCCTTTGATTGTGGAAGAGGATTTAAAGGAGGCATTAAACAGCGGCAAGGTGGGCGGAGCAGCCGTTGATGTTGTCTCTGTGGAGCCGATGAAAGAGGACAATCCCCTGCTGCAGGCCAAAAACTGCATCATCACCCCTCACATTGCCTGGGCTCCCAAGGAAACGAGGCAAAGGCTGATGGATATTGCAGTGGATAACTTAAGGGCTTATGCCAAGGGCTGTCCCCAGAATGTTGTAAATAAGTGAATGAACTGAAAATTCAGCAGAAAACCGGAACTTATTTTCAGGATGCCGGTAAAAATAAAATGTTTGTGGAATGAAAAGGGATTGTTGCAATTATGATGAAATAAAGTGACTTTTGACCGGAAGAGGAGAGGCATATGATCGTTTCATGGATGACAACAAACCAGTGCAATCTTAAGTGCAAGCATTGCTATCAGGATGCAGGCAGCAAAAAAACGGATGAACTGACCACGGAGGAAGCAAAAAAACTGATTGATGAGATTGCTGCGGCGGGATTTCGCATTATGATATTCAGCGGAGGGGAACCGTTAATGAGACCGGATATTTACACTCTGGTATCGTATGCGTCCGGGAGAGGACTCAGGCCCGTTTTCGGCACCAATGGAATGCTGATCACGGAAGAGGCGGCTAAAAAGCTGAAGGAGTGCGGGGCCGCGTCTATGGGGATCAGTCTTGACAGTCTGGATGAAGAAAAGCATAACCAGTTCAGAGGGGATGAAAATGCATACCGTCTGACTCTTAGAGGAATTGAAAACTGTAAAAAAGCCGGCCTGCCTTTTCAGATTCATACGACCATCATGGACTGGAATCAGGAGGAGGTCAGCCATATCATTGATTTTGCCGTGAGGGCAGGAGCCGTTGCCAGCTACCTGTTTTTCCTGATTCCCGTTGGCAGGGGAATATATCTGGAAGAAACCTCTTTGGAAGTGATGGAGTATGAAAGGCTTTTGCAGACCATTATGGCGAAGCAGAAAGAGGTTCCCATTGATATCAAGCCTACCTGCGCCCCCCAGTTTACGAGAGTGGCAAAGGAGATGGAGGTGGACACCCGTTTTACCAGAGGCTGCCTTGCAGGGCTTTCTTACTGCGTGATAAGCCCTGTGGGAAAGGTCCGCCCCTGTGCCTATATGGTTGAGGAAGCAGGGGACGTCCGTGAGGAAGCCTTTGACAGGATATGGAAGACCAGCAGCCTGTTTGAAAACCTGCGCACCCAGGATTACAAGGGGACATGCCGGGAATGCGCTTATGGGAAAGCCTGCGGAGGCTGCCGGGCCAGGGCGGGATATTACCATGAAGGCGATTATATGGCGGAGGACAGTTACTGCGCTTACGGAAAACAATTATTGGAAAAAGGAGCCCTGCCCAATTGAAGATAAAAATAATGGCTTATGCAGTGATGCTTTTCGTGGTGTTAAACGGGCTTGCAGGATGCGGAAAAAAGGCGGCAGAATCAGTTTCCGCATCCCCGGAAGGATACCGGTTTACCGATGCCCTGGGCCAGGAAGTGACGGTTCAAAATCCTGAGCGTGTGGTGGCCTTGATGGGAAGCTTTGCAGAAATCTGGCTGTCAGCCGGAGGCACTCTGACAGGCGTTACAGATGATGCTTTTGAGGAAAGAGGGCTGGAGCTTTCAAAGGAAATTGTTTCTGTAGGGAAGTTCAACAGCCCCAGTATGGAAAAAATCATAGCCTTAAATCCGGACCTGGTTTTGCTGTCCTCAGAGACAAAAGAGCATGCAGCCCTTAAGGAAGTTTTTAAACAGGCAGGCATCCCGGCGGCTTATTTTAAGGTAACCCACTTTGAAGATTATCTTTCCATGCTTAAAACCTGTACGGAAATAACGGGAAAGCCTGAGCTGTATGAGAAAAACGGGCTGGATGCGGAAGCGGAGATCAAAGAAATTCTTTCCGGCTCAAAGCCTCAGACAACGCCCTCTGTTTTGCTTCTCATTACCTATTCCGGCGGAGCAGCGGGCCAGAATTCCAAGACCATGACGGGAAAAATGCTGAAGGATTTAGGGTGCCGAAACATCGCTGACGAGAATCAAAGCCTACTGAAGGAATTTAACATGGAAAGCATTGTGAAGGAAGACCCGGATTATATCTTTGTGATTCCCATGGGAAATGACGATGATCTTGCAAGGAAGAATTTAAAGGAAACCATAGAAAAAAATCCGGCGTGGAGCGGTCTCACCGCCGTGAAAGGCGGCCGCTATATCCTTTTGCCGAAAGAAAAGTTTCTGTATAAACCAAATGGAAAATGGGCAGAAAGCTATACATACCTTTGGGAGATTCTCTATGGAACGAACGAATAAAGCCAGGCTTTTCATTATCCTTTTATCAGCCGCAGGGCTGGCGGCTTCTGTTTTGCTGGGATTGTGCCTGGGAGCCAGTAATATCCGGCCTTCTGTACTGGTTGCAACCCTCTTTACAGGTGACCCTGATGACTCCCTATACCGGATACTTTTCACAGTGCGCCTACCCAGAGTGATGGGGGCTTTGCTTTCAGGAAGCGCCCTTGCGGTATCCGGCGCTGTGATACAGTCTGTTCTGAACAATCCTCTGGCGAGTCCCAATGTCATAGGAGTCAATGCAGGGGCAGGGCTGATGGTTTTGCTGGCTTCTGCCTTTCTTCCGGCGGCTCCTCTGCTGTTGCCTTTGGCGGCATTTTCCGGCGCGCTTTTGGCCTGTATGCTGGTTCTGGCAATCACCATGTTTGCGCGGATGTCGAGAGTTTTGCTGGTTTTGACAGGCTTTGTGGTCAACAGCATTTTCAGTGCGGGAATGAATACAATTATGATTCTGTATCCCGATGCGTATGTAGGTGCCGGAAATTTTCTCGTGGGAGGGCTTTCGGCAGCCACTTCCGGCGCTCTTTTGTATCCCGCAGTTTTTATTGGAGCCGGGCTCATTCTGGCTTTGTTCAGTTCTAAGGGACTTAATATTTTAAACCTTGGGGCGGACAGCGCAAGAGCATTGGGCATGAATGTAAATGCATGCCGCTGTATTTACTTAACCATTGCAGCCATACTGGCGGGGGCAGCAGTCAGCTTTGCAGGAATGATCGGCTTTGTGGGCCTTTTGATTCCCCATGGGGTGAAACTGATCATAGGGCAGGATAACCGGTTTGTCATTCCGGCCAGCGCTCTGGCGGGAGGCGTGTTCGTTATTTTATGCGATCTTCTGGCGAGAACCGTGTTTCTTCCGTATGAGCTTCCGGTGGGCATTCTGATGTCATTTCTGGGAGGTCCGTTCTTTCTTTATCTGATTTTTAAAAACAGGCAAAAGGGGTGAGGGAAAATTATGATCAGGCTGGAGGGTGTGACTTATTCCTACAGTAAGCAGCCGCTGATTCAGGAAATGGATTTAAGCTTTGAGAAGGGGAAGATAACCACCATCATCGGACCCAATGGCTGCGGAAAGAGTACTGTGTTAAAGTTGGCTTCCCGGCTTTTGCATCCCAATAAGGGAAAGGTGTTTTTAGAAGAGAAAGAGATCGGCGGCATGAAGAGGAAGGAACTTGCCAAAAAGGTGTCCGTGCTGCTGCAAAGCGGTTACATACCTGATATGGCGGTGGAGGATGCGGTGATGTCGGGAAGATATCCTCATCAATCCCCCATCAGCATCTCCTCTGCCGAGGATAAACGCTTGACGGAATATGCCATGGAAGTGACCTGCTGTCAGTCTCTCCGGAAAAAAAGCCTGCGCCAGTTATCGGGGGGAGAGCGCCAGCGGGTTTTTCTCGCAATGGTGCTGGCTCAGGATACTCCGGTTATCTTTCTCGATGAACCGACCACTTATCTGGATATCAATGTTTCCTATGAAATCATGGAACTGATCAGCCATTTAAATAAAGACCTTGGAAAGACCGTTGTTCTCGTTCTCCATGATCTCAATCTGGCTTTGAATTATTCAGACCGTCTGGCTGTGATGGAAAAGGGGAGGGTGGCCGCTTATGAGGACGCATCCAGCCCTGAGATTCATCGCTGCATCAGTGATATCTTTCAAGTGGATATCCGGCGGTTGACGGAGAATGGAAAGTCTTATTACTATTCCTTTAAAATATAAAAGCATATTCATATGATAGGGACAGATTTTATGCTCATGTGAAATATGCATGAACAGGTGGCTATAAAGAATGCTTTGTGGTATACTATCGCTATAACATTTAAGCAAAGGAGATGAGTTCCGATGTTGGTAAAAGCAGATAAAAAATGGGATTATGCCCTTGGTATGATTAAAGTGGATGGTCTGGAGCCTACCCCTGAAATGAAAGAATTGATTAGCAAGGAAAAGCAGGGAGAAATTTCTATGGAAGAAGTGAAAAAGGCACTTGACCGTAAATATAAAATGAAACGGTAGGAAAATATAGATGCGGGACCCTTATTTGTATCCGAATTCAGAAGTATTGAAAAATCTGGCAGATATCCATGATGAACAGACTTTGAAGGACATGGAAGCAGATTATACGTTATATCGGCTTTCTGAAGTTGTAACGGAGGCTGATTGGAGAAAGTTTGATTTTGATTCACTATGTAAAATGCATTATCATATATTTCAGGATATATATGAGTGGGCTGGAAAACCGCGAATAATCAATACGGAAAAGGCAGAAGTGGTTTTGGGTGAACTGTCTATAGAATATTCGGATTGTTATGATATTGAAAGAGATGCGAATCAGGTTCTGTCTGAAATGAATCAGTTTGATTGGAAGGCGGCAGAATTTGCCAAGGCAGCGGAAGCCTTTGCCGATTATATGGCAAGACTTTGGAAAGTACATCCTTATCGTGAAGGAAATACTCGTACAATTGTTACTTTCTGTTCTATGTTTATTGAATCGCAAGGACTTTATATTGAAAGCGATTTATTTAAAGACAATGCATCCTATATGAGAGATGCATTGGTAGCTGCAAATGCAATTTTTAATGATTTGGGTGATTTACGCAAACCCGAATATTTATACCAGATTGTCCAGGATGCGCTAGAACAAGGGCGGGAAATGCGTGAATATATTGAAAGGCAGTTCCAGGAAGCGGGAATACCAATTTCAGAGGAAAAAATTCATAAAATTGTATTTTGGAATCGAAAAGAGAAGGAAGAGCATACGGTAAAAGAAATAAAAAAGTATCTGGAAAGCGAGATAGAGGATTGAATTTGAAGACTTTCAGGCTTATTTTAGAAAGCTTTTCTTTAGGAATAAACTATAAAAAAAATATGAAGAGGGATGTATCCAAAGTATGGATATATCCTTCCTTTTTTCAGAGGAGAAGAATACGGTCAAATACAAACTTTCGTCACAAAAAATATATTGACAATAAATGAATGATCGTTTATTATAAAGGCATAGAGGTGATGTCATGAGAAAAAAAGACGACGAAAAGGCGAGAAGCATTAAAGAAGCAGTCATTAAGCTGATCCTGCAGGAGGGCTTTCACGGCACCTCTGTCTCTAAAATTGCCAGACTGGCAGGGGTTTCGCCGGCAACGGTGTATATCTATTTTGAGAATAAGGAAGATATGCTCCATGACATTTACTCGGAATATTCAGAGGAAATCTATGATTACCTGCTGGAGTGCATAAACCGGGAGATGGAAGGGCGCAAGCAGATTGAACTGCTGATTCGCAGTTACTACAACTATATATCAGAGAACAGGGACGTATTCAGCTTTGTGGAGCAGTTTTCCAACTGTCCCTCTTTAGCCAATAACTGTTCCGGAAAAAAGGGTGTCTGTAATATCTACGATTTGATGACAGACATGAAGAGGAGCCGCATCATAAAGAATTATCAGGAAGATAATTTACTGGCGATCATGTTTCAGCCGGTAAAAGTCATTGCCATTGATAACTGCAAAACCGAAGAACAGAAGGCAGACCTTTTGCAGGAAATGATTCAGATTATTCAAGATGCAATATTGTTATAGTTTTTTTAACAGGCGGGATTCTTTTGTAAAGCTGTTTTTACGAAAAGTCTCGCAAAAAAACAAAACATAATTAAACGAACATTCACTTTTAAAATATGCACAGAAAGGATAAAACCATGATGAATAACTATGAGAGCAAAACAGGAATCGTTTTTCCCGTATCAAATAAAGTTGTACTTCCCCATACCGATGCCATGTTTCTTTTTGACCCGGTAAATAACAGCCAGATTCAGCACTTAGAAGACGGCGAAACCGTAAAAATTGCCCTTCCTGTACACAGCAACAGCGGCGGCAGTCTGAAAGCATCAGATTTTCATAAAGTCGGTGTGATCTTTGCAGTGAGCGGTGCAGAGCTTACGGAAAAAGGCGCCAAGGTGGCTGCAAGGATTTTTGACCGTGTGGAAATAGGAGAAATCCGGACGGAAGGCGGCGTCACATACGCCCAGTACCGGCTCAGCCCGGATCAGGAGGACTTAGATGAAAAGAGCCGGGAGGAAATCCTTGGCTACATTAAAAATATCACCAGTGAGATCAGTGCAAAATTCACAGGCGGAGACCAGTATCAGAAAGTGGTCAACGGTTTTCATGACATAAATTCTCTCATATCCTACTTATCCCAGTTCACCCAGATACCGGCTCAGGAAAAATATGAGCTACTGGAAATCAGCTCCTTAAAAGAACGGAGCCTGC
Source organism: Lacrimispora sp. (assembly GCF_047605665.1). GTDB lineage: Bacteria > Bacillota > Clostridia > Lachnospirales > Lachnospiraceae > Lacrimispora. Next base: position 47,777 of record NZ_JASGFH010000001.1, on the reverse strand, counting down.
GCTTTATGGATTATCTCTTAAAGCAGAAGGAAATGATTGAGCTGCAGATGGAGATATCCGAGAAGTTTTCAGAAAAGGCCAACAAGAATTACCGGGAAACCGTGCTCAGAGAGCAGTTAAAGGCCATTCAGGATGAGTTGAACGAGGGCAGAGAAGGCGGCAAAAAAGACGTCGATTACCTGACCAGAATTGAAGAGGCCGGCATGCCTGATGAGATCAGGGAAGCCGCTTTGGAAGAACTGGATAAATTAAATGAACAGGAATCCAACAGGCCCGAATATAACATCATCCGCAACTACTTAGACCTTCTCGTCCAGCTTCCCTGGAAAAAGGAAGGGGCGAAGTCCATTGACTTGGAAAACGCCAGAAGGATTTTAGACGACCAGCATTACGGCCTGAAAAAGGTAAAGGACAGGATCATTCAGCATCTGGCTGTTATGCAGTTAAATAAGAACAAAAAAGGCTCCATCCTGCTTCTTGTAGGACCTCCCGGAACAGGTAAGACCAGCTTAGGAAAGAGCATTGCAGAAGCCCTTGACAGAAAATATATCCGTTTAAGCCTGGGCGGTGTCCGGGATGAATCTGAAATCAGAGGCCACCGGAGAACGTATGTAGGGGCTATGCCGGGAAGGATCATCCAGAGCATGAAAAAGGCCGGGGCGACCAACCCTGTTATGATTTTAGATGAAGTGGATAAGCTGATGTCCGGCGGTTTCAGCGGAGACCCTGCCAGCGCCCTGTTAGAGGTACTGGACCCGGAGCAGAACAACACATTTACCGATCATTACTTAGACCTTCCTTACGATTTATCCGATGTCTTCTTTGTGGCAACGGCCAACTCCCTGGATACCATCCCAGGCCCGCTCTTAGACCGTATGGAGGTCATTCAGATATCCAGCTATACGTCAGATGAAAAATTCCACATCGGAAAGAATCATTTGATTCCGGCTGTTTTGGAAGAGCATGGCTTAAAGCAGGAGCAGATTGTGATTGATGACCAGATACTGCAAAAGATCATCAGCGACTATACCCTGGAAGCAGGCGTGCGGGGACTGAAAAAGCAGTTGGCAAGCATAGCCAGAGTGACCACAGAAAAGATCGTCTCCAATAAAGCAGAGCTGCCTTATGAAATCCGTGAGGAAGATTTGGAGGATATCCTTGGAAGAAAGGTATCCCGTCACGACAAGGCACAGCTTGACAATCCTCCGGGAGTGGTGACAGGCTTAGCCTGGACTCCGGTAGGCGGAGAAATCCTCTTTATAGAGGCAACCCATATGCCTGGAAACGGAGCCATTATGCTGACTGGAAAGCTGGGAGACGTGATGAAGGAATCAGCCAGAATCTCGCTGAGCCTCTTAAAATCCAGACTTCCTTTAAATGCCTTTGATTTTAAAGAAAGAGACCTTCATATCCACGTTCCGTCAGGAGCAGTTCCAAAGGATGGCCCGTCAGCGGGAATCGCATTGTTTACAGCGCTGGCTTCTCTGGTCACAGGCAGCAAGGTGGACCCCAAGCTGGCCATGACAGGCGAACTCACTTTAAGGGGAGCCGTACTTCCAATCGGCGGCCTGAAAGAAAAACTGCTGGCAGCCCAGAGAGCCGGAATCAACCGTGTTCTCATTCCAAGGGACAATGTCAGTGACTTAAAAGACGTTCCCGACGAAGTGAAAGACCAGCTTACCATTATTCCGGTAGAAACCATTGAAGATGTGCTGAAAGAGTCTTTAGGCATTTTCCTTCCCAGGATTGAACACGTGCTCATGCAAAACAGCGGCAACGGGCGGCTTTTGGAAGGGCCTGACCCATCATACATGAGTATGAAAGGAAATGCTTGACAAAGGGAATGATCTTATGTCAAGATAGGAAGACACCCTCCTGGCTGCCGGTATAAATCCGGAAAAGGGAGTGATACTATGGGTGAAATCGAAAAAAGGAGTTCAAAAAACTTATGATCAAGCCATACATCTTTTTTAACGGCAATTGTGAAGAGGCGTTCCAGCTATATGCAAATGCCTTTGACGGAGAAATAATCCACATGCAGAAATACGGTGAAATGCCGCCAAACCTTGATTTCCCCATTTCAGAGGAAGAGAAGAATTTTGTACTGCATGCTCAGGTGAGTTTAAAGGAAGCAGGAGTCTTAATGGGAGCTGATGTTGCAAGGCCCCTGGAAGTGGGAACAAACATCAATTTCAGCCTTGAAATGACCTCGGAAGAAGCCGCTAAAAAAGCATGGGACCTTCTGAAAGAAGGAGGCCAGGTGCTGATGGAGCTGGAACCCTCATTTTTTGCAAAGTTACACGGTTCTCTTCAAGATAAATATGGAATAATCTGGCTGTTTTCCGTATCATAGCCAGGATTTAAAAACGGGGGCAGTAAGAATGGCCCCTGCCAATAAGGATGTTTTCCTTTTTTGAGATTTGCCGTAGGATTTTGAAGTTCTACGGCTTTTCTCATGCCCTAAACTCTTCCAACAAAGTTGAAATAGACATCAACCTGCTGGGTGTAGTTTTTCTTCTTCCAACGCTCGGAACGCTCATGCACCACAATTTTTTCGATAAACTCCCGCACGATTTCAGGCGTCAATGCCTGAATATCGGTGTACCTGTCTACAACCGCCATGAAGCGGTCGGCGTTCAGCATGGTGTCCTTCCCATCGCTGATTTCCTGCTCCAGCTTGCCGGACAGGGTGAGCAACTCCTGCTTTTCGGATTCATAGCCGCCAGTCAGCGTCTTAAACTGCACTTCGGACAGATTTTTAAGTGCCAACTGCTCAAAGGCTTTGCGGAACAGCTTATCCAAGTCGGCAAGGCGCTTTTGAGCTTTTTCCAGTTCCCTTGCTTTAGAGGACAGCTCACGCTTTAACTGGCTTTGGTGCTTATCTATTGCCCTCTGTAAGAATTGCTCCGTATGCACCTTAGCCTCCGCTGTCACCCGCTGGATTTCCGACAGTACAATCTGATGCAGCGCCATGACCTTGACGGTGTGGGGCGTACATTCAGCCTTGTGCTTGTGGTATCTGCCACAAGTGTAAGTATACTGTTCCTCGTTCCAGTTTCCGCAGCGGCATAAGTAGTGCTTTGTCGCGCAGGTTTCGCACTCCACCAAGCCGAAAAGCATATCCTGTTCGCCCATCTTGTTGGGTCTGCGCTTGCCCTGCCTTACTTTTTGCACGATGTCCCATGTTTCTCGGTTAATGAGCGGTTCGTGGGCATTCTTAAACCGCAGCCACTTTTCCGGCGGGTTGTCCTTGGACTTTTTGCTCTTGAAAGAGGGTATATAGGAACGACAGTTTACGGTTGTTCCGATGTATTCCTCATGCTCCAAAATCCCGCTGACCGTTTTCTGGCTCCACCCATAGGGTTTATCCGTGTTTAGGAAAATGTGATTTGTTCCCTCCGTCCGATAGGCGTAGGCGGTGGGCGTAAGCACCTGTTCCTCTCGCAGAATCCGTGCAATCTTGCTGGGACCTAAGCCGCTGGCACACAGGGAGAAGATGCGCCGAACAATGGGGGCGGTGTCCTCATTGGGGACAATCCGTTTCGGATTATTGGGGTCTTTCTGGTAGCCGTAGGGCGGTTTTGAACCAATCCGTTCCCCACGCTTTGCCGCCGCCATCTTCACCGCCTTGATTTTCTTGCTGGTGTCACGGGCGTGCCACTCGTTGAATAAGTCACGGATGGCAAGGCTTTCGTCCACCCCCCTATCCGTGTCCACGGAATCATTGATGGCGATGTACCGCACCCCGTAGTCAGGGAATTTCTCCTCAATGAGATAGCCCATGAAAAGACGGTTTCTGCCAAGCCTTGAATGGTCTTTGACAATGATAGTGGACACATTCCCGGCTTCCACTTTGGCCATCATGTCGTTGTAGCCGGGGCGGTCAAAGCTGACCCCCGAATACCCATCGTCCGCCCATACCTTTGGGTTGGGAAAACCATTCTTTTCGGCATACTCCCTCAATATCTGCTTTTGATGCTGGATACTGCCGGACTCGCCCGCAAGCTCGTCCTCTTGGCTTAAACGGCAGTAAAGAGCCGTGATCGTGCCACCGGCGGCTCGCCGGTCGTTTTGCTGTAACATTCAATACTCCTTTCTTCCTTACAGCCAAAACGATTCCGAATAAATTGTATGAATCCATTTTACCCGGAATCGCTCTGCGCGTCCAGACAAAATCGACTCTCTATGCTGTTTCTATCTCTTTTTCAATTAAACGGGCTACCTTGTCCGCAGCAGTCAGTTTGCTCTGCTCTTTGTAGTATGCGGTCACAAGGTAAATCGCCCCGCCGATTTCAAATTTACGCTTCTCTTTGTCGCCTTCGGCAATCGCAATGTTCGATTGACCAAGGCTTTTCATGCGCTCCCTCCCTTCAAAAAGGAATTAAATTGTTTGATATATTTTAAGCCCCTATGGGCGCTTCTTTCGATTTTACGATTTACAGATTGGCTGCTGTCCCGCAGGCGTAGTTACCATCCTGTAAGATTTCATTGATTGTGGAATTGCTCTGCTTCATAAATTCCACGCCCATCCGTCCTGCCTGCTCCGCCATTTGGGCAAAGTCCTCCGCACTGAGATTGCCGGTCAAGTACATCAATACCTTAAGCAGCAGGAAGTATCCGGCAGCGGAGGTCTTACCGCTTTTGCGCTGGGGATTCTCAAACTTTTGGAGCGTTTCCTCCAGTTGTCCCGCCACCAGATGCTGAATGTCAGCAGGGTGGTAAATCGCCGTCAGCTCCTGCCGGATGATGCTGGCAATCAGGTCGATGTGCTGGGTATTGCCGCTCACTGACAGTCCCTCCCCGATGAAGCGGCGGAGCTGCTCGGCAACGGTAATCTGGTTGAAGGCGGCCAGCCGCTTGATTTGGTCTGCGGTGGTATCGTCTACTTTTACATTGAGTTGGATAGTCGTATAGGGTTTCATTTCACACCTCTTTTCCGGCTGTTAAGCCGACAGTCCACAGGGGTTCCATGATACCCCTCGGATTTCCGTTGCAGGCTTTGCCTGTAGGCTGTTTTTGGCGAATGTGACATTCGCCTATTCCTGCACTCCGGTCTAAAAACTGCGTTTTTATCCGGTGTTTTCTCCTGCCGCAAGCGGCAGGGTGTCGCTGCGCTCCAAAAGCTGAAAACCATGCTTGCACCTCCTTTCGGGGAAAAATATAAAGCCTGACAGAACCGACACGGCAGGCGTCGGATTTGTCAGGCTTTGCTCTATTCGATAATCTTCTTTCGGTACGGCCTTTTCTGCCGTGAATTTATGGTAACAGGTCCGGGGAGCTTTGTCAAGCTGGGGTGGGAATGTCAAAAGTGAAAACTATCAACTTATCCTTATGCAATAGAAAAAATAATAGTGCAAACCATTTTGCAGCCCCCCTTGAACTACTCAAGTGAACTGGTATCAATAGCGGAAAATAAGTTAATTGAAAGATCATGCAGTAGCCTGAAATATAAACCAGCCATCCTTAACCGAAAACTGAAATACACCGCCATGCTTTTCCACGATATGAGCCATGCTTTTTGTGCCAAAGCCATGCCCCTGTTCTTTTGATACTGGAAGCCCTTGTTGAAATATTGGCTCTGCCTGAAAGCTATTGTGCAGATCAATGCACAGCTTATTATTTTTGGAATACATACGCAGCCGGATGATGCGTTTGTTGCTGTCAGGTATCTGTTCACAGGCATGGATAGCATTTTCCAAAGCGTTCGACAAGAGCGAGCAAAGCTCAGTATCGCTAAAGGGAAGCAAATCAGGCAGTTTCGCATCTACTGTCAGCATGATTGACCCTTGTTTTGCTTTCGTAGCAAAAGTGGACAAAATCAGGTTGACGGTTTCGTTTCCACAAAAGCGTGTGGGCGTGATGGCATCCATGTCGGACTGGGCAGTTTGTAGGTACTCTTTGATCCCCTCGATGTGTTCCTTGGAGGCCAGTCCCTGTAAAAGAGCAAAATGGTGGCGCATATCATGCCGGTAGGATGCGGCGTTCTGCTGTAACTGCCGCAGAGAAGCAAACTCTGTCTGCGCCAGTCTAAACTGTGCATCCAGCATATCCTTTTCTCTTTGAAGGCTTGCCTGTTTTTGTGTCTCAGCGTAGTAGAGGATCACAAACACAAAATAGAAAACAGATATTGTTGAGGGCATGAACTGTACCGCCCATTCGGTTCCGCTGTAAAGCACATCGGTGTAGATGGCGGTCACATAGTCAAACAGATAGTAAAAAAGCGGAACTCCGCCTAAAAATAAGCAAGATTTCGTGGACTTCTCCATCAACTGCCGAACAGATCCGGCTACATATCTTTTCAAGAAATAATAGGCCAAAAACACGAATGCTATGTAAAAAATATGGTCTGCAAGCCTGCTTTCTAAAGCGGCTCCTGCAAGGAAACCAAACCAGCGCGGCGCTTGACAGCAAAGATAACCGGAAAGCACGCTGACGGCGGATATGAGCCACGGGCGCTTATAGTATAGGGTGAATATCACAATCAGCGGCAGGTGGATAATCAGCGGATACAGCTTTGATGTCAAATCCAAGCCCAAAAGCCAATAGCTGGCGGTCTGGACAAAAAGAAAAATGACACAGAGCAGGCCGGTGACAAGCCTGTTTTTCTTTGTGGGTTCTATTCCTGCAAAGAGAACGGACACCGTGAGGCCAAAGACCAAAGAAACACCAAATCGTAAGAGCCCAATCACGATTACTGCCATTTTAAGCGCCCCCCTCCATTTGATAATGCAGATATTGCTGCTTCATCTCCTTTGCCTTGCCCTGTGCAACAGGAACAGAGGAAAGAGTCTGCAAGGTAATCTGATGATTTTCAATGGTGTCCACATACTGCATATTCACAAGATAGGAGCGGTGGGGCTTCATAAAACACCCATATTTCATCAGATTATCACAGACAGAGGAAAAGGCTTCGGTACATTCGATAACTTTACCGGAGCGCAGATGATAGAGCACGTTTCTGCCGATGACCTCGGCAAAAGCTAAATTAGAAATCAATATTTTTTGGATACCCTCGTTACTCTTTACAATCAACGCATCCTCTTCTTTTTCCACGTTCATCTGTTCCAGCAGCTCATCAAAGGTGAAGAATAGTTTTTCCTTTGAGATTGGTTTGAGTACATAGTTGATAGCCTTCACCGAATAGCTTTCCAAAGCAAATTCTGGCGATGAGGTAAAAAATAAAATCGGTGCGGTTTTGTCAAAGGTGCGAATTTCCTTTGCCGCATCAATGCCGGTAAAGCTTGGCATCATAATATCCAGACAGTATATATCAAATCGCTTTCCTTTTTCCAATGCCGAAACCAGTTCAAACCCGTTTGGAAAGACGGCGTGTTCACAGTTTAGATGTCTTGATGTTCGATACAGGTCGATGAGCTGTACCATATTGGATAGCTCGTCAATATTGTCGTCACATAACGCAATTTGCAGCATAAGCATTCCTCCGCTTCTCCATAAATCTACTTCTCCAAAATAATTTTACCATAAAAGTCGACAATCTAAAACTATGATTCATGTCGAAAAAATCATGCTTCATGCGACAAGCGGTTTTCTGCGGCAAGATTTTGATAGAGTGAACACATGGGACTTTGCCCTACACACCCCAACAGAAAACGGAGGAGTTAGAAATGAAAAAATTACTGGTACTTATGATGGCGCTTGCCATGACACTGAGCCTTGCAGCCTGCGGCGGCAATGCCGAACCCCCTGCATCCACGCCGGAATCCACCCCCGCCGCTGCGGAACGGAAAGACAACGTAACCCCCGAGCAGGCAGCGGCAATTGTAGACATTATGGCGAAGATGGGCCCGCTGTACGAAGAGGCGGCGGCAGCGGCTACGGCAAACGGCTGGGATCAGGACGAGGAGGCGGTGCAGGAACTGAACGCAGTATATGCCACGATGGACTCCGCAAGAGTTGGACTTGGAGAACTTGACGGATACGGGGACACCAGCACAGAAGGAATTGACGAGGTTGTGGCAATGTATCAGGCTATGTTGGACGAAATGCCCAACATAATCGCCAAGTACAGCGAGCCTTACAGCAACTGACCATCGCCGTTTTATCAAATAGATAAAACATAAAAAATAATCTCATGGCAAAAGCGGATGCGGAACACCCGCATCCGCTTTTGCAAAAAGGAGGAAATGACTATGCTGCCAACTTTCATCACAATCACCGTAATTATTGCGGTTATTGCTCTATGGATTATCTCCACGCAGCGCAGACTGGTAGTGCTGGATGAGAATATCAGCAATGCCATGAGCCAGATCGGGGTGCAGCTTTCCAGCCGCTTTGATGCGCTGACGGCCCTTTTGGATTTGACAAAGGGCTATGCCAAGCACGAAAGCGAAACTCTGATTGAAACAATCAAATCAAGAAGAAGCGTCATCACGGCAAAATCCACGCCGGACGAGGTGATGCGTCAGGAAGGGGTTATTTCCGAAGCCCTTGGCAGGATTTCCATGGTAACGGAGCAGTACCCCGACCTGAAAGCCAATCAAAATTACATCAAAACCATGGACGCGGTGCAGACCTTTGAAAACATGGTTCGCACCAGCCGTCTGATCTATAACGACAGTGTAACAAAGCTGAACCGTGAAATCCGAATGTTTCCAGTCTCCATGGCCGCCGGAATGCTGGGTTTTAGGCAAAGAGACTATCTTGTGGAGCAGGCTGACAAGGCGAATATGCCCTGCATGAAATGAGGTGCCCGATGCGTAAAAAGGTGAGCAGCCTAATTCTATGCTTTGCCTTATTATTTGCCCTCCCTCTCCCGGCTTTTGCGGCAAATCAGGTCGATACCATGGATATTCAGGCGGTCATTTACGAGGACGGCTCCATGTATGTGACACAGGTGTGGGAGGGAGATTTTAACGAGGGAACCGAAAGCTACATTCCCATGAACGCACCCGACTATCTGACCATCAGCCAGCTTATGGTCTCCGACCAAAACGGGAGCTATGAGACGGTTTCGGATTGGAACATTGACTGGAGCTTTAAAGAAAAGGCGAGAAAATGCGGCATCCATGATACGGACAGCGGGTATGAAATCTGCTTTGGCATCAGCCGATATGGACAAAACCGCTATGCGATTGAATATAAGCTGGACAATGCGGTGGGCGGTTACAGCGACAGGGATGGCGTAAACTTCCGATTTGTAAACGATGGGATGAACACCACACCCACCGATGTGAAGGTTGAAATCCGGCTGGCGGACGGCACACCCATCACCGATGAAACCGCCGACATATGGGGTTTTGGCTATGATGGACAGGTGGAATTTTCAGACGGCGCTATTCTGGCCTACACGGAAAGCCCCATTGCTCCCGAAAACCATGTGACGGTACTGTTTTCTCTGGAGAAAGGAATCCTGTCCCCCTCACGGAAAGAACAGGGCAGCTTTGAGGAAGTAAAAGAAACTGCCTTTTCAGGCAGCGATTACGATGATACCGGCGAAGAAGTATCCACATTTGAAGCGATTGTCACGATGCTTTTGTCCATCGGACTTCCCATCGGGTTGATGATTTGGTTTTTCAGAATGAAAAAGAAACGTGCGGAGAAAAAAAGGCAACGATTTGCAGAGCGGTTCGGGTATTTCAGGGACATTCCCAACGACGGCAATCTGAGTGCCACCTATGCGCTGGGACGGCTGTTTGATGTGTGTGAGGACGGTGCGATTCTTTCCACCGGAATGCTGCGGCTGATTCAGCTTGGCTGCCTGTCCCCTGTGGAAACGCAGCAGATCGGTTTGATGGGCAAAACCAAAGAAATAGTGAGCCTGCGGCTGGTGGGCAGCAATCATAGCAGTATGAACGAATATGACGAGTACCTTTATACGGTGCTCGAAAGCGCGGCCGGTTCGGATTCCACTTTACAGGCAAAGGAACTGGAACACTTTGCAAGTCAAAACGACAAACTGCTGCGTGCCTACATACAGAAATGCGAAAACGCAGGCAGAACTTGGCTGAATCAAAAAATCTGCCTGAAACGGTGGGATATGCCCGCAAAGCTGACGGATCTGACGCCAACCGGTGAACAGGCGCTGGGCGAGCTGATGGGGCTGAAACGGTATCTGACGGATTTTTCACTCATTGCCGAGCGCGGCGTCAAGGAAATGCCGATTTGGAGGGAACTGCTGACCTATGCCATGCTGTTTGGCATCGCCGATCAGGTGGCGGAGCAGATGAAAGAGCTGTACCCCCAAATTTCTGCCGAGCTGACCGATTACAGCGGGAGCATGGCGGCCGCCTATTCCTACCACTACTTGCTTTACAGCAATATGAAGCAAGCCGAACAGCGGCGTGAGCAGGAAAAACGCAGCGGAGGCGGCGGATTTGCTTCCCTTGGCGGGGGCGGCGGCTCTATTGGCGGCGGTTCAGGCGGTGGAACAAGATAATGCGAACAAAAGGAGGAACGGGATATGGGCTTATTTTCTAAAAAACCCCCTTGCCCCATCTGCGGCGGCAAGATTCCACTGATTCTGCCATCGAAAATCGAGGGCGAATATATTTGCAACGACTGTTATAGCAAGATTGATATGGGTGCCGACAAGGAAAGCAATCTGACCATGCAGGGCTTTCGGGAGTATCTGACATTCTATGATCAAAACCAAATACTGAAAGGCCAGTTCGTGGTTTCTGAGCGGATTGATTTCGGCCTTTGGGATACTAAAATCATCTTTGATTACCAGAACAAGCTGTTCTGTATGAGCAAAAACCCGGATAAAACCGTGTTTGAAGGAAGGCAATTGAAATCCTTTACCATCAGGGAGGACAGTACCCCTCTGTTTGAGGGGTCAGCGTCAGGCATACGCCGTTATACCAGCACCGTAACCGAGCGGGCTATGGCGATGGCGCCGCAAATCGCACAGTTTGCAGCAAGTAAGCGGATGGCACGAACCCTTGACAGGCTGGACGACGGCAAGGTAAATAACTCCGCACCGGTGCAGTATTTTGATATTCCTGAACCCTTTCAGGCGTTTCACGTGGAGCTGCATTTCGACCACCCCTACTGGACGGTACTCAAATGTGATATGGACGGTCCCCGGTTTAATAACACCCTCCCGGATGTGAACAACTACCTCCGCTCCTATCAGCAAAGTATAGAAGAAATTGAAAAGCTGGTGGCTGCACTTAGGACGGTAGCCTTTTCCGGCGTGGCCGAGCAGTCTGTTGGCCACGGTATGATGGGAATGGGGGCGTTACATACCAACATGGCTCCACCTACCGACGCCATCGAAGAAATCAAAAGATACAAGGCGCTCATGGAGGACGGCGTACTTTCCCAGCAGGAGTTTGAGGCAAAGAAAAAGCAGCTCCTTGGGATTTGAAGAAAATCAGCCTGTCTATGCGGAAGGGGGACATGACATGACTTACGCCTGCGAGGACTGCGGCTTTTTATTCTGCCGGGTGGGAGCGGTAAAGGAATGCCCTTCCTGTGAAAAATCCCATATTCGCCCCGCCACTGAGGAAGAAATCGGGATGCTGGAAAAACTTTTGGAACAAGGAAAAACAAGTTTAGAAATCAAGGAGGGACAGACCTTATGAACAAACGACTATTAAGTATGTTTCTTGCGCTGTGCATGATTGTGACCATGCTGCCGGTATCGGCAATGGCGGAAGAAATACATACGACCATTGGCGGGAGCGGAGAAATTATCAGCTTTGCACCGCTGACAGAAACCAAAAAAGCGGTATCACTCGGAACATCCATTGAGGATTTGGAGTTGCCCGAAACACTGACCGCCACGGTGCGGACAGCCGTGCCTGCCGATGAAAATCCCACACAGGATTCCGGCAGCCCGGAAACGGCAACTCCCACAACGGCCTCCGAGCCTAAATGGAAAGAAACCACCGGGGATATTCCAGTGGAATGGGATTCGCCTGACTACGACCCAAACACCGGGGGCGTTTATGCCTTTACGCCGGTGATTGAAGGCTATACCGTCAGCGCCCCGCTACCGGAAATTAGCGTGACGGTTGGCGCGGCAATGCTGATTGACAAGACGCAGGCGCGGGAAAAGCCAACGTTGACGGCACAGTCGGCAGAAACCCGCGACCTCTACATTGTCCTTGTGGGGGACCGTATGTCCCCGTCCTCCCTTGGGTTTTTGAGCAACGACTGCGGCCTTTCTCCAATCAGCACGGCTGACAGTGACGATTATGCGCCTGATGATGATGGAAACGCAATGGTTAAATCATATCTATACCGAGCCGCTGTCGGCCAAACCATCACTTTTCACTGGGGTTTAGGTGAGGACGGCTTTCGCGGTTTGCTGTACGCATACTATGCGGACGATGACCCCATCCTCGATGCAACATTCGGTGCACAATGGGCTGTTTTGAGGAATTCGGGTCTGATAGGGTTTGCAACTGGCGCTAAACAGCCTATAGGCTTACAATTTGAAGTCGCGTCTCCGCCTGTGCTTTTGGCGCCTGACGCTGTCACCAACTACGACATATGGGTGGGCGGCGTGCAAGTGGCCAGTGATAACAAAGCGGATGTGCTTGGCGCAGCAGATGGTGAGGGAGCAACCGTCACCTATAACAGTGACACAAATACCCTCACACTGAACGGCGCTACTATCAACGGGAGCTATGAGGGGACATGGATTGACAGTACTACATCCGCCTATTACGGCATTTACGCCGACACCGCTCTGAAGATTGAGATGGTGGGAGACAGCACCATCATAGGCAAAAATCTGGCCAACATCGCCAGTATCGGCATCTATACCGGTAGCACGCTGAACCTCTCCGGTAGCGGCAGCTTGTACGTCAGCGGCGGCACAGGAAAATTTAGCGTCGGCATATACAGCGGGGGAAGTATCACAATTGAAGGCAGAAGGGTTACGGCTGTCGGCGCAGCAGCAACCCAGACCTCCATCGGCATAGCCTCTAATGCTGATATAACGATTCACGATGGAGGCGTAGAAGCGTCAGCGAACACTGCCGCAAGCACATCTTGGGGAATGATGGCAACCGACGGTTTCACGATTAACGATGGCGAGGTAACTGCAAGCGGAAAAACAGGCTTGCACACGAACGCAGCAGAAGGCCCCGTCACAATCTCCGGCGGCAAGGTAACTGCAAATGGCTCTCAGGTAGGCATAGCCGGTGTGGTAAGCGTCACAAGCGGCACGACGACGGTCAAAAGTGATACGAAGGCGCTGAACGGCAGCTTAACGACTTCGGGTTATGAGGGGTGCATCGTTACTGCGGGAGCCAATAAAAACGGAGATGGTGCGGGTACGTATAATGCGGCGAATCTCTCAACCTACAAATACATCAAGGTTGAGCCGGGCGCAGTGGGCACAGATGTTGCCCAAATCGGCGCACAAGGCTACCCCACCCTGCAAGCGGCTGTTGATGACGTTACAGAAGGGCAGACAATTACGCTGCTGGATGACATTACCGCGCCCAATACCGGCTCTTTGGCCACCGCAAACCAAAGCATAGCATTTACGGTTGACTTTAACGGATACACAATTACGGCATCCGGTAATTTCCCTGTAATTATTCACAATGGAACAGGTACAATCACTTTGAAAGACAGCGGGGAAAACGGGGGCATACAATCAACCGCAGCGCGGACGATTTATATAAACGGCGGCGCTATTATTATTAATGGCGGCGTATTTTGCACGGGTGGCGCCGGGTCGGATCTTGATACGATATATGTCCGCTCGGGTTCTTCATTAACCATAAACAGCGGCACGATTGCCACTAACGGGACAAGAAACAACGCTGTTTTCGCTGAATCTCTCGCCACCATAAAGATTAACGGAGGAACAATCGATGCCTCGGGTACAGATTCCATAGGCGTATCCAAGTCTATCGGTCATGCCGTTGAAATCGGTGTGGAAAGCGGTTCCGCCACGATTAAAGGCAAATACCGTGCGATGAGTTTGGCTCCGACGCTTGCCGATGGTATGCAGGTCACGGCAAGCACCAACTACAGCGGGAGCTCGACGGTCATTTATAATGCAGGGAATATAAACAACTACAAATACCTACGGTTTGAACCTGCCCCCCCAAAACACTCCATCCCCACCATCCAAATTGACTATGTCAGCGAGGCACTGACGGGTTTTGTGTCAGGCGAACAATACAGTATTAACGGTAGCTCTTCGTTCACGGTACCCGACGGCGATATATTTTCCATCCCTTCACAATTGATGGGAACAAGTGTATCCATTGTCCACAAGGGTGACGGTGCTACCACCTCGGATAGCCCCGCGCAGACACTTGCCATTCCCGCACGCCCTCCCGCGCCGAGCGGCAGCTACTATGAGGTTGAGCATGAAACCACGGCAGGCGCAAACGACGGCAAGCTAAAGGTAACCATCGCGGATTGCGAGTATAGATCCTTGAGCCACTACAGTGGATTTTGGCTGGATATTCCCCAGAATGAATGGAAGGAAAACTTGGCGCCCGGCATATATTATGTGCGCAAAAAGGCGGTCGAAAACAGCTCCTTCGCAAGCGAAAACAGTGCAGCGATTGTCATTAACGCAGGCGTGCCCGCACCCGTACCCAGCCTTTCCGTTGCCGATGTTACCCTTGGCGCCGTTACTGTGGGCTATATGTCGTCCGCCTACAAGTCTGTCGTCATCACCAACAGCGGCGACGCGCAGGCGACCATCGCCAGCGTGACAACTGACCGCCCATCCGTGTTTTCGATACATTCCGGCCAATCCTTTGTTAACGCCAACAGCAGCATCAACTCATGGCAAATAAGGGCTGCAACGGGTCTTGCGGTGGACACATATACCGCCACCATTACCGTCACTTATGACGGCGGACGCACGGCAACGGCAACAGTTTCCATCACCGTAAACGAGCTGGGAAGCCACACCGTCACCTTCAACCCGAACGGCGGCACGGTCAGTGAAGCTTCACGCTCGGTTGCGCCCGGTACGGTGGTAGGAACGCTTCCGATACCGACACGCTCCGGCAGTTACAGCTTTGACGGCTGGTATACGGCGGCAAGCGGTGGAACTCAAATCTCCGCAAGCACAACCGTCAGTGCAAATGTGACCTACTATGCCCATTGGACTTACACCAGCGGCGGTGGCTCTGGAAGTGGCGGCGGCAGCTCCTCAAACGACAACAGCAGCCCTGTCATCGTCACCCCACCCGCACCGGATAAGCCGAATTCACCCACTCAGGGAGAAATCAAGGTTCCCGGCACAGTGGACGGCAAGGGCAATGTCACAGTGAGCATCACTGACAAAACTGTGACTGACGCTTTTAACAAGGCATTGGCTGAGGCCAAGAAAAACGGCACGGAGCAAAATGGCATCACGGTGGTTCTTCGTGTGGATACCGGCAACAAAACCGGCTCCAATGTTACGGTCAATCTGCCAAAGGCCGTGCAGGATACCATCATTGCAAAGAAAATCGTCAACACCATTGTGGTGGTAGACAACCCCGACATCAGAGTCGGTATGGATTTGGCGACCGTACAGGAAATCAATAAGCAGGCAAAATCTGATGTAAATATCACCGCCACCCGCACGAACAGCGGCAAACTAACAGGCGAGGCGAAAAAGGCAATTGGCAGCCGTCCGGTATTTGACCTCAAGGTGAACTACGGCAACGGCAAGGCGGTCAGCAGCTTCGGCGCAGGCAGCGTATCGGTAACCATCCCCTATACCCTCGGCGCAAATGAAAAGGCAGGGAATGTGCAGGCTGTGTATGTGGACAGCAAGGGTAAGGTGCATTGGCTGGTAAACTCGGTCTATGACAGTGTGGAAAAGGTACTGCGCTTCAGCACCGATCATTTTTCCACCTACGGCATCGGCTATAAACAGGCCAACACCGCATTTACTGACATTGCAGGCCATTGGGCAAAGGAAGATATTGAGTTTGTGGCAAGCCGTGGGCTGTTCAGCGGAACTTCTGAAACCAAGTTCAGCCCGAACACCGCCATGACAAGAGGAATGTTCGTCACGGCGCTGGGGAGGCTTGCAAACGCCGATGTGAGAGGCTACGCAAAGAGCAGCTTCAGCGATGTGCAAGACGACGCCTACTATATGGGCTACATTGAGTGGGCAAGCAAAAATAACATTGTAAACGGGGTTGGCAATGGAAAGTTTGCCCCGGATCAGTCCGTCACCCGTGAGCAGATGGCGGTCATTATGAGCAATTATGCCAAGACCATCGGTTATACTCTGCCGAAGGTTCATATCGAAAATATCTTTACAGATAACGCTAAAATCAGTACCTACGCCAAGGAAGCCGTGAAGCAGATGCAAATGGCAGGCGTGATCAGCGGCAAAAACGGCAATCTCTATGATCCGCAGGGTACAGCCACAAGAGCCGAGGTGTCCGCTGTGCTGCGCCTCTTTGTGGAGCTGGTGATCTCCAGCGACACGGCTCAGGGCTGGACAATGAATGATTCCGGCAAATAGATGTACTACGAAAACGGCAAGCCTATCACTGGCGCGAAAGACATCGACGGCTCAACCTATATCTTTGATGGGTACGGCGTGACGGCGGATGTGCCGAAAAACCTGCGGTACACCACCTATATCGTGCAGAAAGGAGATAGCTTCTGGTTCATTGCTCATAAGCTAGGCTGCACCATGAGCGAGCTGGAGCGACTGAACAACAAAAGCCGGTTTTCTCTCATCTATCCCGGAGATGTACTCCGGGTGCCGGAGAAGTAAACAGGAACAACAAATCAATACAGCCATGGGCAAATCCGGTTAAAACAAAGGCAAACACCGGATATGCTCAAAAGGGCGCACAAGCTGAAGGTTTCAGCTTGTGCGCCCTTTGTAATATGGGAAATTATTTGGAATAAAGTCTGCGGGACAATTCTTGTGCAAGGTTTTTGTAACAGGCTTCCAGTCCGATTGTATGGAGATACTCTATATAATTGGGGAGCGCATTGGAAAATTCCATATAGCAATACCGTTCCAAAAGCCAGTCCATAAACCCCATGGGCGCATAACCAAACGCTAAGAGCATCTGCTCAATGTGCAGATATTTATATTCCTTGCCCTGTGGTGTTTCTTCAAAAAATGTCTTATGAACGGAACCGATTATATTAAACCGTTCCTGATAGCGATTGGCGAGTTTCTCCAAGGCCATAACCTCAGCCTGTAAGATTTCCAATTCTCTGCTGACAATCATCTGCTCACAGTATCGGCAGAAATCTTCCTCTGACAGAAATGGTACTTCTCTATTTTCTCCAAGCAATCCGTTTGCTTTCATTTTCTCAGCTATCGTTTCGCAATATTCTAAAACAACGGGGTTTTCCATGCACTCACCACGCTTCTGATTTTCTTACCATCATTATAGCAGCCGGAGTATTCGGATTCAAGAATGTGTGCGTTAGAAATGCCCTGCTGTTTGGTCAGCAGGGCATTTCGAGTTATTGGGAAATCAGGTCATGTATCACGCACTCGTCTGTAATTTCTTGTGCCATTTCAGATAAGCGGATGCGTTCCATGGTATCCTCATCCGATATAGGATGTGTTTTTAGATAGCCAGCTCGAATACGCTCCGCCATTTCAAAGCCTGCCTTGTCAATCTTCGCACAATGCTCTGCCAGCTTGCCGGTGAGAAGCAGTTCCCGGTACATCCCCGGTTTTTGTTCGTGCAAATAGATTAAACGAAGCCGCCCATATTTCCCCAAGTTATCAATCTCGGCTTTTCCATCAATCTCAATGTTAGGGTACAACAATCTGTCAATCTCAGTGTATTGAAATTCAAATCTTGCCATAAAGCAAATCCTCCAATAAAGACTATTTACAATTCATCGGTAATCGTTTGGCTGTGTGCTGAACAATCATGATTTTGTAAACATCCTTATTGGAGGACTGCTAAAAACTGTCTCCGTTTTTATTTGAGCTTTAAAAACTTTTCCGAAAAAGATTGACAAAAACGCAAGGGACTAGTATAGTAAACATATATGTTTAGTATGCTATGAATATGAGAGAGGAAAAAAGATATGAAAATCAATCGCCGACAGACCATGAATAACAAAATGCAGTGCTGTTGTTGCTGTAGATGCTTCGTCCATGAAGAGATACAGCCTGTTGGTGTGCGCATTTAAGTGTCTGATTTCCAATTTTTGTCTTGGAGTATTGAGAGAATAAATGGAAGGGAGCGGGTGTGTGCGCATGCCGCTTCCTTTTTCATTTTATATGAATGAGGGAGGAATATGATCATATGTATCAAATAGAGGATAAGGCGGGAGGAGAGAAAAATCATGGATTTTGAATTTATCCAAGCCCATGTGCCTATGTATATAGAAGCGGCGGGTATCACCCTCCGGATATCCCTGGTGGGGATTTTGCTGTCAACGGCCATTGGGCTTTTATGCAGCCTGGTCAAGGTTTTTCATATACCGGTGCTTAAAAATATCGTAAACGGATACATCGAGGTTTCCAGAAATACACCTCTTTTGATCCAGTTATTCTTTTTATATTTTGGTCTTCCCAAACTGGGGATCGTTTTAAGCTCTGAAAGTTGCGCCATTATCGGCCTGTCCTTTCTGGGCGGAAGTTATATGGCGGAGGCGTTTCGAACCGGAATTGACCAGGTGCCGCCCATTCAGTCGGAATCGGGACTCAGCCTGGGACTCACAAAGGGGCAGGTATTTCTCCACATCATCCTTCCCCAGGCCATTACCACATCGGTTCCGGTGTTTTGTGCCAACATCATATTTCTCATCAAAGAGACATCGGTGTTCAGCGCAGTTGCTCTGGCTGACTTGATGTTTGTGGCAAAGGATTTGATTGGAATTTACTATAAAACAGATGAGGCCCTTTTCATGCTGGTCATTGCGTACTTAATCATCTTGCTTCCAATATCCTTACTTTGTACCTGGTTAGAGAGGAGGGTCCGTTATGCAGAATTTGGGAATTAGAATCCTGTTTGAGGGAACCAACTTCCTGCGCCTGCTTGGCGGGCTCTGGGTATCCCTCCGGATTGCGGTCATAGCCATGGCGCTGTCTGTGGGCCTTGGAATTATTCTTGGCATGGTCATGACCAGCAGGAAAAAGCCCATTCAGATATTATGCCGCCTTTACTTAGAGACTGTGAGGATCATGCCTCAGCTTGTGCTCTTGTTCCTGGTTTACTTTGGAGCGGCAAAGCATTGGAATGTCAACCTTTCAGGCGGAACAGCAGCCATTATCGTATTCACCTTCTGGGGAGCCGCGGAAATGGGAGATTTGGTGCGAAGCGCCCTGGAGTCCATACCGGTTCACCAGTATCAGAGCGGTTTTGGACTGGGAATGACAAAGCTTCAGGTGTACCGCTACATCATCATCCCGCAGACCGTGAGAAGGCTGATTCCGTCGGTCATGAATCTTTTGACCAGAATGATCAAGACTACCTCCCTGGTGGTGCTGATCGGAGTCATTGAAGTGGTCAAGGTGGGAAAACAGATCATTGACGCTTCCAGATATACCATTCCCGATGCATCCCTTTGGGTGTACGGTGTGATCTTTGTGATGTATTTTGCAGTCTGTTACCCGTTTTCCAGGGCAGCCGCTCTGTTGGATAAAAAATTAAAGGATTGAGAAAAATGAGACAGGAAGAGATTTTAAAAATAGAAAACCTCAGGAAATCTTACGAAAATGGGCAGCCGGTATTAAAGGATGTTTCCTTCACCCTGGAAAAGGGAGAGGTAGTCGTGGTAGTAGGGCCTTCCGGATGCGGAAAGAGCACATTTTTACGCTGTATCAACATGCTGGAGCCCATTGATTCCGGGACGATCCAGTTTAAGGACCAGGTCGTTGACAGAAATGGCCGTGATGTTTATGAGATCAGGCAAAAGATCGGCATGGTATTCCAGAGCTACGATCTATTTCCCCATAAGACCATTCTGGGAAATATCCTGTTAGCGCCTTTGAAGGTGCAGAACCGGGATAAAAAGGAAGTAACAGCAGAAGCGGAAAAGCTTCTGGAACGGGTGGGGCTTTCAGATAAGAGAGATGCTTACCCAAGACAGCTTTCCGGCGGTCAGAAGCAGAGAGTTGCCATTGTGCGGGCCCTCATCATGCACCCGGAAATCCTGCTTTTAGATGAAATTACAGCCGCCCTGGACCCGGAAATGGTGCGGGAGGTTTTACAGGTAGTATTGGAACTGGCAAAGGACGGTATGACCATGGTCATCGTCACTCACGAAATGGAGTTTGCCAAGGCAGTGGCGGATCGGGTCCTGTTTATGGATCAGGGCGTCATTGTGGAAGAGAGCCGGCCGGAAGAATTTTTCACCTCTCCGGAAACAGACCGGGCGAAACAGTTTTTAAATACGTTTCATTATGAAGCGTTATAAAAAAATATAAATGGAGGATATTATTATGAAAAAGAAAGTATTAGGTGCATTGTTGGGCGTTGCCATGGCAGCAAGTCTTTTAGCAGGCTGCGGTCAGGCCGGAGGAACAAAGGAGAGCGCAGGAGCGGCAGGCGGAGCATCTGCACAGGCCAGAACTCTGGAAGAAATCAAGAAAGACGGAACCATTAAAATCGGCGTATTCAGCGACAAGAACCCATTTGGATACGTGGATTCCAACGGAGAAATCCAGGGCTATGACGTTTATTTTGCAAAGCGTATGGCAAAGGACCTGCTGGGAGGCGAAGACAAGGTTGAATTCGTATACGTTGAGGCTGCAAGCCGTGTAGAATATTTAAAGTCCGCTAAGGTAGATGTGATTTTAGCTAACTTCACTGTAACCGACGAGAGAAAAGAGCAGGTAGATTTTGCACTTCCTTACATGAAGGTTGCTCTGGGCGTGGTATCACCGGATGCAAATCTGATCAAGGATGTGGCAGAGTTAAAGGATAAGACTCTCATTGTGGTAAAGGGAACAACAGCGGAAACGTATTTCTCTCAAAACCATCCGGAAGTGAAGCTGTTAAAGTTTGATGAGTACCAGGAAGCATACGATGCGCTGTTAGACGGAAGAGGAGACGCTTTCTCAACCGATAACACAGAGGTTCTTGCATGGGCAATCCAGAACAAAGGATTTACCGTAGGAATTGAGTCCATCGGAAATCTGGATACCATCGCTCCAGCCGTTCAGAAGGGCAATAAAGAGCTGTTAGACTGGATCAACAGTGAGATTGAAACTCTTGGAAAAGAGCAGTTCTTCCATAAGAATTTTGAGGAAACCTTAAAGCCGGTATACGGCGATGAGATCGATCCGGAAAATCTGGTTGTAGAAGGCGGCCAGGTTTAAGAAATAGAAAACAGAATGAAACGGGCAGAGGCAGTCGGAGAATATCTGACGGCCTCTGCCCGTTTTAATATTGGATGGAAAATGGGGGGAGATGGTGGTACAATACAGATATGCGGGATGTTTTACTGTAATAGTCAGATGAAACTGAGAAAATAAAGGAATGGAAATGATATTGAGAAAAGAGGAGTCGGTGCGGGTATGAGATTATTTCAGATTTATTTTAGTCCGACAGGCGGGACAAAAAAGATTGTGGATATCATGAGCAGGTCATGGGACTGTGAGAAAACAGAAATAG
This sequence comes from Lacrimispora sp., assembly GCF_047605665.1. Lineage (GTDB taxonomy): Bacteria > Bacillota > Clostridia > Lachnospirales > Lachnospiraceae > Lacrimispora. The sequence continues at coordinate 26,280 of NZ_JASGFH010000001.1, read as the reverse complement.
ATTTGTCAAATTCTTCGGAGGATTTTTCGGAATATGTATTCGGTGAAAATGACGTCTGTATGGTGGCAGCTCCTGTATTTGGAGGGCGTGTACCTATGCCGGCGACGTCAAATATCCGGAAGATGAAAGGGAATGGCGCAAAAGCAGTTCTCGTTGCAGTGTATGGAAACCGGGCTTACGAGGATGCATTGCTGGAGTTGAAAGATACCGCAGCATTGGCCGGATTCTGCAGTGTTGCCGGGGTTGCTGCTGTTGCACAGCATTCTATTATGAATCAGTTTGCAGCGGGCAGGCCGGACTTGCAGGATGAGGAGGAATTGACAGAGTTTTCTGAAAGGATTAAGGGGATTGCTGGACAAAATACATTGGAAGCTGAATTATGGGTTCCTGGAAATGATCCATACAAAGAATATAAAGTGGTTCCGGTGATTCCGAAAACCGGAGAGGAATGCAACCAGTGTGGTTTATGCGCGGAAGAATGTCCTGCTAATGCCATTCCCAGGGAGAATCCTATGTTGACGGAACCGGAGCTGTGTATTTCCTGTATGCGGTGTGTGGTGATCTGTCCTCAAAAGGCCCGTTATGCAGATGAGGGGCTTGTAGAGATGATGTCAAAAAGATTATGGGAAGTCTGTTCTGTCAGAAAGGAAAATCAATTGTTTCTTTTGGATTTTGCGGAGAATTGATATGAATAAGGGGATTCAGGAGTATATTGAAAGGTACAGCAAAGAAATACAAGAACTTTTTGCCGAGATACGGAAACTTATCATTGAAAGTACCCCGTGTAAGACAGAAGAAAAATTATGGGCAAAACTGCCAAGTTTTTATGTTGGGGATAAATTTGTAAGAATCATTCCTTTTAAGGATCATATTAATATTGAAGCTGCGGCAGTTATTAAGTATAAATCGCAATTGGAACAGTATAAAATCACTCCTAAAGGGATGCTGCAGATTTATCTGAATCAGGATATTCCATGTGTTATTTTAGAGTCGATTTTTATAGAATCATTAACATAGGTATATTTTAGGAAGGAAGGGCAGATGGAAATTAAAAATATTGATCAGCTTTCAGATAAATTTATCTGGCAGGATTCTGTGGGGTTAATTACAAAGTCATTGGGTGCTGCGGGAGGCAGTCAGAAGGTTTATGTGAATATCGATTATGTTCCGCCGAAAGCATACAGTACGAAATACCATAGTCATTCCCAGCAGGAAGAATTTTTTTTGATTCTTTCCGGCACCGGGACCTTGCGTTTGCAGGATGAGGAACGGGCAGTCAGGCAAGGAGATTTTTTTGCAAAGCTTCCAGGGCAAAACATTGCTCATACATTTTATAACTCCAGTGATGAAACTTTAGTTATTTTGGATGTTGGGACAAATGAAAAAGAAGATACCTGCTACTATCCGGATGAAGACGTATATATGCAAAAGTCAAATGAGCAGCGCCGTGTTTTTCGGGGGTCGGATTTAGATATGCTGTGGACATCAAAACCGAATCCTTGAGCGCTGCACGAGTTTAAATCTCAACACATGAGTAAAAAGAGGGATATTAAGGATGTGCGCTGCGATGGAAATTAAGATATTAAAACCAACATTTTCAGTATGTAAAATTAAGGACTTGTCCAAAGTGGACTATTCAGATGAATTCTGTTTTATTGGAAAAACAGATGAAGAATTGTCTTTGGTTTGCAGTTTGGAAAAAGTGCCGGAAAACATCACGGAATGCGATCATGGCTGGAAAGCATTCAGGATTCAGGGAGTATTAGACTTTTCTCTTATAGGAATTTTGTCTAAAATATCCTCTTTACTGGCTGAAAATAAAATTGGGATATTTGCAATATCTACATATAATACAGATTATATTTTAACGAAAGAAAAGGATTTTGAAAAAGCCATTGATGTTCTTAGATGCAATGGCTACGAAATTGAACAGTAAAATTCCCGTTTTTGGGTTGAATTATAAGCTTGTGTTATGGGTTTCAAAGCTGAACCGTTTATCAGATGCAGAATATGTTTCAAAGCAATATACCAAATGGCCGCTGATTGATCGAAGTTTTCTGGATACTGCCTTATGGCTGAATGGGGAATTGATGAAGAATGCAGCAGAAATAGGTTACGGGCGATTTTTATATAAACCGTGTGAAAAATAGGCGGGAAAACGTGATGAATATAGGAGGAAAGGCATGAAATATACCGCATTGTTCAGAGGGATCAACGTCGGAGGAAAAAACATTGTCAAAATGGAAAACTTAAGGCAGCTTTTTCTTGATCTGGGAGTGTCTAAAGTAAAAACTTATATTCAAAGCGGAAATGTGGTTTTTGAAACGGACTTGGAAGAAACGTATTTACAGGGAGCAATTCATACAGGCTTTGCTGAACGCTTTGGATTTGAAAGCCATGTCATTTTGCGAGATATAAATGAAATAGAGACATTAATTACTCAGATTCCAATCACACCGGATGAAATTGCGGCAGCAGAAGCGGCTGATCCGAAGGTGGAACATCTTTATGTCTGTTTTTTAGATATTGCGCCGGAACAATCGCAGATTGATTCCATTTGCAGGGAGTATGTCGGAAAAGATATGCTATTGGCAGGAGAGAAGGAACTATACCTTTTGTGTTATGAAAGCATACGAAATTCAAAGATGGCAGTTTATATAGGAAAATCGTTTCCGGTTTCCACTATGCGCAACTGGAAAACTGTTAATAAATTGTACGGTATGATGACTGATCTATGACGCCTGCATTGTGATGAATTGCAGCGGTTGAAGCAGAAATTACGAAAGGACATAATCCATATGGCTGATGCACTGGTTGTTTATTATTCACTTTTCCATAACACGGAAAATCTGGCATTAGAAATAGCGGCACAAACGGGTGGTGATTTAAGAGAGTTAATTCCTGAAAAGAATTACTCCTTTGACTATAATACGGCTGCTAAAGAAGTGAGAAATCAAATCGCTCAGGGATACACCCCTAAGCTAATATCCGGACATGAGCCAATCGATGAGTTTGGAACAATATTTATAGGATCGCCTAACTGGTTTAAAACAGTAGCCCCTCCTGTTCTGAGTTTCTTAAGGCATCATGATTTTGCAGGCAAAACAGTGATCCCTTTTTGCACCCATGGAGGAGGCGGATTTGGGCAAATTGTAAATGATATATCCAAAGAATGCCCTGATTCCATAATTTTGCCCGGTATTGCTGCAAACGGTATTGCAGCACCGGAAGATGTTGTGAATTGGCTTAAGGCGATTGGGTATGAGATACGATAGGTTCTTCTTTTACAGAAGGGGATGGAAAGCTGCAAAACTAAATTTCAGGACAATTTGAAAAGTTGGATTTATTCCGTGAATAAGAACTTTATAAGGAAACTGGAAGCACTTTAAAATAATAACATGGAGGGATAAGAGAGATGGAACATTGTGGAACTCAGGTATTGGAAACAGACAGACTTTTATTGCGCCGCTTTACAGCGGACGATGCAGAGGCAATGTATAAAAATTGGGCATCGGATTTGGAGGTCACAAAATATCTCACCTGGCCAGCTCATGAAAGTGTTTCAGTCAGCAGGGCGGTTCTCGATGGATGGGTTTCTGCTTATGAACATGAAAATACCTATCAATGGGCCATTGTTTTGAAAAACGAGAGCATGGAACCCGTCGGATCAATTGGAGTTGTGCACCAGGAAGAAAGAATTTCAATGGCCAGCATTGGTTATTGCATTGGACGAAAATGGTGGAATCAAGGCATTACTTCTGAGGCATTGAGCGCGGTAATGGATTTTCTGTTCGATACCGTTGGTTTTAACCGCATAGAAGCCAGACATGACCTGCTTAATTACAATTCAGGGCGGGTAATGAAAAAGTGCGGAATGAGATATGAAGGAACTATGCGGGCTGCGGATTTAAACAATCAGGGGATTTGTGATGCCTGTTATTATGCATTGCTGAAAACAGACCGTTAAGTTCCATTGCCGGAATGAGCTAAAAAGCAAGGTTACATATCATCAGCATACGGTTGAAACCGTAGAACAGGGATTTCACAGGTGATTAAAATGAAAGATTTTAACAGGACAAACTTATCTTTTTCCCTTTGCGGACTTAATTGCGGATTGTGCCCAATGGGTTTAGACGGGCATTGCCCCGGATGCGGCGGCGGTGTTGGAAACCAATCCTGTGCCATTGCAAGATGCAGCTTGCAGCATGATAACGTTGAATACTGCTTTCAGTGCCCGGAATATCCTTGCCAGAGGTATGAGGGGATAGAAGAATATGATTCATTTATTACGCATCAGCGGCAGTTAAGAGATATGATAAAGGCCCAGGAAACAGGAATAGAAACCTACAATGAGGAACAGCATCAAAAGGCCAGAATCTTGAAAACACTTCTGTCTGATTATAACAGCGGGCGCAGAAAAACATTCTATTGCGTTGCAGTAAACCTTTTACCTTTGAAGGATATAGAAAACGTGATGGAGCAGGTTGTTAAAGATGCATCGTTTCATGACCGGACAGCAAAAGAAAAGGAAGAAAACATAGCTTCCCTTTTTCAGGAGATGGCAGCTCGGCAGGGGCTGATACTCAAGCTCCGCAAAAAGCCGGCTAAAAAGAGTGAATAAGAACTTGCGGCAGCTTTTGGTGCCGCAAGAGTAGGTATAGCAGAGGTAAATATGGATAAGCGGATACAGGAAGCCATTTTGAATTTGCAGCGGAATAATATGGCTGGATATTTTGTTGAAACGAAAGAGGAGCTGCTTCAGCTTATGGCTTCCTTGATAAAAAATGGAGAACAGGTTGGCTGGGGAGATTCTGTTACCCTGGAAGAAACAGGAGTGTTTGAATTCATCCGCAGCGGGAGCTATATTCTCAACGACAAGCATCAATCTGGCTTGACACCGGAGGAAAAACGGGCGGTATATCTGAAAAATTTTGATGTTGATACATTCCTGACCGGCACAAATGCTGTTACACTCGATGGGAAACTATTTAATATCGATGGAAACGGGAGCAGAGTTGCTCCTATGCTGTATGGGCCCAGGCAGGTAATTGTTGTGGCCGGTATCAATAAACTGACAGATCATGTGGAAGATGCCATGAGACGAACAAGGCAGATTGCGGCACCGCTGGATGCGGTAAGGCTTAATAAAAATACGCCATGCACAAAGCTGGGCAAATGTATTGATTGCAGGCACGAACAAAGAATTTGCAATGATTTTGTTTTGATTGCGGGACAATTTGTGAAGAACAGGATAAAAGTAATTCTCATCAATCAGGAATACGGTTTTTAATTGGCGAATAAAAATTGCAAAGGAGAGATGTGAGTTGAGTAAATATAATTTATTGTGGGAATATGTTCAGAAAAAAGGAAGTCAGTCATTCAAGTTGAGTTTTGATGAAATCAAAGATATTGCTGGAATACCAATAGACCATTCTTTTTTGAACTTTAAAAAGGAATTGGCGGATTATGGATATCAAGTGGGTAAAATATCGATGAAGGAACAGACTGTTATTTTCAATAAAATTGACTGATCAGTTCTTAACTCCGTGGTGTTAGAGAATCTCATCTGGCAGAAATGATGGCTTTTCCCTTTGTGAGGGAAATGAGTCCTGGGCATATACATTTGTTCTGAGGGGGTGATTTTGTGCTTAATGCTGGAACCAGAATTGTGAACAATTGGATTTATTCTATCCCAGAAGGGTTTGTATTAATTGATACCGGATATGAAAACGGATTTGCGCGCCTTAAGAAGCGGCTGTCTTTACAAAGAATCGATATACGAGACATACGTTATGTTTTTTTGACCCACGCACATGACGATCATGCAGGTTTTTTAAATGAACTCTTTATGGAATCGGCTGATGTTCAGGTAATTATGAGCGCCAGAGCCATAGAGGGACTATATAGGGGACAAAATTCATTTGCCGGGGGATGTACCAGCCGGCTGGCTCTGTTTTTCTGTTATTTCATGAAACTGCTGGGAAAAGGCGGGCATCGTTTTCCGCCGTTGAACGGAGAATTTGAAAAAAGATGTATCCTCGTGTCGGATCACAATCGTGAAGAGGCGGGAATGAGGCTGGGCGGTTCCATTATAGACACGCCTGGGCACACTGCTGATTCCATTTCTCTTTTGCTTGGTGACGGCAGCCTGTTCTGCGGAGATGCTGCGATGAATGGGTTTCCAAGCCTGCATAAAACAGCAATCTGGGCAGAGGATAAGGAAGCCTTTCTGCAATCGTGGCAAACAATTATTGGGCTTAAGCCTGCAAAGATTTATCCGGGACATGGAAATCCATTTGATTACAGCGAATTAGAGAAAAACCAGTCTTATGCCCGTAAAATGAAGCTGTATTCTTTAAAAAATACAGAATAAACAGGCTTGAAAGGAGAGCAACCCATGAAATACTATAAAAAATTGGTTGGCAGCAAGGTTTACTTATCACCTATGTGTCCGGAAGACGCTGCAACCTATACAAAATGGCTCAACGATCTTTCCGTAACTGAAAAACTTGGCACATCACATAATACCGTATCTGTTTCTGGCGAACAGGAGTGGATGAGAGAGAATGCTCAAGGCAGACTATTTGCCATGGTCAAGACCGAAAATGATGAACTCATCGGCAATTGCGGATTTAATTCTATTAATCAGGTACATCAATGCGGTGAAATTGGGATATTTATAGGTGATGAAGAAAACCGAAATAAAGGCTATGGGTCAGAGGCGATGTCTCTTCTTGTGGATTTTGGTTTTAACTATTTAAATCTCAATAATATAATGCTGACAGTTTTTGATTTCAATGAAAATGCGGTGAGCTGTTACAAAAAAGCTGGTTTCAAGGAAATTGGCCGGAGGCGCCAGGCGTATTACTTAAAGGGTAAATATTACGATCAAATCTTTATGGATATCATTCGGTCAGATGGACACGGGTGTCATTAAAATTGAACAGCAAGTCTTTTAAAGCCATAAAGTGAGCCGTGAGAGCGGTTTTTTCAGCGCTTTTGCAGCATGAATATAATTATTTTAGAGGGGGATTTTATATTGTGGAAGGAAACACGATGAGAATTGAAAAAGGATGTCCAGATGATATTAATGAGTTGGAATGTTTATATAACGATTTAAATGATTATCTCGAAACACATATCAATTTTCCGGGCTGGAAAAAAGGAGTGTATCCTGTTAAGGAAACTGCTTTGGAAGGTATTGAAGAAGGCAGCTTATTCGTGATTAAAAATGGTAAGCAGATTGCAGGCAGCCTGATTCTAAGACACGAGCCAGAACCGGCTTATTCCAGTGCTGATTGGAAAACAGACTTGGAATATGAAGATATTTTTGTCGTATATACATTTGCCGTGCACCCTCTTTATCTAAAACAGGGAGTGGGAAAGGCGTTGATGGATTTTGTTATTCAACACAGCAAAGATATGAATATGAAAGCAATTCGTTTGGACGTGTATGAAAAAAATACACCCGCGATCTGTCTTTACAAAAAATATGGCTTTCAATATATTGATGCGGTGGATTTAGGCTATAGTGAGTATGGCCTGGATAAATTTGAGCTTTATCAAAAGCTTTTATGAATTTAAATATGTAAAACAATCCAAACGAGGCATTTAAATGAGTGGCTGCAGCATTTCATTTGAATGCTTTCGTGAAACAGATAGAGATGGGATAAAAATTGCTTTATTATTCCGAAGTGAGAATATGAACAGGCAAAAGAAGTGTTAAAATAGGACAGTAATAAAAAAGCATTAACTGAGCTGCACAGTAGAATAGCTAAAATCTCGTTTAATGAAGAAAAATAAACGCGAATTTTGATTTTCCCATAAAGGAGTTTTTATATGAATCAAAAGATATATGAATTTGATGAAATCATTCATAAGGTTCCTGACATGGACGGCGCATATGTGGAAATCCCGTTTGATGTAAAGGCGGAATTCGGCAAGGGCCGTGTGCTTGTTCATGCCACATTTGACGGAGAGCCATATGAAGGGCAGATTGTGAGAATGGGAACACCATGCCATATTATTGGCCTGCGTAAAGATATACGCCAGAAAATAGCGAAGCAGCCAGGTGATACGGTTCATGTGACAGTGCAGGAAAGAGAGAAGAGTTAAACAGGAACAGAATTCGATAGAAAGAGAGGACATCAGCCATGAAAACACACACGACGAACTATTCAAATGTTTTTATCGAAACAGCAGAAGATTGCCCGGTAAAAACAGCAGAAATTCCACCCGAAAAGGAACCGAAAACAGCGGCGCGGAGAGAATACGAAATGCTGGCTGGTAGTCCATATCGATACACCTCAGATGATGTGATCTATGAAACAAAGGGAGAGCCCAAAGGAATCAGCCGTGAGGAATTTTTCTCAAAAGGCCAGCCATGTTTCAGAGCATCGGCGCTGACCAAACGATATGGCTGGGGTGTTCATAGCGATGCAGAAAGGAAAATAGCCATTTATGCCATGGAATCTGAAGAATACAGTCACCTCAAGTCTGACGAGTCCATAGACCATGTAAAGGTCATGCGAAATAAGAAAAAGTAAGAGCTCTCAGGAAGCTGACAGTATTTGCTGGGAATCGCATCACCTGATGGGATGAGCCGGGAAAACATGATTGTGGATTGTCAATATATGAAAAAACAGTAAAACAAGAAATTATGGAGGAAAAATTTTGAATATACAACTTAGTTACGAGGCTCCAATGGCACAGGATTATGTGAATCTTCGTTTACGTTCTGGGATGGGAAATAAAGATATAAAGAGAAGCCAGATTGCACTGGGAAATTCCCTGTTCACAGTATCCCTTTATGATGAAAAAAGGCTGGTCGGATTCGGCAGAGTAGTTGGTGACGGAGGAATAACCTATGTTGTGAGCGATATTATGGTAGACGAAGAATATCGGCGGAAGGGTTTTGCAGAGCGGATTATGGGAGAAATTGACAATTATTTTGAAGAAAATACACATGAGGACAGCTATATCTGTCTGATAGCGAATTGCCCTGCGGACAAGCTTTATTATAAACATGGATTTCAGTATTTGCCAGAAGGAAGATGTGGAATGCTGCGGAATCAGAAGGGTAATAGCGCCAAATTCTGAGTCTGATTCGCATGAGGAAATAAGTTTGCCGGCAATTGGTTTATCTGAACGTGATGGAAAATGCAGTTACAAATTATTGAATTGTATATGAGATGATAAAACGGAAATTTGTAGTTGTAAAGGATGACTTTGGCAGGTTGTTGAAACGAAACATAAAATTAAAATTCTTCTGAAGAATTATGACAGAGAGGTAAAAATACACATATGCAAGAATTGGTAATAAGAAAAGCAACTGACCTGGATATGGGCGACATCATGAAGCTGCAGGTAAATGTATTTTCAGGAGAACAAAAGATACCCGAAAATATGATTGAAGTGATTGGAGAAGAGGCTGTCCAGTGGTGGTGTGCTACGATTGAGTCATCTATTGTAGGGGCGGTAGCGGCATGGAAAGAAGATGAGAAGATTCATTGGGGAAGGTTTGCAGTGAACAGCAGTTATAGAGGAAAACATATCGGCACGGCCCTGGCTAAATACTCATTGGAAGACTTATTTTCACAAGGGATAAAAGAGGTATATATGGAAGCGCGGGAGGCGACGGTGAAGATTATTTGTGATATGGGCGGGAAAATTGTTGGTAAGCCTGTCTCTTTTTACGAAGGTACAATAACTCCGGTGCTCATATGCGAAGAAGATTATTATAAATGAATGCCTTTTTACCATAACCCTAATTGACAGGAGGAAATAATTTGAAAACAATTGGATTGCTCGGCGGAATGAGCTGGGAAAGCACGGTTACATATTATCAAACCGTAAATGAAATAGTAAAACAAAAGCTGGGCGGATTGCATTCCGCGAAAGTACTGCTTTACAGTGTGGATTTCGCTGAAATTGAGAAATGCCAGGCAGAAGGTGACTGGGAAAAGAGTGCTGATATTCTGTCCGAAGCAGCAGAAAATCTTGAAAAAGCCGGTGCGGATTTTATTGTGATCTGTACTAATACCATGCATAAGGTATCCCCTCAGATTCAAAGCAGGATTAACATCCCTATTATTCACATTGCTGAAGCAACGGCAGAGGAATTGAAGGGCCGCAATATTACAAAAGTTGCACTTCTGGGAACAAAGTATACGATGACACAGGATTTCTACAAGGAAAAACTGATAAATGCAGGGATTACGGTCCTTGTTCCGGGCGAACAGGAAATTGAGATAATAAACGATGTTATTTACCATGAATTATGCCTGGGAATTATTTCAGAAGCATCAAAGGAAAAATACCGCCGGATTATTGACGGACTGGCGAAACAAGGCGCCCAGGGAGTGATTTTGGGATGTACGGAAATCGGTCTGTTAATCCAGCAAAAGGATACGGATTTGCCTGTATTTGATACAACTCAAATTCACGCTTTAAAGGCTGCCATGCTTTCCATAGAAAATTAAAAAGTGAAAATTTTTGAAGGTGAGAACATGAAAAATATCTTAGTCGTTCAGGGCGGCGGACGCCCGAAAGGAAATACAGCACAGCTTGTAAACGCATTTATAAAAGGAGTACAGGAAGCCGGCCATCAGATTGAGCTTGTGTCTCTGCTGAAAACAGAAGTAAAGGGCTGCCTCGGATGCAATGCCTGCCGCTTTGGCAAGCCCTGTATCCAAAAAGATGGTTTTAATGATCTGGTTCCTAAAATAAAGGCTGCCGATCTGATCGTATTTGCATCTCCTGTCTATTTCTGGACAATTTCTTCCCGGATCAAGGCTTTTATCGAGCGTTTTTACTGCATTGCAGAGGAGGACCCCAATCCGCCTTTAGGCCGCTACGAGAGGTATCCGATCAAAGACTGTGCGCTGCTTATGACAGCAGCAGACGATTTCTTCTGGACCTTTGGGCAGGCGGTTTCTTATTATGAATTTGCACTGGTAAACTATATTGGCTTTCACGATAAGGGCATGGTGCTGGCAGGCGGATGCGGCGATACCAACGGCAAGGCCCAGATCCATAAGACAAACCATTTGACCAGAGCGTATGAATTCGGCAAAACCATATACAACGGCTGACGGCAAGCGTGAACCGGAGCCTGATAAGGAGGACCTCATGATTAATCACGGTAAAGAAGAATCAGATGCATTGAAAATAATATCTTCCACCATCAGCAACTGTGAAAAGGCGCAGCTCAAATTTGCAGCCGGAACATCCCAGCATTCTCTGCTGAAAAACAGGATAAAAGCGCTCTATATATCCCAGGCAGTGATATCAAATGACGGTTCTATCAAGACGTATACCGGGGAAGAGCTGTCAAAAGCATTGCCTCCTGTAATTTCCATTATCAGTAAAACAGAAAAAGCCCAGAGCAAATACGAAAAGGAAAGTGCACAGTACAGGCGGTTTGAGCCAATTATTAAGGCAATGAGAATTTCTGAATCACTGATTAAGGAAGAATTATGTAAAAGAGAATTGTGAAAAAGAGAAGACCGTTAAATTTTCCATTGCCATTTTGAACTTGAATATAAAATTTACAGGAAGACTGCGCATGGTAAAACTCCCTGTTGACATTTTAGCACACTTGTACTATTCTATATTTAGTACAAGTGTGCTAAAATAAACACATAAAACAAGTCCTGCCTAACCGGCATCCCCGTAAGACATGCCAGCAGGAAAGCCCCACTCACCGCGATAAAGGAGAAGCCACATGAGCAAAGAGACAAAAAAGACAACGTATGAGGCGATCATAACCGCTGCCCGAAAGCTGTTTATAGAAAATGGATATGACAATGTCAGCATGCGTGATGTGGCGGCAGAGCTTTCAATCAGTGTGGGAAACTTAACGTATCATTTTAAGAAGAAAGAGGACTTGCTGGAGGCAGTGGTCATGGATTTTTCCAGCCGGTATTCCCCTCATTCTGTCTGCACCACATTGGAAGAACTGGATGACCTCCTGAAGTTCTTTGAACAGTTGGAGGAAGAGAATTTATTCTATTTCAGCAACTATACAAAGATGTCCCGGATGAGCGGACAAATCCGGGAAATCCAGCGCAGGGTTTTCATGGACAATACGGTTTTATGGGAGGATTCTCTTAAAAAACTGAATGAGGCGGGCCTGGTACAGCCGGAAGAATTTCGGGAGCAGTATGCGGAAACAGGAAATACGCTTCATTTTATGAAAATTTACTGGCACCAGAGGGAAGAATCCCAGCGGCAAATGGGCGTTCCCATTTCAAATTTCAGGCAATCGGCATGGGGGATTTTATTTATGCTGCTGACGGAAAAGGGAAAAGAATTTTACTTTAAAAATGTGGAAAAGGAGAAATTATCATGAAGGTGATCGCATTGGAAGAACATTTTATGTCAGCAGCCGTAAACGAAGAGTATACAAAAATCTTCTCAGAACATGCGAGTCCTGCGGCACGGATAAGGGCTGCGTTCGTGGCAAATTATATAGAAAAAGACAACAGCCTGCTGGAAGTAGGGGAAAAGAGACTGTCTTATATGGACAGAAGCGGTGTGGACATTCAGGTTATCGGATACGGAAACAATAATCCCATGGAGCTTCCCGCCGTACACGCCATACCTCTATGCAGACAGGCCAATGATGAGCTGGCAGCCCACATTGCAAAGAACCCGGAACGGTTTTACGGCATGGCCAGCCTTCCGGTTGCCGATCCGAAGGCGGCGGCAGAGGAGCTTGACAGAGCGGTAAAGGAACTGGGTTTTAAAGGTGCCATCCTCAACGGAACTTACAACGGCCGTTTTTTTGATGATGAGGAGTTCTTCCCCATTTTTGAAAAAGCCGCAGAGCTTGATGTTCCCGTTTATTTTCACCCCGGTGAAATTAATGAGCAGGTAGCCGGTTATTATTACAGCGGAAGCTGGTCTGATTCTGTGGCCTCTATTCTGGCGAATCAGGGTTTTGGATGGCATGTGGACAGCGGAATCCATGTGATCCGTATGATTCTCTCCGGTATTTTTGATAAGCTTCCTGACCTCACCATCATTTCCGGTCATTGGGGAGAGCTTGTACCGTATTTCCTGGAGCGCCTTGACAGACAGCTTCCCCCTGGTCTGACCGGGCTGAAACAGGAATTCTCAAAGTATTACAGGGAGCACGTCTATGTCACACCAAGCGGAATGCTCTATAACGCTCCGTTTCGCCTCTGTCTGTCTGAACTGGGAGCAGACCGCATCTTATGGGCCGGGGATTATCCTTACTTAAGGCCTGAAAATGCCAGGGAATACTTAGAAAGTGCAGATATATCCCAGGAGGATAAGGAAAAAATCGCTTATATCAATGCAGCCAGGTTATTAAAGCTTTAAAAGGAGGTGCATGAGCTTAAATGCGCACCAACGAAAGCAGACGAGTTTTGAGCTGCATAAGAACCATCAGATATCCGGCCTTTCCCTGGAAACCATACGGGCGGATTTAGGATTTACAGCGGAGGAGCTTTCTGCTGCATTTGAGCTTTCTACTCCCGGACACGATCCGACTGATGTGTGGAAGCTGCGGGACTATCTGGAAAAGAGCATCAGGGAACAGGGGAAAGAACCTTATCCATATTCGTCGCTGAAAGTGAATATCTGGTATCAATATTAGAGATAATAAATGAGGAAAGACCGGCTTATTAAGCCGGTCTTTCCTCATTTATTATGGAGAGAACCGTCTGATCAGGCAGATGCTTGTTTCAAAAAAAGGATGAGGTGTATCCTTTTATGTATTTTTGTAATATAGTAAACACTATTTATTGAAATGTAATTTTTGTAAACTATTAATGCACAAATAAAAATTCTAAGTTACAAAGACGGGGTAAGAATAGAATGAAAAAGACATTAGGAAGAAGAATCAACCAGTTACGGAAAGACAAAGGTATGACCTCTGAACAATTGTCAGAACAGTGCGGTGTGAATGCGGTGCATATTCGCAGGATTGAAAGCGGAAGCGGCTTGCCAAGCTTCCATCTTTTTCTGAAAATATGCAATGTACTTGGAACTTCCGCAGATTATCTGCTGGGAGATCTTTTGGACAATCCTGTCATTCCTGACAGCGTCCAGCAATTGGGAAAGCAGCTCAAGCATTTAGAGCCGGAACAGGTTGACATGATCAATGAGATGATCGAAGTCATGATCCGGCACACCAAAAAGGAACAGGTGTAAGATGAGCGGGAGCCTCTGGTGAAGAGGCTCTATTTTAATATCTTAATTTGTCTTGCTTTTTTAATGCATTGTAGTATATAATGATACAAAAGAGGTTATTATGTTACAATTTTACAACGAAAGAACGTAAAAATAACTGTATCGGTTGGCATAAAAGTGAGTCCCCTGGAATTTTGGGCAAATATGAACACCCCAGTGAGAAATACCATACAGCAGATGAAGAATGGAGAAAGCGAGATGCGCAAAAGATCCAATCGCCAGAAAAAGTATTATTTCCCGGCCAGACTCATAAAACAGCTTGGCCGGATACAGGACTATCCATTGACCATTGTGGAGGCCCCGTCGGGATTTGGAAAAACAACAGCCGTCAGGGAGTACTTAAAAGGCAATCTTCCTGAGGGTGCCTGTGAGTATTGGTATACGTGTCTGGGAGGCCCTGTCTCTGTTTCATGGCAGGGTTTTTGTGAGGTATTTGCAAAGGTTGATGAAAAGGTGGCTGAAGACCTTAAAAATTTAAAGCTGCCGACCAGGGATACACTGTTTTATATGGCTTCGTATTTAAAAGATATTTTCTGTCAGTCAGAAACCTACTTTGTAGTGGATAATTTTCAGTTTTTTGACTGTGAGCTTCCTCACAAGGTGGGTATCGCTTTTTTTATGCATGAAAATCCCAATCTGCATATAATCCTCATCACGCAGCAGATGAAAATTGAACAGAAAATATCGCTCTATAACAGTGATGCTCTTTTGATTGATGCCCCTTATTTTTTCTTTGACAAAGAGAGTACTGATATTGTACTGCGCATGGAAGGGATTCAGTTAAATCGGGAGGAATTAGACAGGATATATGAGAATACGGAAGGATGGATATCGGCAATTCGGCTTCAGGCAATTAATTTGATAGAAACAGGTTCATTCAGTTTTAATGCGAGTATTGAACAGTTGGTGGAGACCTCCATCTGGAACAAACTCGATCCGGAGGAACAGGACTTTCTGCTTTCCGTATCGGTTTTAGACAGCTTTACAGCACATCAGGCAGCGATTATGCTGGGACAGGATTTCATCCCTCACAAGATTGAAGAGCTTCTTAAAAATCATGATTTTATACGCTATTTTCACGATAAACACCTCTACAGCATCCACAGCATCCTGCAAAATTATCTGAAAAACCGCTTTTATCATTTCTATCCGGAGGCATATCAAAAGCAAGTGTACTGCAGAGCTGGTGCCTCCTATGCTGCTATCTCACAGAATTACCTGGCTGCCATATTTTATTATAAAATCAGAGACTTTGATGCGATCCTGTCACTGCCCTTTACCGTTGAATGCATGGACATACAGGAAGCAAAATACCAGCCTGAATTTATTGTGAAAATAGTTCAGGGATGTCCGGAAGAAACCTGGATTAAGTATCCCTTTGCCATACTGGCTTTCGGCTATTATGCCCTGCTCCAGGGAGATATCCAGATATATGAAAGGCTCAGCGGTCTGCTTTACCGGGCGGTTGAGGATGAGACAAGGTTCAGTTTGGAGGAATTACGGCGAATAAAAGGAGAACATGCCATTTTAGAGACTTTGGGAAATTTCAACCACGTTCCCAAGATGATAGAAGGCCATGAGAAAACACTTCAATATTTAAACAGCCATTCCAACATGATCAAACCTGATACCCCCTGGCTGTTTGCAGCAACCTCTGTATTAAATATGTTTTGGAGGGAATCCGGCACATTAAGAGATACGCTGCGGCAGGTAGACAGAGGGGCCCAATTATATTGTAAGTTCACACAGGGAAATGGAGCCGGATATAACAGCATCATGTATGCGGAGGCCATGCTCATGTGCGGAGATGATAATGAGGCTGAAATTTTATGCTATAAAGCCCTTTATGAGGCCCGCAGCAATAAACAGACCGGCATGTGCATCTGTGCAGAGCTCATACGCGTCCGGATTGCCATTCTTCGCGGGGATGTGCGAGGTTACACAGAGTCCTTAACCAATCTCCAGAACTATGGGAAAGAAAACTCGAACTTGTATATCTTGAATATGATTGAATACTGTATGTCGGTCATCAGTGTTATATTAGGCGTTAAAGATTACGTGGCCCCCTGGCTTTACGATATGGAGCGCATAAAAAAAGTATTGCATGTACCGATCATCCCATTCGCCCAGTTGATTTACATAAGCCTTCTGCTCATGGATAAAAAGTACAATGAATTTTATGGGATTTGCCATATGGTTATGGATAAGAGGAGAGACTACAATGGGAGAATAAAGTATATCATGTATGATGTATACAGCCTCATATTTTTCTCTATGGCAAAGCGCAACAGCGGGGACTATCTGGGGGCTCAGAAGTGTCTGAAAGAAGCCCTTGATCTGGCGCTGCCGGACCAGATTTACCTGCCCTTTGCCCAGTTTTTAAGCATGGAAGAGTGCCTGTCTGAGCTGGTGGTGCGCCATTTTGACATGGAAAATGAAACAGAAGATCATGTGGACTGGGGCAGGGGAATGGCTGCCTTAAAGCTTCTTTGCAGCAGGCAGCAAAAGGGGGTATCCGTTATAAGAAAGGCCATTTTACAGGAAAAATCCCCGCTGACATCGAGGGAGAGAGAGGTTGCCCAACTGGCCAGGGAACGGCTGACCGCAAAGGAGATTGCTGAGAAGTTATATATTTCTCCGACAACTGTAAAAACAATCCTCAGAAATGTGTACAGCAAGCTGGATATTCATTCAAGAACCGATCTGGCTGCAAGAGATTTTTGACAAAATAGTCAAAAAAGGAGTATGCCATAAAAAATAATCTGCTGTATGTTTTATATAGCAGATTATTTTTTATGGCATACTCTCTTAGCTGATTTCGGAGGTGAAGAATATGAAAACCCGGCTTGAAAACAAAGACAGCTTAAATCCTGAAAAAAAGAAGAGGGACCGGTACTTTAAAAGTGTGAAGGCCTTACCGGATTACCAGTTGGAAGTGATCATGGAGACAGGTTCCATTATTCAGTTTGATTTTCGCCCCAGGCTGAATACTGCACGCTTTGGTGAGCTTCGCGATGAGAAACTGTTTCAAAGCGTGAAGACAGACGGCGATTATCTGATTTTCTGCAAAGAAAAAAGGATGCCGGTTAAGATTACGGCTTCCGAGTTTATGGACCTGGTACTGATTGATCGTGGGAAATAAGCAAAAAATATACCAATAGAGAAAGGACAAATGATATGTTAAATTCAAATTTAAACTCAAATCAAACAAAAAACAGCATTTTTAAAAATCTTACTGTTACAAAAAAGTTAGGTGTCGGATTTGGAATTGTACTCGCTTTGATGATGTCTGCGTCTCTTTTAGCTCTGTTTTGCATCAATAACATCAATAAACAGGTGGCGCTGTACGGAAAGTACACGGTGCCGAATGCAGAGCACGTCAGGAGCATGCAGGTGAATATGCAGGGAATTCTTCATTATCTGCTGGATGCAGTGGTGGAGGAGGACATTGCATCTTCCAAAACCAGCCTGGATGCGGCCGGCGCTCACGGGAAAGCGGTCATTGCTTCCCTGGATGCATATGAAAGCAACCAGCGCAATCATGACCTGGATGCAGATATTGAAACGGTCCGCACGATTTTGACAGAGGCTGCCCAGGAACGGGAGAAAATCTCCGCCCTTGTTTTGGAACACTCGGATGCGAGTCTTGGAGAAGCGCTGGCCTCTTTTAAGGATAAGTATGAGCCGAGAATTGAAGAGGCAATGGAAATCCTGTTTAAGCTGTCCACAGTCGCCCGGGAACGTGCTGTGCACCAGAGTCAGGAAGCTGAAGCTGCCCAGCGGCTTGCGTGGATTTTGCTGGTCGCTTTCGGTGTAATCTCCTTATTGCTCACGGTCCTGGTGGTCCTTCAAATCAGAAAATCAATCCTGCTCCCCATCAATGAGATCGTAGATGCTTACCGTGAAATGTCCAAAGGAAATTTAAATACGCAGATAACGTATAAAAGCAGGGATGAAATGGGCCAGATGGCTGAATTCATCCGAAACGGCAACAGCATGCTGATGGCCGTTATTCGTGATGTCATAGAGAAAATCACCCTGATCGCACAGGGGGACCTCCGGATCAGGGTAGATTTAGACTACCCAGGTGATTACACGGTTTTAAAAGAGGCGATCATCAATACTGCTTCATCCATAAACGGCACCATGCACACCATCAATGCCGCAGCCGGACAGGTCAGCATCGGTGCCGATCAGGTTTCCGGCGGAGCCCAGGAGCTGGCAGCTGGTTCCACGGAACAGGCCTCCTCTGTGGAGGAGCTGAGTGCGTCCATCATGCAGGTTGCAGAACAGGCTGCAAAAAATTCAGAAAGCGTCACAACCGCCGTCCGTTACGTGAAGCAGGCAGGGGAAGCGATTTCAAACAGCAATGAACACATGGAACAGCTCACCAGGGCCATGTCAAACATCGCTTCTGCATCAAAACAGATTGCCAGCATCACAAAAGTGATTGAAGACATCGCATTCCAGACCAACATCCTTTCCCTGAATGCTGCCATCGAAGCCGCCAGGGCAGGAGAAGCCGGAAAAGGGTTTGCCGTTGTGGCTGACGAGGTCCGCAATCTTGCTGTAAAATCTGCAGAAGCCGCCCAGCAGACAGGGACTCTCATACAGAATACGGTCAGTACCGTATCGGACGGCACGAAAATAACAGAGGACACAGCACACGTTCTCCAGGAAATGGAGGCTGACGCCAATCAGATCGGGGTCATCATGGGCACCATCAGAAGGGCATCTTCTGAACAGGCCGATGCAATCGAGCAGATCAAGCAGGGCCTGGAGCAGGTTTCTGCCGTTGTCCAGACCAATGCGGCAACTGCCGAGGAAAATTCTGCCACAAGCGAAGAGATGTCGGCACAGGCAGCCACACTGCGGAAAGAAGTGGAAAAGTTTAAGCTGAACTCCCTCCCTCCTTTTCATTTCGACGGACCTGTGACCGAAGCGGTATCGGTTTTGGGAAAATATTGAATACAGGGGATAGGAGAGTATGATTATGAACTTAAGAAAAATGAAGCTGGCGGCCAAAACATCTCTGGTGATGGCAGGTGTCTTGAGCGTTTCGCTGATCGTACTGATCAGTGCAACGGTTCTGTTCGTCAGAAAAGAGATGGGGGAAACCATTGACAGCGAGTTTTCAGGTATTGCCGAACAGAATGGGATCATCGTGCAGGGAATTATTGACGATGCCGCGAATGTGGCTCAGGGCTTTCAGGATTATCTGGAAGAGAGCTATGCGGAATATGATGAAATGCTGGTCTCACAGGCCGTAGATTCACAGGGAAATAAGGTGCCTTTTCCCACAAAAAAGAGTGCTGTTTATGAGACAGAGCTCATGGAACTGAACTATGAGGTTGAAAATTATATTTTACATAATGCCTGGACAACCGTCAAAAACAATCCGGATATCATCGGCATTGGGGCGTATTTTGAGCCGTACGCCTATGACGAATCGGTAAAGGATTACTCCCTCTATGTCAATGAGGAAGGCGCAATGAATCAGACCGCTGAAACCGATGTCCCTTATGAAGAGTATGGAGGAATGGAATGGTATTCCGTGGCGGCTTCCTCCCAAAAGAAGAATTTCACGAATCCATATGCGGAAAGCGGGGTCACAATGGTGACCGCATCATTTCCAATTGTTTCAGGAGGCAAAACACAAGGCGTGATCGTCGTCGATATTGCCGTAGAAAACTTTGCAAAGACAAAGTCTTCGGATGAGAAATATCCGACCATGTTTACGGATATCCTGACCCAGGATGGCACCATTGTTTACGACAGTGAGTCTCCGGAATTTACCGGCCAAAACCTCAGTGACCTGGTTGGCAGTGAGATCTATAACCAGATCAGTGAAAAGGCAAAGGCAGGCTCTGCCTTTAAAATAGAGGCTGCCTATGAGGGGACGGAATTAGTGGAATACTATTATCCGATTCAAGCCGGAGAAGAAATCTGGTGGTCTTCCACGGCTCTTGAAAAATCCGATTTAAATAAAGCTGTACGAAATCTTTGTATATTCATGGTTATCATGGCAGTTTGCGCATTGGCAGTCATTATTTCCATCACCGTCCTGCTGTTAAGGAAGATGTTAAGCCCCATCAACGGTGTTGTGGCCGCAGCAGAAAAAGTTGTAAGGGGTGAGCTGGATATTCACGTTGATATAAGGTCAGAGGATGAGATCGGAATGCTTTCCAAAGCATTTGCAGAAATGTCGGACAGGCTTAAAACCATCATTTCCGATGTGGGTTATCTGCTGGGAGAGATGTCTGAAGGGAACTTCCGCCTTTTAACCAGCCACGAAGAAAAATACATCGGTGAGTTTCAAAATATTTTACTTGCCATGGGCGGTATCAGCCAAAATTTAAGCAGAACCCTCAATGAAATCAACGTGGTTTCAGACCAGGTATCGGCAGGCTCTGAGCAGGTATCCAACGGGGCCCAGGTTCTCAGCCAAGGCGCCACGGAACAGGCCAGCTCCATAGAAGAGCTGTCAGCCGCGATCCTGGAGGTATCACAGCGCATTAAAGAAAATGCGGAAAACGCATCTGACGCAGGCCAGCTCTCAAACCAGGCCGGTACAGGCGTTATGGAAAGCAGCCGGCACATGGATGCATTGATTGGTGCGATGGAGGAAATTAAGAGCTCTTCCAGTGAAATCGGTAAGATTATCAAGACCATCGACGATATCGCATTTCAGACCAATATACTTGCTTTAAATGCAGCCGTGGAAGCAGCCCGTGCAGGCGAGGCAGGAAAAGGATTTGCCGTAGTCGCCGACGAGGTGCGCAGCCTGGCCGCAAGGTGCGCCGAAGCGGCAAAGAGTACGACAGAATTAATTAACAGCGCAGTCAGTGCTGTTGCAACCGGCACGGATCATGCGTCTGAAACAGCCCAGTCATTAAAAACTGTTGTAAAAAATGCAGAAATCATGGATGAAAAGATTCAGCAGATTGCCAGGGCCTCTGAGGAACAGTCTCAGGCCATCGCTCAGATTACAACAGGGATTGAAGGCGTCTCCGCCGTTGTCCAGACCAACTCCGCAACCGCCGAAGAAAGTGCCGGGGCCAGCGAGGAGTTAAGCGGACAGGCACAAATCCTTAAAAACCTTGTGGGTCAGTTTCAGCTTAGATAAAAGGATAGCGCTCATAATAACTTAGCCTTTATAGAAAGGATGATATAAATGACTGCAAACAACCTTCCTCTGGGTATCGGACATTTAGAACTGTTTTACCATCCTGCTGATTGCGCAAACATTATACGTTCAGGAAAGGTACATGAATCAACACAGTGGATCGAAGTATTTCAGCGGTATATGAAGATTACGGTCATTCCTTCGGATGACACGCATTTTAAGCTCACCCTCAGGGAGGTGGCGGAGGAATCCATTGCATGCAGCACTCCTCATCAGGGCCTTTCTGATGAGAGAAGCCGCAGGGATACCGTTATCCATACGCTGTTTGCCACACTTTGTGAAAAGAACGCGGAAGTAGAGAAGCATTCAAAGAGGATGGAAAAACTCTGTTATTCCATTGGCCGAAAGCTTCAACTGTCGCCAAAAGAGATTGATGAACTGACTTTGCTGGCGCTCATCCACGACATCGGAAAGGTGAGCATCAGCCCCAATATTTTACATAAGCCAGGCCCCTTAACGGATATGGAATGGGAGGAGATGAAAAAGCATCCGGAAATCGGTTACCGCATTGCCCAGACCATACCTGAGATTTCCTCTGCATCGAATTTAATCCTTGCCCATCATGAACGGTGGGATGGAAAAGGATACCCAAATGGATTGAAGGGAGAAAAAATTCCTTTCGCCTCCCGGATCATATCTGTCATTGACGCTTTTGACGCAATGACCAATGAACGTGTATACAGAAAGGCTTTAAGCACCCAGGAGGCGGTTTCTGAGATTGAAAAGAATTCGGGGAATCAGTTTGATCCGGGAATCACAGGATTGATGATTGAAGAAATTTTGAAGGAAGCCCAAAGCACCATGGGCGGGGGTATATAAATAGGAGGTGCCATGTTGTATAATCTGAACATATTTGCTCTGCTTGTCTTCGCGGCAACGCTGTGCTCAATACTTCTGGTATTATACTCTATCAAGCAGCACTATGCTGAAAAAGCTTACTTTCTGATTTTTTTGTCTGTCACCAATTTTATGTATAACTTCGGCTATCTGCAGGAAATCACTTCCAACACGCTGGAAACGGCTTTTTCCAACGTCCGCTTGCAGTATATGGGGCTGCCTTTTCTCCTGCCCATATCTTATTTATTCGCGCGTGATATTTACGGGCAGAAGAGGCTTAATAACGTAAGGCTTTTTCTGATTTTCTTTATGCCTTTCCTCAGCATGCTCGCTATGCAGGCATACCCGGTACTGAAAATTTTTTACAGAGATATGGAATATATCTCTAATGGCTATATCGCCAACTGCAGGGTATATCCCGGACCGGTGTACCACATGTATACCGTATACAGTTACGCAATTTTCCTCCTGATTCTCCGTCTGATCGTCAGGCATTTGTTTTCAAAGGAAAGCAGCAGGCTGAAAAGGCAGCAGAGCCGCCTCCTTTTGGTGGCATGTCTCGTTCCCATGTTGTGCAGCATTCCCTATGTGCTTTCTTCGGCCAAATTCCGGTATGACCCGACCCCGGCCGCCAACACCGTTTCCATGGTTCTGCTGCTTTATTCGGTCAGATACCACAACCTGCTCAGCGTAGTGCCTTTGGCCCGTGCCAAAGTGATCGAATCGATGGATGACGCCCTTATCGTCTGTGATAGGGATTTTAATTTTCTGGATGCAAACGAAGCTGCCAAAAGGCTGTTCCCTGTTTTAAAATCCCTGATACCCGGTGATGCCGTACCCGGCATAGAGCGGTTTAAAAATCCAACGGAACTGATGAGACTGCGGACGGATATAGGGACCCGGTGCTACAGGGCAACCCAGACCCCCATCCTGCAGGATGCCGTAGTCATCGGCATCTGCTTTCTGCTTCACGATGTGACTGAAAATGAAAAGCTGTTAAAGAAGCTGAGCATTCAGGCCTCCTTTGATTCCCTGATGTGCATTTATAACCGGAGGACGTTTTTTGACTTAGCCAGGCTCATGCTGTGTAATGGGGAGGCAAAACACATTCCCTATGCTATGATGATGATTGATATTGACTTTTTTAAGCGGGTAAATGATACGTACGGGCATCCCGCAGGCGATGCCGTCTTAAGGGCCGTGGCACTTATGGTGAAGAACAGCTTTCGCAGGGAAGAGGATATTGCGGGACGATACGGAGGGGAAGAAATCGTTGTTCTTCTCGGAAATATTTCCATGGAACGAACCCTTGCCGCTGCCGAAGAACTGCGCAAAAATATTGAGAAGATGCCTGTTTCTTACCAGGAGCACACGATGAATATCACAGTCAGCATAGGAATCGCCTGTTCCCCTGACGGAGAAAACGGTTACTCCCTGGAAGATATGTTAAATCAGGCAGATATAGAGCTGTATAAGGCAAAAGGAAGCGGGCGTAACCGGATAAGCCCTCCGTTACCAGATTCCCAGAAAGTGCTGTAACAAAAGGCTCACCGCCGTAATCCCCATCCAGCAGCAAAACCCCATGATCAGCGGTTTTCCTCCTGATTTCACCAGTTTGATCACATCGGAATTCAACCCAATGGCTGACATCGCCAGTACAATTAAAAATTTGCTCATTTCCTTAAACGGCAGAAAAACGGAAACCGGAACCCCAAAATGTGCAGCCGCTGTCGTGACAACAGACGCCAGTATGAAATAAATGATAAAAAACGGAAAGATATTTCTCATACTGACTTTCTTTCCGTCACCATTTCCCTTGCCTTTTGTCCGGGCGAATGCCAGCACAAGAGTGATGGGAATGATGGCCAGAGTTCTTGTCAGCTTAACCGTAACGGCTTTATCAAGGGTTGCAGAGCCTAAGCGGTACATGCTGTCCCAGGTGGAAGCGGCGGCAGTTACAGAAGAAGTATCATTAATTGCAGTTCCGGCAAAGATGCCGAAGGCTTCTCCTGAGGAAGAGGAAAATCCCAGCCATGCCCCAAGAGAGGGAAATAAGACAGCAGCAATGATATTAAAAAAGAAAATCACCGAAATCGCCTGAGCTATTTCCTCATCGTCTGCACCGATGACCGGAGCAGTGGCAGCGATGGCAGAACCGCCGCATATGGAGGAACCTACCCCAACTAAAGCGGATATGTTTGCCGGTATGCGCATGGTTTTATGCAGGATGAAAGCGATAGCGAGGGAGGCAGTGACGGTGCCCATGATAATCGGGAGAGACTGCCTTCCTGTTTCCAATATGACAGAGAGATTCAGCCCAAACCCCAACAGGATAACCGCATACTGCAAGACCTTTTTTGAAGTGAAATGAATGCCTGATTCGAATTTTCTTTTGTCTTTCACAAAAAAGGTGACAATCATGCCGGAGACAATTGCGATCACAGGCCCTCCGGCAATGGGAAACCGGCTGCCCATGAACCAGGACGGAACAGCAATAAGCAGGCACAGAGCCAGCCCGGCTCCGTTTTTTCTGATGAAGTTCATAGTTGCGCACTCCTTTTTCTATGTGAATATGTAAATCAGGTCTTTGTAAACGTCTATAAAGATATCACAAGGAGACAATAAAATGAAATTATAAATATTTATTATTTCATAAGAAAACATTATGGGTTGTGGTATAATATAAATAATTACTTAAGCGTATCAGAAAAGGAATGCAAAAAACATGAGAGACTTTCGAATTGACACATTTTTAGAAGTTTGCAGATGTATGAATTTTACAAGGGCCTCCGAAGCACTCAACATCACCCAGCCCGCAGTATCCCAGCACATTCATTATCTGGAAAGCTTTTACGGCGCAAAGCTGTTTAAATATGAAGGCAAAAAGATGTACTTAACCGATGCCGGAAACACCCTGTATCAGGCGGCCATTACCATGAAGCATGACGACCTTTACTTAAAGCAGATCATCAGGGACTCCGGAAAGAAGAAAAACAGTCTGGTCTTTGGCGCCACCTTAACCATAGGAGAATTTGTCATAGCCAGGGGAATCAGGAAGTATTTAAGCCTGTACCCGGATACCGAGGTGCGGATGCTGGAGGGCAATACCAGTGAGCTGCTGGAGAAGCTGAACGCAGGAGAAATTGATTTTGCAGTTGTAGAGGGGAATTACAGCAAGAAAAAGTACGATGATCTGCCTTACTCCCAGGAGCGTTATATCCCTGTCTGCGGCAGAGATCATGTATTTCAAAGCAAACCGAAAAAACTGGCGGATTTGCTGTCAGAGCGGATCATCATAAGGGAAAGCGGTTCCGGAACAAGGGATATATTTGAAAAAAACATGGAAGCCAGGAATCTTGAAATAAGAGATTTTAAATACACAGTTGAAATAGAAGGGATCAATGCCATAAAGTCCCTGGTAGAAGAGGGCTGCGGAATCACCTTCCTCTACGAAGCAGCAGTGAAAAAAGAACTGGAGTCAGGAAGTCTCATGGAAATCAAATTAGAAGATTTTCAGGTGCTCCATGATTTCGCGTTTATCTGGAACAGGGGAAGCATTTTTTCAGAGCATTACCGTGAAATATATAAGATACTGAAAACGTGAATATCCGGAAAAGAAAATCAATGATCAAAGAACAAGAGTGCTCTCAAAGCCATGAAATGACTTGAGGAGCACCCTTATTTATATTGCGGTTATATTCCCATTTCCAGGGTCCTGGCAGATAAAGCGCTTCCTTTACGCAGCTCCTGACGTGCTGTCTGTATGAGGGAATCCATTTTTTCCAGTTCCTCCAGCAGGACTTTTTCTTCCTCGCTGGTATCGATCACCTTGCTGATTCCGCCGTTTTTAATGATAATACGCCTGTCAGCCATGAGAGCCAGAAGAGGATCGTGAGTTGCCATTAAAACGATCTTGTCGGAGGACACCAAAAGGTCAAGAGCCTTTTTGCGGTCAATTCCGGCATTTTCAATTTCGTCGATCAAAACGATGGGAGAGGAGCTTAAGATGGCGGTATCCGCGATCATCAAAGCTCTGG